>JBEKOO010000076.1:0-12952 GCA_049521655.1 Candidatus Korobacteraceae bacterium
TCGCTGACATTCCAACTGGATCCGATCCTTTCTTTTATGGAGGGTTGCGGGTTTGTGGCGAACATCGCTCACCTCAGGTTTACCCAGGCAATGACAGGCAGTTCCTTGGCATGGTTGGCGCTCAGCGTGCACCACGGATTGTTCGCCCCCGCGATGATCATGGCGGGCAATGCATGCGTAGCCTCCATTTGGTTGTTCCGACGACGCCGTCTTCTGTGGCCGCTACTGCATTATGACCCGGGCCTGCACCGCATTCGCTGGATGAAGGAAGTTTGGCCCTTTCAGTGGCGCATTGCTGTCAGTTGGCTTTCCGGATACCTCATCTTCCAGCTCTACAACCCGCTTCTTTTCGCGTTTCGCGGCGCTATCGAGGCAGGCCGGATGGGCATGTCATTGAGCTTGGCCACTGCTCTGCAATCGGTCGCCTATGCATGGATCAGTACCAAGGCCGCGCCATTTGGCGCATTGATCGCCCGCAGAGAATACTCTGCGCTCGATACTCTCTTTTTTCGTGCGCTCCGCCAGTCTCTTGCTGTCTGCGCCCTTGGAGCATTCTTCGCATGGGCGGCCACAGTGGCCATGAATTGGATGCATATTCGCTTTGCGCAACGTCTATTAAGTCCAACACCGCTCGCATTCCTACTCTTGATTGCGATATTAAATGTGATCGTGTTCGCCCAAGCCATTTACTTAAGGGCCCATAAGCAGGAGAAATTTCTGCTTCCCTCCGTTATCGGCGCATTCCTAACAGCCTGCTCCGCGTATTTTCTCGGGAAACACTTTGGCGCATTCGGCATGGTGAGCGGTAACCTGCTGATCGGGATATTCTTTGGATTGCCATCCGGAACATTTCTCTTTCTGAAATACCGGAGGATCTGGCATGTCGAATAAGAAGCCTCTCCTCACCATCGCGATCCCAACATTCAACCGCGCACGATATCTGAGAGAGCTGCTTGCCAATCTTCTCGACCAATTGGCCAACCAGTCAACCGTAGAGTTGCTTGTCTCCGACAATGCCTCCTCTGATGACACTCGCCTAGTCGTTGAAGAGTTTGAGAACCGCGGACTCACACTCCGGTATCTGCGGAATGACACCAATATAGGGGCCGATGCCAACTTCTTACGCTGCTTTGAGCAGGCACTCGGACACTATGTGTGGATCTTTGGAGATGATGACATTATCGTCCCTGGCGGAATATCCAAGATACTCTCTCTCTTGAGGGCTAGGGATTATTCCCTTGTGTATGTGAACCAATATGCGTTCAGGAATGATCCAATCGCTGCTCGATCATCAGACAAGTTTGACCGGCTCGCTCAGATCTTGCCGAGCGGGCTCCAGCTCGCGCGGAAAGTGGGTGCAACAATTGGATTTATCAGTGCAATGATTGTGAACAAAGACCTTTATTTCGCGATCCCGCATAGAGCATTAACTGACTACAATGGAACGAATTTGATGCAGTTAGGTTGGGTCTGCCCACTGCTGGCTGCCGACTCGCGCACGTTGTTCGTGTGGGACAGAATAGTTGGCGCTCGAGGTGGAAATACCGGTGGCTGGGGAATTGGTAAGGTATTTGGAGTTAATTTTGCGAAGGTTATAGATTCGTCTCTTGGAAACCGAAACGATATAACAAGGGCCCTTCAGAAATGCATGTTACAAGCATGGTTCCCTAACATGATTATGGAGACTAGGCGGGGCACAGGCAGTAAATTCGAAACGGAGAACATACGAGACATACTTGAGCCCATATATAAAACCCGCTTGAGCTATTGGGTTTATGTCTTTCCGCACATTGTTCTTCCTTTACGAGGGGCAGAGGCATGGTATTCGGTAATCAAGTTTTCGAGACTTTTGCAAACCATTCTCTCTGTACTTTGGGATAGCACCTTCTTGAAGAAGACTTTCGTCATGAACTCGCCGCCTGGAGGCGCAATGCGTTTCTTGCCAACGGTCTCCTGCTTGCTTGTGTCGCTTCGAATCAACACTCTTCGGGAGTATTGGGACAACATTCTATCTTCACCGAAGGAAAAGGGGTGACTGTGCTCCCCAGTCAAGACCGATACCTTTCGATATCGGTGGCAATGTGTACATATAACGGCGCGAGGTTTCTTCGTGAGCAGCTAGATAGTATTCTGCAGCAAGACCAACTTCCTGACGAATTAGTAATCTGCGACGATGCCTCATCGGACGAGACAATCGATATCCTCGGAGATTACGTGAAACTGGCCCCTTTCCCAGTCAAGATCCACCGTAATCCAACACGGCTCGGGTACGCGCAAAACTACGCGCATTGCATTGGCCTTTGCAGCGGCGACTTGATCATTCTGTCAGATCAGGATGACATTTGGTTTCCTGACAGGATACGGAATACATACGCGGCGTTCGCAGCAGACGGCACAATCACATTCACGTTTTCCGATGCTGTATTGATGAACGAGAGCGGGGGTGATTTGAAGCGCACGTTTTATCAGGATATGCGGATAAAGCGCGAAGACCGGCGCCGTTTTGGGGAAGGCACTTCGGTATTGCCAAACGTCCTGGTTTATGGAGGAATTCTTGGCTGTACTATGACATTTCGTTCTAAGTTTCTCTCCGTCATCCTCCCCATTCCCGAAACATGGACCCATGATTGGTGGATATCGCTCGTACTATGCTCCATCGGTCCAACACATCGTATCAGCCCCGTAGTGCGGTATCGGCGGCATGGGGCTCAAACCGTTGGATTTGAAAATCCAAGCCTGAAACGACGAATGGAACAGACGCGAGCGCGGAAGGAGGAACAATACCGGAAGGAAATTCAGCAGTATCAGATTGCGCTTGACGCAGCCCGTCAGCGACCTGAATTGCAAGATAAGCTCGCCTCTGCCCTGCAGTCGAGGATAGCGTTTCTCTGCAAACGTTCCGGGGTGCGATCAGGCGGTATCCGCGGCGTGCGGCTGCTCGCTGAACTGATGCGAACGGGAGCCTATTGGAGGTTGGGGGCAGGCTGGGGTTCCTTTTTGAAGGACGTTGCGGCACTCGTGAGCTGCTTCAAGGAAAAGAGATGAAATGTCACTGGCTGATCGCAGCAAACCGAATTCCCCATAAGTTGGGCGCAGACAGCGGACCAGAACTCCGACGCGTAGAACTGCCTAAGTACTGGTGCTCATAATGAGCGCAGCAGGCCGGCACAAAATGTGGATTTATCGTGCTTCCCTCTTCAGCCGGATGCCGCGTCTCTTGCGGATCGGTTCTTGTGATCTGCCGGGCGATGGGCTATTCTGCGATTCAACCGTCAGAGTTGCATATGGTCAAGGCTGCACACCCTGCCAGACCAGCATGTGCCAAAGTGATCTGTGTTTCAAGGCGGAGTGAAAACACTGTGACAACTGAGACGCACGCATGCAAGAGCTTAATGGACAGACGCCGCTTTATGCAGAAGGCGGCAGCGTTGGCGACTGGTGCGGCAGTTGGATCCTCCCTAACGTGTTGCGACCCCGAGGTGAAGATGATTTTGCCTTGCCTGGTTCCGACCGCGCCGCCGCCCGTGCCAGTTCCCGGAATCACTTACATCCGGGCATCGGAGATCGGCTGCGCTCTCGATTGCAATTTGCAAGACGGACGCAACAAGTACACGGGCGGGACTGCCACAGACGATGGGCCGCGCATCAATGCGGCGATGGCCGGCGCTTCACCGGCCAACCCGATCACGCTGATCATCGACGGCAGCGCGCTGATCTCTGGACTCTTTCTGCCGGCAGGCGGCTATTGGGGCATCGCAGGATTGGGCTGTGGCACCGGATTCTTCATAAAAACGGGCACAAATAATGATGGCATCCACAATGGGCCCCCAAATGCGGACGTGCCCTTCGATCCAGGACCGCCGGCTCCCGCGCGAGGAATGAATGTCTCGCTCAGCAACTTCACGCTAAACGGTAACCAGGGAAATGGTCATAACGGGGACTCGACAAGCGGATTGCCGTTTCAAAATAACGTCGTTCGATTCTGCTGCATCAACTTGACGAACCTCAACAGTATTAGCATTGAGAATGTGGTTGTGGTGAATTCCCCCTCGTACCACATGCGGCTCTCCAATGTCGGCAATGTCACTGTGTCAGGATGCGTGATGCAAAGCACAGGGGAGTCCACCGACGGATTACATTTCGACGGGCCGGCGAACGACATCGCGATTTCGAACTGTCAGTTCGCGACAGGTGACGACTCTATTGCACTGAATTGCCCGGAAGGCTATTCGGGCGACATCTCGCGCGTCACGGTAACCAACTGCACTTTCAACAGTTGGTCGCTGATGCGGCTCTACACATCGTTCGGAGGCTCTGCCGAATTCATTATCGACACGGTCAGTGTGAGTAATTGCAGCGGCACACTTGCCGAGGCCGCCTTCCTGCTAGGATACATCGATAGCAGCCTTCCAAACTCTATCGCCTCATTGACAATCTCAAACTGCAACCTGACTGCTCCAGCTCTGCTCGGAGTTGCGGAAAACTTCGGCACGATCATATTGCAAAACGTTACTTTTATTCCGTCGCAAGCAGAAGTTAACTGGGTAGCGCCGCAAGCAAACACGGTCTGCGGCTTTGTGCGACCGTCTCCGATGAATGGCGGATTAGCTTACACCGGAACAAGTCTCTCATTCGAGAATTGCACGGTTTACAGAACCGCAAGTATTAACGTTGCCGCTTTGATCCTCGAAAATGGATCAATCATAAACAACCTGGATTTCAATGGGTTTGCCCTCCAAGATGCCGGATCTTACGGGCCAGCGCCGGAGTTGCTTAATGTCGAAGGGGGAACGGTCGGACAACTTGCCTTCGACTCCGTCAATAGCAGCAATATCAAAGCTCCTTTTGAGATGGGCGGATTCTCAAACGTCGGGTTGGTTTCCGGCGCAGGTGTGCTGGCCACGGGCTGGGAGTTTCCCGATGCGGTGATGGCAAATGGCGTACCGTACATCTCTGCGGCGACCGGCACGCCTTCGATCAAAATTAACGGGGTGGTTGAGCCGTATCCGTAGCCCCGGCCTTGTATTGGAAGTTTGGCGTACAATCCGGTCAATTATGCTTCTTTAAAGAGTGGTCACTTGGAGTCAGTGAGGCTGTTACCTGCAGCAATCAGCGAGTCGCTATACTCCCTGTATCGCCGGAGTTCATGGCGGCCTGCCCCGGTCGCAGAACAAGGCGCAGCCAGGTAAACAGGAAATTTGAAATGACAGGTAGTGGTCAGGTGCATCCTCCGAACGGAAGTTCCTCGAACTCACAATTTGTTATGACTTCCCATCGACGCCGACGGGCGAGAAACACGGTTTACGCCAATGATACGGGAAGGGCAGTGGGGCAATAACCGGTGAGGAACCGTATAATTGGAACAAATCTGAGGCCAAAAACGGACGCATCAAACTGCGAGCGCAGCAAAGTCGACGAGGCGCGCTGACCTTCAGATTATCTCGCACCACGGTCGAAAGAGAGCAATGCTAGCTGATGAAGCAAGTGCTGAACATTGCGGTCGATGCACGTCCTCTCGCAAATCCTCGCAGCGGGATTGCCCGATATACTGCAAGTCTCTTGCACGAATTTGCACTGCAACGGTCTCCTCATCGCATTCTGCTTTACTCCGACCGGCCCTTCCAGTTGGATTTTCCCTTGCCAGAGCACTGGAAGGTGCGTGCAGGTGCGGTTCGCGCTCGTGGATTAAGCACGCCGTTTGGTCAGATGTTTTTTCCTGTCTGGGCGCTGACGGATCGAGTGGAGGCATTCTGGTCACCGTTTTCACACTTGCCGGTATTGCTACCGCCTCACATCAGAAAAGTATTAACCGTCCACGATCTTGTCTGGAAGCGCTTTCCACAAACAACGACGCGCAACGCTCGGGTCTTGGGAGCACTGTCCACGCCTCTGTCTCTTCGAATCGCTGATCAAGTTATTGCTGTATCACGATTCACCTGCAATGAGGTGCTGGCATTCTTTCCTGGCACCAAAGACAAGATCACCGTCATATACGAAGCTTCTAGCTTAAGCGCAGACGGGGCGACTGGCCCACGCCCGCTGCCTACACCCTACTTCCTGTTTGTTGGCAGCAATGAACCGCGCAAGAACCTGACCCGTATGCTGCTGGCCTATATCGAATACCGAAAGCTCAGTCTGCAGCCGTTCGATTTGGTCATCGCGGGCAGTTATCAGTGGGGAGACTTCGACATGATCGAGTTCATCAAGACAAATGGGCTGCAGCCTTGGGTGCACCTCATGCAGAACGCGGATGACTCAATGCTTTGCACGCTATACGCGCACGCATACGCGTTGGTCATGATCTCTTTGTATGAGGGATTTGGTCTCCCGCTAGTAGAAGCAATGCAGTGGGATATTCCGCTTATTGCAAGCAACAACTCGGCAGTTGCCGAGGTTGCCGGTAACGCGGCGCTGCTCGTTGATCCATATGACACGAATGCGATCGCCGGAGCATTCAGGCAGCTGACGGAAGACCGGGCCATGCACTCGATGCTGGCGTATAATGCGAAGATTCAGGGGCAAAAATTCAGTTGGGCACGGGCAGCTTCTGAAACGATGGCTGTGTTGGTTGGCAAATTGGCGGTGGCGAAGTAGACTGAGTGTGATCCTTGTCTTATTTGCAATCCAAAATCGCGCGCTTCGCGACTCACCTCAAGGGGCTAAGAGATCCGCGAAGATCATGCTTGCGACTAAAAGATTGAAAGACTACGCCAGGAATTAGGACCATGTAACCTGGAATGGGTCCCCAACTTGCGCGCATTCTTCGCTCATTGGCCCAATTGGAAACCCACTTTAGGGTTTGAATCAAGGAACCCGGCATTCGATGGGATCGATATCAAATCCCGACGTTACCACTTTGGATGTCGTCGAGCCTCTCGTCCCTTGGAGCGTGGTCAGTCTTTCGATCCACCGCTATCTTCCAATCGCCGCATTTTACTTCTTCCTAAATCACGCGGGAGTCGACAATCTTGGGCTGCCAATTGGGGTCTTCTACACTTCGCTCCTCTCGCCTCTCTTCTATATTTGGCTATACCTTGAAGGCCGCCGCTGGCTGACAGCGAACTTCCTCCTGATCCTCTCGCCTTTTATCCTGGCACAAATAGTCATGGGCATTGAAAATCACGTGGAGTATCTGCGCACGCTCGCACATTGGTGGACTGTCTATATCACGGTGTACGCGTTTTGTTGGGCTCTCTCGCAATGCAGAAGTCTCGACCGGTTGTTCGATCAGTTGATTCTACTTAACTTCTGTGCTGCAATGCTTGGCCTTATTCTTCTTCCTACGCCCTTGCAGTCTCTTTTCTGGAAGAATACCGAAACCATTGTGGGGGGTTCAAATTCCCTCCGCCTCAACTTGCTCTCGACGGAGCCATCAGCTTACGCCGAGCTGATGTTTCCGTTGCTGATTTTTGCGGCCCTTCGGCTATTGCGCGATACCAGAAGACGTAACGGCGCATATTCCATGATGATTGCTGTTCCCTTTCTGCTCTGTCAGTCCTTTGGAGGAATTAGCATCGGCCTCGCTGCGATCGGTGTATCGCTGATGGTCGGCTACCGGCAACTGCTAAGCAGCCAGAAATCTCGGATTCGATTCTTTTGCCTGGCCCTTGCTACTGGGGCTTTGCTCTTGACTCCTAACCCAATCTCACAGCGAGTATGGCAGGCAGCGGCAGGGAACGACCCTTCCACACAAGGTAGAACTATCTTAGCCTACATTGCAGGTTACACAGTCGCTTCATCGAAAAGCCTGTGGTGGGGTGTTGGGCTGGGGCAAGCTAAGTATATTGATTTCTCCTACCTGGTTGGTGGCATGAACGGACGAATCCCAAATATGGTGGCCGGGACTCTTTCCGAGTTTGGATTCATCGGCGTGATAACCATTCTTGCCGTGGAAGTTTACCTCTTTTTCAGAACCAAGGTATATTTGAATTCCTTCAGACTGGCAATATTTGTAGTGGCGTTTCTCCAGCAATTCACTGGAAGCTATGGCACAGACATTCAGGAATACCTAATGTGGTTTCTGGCATTTTGTCCTCTTTTTCCGTATTTCAATTTGCGTGACGATTCCAGGTTAGAGGTGTCTCGTTCATGAACGAATTGAGATCGTTGAAGGTGCTCGTATCTGCGATTGCGTTCAATCCGAATAAAGGGTCCGAGTATTCAATAGGATGGGATTACGTGAATGCCATCGCGGCACGGCATAAGGTATGGGTCGTAACAAGGAGCGGCGAGAGAGAGGATGTGGAGCGGTATCTGATTCAACACCCGGGGGCGATGACCAATGTGACAGTTCGCTATGCCCCATTAAAAGACCGCGCGTTCAAATTCCCTTTTTGCGAGATCGTCTACTATTTGATTATGCAGCATTGGCAAAGACGCGCGTACCGGCTCGCCCAAAGCCTGGACGCAGAGATCGATTTTGATCTGGTTCACCAGCTTACGGGAACAGGCTTTCGCGAGCCAGGGCACATGTGGAAGCTCGGAAAACCCTTTGTATGGGGACCGATAGGCGGATTGCAATTCTTCCCGTTGAGGCTCTTGAATGCCGTTCCATTCCGTTCGAGGGTGTTCTTTGTCCTGAAGAATCTCTCAACCTTTTGGTCCATGCATGTATCTCCCCGGCCGAGACGCGCAGCAGCAGCCGCGCAAGCGATCCTTGCCGGATCAAGCAACGTGGCCGATGGAGTTCGCACATTGTGGCGCCGAACTGCTACCGTTTCGTGTGAAGTAAGCGCACCCGACCTGGAACCGAGTGCACCCACTCGCCGAAAGCCAGAAGAGCCATTGCGCATCGTTTGGAGCGGAACCTGCGAGCCCAGGAAAGCGCTCAACATGGTTTTGCTTGCGCTGGAACAACTCAAGCAATCTCCTTTTGACTGGCGCTTAGTTGTTATCGGAGATGGGCCACTCTGGGACAGCTGGAAGAAGCTAGCCGGTAAGCTCGGACTCGCCGAACGCTGCGGCTTTTTGGGAAGAGTACCGCGCGCCGAGGCTCTTTCAGTCATGGCAACCGGCCACTGCTTCGTCCAGCCAAGCCTGTATGATGCAACCTCTACAGTGGTGGCTGAAGCGTTAGCCCATGGGCTGCCCGTCATCTGTCTCGATCACTTCGGCTTCAGAGATGCCGTCGACGATCAATCTGGCATCAAAGTTCCGCCAAATTCGCTCTCTCAAGTTATCAGAGACTTTGCCAAGGCGATCGAGGTGATTGGGCTGAACGAAGATCGCAGATATGAGATGGCCGTCGCGGCTCAGAAAGCATCACAGCGTCTCACGCGGAAGCACAAAGAAGAGGTCATCAACAATGTGTATAGTCGGATCATGCAAACCGCGGAGCAACCAAAGCGCTAGAGCATAGCAAAGGAAACTATGAAGGAGCAAACGGGCCGCATGGCGTCAGACTCCGAACATGTCAGAGCGGTGAGGGAGGACACGTCTAAAGGCGTCGATAAGGTCCTTCACCGATTGCGGTATGCCGGAGATGAGGACGGGCGATTTCGAAAATATATATGGCGATACCTTTTGCGAACAGTATTACAGGGAATCTACTATCGTCTTTTCAAACTCACGAGCTCTGGCGTTATCTCGGTTGGACCGCGCGTACGCGTCGAAGGCCCTAAAGCAAACTTGGTATTCGGGAAACGTTGCAAAATTGAGGCGGGCGTATACCTCCAAGCAATCAGCCGATCGCCATTGCGTTTTGGAGACGACGTCACAATCTGTGAAGGGGCAATGATTCGCCCTAGCGGCCATTGGGGCGGCAATCTTGGATCTGGAATGGTCATGGGCAATCGGAGCTCTATTGGCGCATCTTCGTATATCGGTTGCTCAGGAAGTTTGACGATAGGCGACGATGTGATGATGGGCGCGAGAATTACGATGGTCGCCGAGAATCATAACTTTTCGGATTTGACACAGCCGATGAGTCGGCAGGGGGTTAACAATAAGGGCATTACAATTGGGAACGACGTGTGGATAGGCGCTTGCACTACTATTCTCGACGGTGTGACGATCGGAGATCACTCGATCATTGCCGCAGGAGCCGTGGTTACAAGAGATGTTGAGCCGTTCGCAATTGTTGCGGGGATACCGGCGCGTAAGATCAGGAGCCGCAAGGATGAATATTTTGCACGAGGCTCGGAGAACTTAAGTGGATCAGCGGGTGCAAAGGCCTCGCAGCCAGAAACTTCTTGTGGCTAACTTCAGTGGACGACAATGACCAAGACTGAAAAGGCGCTGCATGGGCAGCGGCCGCGAATCGGTATCGATCTGCATGTGGTTGACGGGATTTTTCAGGGTTCGAGGACGCATTGTCTTGAGCTCTTTTCCCGCGTCATTGCCTGTACTCTCGAGTGTGACTTTGTTGTATTGGCGAACGACCCACAGAAGCTGCTGTCCTTCAGCGAGAGTTTTGCATTACCACACGTGACGATTTTGCCAATGCCAAAGTTGCCTGCTCCTGCGAGAATCCTCTGGCAATTGCCTCAAATCGTGAGGCGTCACGGTATTTCACTGCTCCACACACAGTACATCGCA
Source organism: Candidatus Korobacteraceae bacterium (assembly GCA_049521655.1). Lineage (GTDB taxonomy): Bacteria > Acidobacteriota > Terriglobia > Terriglobales > Acidobacteriaceae > TOLSYN. Next base: position 10,537 of record JBEKOO010000076.1, read on the forward strand.
CCGCCAGTCCCATTTTGTGCCACTGCAGTCACGGTCCATGACATCCTGTTCGAGTCACACCGGGAATATTTCGAAAAGTCGTTTGTGTTTCGCTCCCGGCTTTTAGTGCCCTTCTCAATCCGCCACAGCGCGCTGGTTTTTACCGTGAGTGAATTCTCTCGGAGACAAATCTGCGACACCTATTCCATTCCTGCCGAGAAAGTGCATACGATCCCTAACGGAGTTGATGTTGCGCGCTTCTTTCCCGGGGACGCGGGCCGCGATGCTATCCGGGATTTGGGATTGAAGAGCGGAGGCTACTTTTTGACTGTCGGGCGCTTGGAGCCGCGCAAGAATCACGCCACATTGCTGCGTGCCTGGGCCCAACTCACAACTCCGCGACCACTTTTGGTAATCGTTGGTCAGCGCCATTTCTGGTATGGCGAAACATTCGATCTGATTCGTACATTACACCTCGAACAAGAGGTTCTGGTATTAGAGCAGATTTCTGATGAACAGTTACCGGCCATTTACCGGAACGCGAAGGGATTTGTCTACTGCAGCTGGGCGGAAGGTTTCGGCATGCCGGTGCTGGAGGCGATGGCCTCGGGGATCCCGGTGGTTTCCTCTCACAACACAGCTCTATCAGAGGTATGTGCAGATGCTGCGCTGGGGGTCGATGCAAGCAATTCAAGCGAGATCAGTAATGCTATTCTCCAGTTGGATGAGCAATCGGGATTGCGAGAGAACCTGATTCATCGCGGCCTACTCAAAGCCAAGGAATTCAACTGGGAAAGACCGGCGCAAACAGTGCGCAGCGTCTATTTGCGTCATTTTGGGCTGGTACCTCATGGTACATAACAGAAGGTCCAGTGTCGTGAGGCTTGCCATTCTTGGCGCCCGAGGAATTCCAGCTCGTTATGGCGGATTTGAAACATTTGCTGAGAGAGTTGGGATTGGACTTCACGATCAAGGAGTCGATGTCACTGTATTTTGCGAAGCCGGCGGATCTTCGATGCCTGCTCTTTGGCAGGGAGTGAATCTGCGCTATGTTCCGGCTCCTTCGTTGGGCCCACTGAAAACGATCCTCTACGATGCGAGATGCTTGTGGGCAGCCCGAAAGGGTTACGATATTGTGTATATGCTCGGCTACGGCGCAGCGCCGTTTTGTCTGATACCTCGGATATGGGGCACGGAGGTATGGATCAATCCGGACGGTTTGGAATGGGCGCGCGCGAAGTGGGGCATTTTGGCGAAGAATTACTTCCGCATGATGGAGTGGGCTACCATGCGCGTCGCCAATCGTGTGATCGCGGATGCGGAGTCCATCGCGGCGAGCCTAGCCAGCCGACATGGCAAGAGCAGCAAATGCACCGTGATCGCCTATGGCGGCGATGTGATCGATAATCCACCCTCCTTGGATCTGCTTGTGCGATGGAGTATCACGCCTGGCAATTACTATCTCGTCGTCTCCCGGCTCGAGCCTGAGAATCATGTACTTGAGATCGTCGAGGGTTTCGAAGCATCGCACTCATCGTTACCCCTCTTGATTCTGGGGAATATAGAACGCCCCAATACCTATGTCCGTACTCTGCTCGCGAAGAAGAGCGAACGCATCCGGTTTCTAGGGACAGTGTTCGATCTAGAACAGCTAACTGCGTTGCGCTATCACGCGAAGGTGTATCTGCACGGGCACAGCGTGGGAGGGACGAATCCTTCGCTTCTCGAGGCGATGGCCTGTTCAAATCTCGTGATTGCACACGACAATCCCTTCAACCGCGAAGTGCTTGACGGCGGCGGCCTGTTTTTTCAATCAGTGATGGAACTGAAGGATCATATCGACGCGATTGACGCAGGAAAAGTCGACTGTGATGAACTTCGGGCGGCAGCATCCAGTCGACTTCGCAAGCGCTACCGTTGGGATCAGATAGTGGATGCATATTTAGAGCTGCTCTCGGACAAGCCGAAGTCGCCTGTTTCTTCATGAGCAGGTTCTCGCTTCATGCTGCCCTGCGACATGGGGCGGTTTGTATCAGGGAGCCGTATTCGAGGATCTGTCGAAGTAAGGTCATAGTCAATGCCGAGTACACTGCCGACCTGCTGTGCGCAAGGACCATGCGCAATTACGAAGTGGTTTTGCGTGCGTGGGCCGGCTCACAGATTGCCCCCAAAAACCAACGCGGACACATCCCGGATTGGGTGTTGCCCGCGTGATAATTCCCGTGGATCGATGAGGCTGACCGGGAGAACTGTGCCGGCAAAGGATGCAAAAGCCATTTCCATAGCGCTTTCTGAAACCTTTTCCGATGAGGACGAATATCGGCGACTCTCGGAAAATGCAAGGGATGATGTCGCCAGACGATTTGCCAAAGAGAAGCTTCTTGCCAGTGTCGAAAAGTATCAACTCTCGTGAACAACCCTGGCAACTTGTGCTGCC
>JBEKOO010000077.1:0-12242 GCA_049521655.1 Candidatus Korobacteraceae bacterium
CATGGGCGGACTCGCGAGCAGGTGGTCTTAAGCGTCAAGTTTGGAGAGATGCGCGATCCGAAAGGTGGATGGAGCGGCGGCGATAACCGGCCGAAGGCCGTGAAGAACTTCCTCGCCTACACGCTCAAGCGTCTCTGCACGGAGTACATCGACATTTATCGTCCCGCACGTCTCGATCACGCGGTGCCGATTGAAGACACCATCGGCGCTATCGCCGAGATGGTTCAGGCGGGATATGTCCGGCATATCGGACTTTCAGAGGTCGGCAGCGAGACGGTCCGCCGTGCCGCAGCCGTGCATCCCATCTGCGACCTCCAAATCGAATACTCGCTTATTTCACGAAGCCTGGAAGCCAAGGTGCTGCCCACCTGCCGCGAACTCGGGATCGCCATAACCGCATACGGCGTACTCTCCCGTGGTCTGCTCAGCGGCCATTGGAGCAAGGACCGAAACACCCCGGCGGACCTTCGCAACCGCATGCCTCGCTTCTCAGGAGAAAACGTAAGCAAGAACCTTGCCCTTGTGGAATCCTTGCGGAGAGTAGCCGGGAAAAAGGGCGTCACCGTCGCACAGCTCGCAATCGCATGGGTGGCCGGGCAAGGTGAAGACATTTTTCCGCTCGTTGGCGCGCGACGCCGTGTCCAACTGCAAGAGGCGCTTGGCTCACTCGATGTAAAGCTGACGGCTGCGGATATTGCTGACATCGAGCAAGCAATTCCAGCGGGAGCAGCCGCAGGTTCCCGCTACGGCGAACAGGCAATGGCCCACTTGGATAGTGAACGCTCCTGATGGCGGGCGATGCGTTAAGCATTGCTCGAATCTATCTACGGTCGAACAAATGATCAGGTTGCATGTTAGAACCGCGAAGGCGCTGTCCCGCCCGATCAAAAGCCGGAACGCATGCAAACTGTGCGCAGCTTCAAAATAACGAGATTTTTCGAAAGCACAAAGACGACGGAACCGATCGAGCACATTTGTGGGCCGGTATCGATGCAGGAACTAAGCCGTCACTGGGCGGCGGTTCGGGCTGCGATGGCCGGAGCTTTAGGAGTTCAGGGCATTAACAACGTCTATCCTCGACTGCGTGTTGCGGACAAAACATTCGTTTGCGCTAGTGGTGCCCAGCGAGAATAGGCTCATCGAGAAATGATACCAATATGAACGCTAGAATCGCAGCTCCTGCGAAGAAGGCAAAAACTGGGTCATAACTTTTGTACCGGTCCAAAATAAAGCCCACCGTCATCGGTGAAACGAATGCGCCGAGATTCCCTCCGGTTATGATTACGGAAACCGCCAGAGGATAAATTTGACCGGTAGTCAAACCCATCGGGTAGGTGAAAAAGGATGGCCAGCTACAATTGAGAAACACCCCGGCCAGGAACAAAGTAATGGTGAGACTGGTTACGTCCGCTCTGACATGGATCAGAAACCACATCATGATGACCGTAGTCAGGGCACTGATGAAGATCATCGGCTTACGGCGGCCGCCGAATAACTTATCGGAGATCACGCCTCCCCCAATATTTCCCAACAATCCGCCTAGCCAAGGGGCTGCGGCTACCCACCCCATCTTGCCGAACGAGAAATGCTTGGCCGTGACTAGGTAGGAGGGAATCCAGGTCAAAAGTCCGTAATATACCATCTGCATGCAGCCGTACGTCAGTGCATCGCCATAGATATTCTTCGACTGAAAGGCTTTGACCCTGGTGTCGATTTGATCGACGTGCTTGGCGCGCAGAAGTTTGTCCAGCCAGCCCCAGGAAGCCACCGTCGCTTTCGTCTCCTTGCCATCTTCCGCATCGCTTGCATCGTGAATGTAAGCCGCCTCGGCGGGCGAGGAGTACGGAGTCGATTCGGGCAGGTCGCGCACAAACACGAACAAAATTAGCGCTACAAAAAAACCAGGAATTGCGAAGTAGAAAAAAACGGACCTCCAGCCATGGTTGACCAGTATCCAGACTGCGATCGGGGGCACCGCCATGACTGCCGAGGACGTAGCGGCGGTAACAATGCCGGCGGCGGTCCCTCGTTCCTTCGCCGGGAACCAGTTCTTCATCGTGGCATTGCCGCCAATAGCAGCCGGCGCTTCGAAAACTCCGAGACCGACGCGGTACACCTTCAGCAGGGCGGCAGAGGTTGCTGTTCCCATCACGCCGGTGATGAGCGAAAATACCGCAACGGTCACAGCTACGACCCGGGTGACCCCTATGCGACTCATCAACCAGCCTGCGGGAATCAGAACCAGCACGTATCCAAAGAAGAAGATACTGGCGACTGCTCCAGCTTCGAAATTGCTGATCCTGAACTCAGTTCTTAGCGATGGGATGACTACGCCGATGATGGCGCGGTCGGCAAAATTGACCATCTGAAACAGGCACACCGCAACCAACACGACCCACCGATAGTTGGTCCGTTTTACAGTTCCCATAGATCCCGGAATGGTTCGCGTGGAAGTGTTCGCATGGATCGTTGACATTGGCTCACCTTTTTGTCGAGCAGCGCATTAGCGCGGAACATTATCGCACGAGATGCGGCCAGAACTTCCGTCCCACTCCCAAACGGCCCCAAAATTTATACCCTCTATGACCGCTTCGACCGTACTTTGCAAACTCACAACCAGCGACTGCTATTCCTTTGTTCCGAACGACGCTGAGCCTGATCCGATCAGCGGCAGCCGTCCGATTTGAACATCCAGACATTCAATCGTAAGTAGATGTTTACATCGGGATTCCTCATTCGCACGAGATGATCGTACAATACGGAATTCGTCCGGGGCTGTAAGAGGCCGCCCCTTACAACGATGCCGATATAAGCCCCGAGAAAGGAAACAAATGATTTTTGAAATGGCTCAGCTAGAGATCAAACCCGGCATGGAAACCGCTTTCGAGCACGGCGTGGCTCTCGCCGTTCCGCTTTTTCAGCGAGCGCGAGGATGTAATGGTCTGCAGCTCCTGAAGTCGGTTGAGCAACCTTCCCGCTATACCCTGATGGTGACTTGGGAGACCATCGATGACCATAACGTGCATTTCAGAGGATCGGAAGACTTTCAGGAGTGGCGACGGCTTGTCGGTGAGTTTTTTGTCAGCCCGCCGCAGGTAGGACATGAACAGATCGCTCTTGCTGGTTTCTGAATATATATTTGGCGCGACGAGGGCTCCGCTCCTTGAGTCACCCACTTTAGCAAACCCACAGCAAGAAAGCGGCAACTGCCCCAGAGTTGGAAAACTACTCCAGCTCTGGGGCCGCCGTTAGCCGAAACTCGCTAGCTCCATATAAATTCAAACTGCACCACTACCATTGCTTTAGTTTTTTGACGTATTCACAAGGGAAGCTTATTATTTTCAGGAACTCTCAATGCACTCGATTAGCGGGCTGAATCGGTAGAACAAGCTTAGTTTAGTTGTCTTACCGTGGAGGGTGCTGCTTCGGTGTGCGAGGGCTAGGTGTTTGCGCTGTTGCTGTGCCCGGGGCCCGGACAAAAAGATCGAGGCGCCCGCAAATTTTGGGAGGCGCTTTCATGTCTTCAAGCTGGCTGTGCCGCGCTGTTTCTTCTCCTCTCTTCATCTTCCGCAAGGTTTCCGTGAGCTGTTTAGTGGCAGTGGCACTTGCCTGCACGGGCTGCCTGTTGGCGCCATCTCTCCAGGCGCAGGTGGCTGCGCACTTCAGCTATGGGCAGCGCGCTATCGTCGGCGGACTGTTGTCGCCCTTTGGGGTGGCAGTGGATACGAATGGTAACGTCTATATCGCCGATTCCGGCAACCTCCGAGTGCTGAAGGAGACACTGCAATCCGACGGCAGCTACCAGCAGAGCGTCGTCGCCAGCAGCGCCAAAGGCGGGCTGCAAGACCCCTTGGCCGTCGCGGTGGACTCCAGCGGCAACGTCTATATCGCCGATAACGTCCTCGATGAGGTTCTGAAGGAGACACTGCAAACCAACGGCAGCTACCTGCAGAGCGTCCTCGCCAGCAACGCCAATGTCGGCCTGCAAATGCCCGTCGGCGTGGCGGTGGACTCCAGCGGCAACGTCTATATCGCAGATGAAATATCGAATATGGTAGTGGAGATGAAGGCTGCTGGTGGAGTGAGCTACCCCGTCGTCGGAGTAGTCGTGGCGGGCGTGGCGGTGGATGCGCAGGGCAACGTCCTCTACATCAACGACAACTATCCCCAAACGCTCGTCTCGACGGCCGGCTGGCAGATCACCCTCCCATCCGACCTCGTAAGCTTTATGAACCCGGTAGGCATCGCGGTGGATGCCAGCGGCAACATCTATGTCGGCAATAGCAACACCCAGGTGGTGGAGGAGATCGCCTCCGGCGGCGGCTATACCCAGAGCATGATCGGCAGTGGCCTGTCCACTCCCTCGGGCGTGGCGGTGGACGCGAGCGGCAATGTCTATATCGCCGATGCCGGCAACAATCAAGTGCTGAAAGTGCAGTTCTCCGGGATTAATCTTGGCACAACTCAGGTTGGCAGCACGGGCGGTTCCGCCACCATGGTCTTCACCTTCGATCAAGGGGGAAGCATCAGCAAGCCCGCCGTGCTGACGCAAGGCTCGCCGAACCTGGACTTTGCCGCGGCCTTGACCCAACCCTCGAACGCCTGCGCGGCGGGGAACTACAACACAGGCGCCAGCTGCGCGGTAAACGTGGAGTTCAGTCCGGTGGCGGCCAGTGCTCGTTATGGCGCAGTGCTTTTGTCGGACACCTCCTCGCCGCCCAATCCCATCGCCACCGCTTATGTCTACGGCACCGGTCTGGGGCCGCAGGTGGCCTTCAGCCCATACCAAATCCTTTCATTGGGCGGCGGTTTCAGTTCAGACGCTTGGGTGACGGTGGATGCCGCCGGCAACGTCTATGTGGCGGATACATTTTCAGGCGTGGTGGACATGATGCCACCCAACTGCCCTTCAAGCAGCTGCGTGACGCAGTTGGGCGGCGGTTTTTCCTACCCCCTCAGCATTGCCTTGGATGGCGCCGGCAACGTCTATGAGCTGGACGGTGAGGGAGGCCCGGTGTATGAGATTTCTGCCGGCTGCACGACCACCCTTTACAACAACGGACAGTGTGCAGTCACTCAACTGCTCGGATATGGCGATGGCCAAGCAGCGATTACCGTGGACGGTACCGGCAAGCTCTATGTGGTGGGCGGAAATTCGGTGCTCGAGATCCCTCCCGCCACTTCAGGCCTGCCGTTAGTCAGCTTCTCCCCTTATTACGCTGGAGATTTCAGCAGTGTTACCGTGGACGGGAGCGGCAACATTTACCTCACAGATTCTTATTATCATGTGGTGTGGTATGTCCCCGCCGGTTGCTTCTCATCGAGCTGCATGTCGAAGCTGGGCAGCTTCTCGTCTCCCACAGACGTTGCCGTGGACGGGGCGGGCAATGTTTACGTTACGGATATGGGCGCACCCGCCGTGTATGAGATGCCTCCCGGTTGCACTGCATCCAGCTGCATGACGACGCTACTGGATCCAACGACGCTTTCCACTTTCGCACCACCCAATTCGGTTGCCGTGGACGGCTCCGGCAATGTCTATGTGACGAGTTTTGCTTCCACGGTAACGGAGATTAACCGGGTAACGCCGCCCAGCCTGAGCTTTGCCACGACGGCGCCCGGCCAACGCAGCAGCGATAGCCCTCAGACCGTGACCGTTCAGAACATTGGCAATCAGACGTTGAATATCTCCGCGGTGAACTCAACAACCACGACCATCGGCCAGAGCGTCAACAGCTTCCCCTTGGACGGGACGACGACGTGCACAAACACAACCCAGTTGGCCAATAACCAAGGCTGCCTGCTGAACGTGGACTTCATTCCCCAGGCATCCGGAGCGCTGCAAGGCGCAGCGATCGTGACCGACAACAGCTTGAACGCGGCGGCGCCCAATAATCAGCAGCCGATTGCTCTGTCCGGCACGGGGCTCCAGATGATCCTCTCGCCGACATCACTGTTGAACGCGCAGGTGGGCCAGTCGTACAGCGTGCAGTTCACGGCCTCGGGCGGCACGCCGTCGTACGCCTACGCGCTGTCCGGCATTTCGAGTGTGCCGGCGGGGCTTACCAGTTTGCCGCCGGGCCTCACTTTGGCGGCCAGCGGCACCGGCGCCGGAACGCTCTCTGGTACGCCTGTCTGGGCAGGAACCGTCAACTTCATGGTTACGGCGACCGATAGCCTGGGTAACACAGTCAGCAAGTCTTACTCGCTGACGATCAACCAGGCCAAGCCCACGGTTTCGCTCTCGAGCAGTTCGAACCCGGCGTTTACCAAGAACGCTATTACCTTTACGGCAACGGCAGGCCTCGCGGCCGGTGTTCCCGTTGCCACGGGCACGATGACCTTCCTCGACGGAGAGACTCCGCTTTGTTCCAACGTGGCCGCCAGCGCGAGCGGCACATGGAGTTGTACAGTTCCCTCGCTCACTGCCACTTCGCACTCGATCACCGCGAATTATTCCGGCGATAGCAACTTTGTTCCGGGCAGCGCCGCGCTGACCGAGTCGGTCGGAGACTTCAGCATTACTGGCCCTAGCGCGACCGTTACTGTTATCCCTGGCGGGAACGGAAGCTTCATCATCACCGTCACTCCCAGCGGCACGACGACGTTTCCGGGGCCAATCACCCTTTCAGCGAGCAACCTGCCCGCGAACGCGACGGCCAGCTTCTCGCCTTCGGCAACTGTCAATTCAGGCTCCGGCGCGACGGTTACCATGAGCGTTCAGACAGCGGCATTGTCGGCAGTGCGACCGGCCTCTGGTGGCCCGCATCGGCTGGCGCCGCTCTCGCTGGCGCTGCTGCTGTTCCCCTTTGCCGGGCTGCTGCGCCGCGCCCGCCGGCGGTTGCTCCCGCTGCTGATGCTGGCCGTGGCTCTGGCGGCCGTAATGGGACTGAGCAGTTGCTCAAGCGGTACCGGCTTCTTCGGTCCGGCTCCGCAAAGCTACACGATAACCGTGACAGGAACCGCAGGAACCGCCAGCAATCTTACGCACTCAGTCAACGTGTATCTGACGGTGGAATAACAAAGGAGAACTGACAATGCGCATCTCGAATCGCGGAAAGGTGCTCCTTCTGAGCGCGACTCTGATGGCTGGGGTTGCGGTCTACGCCCAGCAAAGCACAACTCCGGTGGCTAAGCCGGAGTTGCCTTCGATCGATGTGGCGGCCACATTTGCCGCCGAGCGTTCCCAGGTGGTTCCTTCGCAGTGCTGTTTCTGGTTCAAGGGCGGCGGGGTTGACGCCGCCTATACCTTCTGGAAGGGCCTGAGCGTAGCAGCCAGCTTGACCGGCGATCACGCCAGCAACATTTCCTCCGGCATCGATGCCAACAAGCTCTCCTTCCTTGGCGGTCCGCGTTATACGTGGACCGCGCCGGAAAAAGAGGCCAAACCGCGCCTGCAAGTCTTCGCGCAATCTCTCTTCGGCGGCGCACATGGTTTCAACGGTGCGTTTCCTGACGGGAACGGGCTCGCAAGCAGCGCCAACTCCTTTGCGCTTGAAGCGGGCGGCGGCCTCAATCTGATTTTTCACAAAGGATTCGGCCTGCGACTCGCCGAGGCCGAGTTCGTGCATACCAGCTTCGGCAACTCAATGAAAAACTCGCAGGACGATCTGCGTCTGGCGGCCGGCATCACCTGGCATCATGAACTCGCGCCGCCTCCGGCGGTGAAGCTCGGCTGTTCGGCGGAGCCGGCTTCGATCTACCCCGGCGATCCGGTCACAGCAACGGCAGTGGCAGCGGGCGTCGAGCCCAAGGCCAACGTGATCTACGTCTGGTCGGGCGTGAACGTGACTGGCAATGGCGCATCAATCGCAGTGGCCACGGCCAACCTCGCTCCCGGCGCATACACGGTGAAGGCCACGGTCAAGGAGGGTAAGCCCGGTAAGGAGGGGCTCAAGCCCTGGGAGTCGGCCAGTTGCTCGGCCAGCTTCACAGTGAAGGCCTTGGAAGTGCCAAAGGCCGCCGCTGCGCCGCCGCCCCCGCCGAAAGAGGAGGCCGCTCCGGCGCCTCTGCCGGCTCCTACGGCGGTAAAGTACGGTGCCATCGAGTTCAGCCGCGACCTTCAGCGTCCTACGCGAGTTGATAACGAGGCTAAAGCCGAGCTTGACCGCTTTGCCGACGCCTTGGCCGCCGCGCCCGATGCCAGAGTCGTCGTTCTGGGCTATGCCAGCGCCGGAGAAAACAAAGAGCATCCTGGCTATGCGGCCCTCCGCGCGGTGAACACCAAGGATTACCTCAGCAGGGAGAAAGGTATTGATCCCGCGCGAATCGAGCTTAGAATCGGCAACCCTGAGAGCACAGGCAAAGGGAAAATGGCTGAGCTCTGGATTGTCCCTGCGGGCGCCAAGTTCTCATCCGAGGGCAGCGTGCTAGTGAACGAGAGCAAGGTCAAGGCCGTTCCGCGTACTCCGCTGAAGCCGCGACACCACAAGAAAGCGGAGCAGACAACGCAAGACAAGCCTCCAAAGCCTTAGCCTGCCAGGGAGGATAGAAGTTCGACAGATACGGAAGTCCATTCAGGATGCTCGAAGCGTGAGCCGCAAGAACATCCTGATGGTCGGTCTTAGAGTTGATCTCCAGTTTCAGGGGCGTCGCCAGAGGGTGAATGCAGTTCTCCCTTCCGCATTGCTCTGAACCCAACGTTTTGGACACTACCTCAGGCCGCCGACTCCGGCGGCCTAAGTTCTTTGCTGTCATCAGCGGCGACAGCCGTCGGAATGGCCCCCTTGGAGACGGTCTGCTGCGCATCCTTTAATACACGGCAGACGCTGGCCTTTGAGGTCCGATAGGCGGTCATTCGGTCGGCAATGCTCTTTCCGTTTTCCCGATCACGGAGTAGCGCAGCTCGATCGACCTGCAGAGGAATGCGGCCGATCTGCCGGCCTTCGAGTTCCACCATTTATTAGAACAGCACAACCTTGGCGATGCGATGCTGGAGACGGTGAACCCGCATCCGGAAAGTCGTGGCATCAAGATCACCGCCGGCACCATCGTCGACGCGACGATCATTCATGCGCCGAGTTCGACGAAGAACCGCGAGCAGAAATGCGATCCCGAGATGCACCAAACCAGGAAGAGAAAACAATGGAACTGCGGGATGAATGCGCACGTGGGCGTGGACAGCAAGATGAAGATCATTCACTCGGTGGTAGTGGCGGCAGCCAACATCGCGGATTCGGCGGCACTGCCGGATCTCTTGCGCGGTGATGAAACCAAGGTCTGGGGCGATCAGGCCTATCGCGCACAGGGCGAAGCCATCCACGAAGTCGCGCCCCCAGCGCAGGATCTGACCAATAAACGCTACCGTGACAAGAACCGCGTGGACGAAGTTGAACGCGAGAAGAATCGAACGAAGTCTCAAACTCGCTCCCGCGTCGAGCATGTGTTTGCAGTGCTCAAACTGAAGTTCGGCTACACGAAGGTGAGATACCGGGAAATCAGGAAGAACGCCAATCAGGCGTTCACGCTCTGTGCGTTGAGCAACCTGTTTCTCTTGTGCCAGAGATTGCTGTACACCCAGATGGCGTAGTGTCTCTGGACCTATCCAGAGATACAGCCAGAACACTTTGTCAGCACGAAAGCCCCTCCAAAACGCCTGATGTCCGCCCGCTCTGCCAGTAAAACCAAATCCACTCTTCAACTTCACAACCTGTGCAGAGGTTCCTTAGACCGTTGTTCCTGTTGTTGTGCGTGGTCAAATATTCAGTTTTGAGTTTGAGAAACTCTTCGATAAGCGGCTTCCTGAAACCCATCTCTAGCGCACTGCGCCGGACCACTGCGGGTCCAGCTCAGGTGCGACTACCTGACCGTCCCGGATGTGCAGAATGCGATTGCCGTAGCGTGCCGCTTGGGGGTTATGGGTAATCATCAGCACGGTCTGGCCGAGCTCCCGATTGGAGCGTTGCAGCATTTCCAGCACGGCAGCGGAATTCTGCGTGTCAAGGTTTCCGGTCGGCTCGTCGGCCAGCACGATCGCCGGTTTGTTGATCAGGGCTCGCGCCAGCGCGACTCGCTGCTGCTCGCCGCCGCTCAGCTCGCTGGGGCGGTGATCGAGGCGCTGGTCGATGCCAAGCAGTTGGGTGATATTCCGGAAGTGCTCAGGGTCGTGGTTCGCCGCATCACCGGCAATGTCCAAAGCGATCTGAATATTGTTGCGGGCGGTCAGTGTGGGCAGCAGGTTGAACTTCTGAAAAACGAAGCCGATCTTGCGCCTGCGCAGGTGAGTGCGCTCGGAGTCCGTGGTGTGAGCAAAGTCCGTGCCGTCGATAAGCACGCGGCCGGAATCGGCTTGGGCCAGTCCGCCGAGGATGTAGAACAAAGTGGATTTACCGCTGCCCGAAGGGCCCACCACGCTCAGGAACTCCCCCCGCTCAACCTCGAAGGAAACGCCGCGCAGGGCGGGCACGTCCACTTTGCCGATACGATAGGTTTTGGTGACATTCTCAACTTGAATGATGGCTGCCATGGGTGTGCTAATTCATCTTACACGAGCGGCGCTCAGCTCGTTCCCAAAGGGAAAAGGCAGCGCAACACGCCTCCCGCCTGCGCCGGAAGAGTTTGCGTTTTGCCGGGAGGCAAAGTTCATCTTGTCCGGCCACAGTTCGCGGACAGGAAGTTTCTCGGTGGAATCCAGGTTTTCAGCAGTGAGCCGGATGCGCCTGAAGGCACTTGAAAGATACTGCCTCAGGTCGTCAGCAAGCCCGGATGCGGCTTTCCGTTGCGGCAGACGCAGCACGGCGAGGTCCGCGGCGCTTCACCAGCAGAAGCCGAATACGCTCCAACAACTCGGCCGGCGCATAGGTCCCTTTTCTTAACAGCAGATCAACCGGCGCATCGGTGTGGAAGGCCCACTTCTGCGCGCTCAGCAGCACTACCGGAACTTCCGGAGAAAGCGCCTTGGTGCGCTTTGCCAACTCTGTCGCCGAAGCGTCCGGCAGATCCACGTTGCTCAGCACCAGGTCGACGCTGCCAAGTTTGAAGATACCGAATGCTTCTTCCCCGGTGTTGCAGGTCACCACGCGGTAGCCTCGCGTCTCGAGCAGAACCTTCTGAATGGAGAGGCTGTGTTCGTCATCCACGCACAGGATCGTCTTCTTTACAGTCATCGTGGGGGCCTATTCTCCTGCAATCCGGACTGCATTGATTTGGTGCGGCCAGGAGCTTCAAGTTCAACGGTGTACTGAATCCTACGGAGAAGAACCCACTCTGACAAGTGCTCAGTTCGCCAATTGCATTCTTGTCATGATGCAAGAAGTGTGCAGTCGCAAAAGCTGTTGAAAGCAAAGAAGCAAATATTGATTACAATGCAAACTCGCCGCGCGCGAAACCCACGACTCCACCACCAGCATGGCTCTGGTTGCAACGGCAGCGGTTTTCCCTCCGCGGGATCATCGCCACGGTGGCTGGCCCAGGCCACCCACGCGCGAGGTGATAGCCGTGCCCGAATCAGCAATGCAATCCTGTTTTGGCAAAGCTATAGGACGATGCACGAATCGAAGTGACGCGGCTCACATCGCCGGAGTGAGCCAGCCTGCTACAAAAATATGCTCATTTCAGCACCATCGGGAAGCGCATGCGCAGAGTGCCATGGGATGTGCCGGCTGCGCCACAACCACGAAGAGCCATCGCATCGGCTCATCGCAAGTCGCGTGCCTGTTGGCAGTCGTGGATGTTGCAGTTTTCCGAATTTTGGGTAGCAGCGCTATACGAATCCGTTTGCTCGCGTAAATACAGGAGCGCCTCTTTGGAATCGCATTTCTTGTATCATCCTGCGAATCGTTGCTTGCCGGAGAAAGTAGCGCCTTTGCCTAATCGCAGGCGCAGTTGCTGCGCAGTATGAACGCAAGGGCTCGAGGTAATTGCAAAATTCATTTCTAATTTTCGCAGGATTCGTAACGGAAGAGTGCGCCAAACTATAATTCATGACCAGAGTGAACCAGACCCATGGGGCCATTACGTAGGAGGAGAGACGATATGAAGAAGCTGCTGGCAATGATGGTTGCGGTGGTCGCGATGATGACTGCCGGGCTGGCGCAGAGCGCAAAGCCCGCCGTCGAGAAAACAAACGGCGAAACCTTCGTGAACAAGGCCGAGGTGCAGAAGGCGGCGGCGAATCTGAAGGCCACGCCTGCACTCGCGGTCTCAGGCACCGCCAGCGCCGGATACTTTCCTGTCTTTACTGACAGCAGCGGCGACCTGACCAACTCGTCGCTCTTCCAGATCAACACGGGTACGACTACCTA
>JBEKOO010000078.1:0-12071 GCA_049521655.1 Candidatus Korobacteraceae bacterium
ATTAGAAAGGCCGTCCGTTTCTGGCGTTGACTACGACTTCGACACTCGCAGTTATGCCTGAAACGACGGCCTTTTTCCACTCAAAACAACTTCTTAGAACCTACTCTTGTGAGAAATCCGGGTTAGCCACAAGTTCGCCAGCGCCGCCACCACCAAAAGCGGAGCCGCATTATGCAGTTACGTGCGTGTCCGCAGATAACCCCAGATATAGGCAACGGCCAAGATGAGGAGAATCGTCGCCAGTAGGATCTTCAGATAGCGCGACGGAATGAAACGCTGGGTTCGCGCGCCCAAGTAGATGCCGACAATCCCGCCTAGGCCGAAGCGGATGCCCAGAGCCCAGTCTGGGGCTACAAGCATTCCGTGCGCCTGGTAGAAGGGCGCGACGGACTGATAGAAACCCACTCCGACCAGCGAGGTGGTGAAGGTGCCCATCAAGGTTGCGCCGGCAATGCCATAAACAGGCAGGCCATAGATGGCGACGAAGAACGGAGCGATGATTGCGCCCCCGCCGATGCCATAGATCCCGCCAATCAATCCTACGACCAGGCTCAGCATGAAGATGCCGCCCGGGCTGCAGCGGTATTGCTGCTGGCGAAACTCGAAGACCAAGTCGCGGGCAGTGAAGCGCAAGGTGCGGACTGGCGATTCACCTTGCGCGATGGACCTCTCGACTTTGTGGCGCGACTTGAAGATGTCTCCCACCAAGCGCGAGCCGATCCACAGCAACACGCAGCCGACGAAGGCCTTGAATTTTCCGGCGTCGGCCAACAGGGAGAGGCGGATGAATCCACCGGCGATGACGCCGGGGATCGTGCCGGCGACCACGATCAATGTCAAGGGCCACAGAATGCGCTTCTCCCGCCAGTAGCGGTATACACCTGCCGGAATCGCGATCAGGTTAAACACTAAATTGGTGGCGCTCACGGCCGGGCTGGAGAAACCTAGAAGACTGATCTGGATGGGCAGCAGCAGGAATGAGCCCGAGATTCCAACCATGGAAGTGAAGAAAGAAATGACAAAAGCAGCGATCACAGGCAACCACCATTGCAAGTCCATTCTTTCTCTCTCAGCAGCCCGGAACGGATGACAAGATTAGCGCAACAAACACCATTCGTGCAACTAACACACGGCGAGTGACAAAAAAGAAACTCAAGAAACGAGAGATAGCAGGGGTAACTCCAATAAACGGGGGCGCATCAGAGAACCTCATCGAGGAGAAGCTCTGCCTGTTCGCTGACCCGCTATACACAGGAGTCGGAATGCGGTCGTGCAGTGATAGCGGGTGTTCAAAAGGAACTACATCAGATCGGGCCGCACATGGTTGCAGATCTGATCGAAGCCAACGGATAAACTGCCAAGTTCTTGGGATCAGAAATGCCTCACAACGGGATTCTGAGGGCAACTGAAGAGGCTGAGGCAGACATTTTGGGCATTTCGACGACGATGTTGTTTAACCTCCAGAGTGCTACACAACTTATTTCTGAATCACGTTCGCGCGTTTCTGACGTGAAAATCTCATTCGGTGGCTCCGCGTTCCGCTATGCACTTGATTATTGGAAAGAAGCTGGCGCAGACGCATATGTAAGCAAACTCAGAAGCGCTCGCGAGATTGCCCGGTCATGGTCTGTCCAGTAAAGCATCTTCGCACTTTTCATTTTGTGCTGTTATCAACTCATTTTGGTTATTGGCTATCCCGCATCAGGCAGATTGAGCTAGACTTCGGCGAGCGCAACGCCGAGAGCATCAAGCCCGCTGAAATGGACGGCTGGATTTCCAAGAACTGCAAGACTCCAGCGACCGGCAATCGATACCGAGCGCTATTCAGCCTGATCTTTCGCGAGGCGCTACGGAACGGTAAGGTGACTTCCAACCCTGCGAGGCTGGTCCAGCAGCGGCACGAATCTAACGGACGTATCCGCTATTTGAAGCCGGAAGAAGAGAAAAGACTGCGCTCCACGACGCAGCGACTATTCCCAGAGCACCTGCCGGAACTGACGATCAGCGTTGGAACTGGGATGAGACTGAGTGAGCAGTACGGTTTGCTATGGAAACAGGTGGATTTAGACCGAATTGAGATTAACTTGATGAAGACAAAGAACGGCGACGCAAGGGACATCCCCATGAACTCAAGTGTCCTTGAAGCGTTCAAGGCACTGGGCCAGAAGAAGCCGGGTGAGCGCGTATTCGCCATCGACAACCCGCGCAAATGGTTTGAGGCGGCGAGAGACACCGCCAAACTCACCGGCTACCGCTGGCACGACAACCGTCGCACATTCTGCTCATGATTGGCTATGGCTGGGGTCGGCCTGAAAACAATCCAAACGCTCGTTGGTCACAAAACCACTGCGATGTCCGCCAGGTACTCACATCTATCACCAAATACCCTGCGCTCAACCGTAGAACTGATAGCGGAACCAACAGCCACTAATACAGCCACCAGCAAGAAGGACTAATTTGTCTAGCGTCCTGTATGTCGCAAATAGTCTTTGTAAGTTATTCTATATAAAATAGATATGGTACCGGGAGGGGGACTTGAACCCCCACAACCATTTCTGGTCTGCGGATTTTAAGTCCGCTGCGTCTGCCAGTTTCGCCATCCCGGCCTGGAATTGGAGCTGCATCGAGGACGCGCGAGCTTACTTAAAGCTCGGACACTACCTGGCCACTCCAACCGAACGCGGTTGAGCCGCGCAGAATTAGTGTCGCACAGCCGCCGAACCGCTGCCAACATGCCGCTGCCTGCAAGCAAGAAAGCTCACTGGCGGTGAGCCTTCCTTGGGATTTGCGAAAGAAACGCAAGAGCTCACTGCCGGGCTTCGCTTCCCTCGCTCTGCGGATTGATGGCAGGGATTGGGCTGGCTGCCGGAACCTCCGGCAGTGGCTGTTCGAGTGCAATTTGCAGCACCTCGTCCATCGAGTCCACGAAGTGCAGCTTCATCTCTGTGCGCAGGTTTTCCGGCACGTCGGCCAGGTCTTTTTCGTTCTCTGCCGGCAGCACCGCTTCCAGGATTCCAGCCCGGTGGGCCGCCAGCAGCTTTTCCTTCAGCCCGCCAATCGGCAGCACCTTGCCGCGCAGCGTAATTTCGCCGGTCATGCAGATGTCCCTCCGCACCGGAATCTTGCTCAGCGCGCTGGCGATCGCGGTCGCAATCGTGATCCCAGCCGAGGGGCCGTCCTTCGGGATCGCTCCCTCCGGCACGTGAACGTGGATGTCCACGTTGCGGTAAAAGTCGCGCGGAATGCCCAGCCGTTGCCAGCGCGAACGCAGGTAGCTCATCGCCGCCTGGGCCGACTCCTGCATCACGTCGCCTAGTTTTCCCGTCAGCGTCAGCTTGCCTTTGCCGTCGATGATTGCAACCTCGGTGGTCAGGATGCAGCCCCCAACTTCGGTCCAGGCTAGTCCGGTCACCAGGCCAATCTCGCTCTTCTCGTTGGCTGGCGTATCTCGGAAGCGCATCACTCCTAAATACGTATTCAGGCTTTCGGCCGTAATCGTGGACGAGAATCCATCGCCCTCGCGAACCACCGAGCGCGCGATCTTGCGGCACACGTTGCCAATCTCGCGTTCCAGGTTGCGCACTCCCGCCTCACGCGTGTAGTAGCGGATGATGGCGCGCAGCGCATCGTCTTCAAAGCGGATGTGCGCGGTGGTCAAACCGGCTTCCGCAAGCTGTTTCTTCACCAGGTACTGCCGCGCAATCTCAAGCTTTTCCGGTTCCGTGTAGCCATGCAGCCGCAGCACTTCCATGCGATCCTGCAATGGGCTGGGAATGGTGTGCAACACATTGGCCGTGGCGATGAAGAACACCTGCGACAGGTCGTACTCCACGTCTAGGTAGTGATCCACGAACATGAAGTTCTGCTCCGGATCGAGCACTTCCAGCAGTGCCGAGGATGGGTCGCCGCGGAAGTCGTTGGACATCTTATCCACCTCGTCCAGCATGAAGACGGGATTGCGTGTCCCTGCCTTCTTCATCATCTGGATGATCTGCCCAGGCAGCGCTCCGATATAGGTGCGCCGGTGGCCGCGGATCTCGGCTTCGTCGCGCACTCCGCCCAGCGACAGGCGGACGAACTTCCGCCCCGTCGCCTTGGCGATGCTCATCCCCAGCGAAGTCTTGCCCACGCCTGGCGGCCCAACCAGGCAGAGAATCGAGCCCTTGGGATTTTTGACCAACTGCCGCACCGCCAAAAATTCAAGAATGCGCTCCTTGATTTTCTCCAGCCCGTAGTGATCTTCATTCAGCGTGCGCTCGGCAAAATCAATATCGCGTATTTCCTTCGACTTCTTCTTCCACGGCACCGCCAGCAGCCAGTCCAGATAATTGCGTGAGACGGTCGACTCAGCCGACATCGGCGGCATAGCTTCCAGCTTCTTCAACTCCTGCGTCGCCTTCTCCAGCACGTCTGCCGGCATACCGGAGCTGTCGATCTTCTTCTTCAATTCGTCGAACTCGCTTTTTTCGCCGCGCCCCAGCTCTTTCTGGATCGCCTTGATCTTCTCGTTGAGGTAGTACTCTTTCTGCGCCCGCTCCATCTGCCGCTTCACTCGCGACTGAATCGTACGGTCCATGTTCAGCTTTTCGATTTCGATGTCCAGCACATCGGAGATCCGCGTAAGCCGCTCTGCCGGGTCAAAGATTTCCAGCAGTTCCTGCTTCTCCTCGATCGAGAGCTGCAGATTGGCGGCGATGGTGTCGCTCAACCGCCCGACGTCGTCCATCCGCACCGTGGCCGCAATCGTCTCCTGATTCAGCGATTGGCACAGCTTTACATACTGCTCAAACAGCGAAGAGACGCGCTGCATCGTCGAATCTACCTGCGGCGTTAACTCCGGCGCGTAGCGGTTCACCCGCACCGACGACATGTAGAAACCGTCGGTCTCGGTCACCTGCAGGATGCGTGCCCGCTCAATGCCCTCCACCAGAACCTTGATGTTGCCATCCGGCATCTTCAGGCTCTGCACGATATTGGCAATGCATCCGACCTGGTAAATCTCGTCAGGTTTCGGCTCATCCACGCTGGGGTCGTGCTGGGTGGCAAGAAATATCTTCTTATCTCCCCCAAGTGCCTCATCCAGGGCGCGTACGCTGGACTCGCGGCCTACGACAAAGGGCGTCATCATGTACGGAAAGATGACCACGTCCCGGATCGGCATCATCGGCAGCTTACGGGTTTCGAACTTCTCTTTGATCAGGCTCACTCAGCCTCGCTTCCCCCGTGGCCGGCTAAACGGGCATTGCGCTCAAGCACAATTTCGCCAGCATCCACGCATTGATTTCGAGCCTACTACAACGCCATATCGGCGGCAATACACGTTGTCCCCAGCCAATTCTGAATCATTTTCACGCCTGACTGCTAAATTGGCATCAAAAACATGCTCCGGAAATCCTCGAACCTCGCCTATCTTCAGTCCTGCCATCTGCTTGCAGCAGATACCGGAAGCGAACAGAAGGGCAAAACCGTTCTCTATCTGCGCCCTCCCTGGCCGCCATGTCCCCCAAACTTTCGTACTATCCGTCTCACCTTTTCCGCGCTCCGCAAAGCAAAAGCCCAGCCGGGATCGGCTGGGCCTCGCCGAACCTCGTTTCCCTTACGACGCCTGCTTCTCGATTCGCGGCATGGAAACATCGCGCTGCTCCACCATCTCCCGCGTAACCTCGAACTCCTTGATCTTCTTCTGCCCTGGAAGGTGGTACATCAGGTCCAGCATTAGCTCTTCCAGAATCATGCGCAGCCCGCGAGCCCCAACTTTGCGGTTCAGCGCCTCGCGCGCAATCGCCGTCAGCGCCTCCGCGGAGAAGTGAAGCTTCACGTTCTCAAACTCAAACAGCCGCTGATACTGCTTGACGATGGCGTTGCGCGGCCGCGTCAGAATTTCCACCAGCGCCGCCTCATCCAGGTCGCTCAATATGCCCATCACCGGCAGTCGGCCGATGAACTCCGGGATCAATCCGAACTTGATCAGATCCTGCGGCTGCGCAAGTTGGAGCAACTCGTCGTCCCGCCGGTGGAAACCCACGCCCTCGTCGCGCTGCGTTTCCTCGCCTGTCTTGAAACCCACGGCCCGCTTGCCGATGCGCCGCTCGATCACCTTTTCCAGTCCAACAAACGCCCCGCCCACGATGAACAGAATGTTCGTCGTATCCACCGGCGTGAACTCCTGGTGCGGATGCTTACGCCCGCCCTGTGGCGGAACGTTGGCAACCGTGCCCTCCAGAATCTTCAACAGCGCCTGCTGCACCCCCTCGCCGGAGACATCGCGCGTAATCGAGGGATTTTCGTCCTTGCGTCCGATCTTGTCGATCTCGTCGATGTAGATGATGCCGGTCTGGGCCCGCGCAACGTCGCCGTCGGCAGACTGCAGCAGCTTCAGAATGATGTTCTCGACGTCCTCTCCCACGTAACCGGCTTCGGTCAGTGTCGTCGCATCCACAATCGCAAACGGAACGTCCAGCATCTTGGCCAGCGTCTGTGCCAGCAGCGTCTTGCCCGTGCCCGTCGGCCCAATCAGCAGAATGTTGGATTTCGACAGCTCAATCTCACTCGTACGCTGGCGGTTCATGTAGATGCGCTTGTAGTGGTTGTACACCGCCACCGCCAGCTTCTTCTTCGTCCGCTCCTGTCCGATCACGTATTCGTCCAGAAACGCCTTTACCTCCTGCGGCTTCGGCAGATGGTTCGGGTTCGCCGTCGTCTGAGCCTCGCTCCGGTCGTCTTCCAGAATCGAGTTGCACACCGCAACGCACTCGTCGCAAATATATGCACGAGGATAGTCGGACGGAGAGGAAATCAGCTTCGCCACCGCATCCTGAGACTTGTGGCAGAACGAACACCGCAAAACTTCGTCGGAACCAGACCTGGATCTCACCACATACTCCTGTCGACTGCCCGGTTTGCCCGGTAATCTAAAAACTGGCCCTTGGCCCGGGGCTATGAATTGCCCTCAGGCAACATGCAACCTGCAATTCCCGCAATTCAAACTCTTTCCCGCCTGCAACCACGCTCTGCCGGCTCCCGCAAAGCATCGCGCTACCAGATTCAGAAGGCCCAATCTCCCGCCGTGATGCCCACAGTGCATCATCGATCGCAACATCGCAATAACGTAAGTACCTTAATCCTGCTGCTCAGTCGTGACCCTGTATTGTCCGCCCAACTGCGGCTTCCGTAAAGCTCGGGGGGCAATACTGCTTACCCCCCTCTTTCGGCAAAAAACCGCTTCGCCATCAGCTACTTATGCTTATAGATGATGTCGTCCACGATTCCATACTCTTTTGACTGCTGGGCGTTCATGATGAAGTCGCGCTCGGTATCCCGCTCAACCTTGTCCAGCATCTGGCCGGTGTGCTTGGCCATTAATTGGTTCATCAACTCGCGCATGCGCAGAATTTCGCGCGCATGAATGTCGATGTCGGTCGCCTGCCCGGAGATTCCTCCGCCCATGATCAACGGCTGGTGGATCAGAATACGCGAAGTCGGAAGTGCATACCGCTTCCCTGCTGCTCCCGCTGCCAGCAGCATGGCGCCCATCGATGCCGCCTGTCCGATGCAGATCGTTACAACGTCGTTTCGGATGAACTGCATCGTGTCATAAATCGCCATCCCCGCCGTAATCGACCCGCCCGGCGAGTTGATGTATAGCGAAATATCCTTTTCCGGGTCTTCGGCGGAGAGAAACAGCAACTGCGCGATGATCAGGTTCGCAACGTTGTCATCGATCGGCGTGCCCAGAAAGATGATGTTGTCTCTGAGTAACCGGGAGTAGATGTCGTAGGCGCGCTCGCCCCTGCTCGTCTGCTCAACCACCATCGGCACAAGCATAATTTTCCGGCTCCTTTGCGGACCTGGGCTTGAATATCCCCGATCCCGCTTCTAGCGCATCCTGAGAGATTCGATATATTCGATGCTCTGCAGGAGCGGTAAATTGCGAAACATTTTCCGCTCCAACTATCCCGACTGTTTGTAAAGCCAATCCAGCGCCTTGTCACAGCGCATTTGGTGATGAAGTCCGGCCAGTCCGTTTTGCTCTTCCAGCTCCTTGCGCATCGCCAGCGGATTCTGATTTGTCTGCTTTGCCGCCAGGGAAATTTCCGTGTCGATCTCCGCTTCGCTGACGTCAATGCCTTCCAGGTCCGCGATCTTCTCCAGCAGCAACTTGGCGCGAACGTCCTTCGCCGCACCAGCGCGCTGGCCGTCGCGCAACTTGCTCAGATTCATGCGCTTGATGTCTTCCGCGCGCAGCCCCTGCGCCATCAGCGAGCGCAGTCCGCGCTCCAGCCGCTGGTCGATCGAGTGCTCCACCAGGAGCGTCGGCACGTCGATCGGAAATTTCGCAGTGAGCTCATTCATCAGCTCTTCCTTGATTCGGGCCTCGGACTGGTGCCT
This sequence comes from Candidatus Korobacteraceae bacterium, assembly GCA_049521655.1. Lineage (GTDB taxonomy): Bacteria > Acidobacteriota > Terriglobia > Terriglobales > Acidobacteriaceae > TOLSYN. The sequence continues at coordinate 8,389 of JBEKOO010000078.1, forward strand.
TTTCTCGTGCTCCATTCCCTCCCGAACCCGGCTGCGCAAGTCGTTCACCGTCTCCATCCCCTCCTGCCCAAGCTCCTTCACCCATTCGTCGTTCAGCTCCGGCACGGATTTTGTCTTGATCCCCTTGACCTCGACTTCGTAGTGCAATGTCTTGCCCGCCAGCCGCTGTTCGCCAAAATCCTCGGGATAGGTCACGTCGAAGCCCCGCGTCTCGCCTGCCTTGGCTCCTCGCAGGTTGGTGGTGAACTCGGGCAGCGTATCGGCACCGCCGACATCGACCAGCACATCGTTCATCTCCACCGGCTCAGCGCCCTCTTCCTGGCCCGTGCTCTTGAATGCCGCCGACGCAAAGTCGCCGTCTGCCAGCCCGCGATCCTCATCCACGTTGACAAACGTGGAGTTCTGCTCACGCAAACCGTCAATCGTTTTTTGAACCTCTTCTTCGGAGACCTCGATGGCCTCGTGCGCTATCTTGATCTCCTTGTAGCCATCGACATCGAAGGGCGGGAGAATCTCGAAGATCGCCTTGAAGCGCAGCGGTTTCTCCTCTTCCAGCTCCAGTTCCATCACACTCGGCTGGCCGATCGGAACCATGTTCTGTTTCTTGGTCTCAAGGTGGAAAGCGCTAGGCACCAAATGCTCTACCACCTCCGACTTGATCTCATCGGCAAACTTGCTGCGAATCAGCGTCGTCGGCGCTTTGCCGCTTCGGAAGCCGGGGATGCGGGCATGTTTCTGGAAGCGCGCCACCGCGCTCTTCCACTCGCGGCTCACCTCTTCGGCGGGAACCTCAATCAGAAGTTCGCGCTCGCATGGGTTCTTTTTTTCTTCAACGGTTGCTTCAGTAGATGTCAAATCACTGGATGTCAATGGGATAGCCTTAAGCCTTCTGAAGATTTGTGGAGGTCGCGGGGCCCCTCGCTCACTCTTCGAGCGCATGTAGCAGCGCGAACCCCAACTGCGACACTTTAGTGTATGAGACCGAGCAAGTGCGGGTCAAACGGCCCGCCAACAAATTATTTCAGGCGAGAGCTGTGGCCCGCATGTGACACCGGCCACCAGGGTGAACCAGCCTGATGAATTGCCGGACGGACCAACTGAACTCATAATCAAAGATGAATGATTCACCTCTCTACGGAGCAGCAGCGATGAAACGCCTGGGGCTTTGCACTCTTTTTCTGGCTCTCTTCTGCGCGCAACCCGCCCCTGCCTCCACTCCATCCATGGCCGCCAAGCCGCTGCTCGTCACCTTTCCCAACCCCAACGTCTTCCTCTCGCCCTACAACTGGCGCGTGGCGGCCGACGGCTCCATCTGGGCGCCAACCGGTGGCCCCTACTTCAAGTTTTCGGTCACCGGAACCTCTCGCATCCTGCTCAATGTCGATACCGCCATCAACCACGGTGTCGCTCCGCCAAACATGCCCTCGCTCAAGGTCATCGTGGACGACGGCCCGCCAGCCTTCGTACTCTTTGCCCCATCTGCAACCCAGGTAACTCTGGCCTCCGGACTCTCGCCTGCCTCCCGCCACACCCTGCTCGTCTACGCCATTGGAGCCAACACCAATCTTCCCGAAGCGTGGACCGGAAGCATCGCACAGACTCACATCCGCAGCTTGCAGTTTGATCGCGGCGCCATCCTCAGCCCCTATCCCATCATCCGCCGGAAGAACTGTTTCATCCTCGGCGATAGCATCCTCCAGGGCTACTACGGACTCCACGCCGCCGGAAATTACTACACTTACGTGGACCCATCCGTAACCTGGGCCATTCAGCTTGGCTACGTCATGGGCTGTGAGGTTGGAGTCGTAGGCGTCGCAGGCCAGGGCTTTCTCGAACCCGGTAACGCTGGCCAGATTTCTGGAGGCTATCCCCCGCTCACCGGCTCGTGGAATTTTTACGATTCCACACACCCGCGCAGCTTCTCCCCGCCTCCCGATTACGTCATCGACGCCCACGGCGTCAATGATCACCGCTCCAGGTTTTCCGCCGCCGCCGTGCAGGCTGCCGTCGAGAGCTTTCTCAACTCCGTCCGCTCCCAGCTGCCGCGCTCCAGCATCTTCGTCTACCTTCCCTTCGGAGGCCAGCTTCGTGACGGAACGGGAGCAGGCGCAAACTACGCTCCAATCAAATCAGCCGTCAGAGCTTTCGGCGACGCCAACACATTCCTCATCGATCCCGGCGCATCTCTGAGATCGGCCAATACTGGCGTTAAGCCAACCTGGTTCTCCCCTAATGATGGTACCCACCCGGCGCAAATCAACCACGGAATTCTCACCGGAATCGCCGCCCAGCAAATGCAAAAGGCTCTCGACGCCGGCAGGAACGGCCATTCGCCCAGTCCCTGAAGGATCTATCTGACTGCCCCAGCTTCGCGCCGCGCTCTCTGCAGCGATATCCTGGCGTGCGGCCAACCTCCCTCCGCGCTCGTCTTGCTCTTGTTCTTGGAGTCTTACGGATTACCGCGTTGGCAGAGCGGCTCTTAGGAAAGCCGCGACACTAGGAGGGCTGGCGGAGGGAGCAGTCCCGAGCAAACCGCTCTCCCGGAAGACAGGGAAAATTGCAGGGAAATTAATGTTTCTCGGATTGACCTGACCGGCGATTTTTGTACCAGGTGATATGAGAGAGAAACTGGTACGAGGATAGCTGGATTATGGCTGGAAAGAAGCACACGGCGGAGCAGATCATTGCGATTCTGCGGCAGATTGAAGTCGCGGTTGGCAACGGACAGACCAACCCTTAGACCTGCCGGGAGGCGGGCATCACCGAACAGACCTACTATCGCTGACACAAGGAGTATGGCGGCCTGAAGCTGGACCGGGCCCGCCGGCTGAAAGACCTTGAGCGGGAGAACGCGCGGCTGAAGCGGGTGGTGGCCGAACTGTCGCCGGAGAAGCAGATTCTGCAGGACGGGGCGGAGGGAAACTTCTAAGCCCCGAGCGGTGCCGTTGCGCGGTAAAGCATGCCCGGGAGAAATATCGGGTTTGCGAGCGCGATGCCTGCCGGCTGTTGGGGGGGCAGTGGAGAGGAGCGCAGCATTACCGCTTCTTCTTAGGCTTGTGCTGGTGGCAACCAACCTTTCGCCAGCGTGACAGCATACTGCGCGTCGGCGCCCTAGGCATCCGCACCCACAAACTCACATACACTGGCGTCCACCGGGCCGCCGCCGATCATCACTTTTACCTGGTCGCGCAGTCCAGCCATATGCAGGTGACCCCGCATGTGGCTCAGAACCACAACCGCTCGGGCGGCAGCGCCATCGATGAGCTGACGACACGGCAGGAAGGCTACCGCATCAGCCAACGGAAACAAAAGCAAATCGAGGAATGTTTCGGCTGGCTGAAGACCATCGCTCTGCTGCGCAAGGTCCGCCATCGCGGGCTGAGAAAAGTGGATTGGGTGTTCGCCTTTGCGTGCCCCGCCTACAACTTAGTGCGATTCAGAAATCTTTCAATTCAATCGCTATAACCCGAGGCCGAGCTGTGGCTGCCGGACGAGAAGCAGCTCACCAGCGGGCCAGCAAAACTAAACGCCAACTGACTCTCAGGCCAAGCAGCGACAAACTAGTCAGAATGGAGTGACCGGCTCCAATGCGCTGCCGTGGGTTACGCTGTGAGTGGGTAAAACCAACAACGCAGAGCCATAAAGCGGAAAGGAACCGGTCGTGAAAAAGATACGATTTGTCG
>JBEKOO010000079.1:0-11923 GCA_049521655.1 Candidatus Korobacteraceae bacterium
CGGTCTCCCTTGCCCACTCCAAGCGAGCGCAGGCCGTTCGAGAAGCGGCAGACCATGCGGTAGAGCTGGCCGTAAGTGATCACGCGCTCGGAGCCGTCTTCGCCGAGCCAGATGTAGGCAACCTGATTAAAGCGGTCGCTCTTGGCATGGCGGTCGAGACAACTGACCGTAATGTTGGTTTTGCCCCCAACAAACCACTTGTGGTGCATACCGTCCCACTCGCGCACCTTGTCCCACTTCTTGGTCCATGAGAAATTTGCTGCCTCGGCAGCCCAGAAGGCTTCGGGATCCTGGATCGAGCGCTCGTACTCGGCAAGGTAATCCTTGAGGTTGGCTTCGCGCTGCACGACTGCAGGCGCGTCATACAGATGTTCGGAAAAAATCGTTTCAGATTTGGTTGGACTACTCATTGGACCCCCTGGGAAGACTTGGGCATTATGTGAAGCACAAAGTTGTTGTGTGTTAACAGTCGGTTAGAAGATGCTCTCCACCCCGGGAGAAAAAGCACAAGCGCAATCGGTTCGCCATCCAACTTTTTCCATTCCAATTCAATGTGTTCGGCATCATATCAAATCCGCGGAGACTAAGGGAAAATGAAATTTCTCCTCGCCAGTCGAGGACCGCTGGTGCCACCTGCGCACCCGGCATTTACCTCTGAGAACTGACGCAGAACGCAGGTGGAGATGAATATATCCCGAGCAAGCACACGACTGGCTGTTAGGCGGCAGGTGGCCTCACAGGTCTTTCTCAGCAGCGAAGCATATCGTTACCTCAATTAGAAGATAGACTTCAGATTCATCTGATCCTTTAACCTACCCATTCCTCTCCCCAAGAAATCGCAACAGACCGAGACTACCGCTGCCTATTGCAGTAGATTGCAGACTTGGCGAGCTCTCAGCTTCTGAAAAAAATGTCGGTGAACTTACATCCGGATTCCTCTTTGCGATCCGGAACGGCAAGCCTGTAGGGTGGTTCAACATCATCTGTCGCCATCTCCACCCGGCACTGAAAGAGCTGAACTACGTCACCCGCACACCGGAAACCATAAGGTAGGAAATCATGCATTTCGGCAATTCCGGAACACCTTTATACGGAATCGCACGAAGTGCCTAGAAGGTCTTTACAAGTATCGGATGGGACACGCCGGAGAGAGCATGAGCGACCTCTACGACAAGATCAAAGCGGAAGTTGAATTCTACAAGAAGCGGGTGAGCAGTGTGATTTTGGTTTCAATTTGCTCTCAGTCGTACCGAATGTACGGAAAAAAACGACAAGAATAAAAGTGGCAAAAGCCGCGTAAGTGATTGAACCTGTGAGAGAAAGAATGGTCGGTTAAAAATAATTTAAGCCTCCGACCCACGGTCCCGAATTGGCGTACTCGTGCTCCTGCCCGTGTCTTTTCAACGATGTAAGGTCATCTCATTCCATCTCATTCCTACTCAAAAAGGCAATTTTGTGCCTTATGGGTGGCCTAGTGTGGGTGACCAAGGAGAGGGGGTATCGAACCCCAGCCATTATCTCGGCCGGAACAGAAGCGCCTTCGCCTGGCTCAGTTTCTCGACCACGGACGGAAGTTTGGTCTTGCGAATCCGGCCCCGAGCATTACAATACGAGCCGACAGAAGTCTGAAAGAAAATTCCAGTTTGCACTGACTAAGTTAATCCTGCTCCTCTAAGGACAGGGCTTAAGGATCACAATCCCTAAGAAAGGTGGAGAAATGGTACAGCAGGCGCTCTCAAAAGACACCAAGAAGGCGATGTTTTCTCAGTTTCTCGGCTTTGGTTTGGACGCCTACGACATGGCGATGGTGGTGGTTCTTGCGCCCATTCTCACCAAGTTGTTCATCGCACCGGGGGGAACCTTGGCCTGGCAGTACACCAAGGTTCTTCTGCTGTACTCGATCACGATGGCGGCCAGACCGGTGGGCTCGGCCTTTTTCGGTCATTATGCCGATAAAATTGGCAGACGTTGGCTGTTGATTTTTACCATCGCCGGCGTCGGCATCATGTCCCTCCTCGCAGGCTTCTTGCCCACCTACGCACAGGCGGGCGGTTGGGCCTACCTCATCTTCAGTATTCTGCGGTTCTTGATGGGGTGCTTCTTCGGTGGGGAATATGCGGTGGGACATACCTTCGCGATTGAGTTCGCTCCGCGGAATCGACGCGGTGCAATCGCCGGATTCGTGCAGTCCGGCTTTCCTCTGGGTTATGTCTTTGCCGCGCTCGTCGTGGCCGCATTGTCCGCGATTTACGGAAACGCCGGCATGCTTAAGTACGGCTGGCGCATCGCCTTCATGACCGGCGTAATTCCAGTATTCCTGGCTCTCTGGATTCGCTCAACGCTCCACGAGTCTCCCGAATTCGAGAAAGCCAAGGCGGGAGGCAAGGTCGATAAGGCGCCGTTCCTGACTCTTTTCAAGCCACCTCAGCTGTGGGCTTTTTTGCAGGTCTTTGTGTTCATGACCGGCCTGTTCCTTACCGATTATTCGGTCTACGGATTCCTGCCCAGCATCCTGACCTTGGGAGGGCGGGGTTTCAACACCACAACCTTCAGTTTGATTTACGGCTTCGCCCTGTTCCTGTCGTTTCTCGGCTACAACTTCTATGGCTGGCTTTCAGACAAGACTGGACGAAAGATCCTGACGCAATGGTATTGCGTATTTCTCGTCATATTCGCAGTTCCGGTGTATTACGTCCTCTATCATGCTGCAGTTGCACGCAACCTGGGGATGGCGATCCTCGGCTGTTGCATGGCGGGAATGCTCAAGCTGGCCTGGGGCATGCTTCCCGCCTATCTGTGCGAACGCTTCCCGACGAAGACGCGAGCCACCGGCGTAGGATTCGGCTATTCCGCAGGTGCGCTTCTTGGCGCGTGGTTCAACATCTATGTGCTTTTGGCCCACAAGATTCCATTCATCGGCGCCATCGAGAAGCAGGATCTTTGGCTTTCGCCAGCCGTGATTTTGACGATTGGTGCAATCATGACGTTCGTCAGTCTGTTCTTCTCGCCGGAGACCAAGGATCTCGAACTGGACCAGGTGGGAGATATAGAAGCTACTGCCTACGCAGCTAAGCAGAAAGTAACCGCCAAGTAGCAATCCTGAACTCGGATGATTCAATGCTATTGCAATCGTCACCCACCCTTCCGGCGCCTTTGGCGAAGGATAGGGAGAGGCGAAGAATCTATGCATCCACGGCGTAGATTCTTCGCTTTCTTCGACCGCAGGATGACGCTGACTCGCACTCTAGGCGTGCTGTTGGGTAATATGAGCCGGAGTGATGTCCTTAATGCTTTTGGCGCCGCAACCGGCCATCGTAACCCTCAGCTCTGCTTGCAGGATCTCCAGCACCCGGTCTACGCCAGCCTCGCCGAATGAGCCTAGTCCCCAGATATAGGGACGTCCGATGCCGACAGCGCGCGCTCCCAGCGCCAAGGCTTTGAACAGATCGGTGCCGCGCCGGAAACCGCTGTCGATCATCACCGGGATGCGGTTGTTCACCCCGTCTATCACTTCGGCGAGCGCATCAATGGTAGCGCGGCCAGTATCGGTCGCGCGGCCGCCGTGGTTGGAAACCAGGATGCCGTCGACTCCGTGATCCAGGCAAAGGCGGGCATCTTCGCGGGTGTCCAGGCCCTTGATCACCAGCTTGAGCTTGGTGGCCTTGCGCAGCCGGTCGATGAAGGCCCAATCCAGCGCCGGATCCGGTGCTACCAATCCTTTCATGTCGATTCCCTGGAACATGGGACGCGAGGTGAGCGCGTCGCCTGGCTTGTGGCAGAGAGAACAATTCGTGCGGTCCGCCTGGCGCGCGCGGTTAAAGGTAACCATGTTGCGGCCGGTGATGTTGTCGACCGTAACCACAAGGACGGGACAGCCAGCCGCCTCCACGCGCCGCACCAACTGCTCCGTCTGTGGCCAGGCCGAGGGCGCGTAGAGCTGATACCAGGGAGCGCGTCCCAGCGCCCGGGCCACGTCTTCCACCGAGCAGGTGGTCGGGGTGGAGAGGATCATCAGGTCATTTCGGTTCTTGGCAGCGCGGGCTACGGCAATCTCTCCTTCGGGGTGATAGGTCTTATGGCCGCCGATGGGGCTGAGGAAGATGGGGCTGTCATAGGTCGTGCCAAACAACTCGGTCGCCGTATTTACCTTGGTGCTCACCGCGCCGACCAGGCGGCGCGTGCGCAGTTGGAAATGGTCGAAGCCCTTGCGGTTGGCGCCGATGGTAGCGTCGCCGTCGGTGCCGCTGGAAAGGTATCCCCAGTGAGCCATTATCATGTTGTGGCGCGCGGGTTCGGAAAAGTCCATCACTTCCAGCGCTTCTTTAGGGCTGCTAATCAGGTTAGGAGAATAGGGGTTGGGAACCGGGACCGGCGCTGACTGCGAGAAGGCGACCCGGGAACTGGCCAGCATAGCAACGTAAGGACTGGCGGCAAGAAACTTCAAAAAGGCGCGCCGATTCTGCTTAAGCAGCGCCACCTCTGCCTTGGTCGAGCTATTGGCATCCATTATGGCCTCACTGGACGATGGATTGAAAGACGCCAACTTATACTGCCGCGGGACACGGCTGTCAATGCCTATGTGCGTAGAGTAAAACCAAGATCCAGCACGGCCGGGCACTAAGGCCACATCACGGGCAGGCCAGGCTCGCCATCAAAACAAGACTTATCGGCCTTTTAATGTCGATAGAAAAACGGTCATTTTGACCTAGAGTTGACACTTTTCCACAGATTGGTGGCCGTTCGGTGATGCCGATTCCGGTGATGATTCGGCGACCAGAGGCGGCGTCGAAAAATGATCAATGTGATCACCTTAAACTTATGACGCAAAACAGGGGAATGGAGGGAACAAGCGTGATCGTCTGGAAACGTGTCAAGCAGTGACACTATCCCTGTCGCTGGCGCATAGCGGCATAACAAATCTGACCACATGGAGTATTTGAATAGAGGCTGTATTCGATGGCAGCCCAAAGAGTTCGCAGTTCAGCTGTGAGCAGTTGGAAGTCTGCATCAGCGACAGAGGTGCCCGGCGGAATTTGGAGAAGGCCATGTCGTTCTTTATGCCCAGTAAGGCCTCACTACCAGTTGGCTCTCAGGTTCTTCAGCCTCCGTCTCCACAAATTGAGCTGATTGCTAGTCCAGCAAACACTTGCATGCTCCAAATGTTTCTCTGTCATTCGCGACTCGATAAACCAGTAGTCCGGACTCAAAAGTCCGAAATGAAGCAAATAGATATCTGCAGTCAAGAAAGTGGACGGGCAGCGCCAGGGCCACATTGAAATATCTTCTTCCGACCGCTTGGCTAGAGTCGCTAAAGAATGGGAAGATAGGGGTACGTAATCTACAAGGGAGAGCTCGTTACTTTTCCTCGACGCAGCCTGTGAGGTGTCCGAACTCCACCGGCGAGAGGGCATTAGACCCGACCCGAAATCTCTCTCCGAGTCTTTGTTACGGGATGTTTCTACGATGGCATCCGTTCGATCAAGACAGAGGAGAATCTTGCGTATTTTGAGTGCTCCGGAATGTTCGTTAGAGCAGCAGGAGTCGATTTCTTGATCCACACCATTTGCGACCACCAGTAAGCGTGGCAAGAGCGGGCCGCGAGGTTATAGTGAGAAAAGACATAGCGGACGAAATCAAGCGAATCGTTGGCGCGCAGCATGTACTCGAAGCGTTCGAGGACAAGTACTGCTATATCTACGATGCCTCGGCTATTAATGTGGGCAAAGCTGGCGTGCCATCCCTGGTGGTCTTTCCAGGTAGTGCGGAAGAAATCTCCAGTCTGCTGAAGCTTGCCAATCAATACAAATTCCCCGTAATTCCAAGAGGCGCAGGCACAAATGTGAGCGGAGGCACTGTCTCGCACTCTGACGCCGTGGTCCTGGTGATGAAGCGTCTGGATCGCATTCTGGAGATCGACGAACGCAACATGATGGCCGAAGCGGAGGTGGGAGTAATTACCGCCAGCTTACAAGCCGAGGTCGAAAAAAGGGGTTTGTTTTATCCTCCCGATCCGGCCAGCCGGGGTTTCTCCACACTGGGTGGAAATGTGGCTGAAAACGCCGGGGGACCTCGAGGTGCCAAGTACGGCGTAACCCGCAACTACGTGCTGAGCCTCGAAGTCGTGCTGCCGACCGGCGAGATCATTCGCACCGGCGCCAAGACGATGAAGGATGTTGCTGGTTACGATCTCACCGATCTCATGATTGGTTCTGAAGGAACCTTGGGCATCGTGACAAAAGTTACGGTCAAGCTTCTCCCCTTGCCGCGGGCGAAGAAGACCATGCTGGTAGTTTTTGACGATCTTTGCAAAGCGTGCGAGACCGTAGCGCAGGTATTTATGGCGGGCGTGATCCCAACCACCATGGAACTGCTCGACAATATTTACATTCGCGCCATCGAGGATTTTGTCCACATCGGCCTTCCTGTGGATGCTGAGGCAGTGCTGCTGATTGAGGTCGACGGAGATGAAGTTGCGCTCGGCCCGCAGATCGAATCGGTCCGGCAGATTTGCGTAAATCAGGGAGCGACTTCAGTCCGGGTGGCCAAGGACGCGCAAGAGGCCGATGAACTCTGGGTGGCGCGCCGTTCAGCGTTTGCAGCCTTGGCCCGCGTGAAGCCAACCATTATTGGCGAAGATTGTACGGTGCTGCGAGACAAGATTCCAGAGATGGTGCGGAAGATTCGCGTCATCGCCGAAAAGTACAAGGTGACGATCGCAGTTCTGGGCCACGCTGGCGACGGCAATCTTCACGCCACCTTGCTCGCCGATGAACGCGACAAGGATGAGATGGAGCGGATCGAGAAAGCCATTGACGAAATCCTGACATCTACATTGGAGATTGGTGGCACCTTAACCGGCGAACACGGGATCGGCCGAGTTAAACGCAAGTTCCTTCCGCTACAATTGGGAAAGGGTGGCATGCAGGCAATGAGGGCGATCAAACTCGCACTCGATCCCAACAACATTTTGAATCCTGGACTAGGTTTTGGAGACTGACCCTTTGTGGACTGACATGGAACGGGAGGTAATTCGCTGTATCAAGTGCGGCGCATGCCAAACCGTGTGTCCGGTCTTCCGCGAGTTGGGGACTGAGTCAGCGGTAGCAAGGGGAAAAATCAAGCTGATAAAGGCCGCCATCGGCGGTGATGTGGAGTCGCGATCCGCCAAGTTTGGCGAGCTCTTGTCACGATGCCTGCTGTGCGGAGCCTGCCAGGAAAACTGCCCCAGCGGGGTTAACTTCCATGACCTTCTTACGAGGGCCCGGGTGCAACTGGCGGAAGAAAAGGGACTACCGCTACTGACCCGCTTGGTGTTGCGTTTGGGTTTAAGAAATAGGCGCGTATTTGAGGCTGCCCTTGGCTTCGGCTCTGTAGGCCAATGGCTCATGTTTCGACGTGCGTCTCGTGGCGAGGGGATGCTGCCGCGCCTTCCGATGGGGCTAGACATGCGCCGTCTGGTTGCGCCGGTGTCAAGCCAGTCCTTCCGTAGTCGCCACCCTGAAGCGATCAATGCGAAAAATCCGAAACGCAAGGTGGCCTTCTTTACTGGATGCATGATCAACCACCTGTATCCCGAAACTGGTGAGTCGGTTTTGAAGTTGCTGAGCCGCAACCAGGTCAGTGTCGTGTTGCCGGCGGGTCAGCACTGTTGCGGCGCTCCGGCCTTCTCCAATGGCGATCAGGCGACGGCGATCGAGATGGCAAAATCGGCCGTGAGTACCTTTGCGGCTCTTGAGGTAGATGCAGTCGTTACTGCATGTGGTTCGTGCGGGGCAATGTTCCGTAAACAGTTCCCGGAGCTTCTGAGAAATTTCCCAAAGTATTTCGAGAAGAGCCAAATGCTCGCTCGCAAAACCATAGACTTTACTGAGCTGCTAGTGGAAATCGGACTCAGTGGCGAGCTTACAAAGGTGAAACGGAATGTCACTTATCATGATTCCTGTCACCTGGTTCGAATTCAGGGAGTAAAAAGCCAACCTCGACAACTGCTTGGCAGCATTCCGGGAGTGACTCTCAGCGAGATGGGCCAGCCTGGGCGTTGCTGCGGCGGGGCCGGCAGTTTCAGCCTTCATCACTACGATCTATCTTGCAAGATTGTCCAGCAGAAGTTGGACGACATTATGGCGACCGAAGCCGACACAGTTGTTGCCGGCTGTCCCATGTGCGTTATGCATATTCGCGATGGCGTTCACCAGAATGGCCTGCCTATGAATGTGCTGCATACTGCCGATTTGTTAGCCGAAGCTTACGATGACTGATGGTATTTGTTCGTCAAATCTGTTTTCTGTGGCATACGGATGCACATTGAAAGTACTTGTGGACGTCTCGCTGGCCGAGGTTAGGGGGAGCAATGGGAGCTGACACTAAGATAACTCCAGGGTCTGTACTGACGAAGATGACGAGTCATCGATGGTATTTGGCCTTCATTTTGTTACTTACCTTGCTGGTCGCTTACATCGACCGGGTCAATGTCTCTGTCCTGGTGGCCGATCCGAAGTTCCTGGTCGAGATGGGCATCAGGGGCAACCCGGTCGCAATGGGTATGCTGATGTCTGCATTCCTTTTTGCCTATGGGATTGGCAACGTATTCCTGAGCCCGCTGGGAGACTTTCTGGGCCCGCGCAAGGCCATGTGCTTGTCTCTGATCCTCTGGAGCGTGGCTCTGTGCATCGGAGGATTGGCTACCAGCTTCGCAACGATGATCGCTGCGCGGATTGTGTTAGGAGTCGGAGAAGCATTGCACTGGCCCATGCAGAGCAAGTATGTTAAGGCCTGGTTCCCTCCGAGAGAACGCGGCAAGGCCAATTCTTTTTGGCTGTTTGGACTTTTTAGCGCTCCCGCTATCGCAATGCCCCTCTTCACATGGGTCATCAAGAGTCAGGGCTGGCGGCCCAGCTTCTTCATTCTGGCCGTGACCGGAATAGTACCCCTGCTCCTGCTTTGGTTCTTTACTGGAGACCATCCCCGCGACGTCAAGTATGTGAGCCAATCGGAGATCGACTACATAGATGCAGGCTTGAAGACGGAACAGGAAACCGAGGCAGTCTTAGGCAAGGCGTCTGTATCGGAGAACATCAAGGTTTTCGTTCGCGACTATCGATTTTGGCTCGTAACTCTCTTCTACGCATGTAATGCCTCTGTGTGGTGGGGCTCCATGGCGTGGTTGCCTTCATACTTGAAGGTGAGCAGAGGCTTTAGTTGGGCGCAAATGGGAGCATGGGCCTCGCTGCCATATGTTCTGGCTACGATCTGCGTGGTTATCTTCGGCTGGGTAACTGACAAGGTTGGTCGCCGGGCTCCGTTTTCAGCGGCCTCCATGCTGGGAGCGGCAGTGTTCGTGTACCTGGGAGCTCATGCTCCAAATAATATGGCAGCGGCCATCTATATTTCTCTTGGCATAGGCTCGCTGGGAGTTGGTCAACCGGCCAACTGGTCTCTGCTGCAGCAGATTGTGCCTGCTAAAGCGATCGGCAGCGGCGCAGGTGTGATGAACGGTCTTGGAAATGGAGCTGCCGCGTTCGCTCCGATTGTGATTGGTTGGCTGATCGGCGTGACAGGAAGCTATGTTGGTGGCTTGATGTATCTGGTTTGCCTTGCGTCGTTGGGATTCCTGGCGATGCTAGTTTTGGCCTTGCAGAAGTACTAGTAGACGAACACCGCCTTGAGCGCGGCTCCTGGCGGCCGGTGCGATCATCAGGGTTGCTACCCCATAGGGTCGCACTCTGTTGGCTCGACCCATGCAAATTCTGTTCGGCAACACTGATGACTTCAGGACCTCCACGTCGAGTTGCTGCCAAGTGCTTCCGGGCTCGCTAAGGCGGAGCCATCGTCATCATCAACATGGTGAAACTGAAACGCTCAAAGTAAGCCATGATAGATGCACAATCTTGATCTTCGCTTGGGAGATGCCCCGCAAACTTCCAGTCATGCGGGTTGACTCCCGTAGCAGCTCTGTTGTCGGGACCACTGAAGAGCGAGAGCAGAGTTGCTGACTTGCGGCCGAGGCTGCGCAAGACTGGCCTCTCAGCATCTTGGTGAGGGACAGCTGACCTGCGTGCATCCTAAACTCCAGCATGGGACAGCAGAGGCAGAAACGGGGCGCATCTAGAAATCTGACGCGCTGTTTCTCTGACCAGGTTAACTATGTCCTGGGGCCGGCTCCACACCGGATTGGTACTGTCGCCGGTGGCGCTTACGGCCCCGCACACGGCGCCACCCACACAATAAATCGGCGCGGCAAGCGCGCACACGCCGAGAAATTGTTCTTCGTTGGACAAGGCGTAGCCCTGCCGTCGAACAAGCTCCAGTTCTTCGGCCAGCTTTGACTGGCAAACAATGGTATTCGGGGTGCATTTGGAAAGTCGCAGTTGGTGGAGGAGATCGAACTGCTGCTGGCAGGGAAGATATGCGAGCAGCACTTTGCCGAGAGCCGTGGCATGAGGCGGCAATTCAAGCCCGACGCGCAGGTAAGCTATGGGAGCACCGGGGCCATCCACGGTATCCACGAGCCAAACCCGTCCTCGGTTCAGGACGGCCACCGAGGCCGAGAGCTGGGTCTTTGCGACCAGCCGGTATAGCGCTGGTTCGGCGAACGGGCGTAGACCCAAGTCCCGCAGCGCGCAAGCCGCGAGGGTGACAATTTTCAGTCCAATCTCGTACCTCCGTGTGCTTTTCCCGCGCGTCAGGAAGTTCTCCCGCTCCAGTCGATTCAGAATGTACGAGCAGCTACTGGTGGCCATGTGCATACTCCGGCTAATTTCGGCGTTGGTCAGTCCTCCGGGTTTTCTTGCCACCAACTCCAGAATCGTAATCGCGCGTTCCAGAGAGTTTCTTGCGAGATAGGAATTCTTGGGATCCGCTCCCATGCGTTTGATCGCTCGGCGCGATTCCTGCTCCTGGTCGCCCGTCGAGGATTGCAGTTTGATTGAAATTCCCTGCATGCCCCCATTCTCTCCTTCTGCCGAACGGTCGTTCGCGGGATAATGAACCCATCCCAGCACGGTTGTTGATATTAACCAAGCCCGCGCAGAAGTCAATCGCTCGTTTTGGCATTCTAATGTTCATTCTGGCTGACTGGTTAATCAATCCGTAGCGGGCGTGGAATCAGAGCGCGATTTCTCTGCTGCCCAGATTCCATTAAAGGTGTCGTGCGGTCAAAAAAGCAGTGGTCCAATTCGCACCGCACCGCGGACCAACACCGGCTTTCGTGCATGGTTGACTGCTGTCACAGACGCTCGCTTTTTGCATCTGTTTAGACAGTCAATCTACAGTCGGCTGGCCGGATACAAAGACGTGGCGATGCCGAGCGTACACGGGACCCTGCTCCGAGCCCTGGCCCAGCCAAAGAGCAAAAAACAAATCGTGCGCTCAACTATCCGCAGGGGTTTATATTCTGAGTTGTTGAAAGCTAAGACGAAAATTCTGGTTTACCACAAATTCTGCTGTTGAGCAGATTGGTTAAAGAGGCGGATAGGAGGCCGCCAGTCAATGATTTCAACTTGTACGCGCCGGAATCTGTTCGGCAATCTGCTAAGGTTCGCTGCTTGTGTTCCGTTCGTCGGTGCTGCTCTCCCGGCTCTCGCTTCCCCGCCGGAAGCCGATTCGGCGGTTCGGGACGTCGTGCTGGCAAACCACATTCTCGCGGCAAAAGACGTGGTGGACGGGTACGGCCATGTCAGCTTACGTTGCCCGGGCAAACCCAAGCAATTTCTCCTGGCGCGGTCGATGGCGCCAGAGCTTACAACTGAGTCCGACATCATGACTTTTGACCTGGATGCCAATCCGGTTGGCGGCGATCCTCGCCCGGCGTATGTCGAGCGCTTCATTCATAGCGAGATATACCGTTCGCGGCCGGATGTGCAAGCCGTGGTTCACTGCCATGCGCCTGAGCTCATTCCATTTGGCGTCGCGGATCTTCCATTGC
>JBEKOO010000080.1:0-12487 GCA_049521655.1 Candidatus Korobacteraceae bacterium
CCGCCGGAGTGGAGACAGCGGCAGCAACGGTAATCGATAGCGCGGCAGTGGCGGACTGAGGCGTAGACTCTGAATCCTTGGCCGTGACGCTGAACGAAGACGTTCCGCTGGCGGAAGGCGTGCCGCTGACGGTGCCGCTGGTGGAGAGAGCCAATCCCGCAGGCAGGGAGCCGGAAGCCAAGCTCCAGGTGTAAGGCGATGTCCCGCCGCTGGCCTGCAGGGTAGCTGAATAGGCAGTGCCCGCGGTTCCTTTGGCAAGAGAAGTAGTGGAGATCGCAACCGGGGTCGGCGTGGGCGTAGTCGAGCCGCCCGTGCCGGACAGGCTGACGACCATGGAGCCGACAGTCAGCGAGCCCGTGCTGGTTCCCGAGACTGTGGGTTTGAAGACCAGGCTCATGGTGCAGTTAGAGCCGGCCGCAAGCGTCGAGCTACAGGTGCCCGTGCCGCCCCACGCATATGCACCGGCGATGGTCTCGGTGCCGAAGCTCTGGCTGGTGCTGCCGCTATTGCTGAACGTAACAAGCTTTACAGTGCTGGTGGTTCCCACCGCCTGGCTTCCGAAGGACAGGGAGGACGGCGAGAAGGTGACAGCCGCAGCTGCCGTAGTACCCGTGCCGGTCAGGCTGATGACCGTGGAGCCGACAGTCAGCGAGCCGGTGCTGGTTCCCGAGGCTGTGGGTTTGAAGACCAGGCTCATGGTGCAGTTGGAGCTGGCGGCGAGCGTCGCGCCGCAGGTGCCGACGCCGCCCCACGCATATGCACCGGCGATGGTTTCAGTGCCGAAGCTCTGGCTGGTGCTGCCGCTATTGCTGAACGTAACAAACTGTACAGCACTGGTTGTTCCCACGGCCTGGCTTCCGAAAGACAGGGAGGATGGCGAGAAGCTTACAGTGGCGAAACTGGCGACCGCCAGTGCAGCAATCATAATGAGTAATGCGAGAAGGCGTTTCATGGTTTCTCCTGCACGCAACAATACGGTTTGGATTCCTCTGCTCACATCGGCTAATACTCCGACATCACCCTACAATTTCAACGCATTACCTCTAGGGACATTGTTGTAAGTACTTATTTATTAATAACTTGAATTACTAAGGTATTTCTAGAATTTCTGGTACCCAAAAGGTCAGCGACTAAGGGCGTGAGTCTCTGCTTTATCGCTGCACCTGGTTGCCGAGGGCAAAATACGATATGAGCGCCACCCATTCAGTCTCGATTGCACCCCAAGTTGCCGAGCCGCAGGCGCAGGCCCGTCTCGCGCTGTGCGCTGAACGCGAGATTGCGGTATGCCATGTAGTTTCGGCGGAAATTTGGGCGGGCGCCGAGGCGCAGATAGCGATGCTTCTTCGCCAGCTCGCAGCAGAGACGGCATTGTCACTGAGTGCAATCGTGCTGGGCGAGGGGCGGCTCGGAGCGGAGCTGACGAAGAGCGGGATTGAAACAGCTTTGATACCGCGTTCCAGCGGAAGGTTCCTTGCGACATTTCACGAAGCTTCGCGAATACTGCGCGGAAAGAAGATCGACGTGCTGCACTCGCACAAGAGCAAAGAGAACCTGCTGGCACTTCTTCTGGCAAAGCGTCTTGCGGTTCCCTTCCTGGTGCGCACGCAACATGGAATGCCGGAGCCGCACACCCTCAAGGACCGCGCCGTTTACCGCATGGAGAGGCTGACAGCCCGCTATGCAAGCCGTGTTGTCTGCGTCAGCGGCGAACTGCAGCAAAGACTCGCAGGAAAAGTTTCCGCGGAAAAACTCTCGGTGATTCGCAACGCTATCGACCTGAATGGCATTCAATCCAGGCTCACGGTGGCAGAGGCAAAATTGCGGCTTGGCATCAGCCCGGAGCGCCGCGTGGCCGGGATCGTGGGCAGGCTTGATCCGGTCAAGCGGGTGGATCTTTTTCTGGAGGTTGCGCGCTGCCTGTCGCATCAACTGCCCTCGGCTTGCTTCGTGATCGCAGGCGCAGGAAGAGAAGAAGCGGCGCTGCGGGATTCCTTGCGCGGCAGCGAGCTGGAACGGCAGGTGCTTTTCCTCGGCGAACGCGGCGATATCTGCGACGTTCTGCGCGCGATGGACCTGCTGCTGATTACCTCCGATCATGAGGGGCTGCCCACAGTTCTGCTGGAGGCAATGGCGCTGGGAATTCCGGTGGTGGCTCGCAACGTCGGGGGAATCAGCGAGGTGGTTTGCAACAACGTGAACGGACGGCTGGTGGACTCTGCCGATGCCAGGGCGATAGCGGCTGCGGCACTGCCGCTGCTTTCGACGGAGGATTCGCGCAGCCAATTGATTGGCAATGGACTCAAAACCGTGCGAAAGTTTTCGACCGCGCTGAATGCCTCAGACTATATGCGCATATATCAATCTATCGTCTTCTCTCGATGAGTGACTGCCGATGCTCTCTGAAACTTCGTTAAACAAATACGCTCGCCCTACCTGCGCCAGCACCGGAGATGGTCTCCGCGTGGTCGTTGTCGACCCATCGTGCTTCAGCCTCCCCTACGATTATTCGCTGTGCGAAGGGCTTGCGCGACGGGGCGCAGAAGTCACCCTGGCCAGAAGCGAGTTTCTCCATTCATCCTGGAGTTGGCCCACCAAGAACTTTGAGGACTGGCAGCACTTTTATCCGCTGTGCCACGCCTATGCCCGTAAACACCGGCGCGGCCGCATATGGAGATACGCGAAGGGCATCGAGCACGCAGTAGGAATGGAGAGGTTCGTGGCGGCGATGCGGCGATTGAAGCCCGATATCATCCACTTCCAGTGGCTTCCCGTTCCTCTGGCGGACGCGTTCTTTCTGAAGAGACTTGCGCGCATCGCTCCGTTGGTGTTGACCGTACACAATACCAATGGTCTCTTTCACGGCTCGGTATCGCGATGGCAAACGCTGACGACGCGATCCGCGTTCGAGAACTTCAGCGCCGTCATCGCCCATGCGGCCTTCAGTCAAACCAGAATTCTCGAGCAAGGCTGGGTAGCACTGGAACGTCTTCATCTGATTCCGCATGGCGTGCTGAGTTTTTACCGCTCCCTGGCTCCCGCCCGGCAGGCTACCGGGGGCGAGCAGCAGGTAATTCTATTCTTCGGCTCGATTGAACCCTACAAGGGCCTGGACAACTTAGTTGAGGCCTTCGCCATGCTTCCCAGGGATCTCCGCGACAGCGCTCGTCTGCTGATCGCCGGAAAACCAGGTGTCGATATGGCACCCATCCGGGAGCGTGCGCGAGCTCTGGGCATTGAGCAGAGGATTCAGTGGGAGCTGCGCTATCTCCATGAGGAGGAGATTCCGCACTTGTTTGACCAAGCCACGCTGGTCGCTCTGCCTTACACCGATATAGACCAGAGCGGCGTACTGATGACCGCGCTGGCGTTCGGTACACCGATAGTTGGCAGCCGAATCGGCGGAATTGCAGAGACGATCACGGATGGAGTTCATGGGCGGCTGACGCCAGCGGGCGATATACCAGCTCTGGCGGGCGCGTTGGAAAGTGTCTTGCGGGACAGGGCTGGGCAGGAAGCGATGCGAGCGGCAATCGGCGAACTCAGTCGCGGCCCCTTATCCTGGGATGCAATTTCCGAGAAAACTCTTGAAGTCTATTCGCGCCTCGGCGACGGGTTTGATTACGGCAGCGCTCGCGTGCTTTCAGCACACATCCAGTCAACCCAGTAATGCATCTACGTCACAGGATAAAGGACACCAAAGGGCCATCCGGCGATGCATATCAATGCGCACAACTCGATCACGGGCTCCTCGACACTCAGCGCAGCTAACTCGTGCGAGCCACGACTTGCGCCTCCTGCAGTTATTACGGCATCTGGCGGCGACGGCTTCATGTCATCCGTTCGCGCACTCGGCCGCAATTTCTCCTTCAGGGTCCGCCGACTTTTTTTTGAGGAGCAATGGTATGTCGGTGTGCGTTCCAGAGTGAGCGGAGCGGAGGCGTTCGAGTTGAAGGCCTTTTATCTGCTGAACCCACCGCGCGACCGCTTCTTTGCCGACCCATTTGTGGCCGAGCGCGAGGGGCGGAGCTACTTGTTCTTTGAAGAATTTGTCTTTGCGACACGCAAAGGCGTAATTTCCTGCATCGAATTCGATGAGCAGGGCTTTCGCGGAGCACCGTCGCTGGTGCTGGAAGCGCCGCACCATCTCTCTTACCCATTTCTATTCGAGTGGGAGGGACAGATTTATATGCTTCCCGAAAGCCGCGACAGCGGTTGTATCAAGTTGTTCCGGGCAGTCGAATTTCCTTATCGCTGGGAGTTCGCCGGCAACCTTCTGGAAAATGTTTGGGCCGTGGATGCAACGATCTTTGAACACGGCGGAGCATTCTGGATGTTTGCAGCAGGAGTGAAGAAGAACGGAAAGATCAACAGCGAGCTGTTCTTGTACTTTGCTGAAACTCCTCTCGGACCATGGCATGAGCACCCAGCCAATCCGGTTGTTGTCGATGTTTGCAGAGCCAGACCCGCGGGCCAGATATTCAGCCATGAGGGTTTGCTGATCCGCCCTGGCCAGAACTGCTCACAGAGTTATGGCGGTGCGACTGTCTTGAATCGCATCGATGTGCTTTCGCCCGATGAATACCGGGAGACTCCAATCAAATCGCTGGGGCCGGAATGGTTTCCGGGGAGCCGGGGAATACATACTCTCAATCACTCGGAACATTATCAGGCAGTAGACGTGCGGTATCTGATTCCCCAGCCGCAACTGATTGCCAACAAGCTATGGTGGTCGTTCCGCGACCACTTCTTGAGACAGGAAGGGTAGGATTCCGGTTATGCAGTTCCACATCCGCAAGCATGCAGTCCCACTGATGTTCATGATGCTGGCGCTACCAGCGTGCGGCCAGACTCTTGCTTCGGCTACCGTGCCCGCTCCGGCGGAGCGCACGCAACCAGCTATTCAGCAGACGCAGGCACCTCCAGACTTGCTGATCGGAAGTGGAGACCTTCTGCAGATCAGTGTGGAAGGCGCTCCGGAATACACGAGGGAGATTCGTGTCAGCCGCGACGGGCAAATCAGTTTACCAATGATCTCGAGTGTAACGGTGGGCGGACTTTCCGTAAGCCAGGCACAAGCATTGATTGCCTCGCGCCTGCGTGAAGGAAAGTACTTTCGCGATCCCCAGGTAAATGTGTTCGAGAAGGAATACGCGACACAAGGCATTTCCGTTCTCGGAGAAGTGGCGAAGCCGGGCATCTATCCACTGCTCGGAACACACACGCTCTTCGATGCAATCTCGGCTGCGGGTGGAGTTACTCCAAAGGCGGGCAAGAAAGTCATGATTATGCGCCGGGGCGCCACCGAGGCCCAGGTAGTGGAAATGCCAATCGGAGTTAAGGACTGGAGCCAGAGTAATGTCCAGGTGCAACCCGGCGACACCGTAATGATTTCCAAAGCCGGAATCGTATATGTCGCAGGCGACGTGAAGCTCCCCGGTGGATTTGTGATGGAAAACTCCACGATGACGGTGCTGCAGGCGGTTGCCCTTGCGCAAGGCACAAATCCAACGGCATCGCTGGGCAAGGCCAAGCTGATTCGCAAGACTCCATCCGGACAGAAGGAAACTCCGATCCCGTTGAACAAGATTTACTCGGCGCAGACTCCCGACATCAACCTTGAAGCAGAGGACATTCTTTTCATTCCGAGCAGCCGCACGAAGAGCGGATTCCGCAAAGGACTGGATACGGTTCTCGCCACCGTATCGGGCATGGCAATCTACGCTCACCCGATCTGAGAAGGTATCCTCAGGTATTCGTGAAGTTAAGAACGCGAGAAGCTTTCTTGTTACAAACATCCTGCAGGACGGTGTTTGTGATAAAGAGCTTCTCGCGTTTTTCATTTCACGAATGATCCCGACTGGTCCGCTCAACACGCCGGCACTCGGTAAACCTTGCGCGTTGGAAACCTCCCCGGTGATATCCGGATCAGACTGAACGAGACCAAATGCCGGATACCGTATTCCCTCACCCACTGCGAACAAAAGATCACGAGTGTGTTGGCAGGCTGATCTCAGAGCGGTAGCCAAAACGCTTGCTGTTATCGATATAGCGAATCCACGAGGGCCAGAGGACATAGAGAGAACAGCGCGCCAGCGGCAAGCGAAAAATCTGGCCCAACTGAAAACGGTCGCAATAGCGCCGCGTAATATCGCGCCGAATCTTGCGATCGGTGATCTTTCCAACCGTGCCTCGCACTTGGACGCCGCAGATCTCTTTCCAGTGTTCGGTCGGAGCGTAAACCGCAACAGCAACATTGCGATCTCGAACGAGGTTGGCACTATGCTGGCTTGAAGCGTCAGAAAACCAATAGAGTTCCAGTTCCTCCCCCGCCAAGTAAAATAACGGCGTAGCGTGAGGCGTGCCATCAGCGTTCACCGTACTTAGTACGAGCGTGCTTTGGCTCTGCACCAGAGCTTCTATCGCCTTCTGCGTTTCCTGTTTTTCCTGGTCCATTCTGCTGGTCGCGATTGACTCTATTTGGGCTCGCCAGTTGCTTAGCTGGCACTGAGATCAAGCGTATTCCAATTTACATCATTGTGGTTCAGAGGATACGGAAAGTCCTTGTGCAGCTCCACCTAATTGCCATAGAGACTGCTGGACAGCGAGGCTACTCGTTGCTCGGAGGCGAAGCGCGGTTTGGCTCCAAGACTTGTTCTTCTTCGAGCAGTTCGAGAGCAGCGCGGCAGACTCGCTGGTCTTCGGCGCCAAGCTTCGGTTCTTCGAGCTCTTCGTAATAGCGAGTCGCGGTCAGCATGCGGCGATCGTCTCCGTTCGAGTGGGCCTCGGCAGCCGTCTCGCACATGAATGCGAACGCGAGGCTGTGACTCAAACGCTCAAGGAGCTTTCGCGCATACCGCTGCGAGCAGGCTTCATCGGCGGTAGTTGCCGCAATCGCGGCACTGTCGCCCCGCAGCCGTGAATCAAGAGCGCTGCGCAGCGGCGCCATGGCAGCGGGCAGACGGTCGATAATGCCGCGAACGCGGCGCTCGTATTGAAGCTGCCCTGCGTATTTCGGTGCGAGAAGGCGCAGCAGCTCCAGCGCTTGAATGTTCGCCGGACCTTCCCACACGGTGAGCACCTGCGCATCGCGGTGAATGCGGGCGATGGGGTAATCCGAGGTGTAGCCATTGCTACCAACGAGCTCGAGCGTCGCACGGCTGGCGCGAATGGCGTCCTCAGCCGTGAGGTACTTGGCAAGTGCAGTGACGAGGCGGAGCCAAGTGCCATTCTTTGAATCCTCAATTGCGGCATCGAACGCGAGTGCCGCCTCAAACGCCAGTAGAGCGCCCGCCTCGAAGCGCACGCGGATTCCGAGCAATTCGTCCCGCACCATTGGATACTCGGCAAGCGTGTGGCCAAAGGCTCTGCGCGACCGGGCCCACTGTACGGCTTCGCGCAATGCTCGCCGCTGCAATCCGGCTGCACCTACCGCATTGTGTACCCGGCTGTACTCAAGAGCCGCCATCATGAACTTGAATCCGTGCGGCGGGCCTGCAATTTCCAGCGCTTCGGCACCGAGCAGCTCTGTTTCGCCGGTCGGAAGCCCCCTGGTGCCGAGCTTATTTTTTAACCGGCGAATTACGTAGTGGTTCGAACTCCCGTCATCCAGATGGCTCTGAATCAAGTACAGTCCCAGACCAGCCGAGCCAGCTTCGGCGCCCTCCGGACGCGCAGTAGCGATCGCCAGTCCACAGTTTGCGTTACTGGTAAACCATTTCAATCCGCGGAGAGCAAAGCGGCCGCTCTGCGGAACAGCAATCGTGGTGGTTGCGCCGACGTCGCTACCGCCATGCTGCTCGGTCACCCAGGTACCTCCGGTTGCGGTGCGCCCATCCATGCGGGTTAGCTCTTGCAGATATTTGCAGCGGATTTCTTTGCTTGCGTGATACCCGAGCACATAGGCAACTGCTCCGGTGAGCGTGACCGGGCAGTGGAGGCTGATGTCGGCCTGGGAGAGCAAGAAACCCATGGTGAAGCTGAGCAGGTGCGGCGCTGCCTCGCAATACGGCAACCCGATTGCACCGCGACGATATATCTCCTGGTGTTGCGCCTCGTACCAGGGATTAACCACCACGCGATTGGCGACACAGCCGCTGCGATCGTAGGTCTCCAGAGACGGCGGAGCGTAGCGGTCGGTGTAGTCCGCCTGTGCGTCAACATCTGTGAGCACCCATTGGCGGAAATCGGCGAGTTTTTGGAGGTACGCGCGCAGGCGCGGTTCGCGGGAGACCAGGAGAGGCTCAAGATAGGTATCGAAACCACTGTGCTCGTGCATCGGTGCTCCTGGGTGTTGAGATTCAGAACCCACGAGAGTGCTGGCTGCGTTGAGCCAACTCCAGCTTAGAGGAAACGTTTCGCCTTCTGGTTGTCGTCGGCTGCGTTCCAGATTGTATCGGAGATAGAGGTTGGATCGTGAGCAATTTCTGCTCCCTTCTTCGTGGCAGCATCGGCTTGTGCATAATGCCCGGTTCGCTGCTATCATCTGCATGGCTGGCGATAATCAAGCGCGCCCATGGGGTCGCGGCACTGGTAGTGAAACCGACTTGCCCCGTTCAGCCTACTCTGATCTGTGTTCGAGGTCATCAGTTTGTGAGCGATCCCGAATATCGATGCCGCGACTAGTTGCCGAACGGTGAAACCATTCTGAACATTGGAGTTCAATCAGGGTCGCGTCATTGAATTGAGTCGAACCTCGGGAGGCGAAAGCATAGAATGCTCAAATCAAACCCATCTCTAAGAGGCGAGAGCTTGCTTTCAGGTGATTGCATGCCGAATCTGCTGATAATCATTTCGCACCCCGAGCCCGTTCGGGAAAAGTATATGGATTCCTTGCGCGCCCAGTTTCCGGACATGACTATCAACATGGTGAATCATCACAGTAAAGTTGGTCCTTATATCGCGAATGCCGAGATCCTCCTGACATTCGCTCCGATGATGGCCGACCACGTGTTGCAAGAGGGTTTGAACATCAAGTGGATCCATGCGCTGACGACCGGCACGGACGGCATTGACCGACTGCCCTCACTGAAACCTGAGATTGTCTTGACGAACACGCGGGGAATTCATGGGCCGCCGATGTCCGAGGCTGCCCTGATGTCGATGCTGGCTCTGGCCCGCAATTATCCTCTCGCGCTGAAGAACCAGGAGCGGCACATCTGGGAGCGCCCCATGGTTACTCTGCTGGACGGCAAAACGGTCGGAATCTTCACGATGGGCACAATCGGTCAGGCCTTCGCCCCGAAGTGCAAGGCCATGGGAATGAAGGTGGTGGGTATCAACCGCTCACCGCTGGCGAAGGTGGATGGCGTGGACAGAATATTCCGATGGGAAGAGGGTTTGCAGGCGATTCCGGAATTCGACTTCGTAGTATCGTTCATCCCCTCCACGCCGCAAACGCGGGGGATTGCCGGCGCAGAGTTTTTTGCGGCGATGAAGCCGTCGGCCTATTTCATTAATCTCGGCCGCGGCGAGGTCATCGACGAGGGCGCGCTGATCGACGCTCTGAAAAACAAGCAGATCGCCGGCGCGGCTCTGGACGTATTTCATCAGGAACCGTTGCCACCGGAAAGTCCATTTTGGTCGGCACCAAACTGCATTGTCACGCCGCATGTGGGCGGTTCCTTCGACGAGTACCCGCAACGCGCACTGCCCATTTTCTACGAGAACATGAACCGGTATCTTGCCGGTGACTATACCAACATGATTAACCTGGTGAAACACTAAAGGTCGAAGAGAAAATCTTATTTTAGGGGATCTTATGACTTTCCAAGCGGAACGCATCAATACACCGATTTCCACGCAGGAACTTGAGCGGCGCTGGGCGGCAGTGCGCGCAGCCATGCGCGCCAGCCACATCGACGCCCTGATCATGCAAAACAACAACGATCACATGGGTGGCTACATAAAGTGGTTTATCGACTTGCCGGCCGTCAACGGCTATCCGGTAACCGTGGTCTTTCCAGCCGACGATGGGATGACCGTGATCGCCCAGGGCCCTATCGGCGTCATTCAGGAATTATCCGCCGAAGGCGACGGTTTGCGGCGTGGTGTGAAGTACGTGTGCAACACTTCCATCTTTGTCTCGGCCGGCTACAGCTTGGCGCAGGACACCGAACAGGCGGAGAAAGCGCTGGAGAAATGGTCTCGCGGGACCATAGGCTTGGTGGGAACCGGAACTTTGCCCATCTCGCTGATTGATCCTTTGCGGCGCAAGTACAACGGGGCAAAATTCGTGGACGCTACCAAACTGGTGGATCAGATCAAGGTACCCAAGAGCGCCGAAGAGCTGGAACTGTGCCGGCGGGCTGCAGCCGTTCAGGACGACGCGATGAAAACCACCTTTGCCGCCATCAAGCCGGGCATGCGCGATCAGGATGTCGCCGGCGTGGCCATCGAAGCTGTGTTCAACGGCGGCGGCGAACAGGGAATTTACCTATGCTCCTCAAACCCGAGCGACGCCGCGCCCGGTACCGTTGTTCCCATCAGCAATACGCATACGCTGAACCGCATGCTGCGCAAGGGAGACGTATTCCATATCCTTATCGAAACCAACGGCCCCGGCGGCATGTATACGGAGCTGGGCCGCACCTGCGTGTTGGGCAAAGCGCCACGGGAATTGAAGGACGAGTTCGCCCTCATGCTGGAAGCCCGCCAATACACTTTGAGTCTGCTGAAGCCGGGCGCCTCCTGCCGAGACATTTGGGACGCACATAACGCCTTCATGCGCAGCAAGAAGCTGCCGGAAGAGCGCCGGCTCTATTGCCACGGCCAAGGCTACGACCTGGTAGAGCCTCCGTTGGTCCGCTTCGATGAAACCATGCCGATTGCAGAAAGCATGAACATCGCCTGCCATCCTACCTGGATTTCCAGCCACTTCTTCAACTCGATCACCGACAACTACTTCATCGGCCCGAACGGAGTGTCCGAACACGTTCACAAGTTCCCGGAGATCATCACCGAGATCGATTGCTAACCGGGTGGATCCAGTGCTGTCGGTACATTGCTTGCGTTGAGGCTGAGAAGGCCATTCTCAGCAATATCCTACTCAATGGTGGTTTCACGCGTAATGGCCAAGTTATCGAGGGGCTCGACAGGCTGAGCCCCGATGACTTCTTTCTGCGCTCGCATCGCCGCATCTTTTCCCACATGCGTGAGATGTCGGAGCAGCGCATCCCAATTGAATTTACGTTTCTGACCGAGGTGCTGTTCTATCGCGAGGAGCTGGAAAAAGTGGGCGGTGCTGGCTACATCGCCAGCTTGACGGAAGGCATAGTCTCCCGGCGTATGTCGAGCGCTTCATTCATAGCGAGATATACCGTTCGCGGCCGGATGTGCAAGCCGTGGTTCACTGCCATGCGCCTGAGCTCATTCCATTTGGCGTCGCGGATCTTCCATTGCTTTGAAATTCGCAACTTCCGCGCCCCCTCGGACAAAAGTATGCTGATCCACAATCGCGAGCTGGGGGAAGCGCTTGCCCATGTGCTGGCGGACAAGCCAGCCTCGCTGATGCGCGGACATGGCGCCGTGGTCGTTGCCTCCTCACTGCAGGAGGTAGTGGGCCGGAGTGTCTATCTGCAAGTCAATGCCAACTTGCAGGGAAAGGCTATGGCGATGGCTCGAAATGTGAATTACCTCCAACCTGGAGAAGGGGCAGAGGATACCAGTGTCACCCGTTATGGCCGGGATTGGGCCGTCTGGAAACATCAAGTCGAAAGCACATGCAGCGGTGGACACAAGTAGCTTCCGGCTACATAGCGGAAACTGTGGGAGCCGGGAAGTCCTTTGAGACCCAAGAAGAGGCCGGAAAAATGTCTGACAAAACCGGATGGAAAGGCCGTGGTCAGCAGTTGTGGGACTTGGGTTCGCCCCAGCATCCTGTGCCGGAACCTGAGCCAAAGCAACGAAAGAATAGTGGGCTTGACTCCTGCGCGGAATATATCGTCTGTGGCTGTTGGGAGCTAGAATGGAATGTCCGATAGAAAGATGGAGAAAATGGTGAAAAAGATTGCTCTCGAGGAACACTTCATCACCGACGAACTCGTCGAATACGAAGGCAAAGTTATGCCCTCAGATAGCGCAGAGATGGTTGCCGACTTGAACCGCCGCCTTGGCGACTTTGGCGACCTGCGATTACAGGCGATGGATGAAGCTGGGATCGAAGTTGCCGTACTCTCGGCGACGGTGCCGGGGGCCCAAGCGGAGAACTGTGTTGCCAAGGCGATACGACTTGCTCAGAAAACGAACGATATTCTGGCGACCCACATACAAAGATGTCCAAAGCGTTATGCCGGCTTTGCCACCTTGCCGATGCAGGATCCCAAAGCTGCCGCCGATGAACTTGAACGCAACGTCCGGCAGTTGGGCTTCAAAGGGGCGCTCGTCAACGGTCACACGTTTGGGCATTACTTGGACGAGGACCGATTCGCGCCATTCTGGGAGCGTGTGCAGGAACTTGATGTGCCGGTTTACCTGCATCCGGCCAATCCGG
>JBEKOO010000081.1:0-10916 GCA_049521655.1 Candidatus Korobacteraceae bacterium
TGCTTTTGCAGCACCTTCGTGATCGCCGCCGTCAACGTCGTCTTGCCGTGATCAATATGCCCAATCGTGCCAACGTTCACATGCGGCTTGCTGCGGTCAAATTTCTCTTTCGCCATTGCTTTATGCCCTAGTAATTAAAGGTAGATTTTCCCTGCTCGGCTCACCGAACCCACGACAGCCCTCCCAAAAGGAGGGCCGCACGCATAATTCGGCCTTGCCATAAATGGAGCTGATGATCGGGATTGAACCGATGACCTCTCCCTTACCAAGGGAGTGCTCTACCAACTGAGCTACATCAGCGCTTACATCTTGCAGTATATACGACCTGCGAAAATCATGGAGCGGGAGACGGGAATCGAACCCGCGACCAACAGCTTGGAAGGCTGAGACTCTACCACTGAGTTACTCCCGCCCGCTACAACTCACTCTTGCCCGGAACGGCTGCGCTCTTCCAGTATCTCGCGCCGATGATGAATCCAGCTCCGAAAAGCGAACAACGCCAGAACCGCCAGCGCTACCCCGCGAATACTCACATCCAGCAGCGGTCTGCCATCCGGGCCATTGACCACGCGAATCGTCTCGGCACCCAGAGTGTTCCACTCCAGCGCGCCCAGCAATACAAAGGCGCCCATGGCAATCCAAAACCGCTTTGCTCTTGCCATCACGCCTCAATCTGTACGCTGCAGCCGGAGCCGACTCGCTCCAGTAGGGCAAAAGATGGTGCACAGGGGAGGATTCGAACCTCCGTAGACCTTAAGGCCGACAGATTTACAGTCTGTTGGTTTTAACCGCTCACCCACCTGTGCGTGAAATCCATGTTTGACGGCACCGCAGTGCACATCGGTTCCGCGCTAACTTTCAAAGACCCCGAACGGGCGCTTGAGCCCACCGCGGAAGCAGCCACGAACCGAAAGTCGCCGAACGCAGCTAAAACCTGCGTGTTCAGCTTCTCCGTTAGATCCTTTGGGAGAGCGCTTCTCTCGGAAAGAAAACCGCACTGGGATCTTGTCCCGCCGCGCTTCCGCTTGCGCGTTGAGACTGAACCTGGAGCTGGCGAAGGGATTTGAACCCCCGACCCTCTGATTACAAATCAGATGCTCTACCAGCTGAGCTACGCCAGCCCACCAAAGCCGCTTCCAACCATCGTGCAACTGCCGCGCTTCGGAAACTGAACCGGCGTCCGGGACTCCAAAGCGAAGATAGCACGCCACCTTGCCACGCGCAACTCGCATTCCCGTACCGGTGCCCGGTGCCGCCCAGCGCCCGCGGCTGGAGGGCCATCCGTCGGCCCGTACCCAACGCGAAGTCCAGCTCCGCGGCGGGCGCACAGGACTCGAAGCCCTGCCGGATGCTATCATTCGGCACCAGGCATGATATTACCTGAAAAGCTTTCGAGTGGCTACCAGACCGGCCAACCAGGGTTCGCCGGCAACTCCATTCATGCGGCCTCCGACAACGAATCTGCCGGCGCGCAATCCGGCCGCCTTTGTTCCGCTTGCGCCATCCAGTCATGAGAGCACGCCGCCGCATTCTCATTGTTTCGCTCTGTGTGCTGATCTTCATCGCAGCCGTTGCCGCCGTGGTGCTGCTGCGCAAGCGCGCCGCCCCGGAAGCGGCGCGTCTGCTACCCGAGGCCGATGCCGTTATCTATGTTGACTTCGGCACGGTCCGCAACCTCACCGCCTTCGACCAGCAGCCCTTACCGAAGTTGGCTCCGGGCTACGATGAGTTCGTCAAGAACACCGGCTTCGCCTTTGAGCGCGACCTCGACGAGGCGGCGATGGCGGTGCATCGCGGCGCTGTCACCGGCACGGCTCGTGGCGCCACACGTTACACCGAAATCCTCGTCGGCCACTACGACCAGATGAAGCTCTCGCAGTATCTGCGCCAGCATTCGCGCTCGGTTGAGAGCTATCGCGACGTCGATGTCTTCTCTATTCCCATCGAGAACCGCACGCTGCGCGTCGCGCTGCTTGCCATCGACACCGTCGCCGTCTCCAACGTGGATGATCCCGGCCTCGTCCACGGCATCATCGACCGCTTCAAGAAAGTCGCTCTGCCCTTTGGCGGCCCAAGACTGGTGCGCACCTACTTCCCCAAGGTCCCGCTCGGCAGCCTGCTCTGGGCCATCGCGCGCATCCCTGCTTCTACGCTCAAGCCTAACGCCGCGCCTTCCTTCACCCTGCCGGGCGGCATCGATATCGGAATTCCCGGCGAAAGCGATGTCGTCATCTCTCTGCGCATGTTGACCACCATCCACGCCCGCGCCGAGTTCTACACCCAGAGCGAACAGGCCGCCCGCAACTTCACCGAGCAGACGACCGCCTTCCTCAACATCTTTCGCGGCATCGAGGCCAACACCAAAGCAGCTTCTGCCGATTCCGACGTGAAAACCGTCTTTGATTCGCTGACCATCACGCAGAAGGGCGAGCGCGTCGATGTCGCGGCCACGATTCCCCCAAGCTTCCTGCGCAAGCTGGTCAACGAACCTGCGCGTAATGCGGTACAAGGAGAGACACTCCCCAGCACTCCTGCCGCGCCAAGCAAGAAGTAATCCGGGGTCCATCCGTAGGAGGGTCAGCACATCCGCCTTCTTTCGGCGAATGTGGGGAACAGAGGCCGCGCGCGCCTCATCTGTGTTCCAATACCTCTCGTGCTCTTAGAGCTTCGCAATCTCACCGTCGAGTTCCCTTCACCGCAAGGCCCGGTGGCCGCCGTGCGGGAGCTCTCGCTCTCACTCGGCGCGGGCGAAACTCTTGCCCTCGTCGGTGAATCCGGCTCCGGCAAGAGCGTAACCGCCCTCGCCATCATGGGACTGCTGCCGCCCGAAGCGCGCGTATCCGGCTCCGTTGTCTTTGAGGGCCATGAGCTGACCACTGCACTCCCAGCAGATTTGCAGAAGCTGCGCGGCCGACGCATGGCCATGATCTTCCAGGAGCCGATGAGCGCGCTCAATCCCGTGATGCGTGTCGGCGACCAAATCTCCGAAGCCGTCCGCGCCCATGCGCCAGCGGCCGGCAGCGCAGCGTTACCCGCGGGTGGCCCACATCCGCCTTCTTTTGGCGAATGTGGGGAACAAAAAGCCATCACTCGCGCTGCGGCCCGTGCGCGCGCCATCGAGGCCATGCGCGAGGTCGCCATCCCCTCGCCCGAGCGGCGCTGGCGAGACTACCCGCATCAGCTCTCCGGAGGCCAGCGCCAGCGCGTCATGATCGCCATGGCCATCGTCAACCGTCCCGCGCTGCTCATCGCCGATGAGCCCACCACGGCGCTCGACGTCACCGTGCAGGCGCAGATTCTCTCGCTGCTCGCCGAGCTGCGCCAGCGCCTCGGCCTGGCCATGCTCTTCGTCTCGCACGACCTCGCCGTGGTCAGCCGCATCAGCCATCGCATCGCTGTCATGTATGCCGGAAGAATCGTCGAATCGGGTTCCGCGCGCGAAATCTTCGCCCACCCCGCGCACCCCTACACGCGCGGCCTGCTCGGCTCCATCCCAACGCTGAAGACCAATCGCCAGGAGCCGCTGCACGCCATTGAAGGCGCTGTTCCCTCGCCCGGCGCGCTGCCCGCGGGATGCTCCTTCGCTCCGCGCTGCCCGCTCTGCATCCCCGCCTGCGAGGCCGCCATGCCCGAGCTAGTCGCCATCGCTCCCGGCCATACAGCCCGCTGCATCCGGGCGCACGAGAAGGCATAACAGAATTTTATCTTCGTGCGCCGGACATCCTGACGGGACGCCCAACGTCCCATCCCGGCACTGCATCTCACGATATGGCAATCATTCATTCTCGTGTCCTGCAAAGCGTTTATCATCTTAAGCGGGGCTGCGCCGTCCCGCCGGAGGCACTTATGTTCGGATTCACCCGCTACAACTACGACCGCTTTCGCCGCGAGATGCTGCAGAACGATGCGGCGGACCGCTGGAGCCGCGCTCCCGAGCCCGGCGATGAAGCTCCCGGCTTCGAGCTTCGCTCGCTTGCCGGCGACATGGTGAAGCTCTCCGATTTCAAGAACTCGCGCAACGTCGTTCTTACCTTCGGCTCGGCCACCTGCCCGCAGACGGCGGCGTCCATCGGCGGACTGCGTTCGCTTGCCCGCGAGTTCCCGCCCTCCGAGGTTGCCTTCCTCTTCATCTACGTGCGCGAGGCTCACCCCGGCGCCGAGCTTCCTCCGCATCACTCGATCGCCGACAAGGCTCGCGCCGCCATGCTGCTGCGCGAGCAGGAGCATATTGACTTCCCCATCCTTATCGACGAGCTTGGCGGCGAGGTGCATCGCCGCTACGGCGCGCTGCCGAACGCAAGCTTTCTCATCGACAAGAGCGGACGCGTCGCCTACCGCTCGCTGGCCAGCCACGGCAGCTCGCTCGGCGCGGCGCTGGAGGAGTTGCTGGAACGCCAGAAGGAGCGCGGGGTCCATCACGCCGTCGTCCACGGCGGTGAAGACGCCATCACTCCCTCGCTCAAGACTTTTCTCAACGCCTATCGCGCCATCGAGCGCGGAGGCTACGACGCTGTGGTCAACTTCCGCGGCGAACTCGGCTTCCCCGGCCGCGTCGTCCTGCGCGGAGGCCGTATGGCGCGCCCCATAACCGAGCATCCGGCCATCACCATCACCACCGCCGTCGGTGTGGTCGCCGCCATCGGACTCGGCCTCTGGGCCGGTTATGCGCTGCGCAAACGCCGCTTCAACCGCAAGCCCTACGACGCCTATCGCAAGTTTGCGAAGCACCACCGCTCCGACGGAGACGACTACACCGCCATCGGAATTTAGCGGGAAGGATTTTGCCCAGCAAGAAAGGCGCGGACTCAGATCCGCGCCTTTCGCTCTTAACTTTGAAACCTGTTACTTCAGCAACTGCCGGATCACATACTGCAAAATCCCGCCGTGCTGGTAGTACAACGCTTCCTGCGGAGTGTCGATCCGCAGCGTGGTCTTAAACGTCTTCACCGAGCCATCGGCAGCGGTCGCTTTTACTTCCACCGTCTTGCCCGGAGAGAAGTTCGCGAGCGCCGCATCCAGCCCGACGATTTCGTAACTCTCCTCGCCCGTAAGCCCGATGGTTTCCGGGTTCTGCTCCGCCAGGAACTGTAGCGGAAGAATTCCCATGCCCACCAGGTTCGAGCGATGGATGCGCTCAAAACTCTCGCCGATCACCGCGCGCACGCCCAATAGCAGCGGGCCTTTGGCCGCCCAGTCGCGCGAGGAGCCCGAGCCGTACTCCTTGCCGGCGATCACGATTACCGGCACGCCCAGCTTGCGATACTCCACCGCCGCGTCGTAGATTGACAGCTCCTTGCCGCCCGGAATCAGCTTGGTGTATCCGCCCTCGATATGCGGCACGAGTTTGTTGCGGATGCGCGTGTTGGCAAAGGTTCCGCGCATCATCACTTCATGGTTTCCGCGCCGCGAACCATACGAGTTGAAGTCCACCGGCTGCACTCCGTGTTCGATCAGGTACTTGCCCGCCGGGCTGTCTTTCCTGATGTTGCCCGCCGGAGAAATATGATCGGTGGTCACCGAGTGCCCGAAGCACGCCAGCACTCGCGCGCCTTTGATCGCCGTGACCGGCTTCGGCTGCGGAGTCATTCCTTCAAAGTACGGCGGATTCTGAATGTAAGTCGACTTTCCGTCCCACGCGTAGGTATCGCCCGCCGGAACCTTCAAGCTCCGCCAGCGCGCGTCGCCGTCCAGCACGGTCGCGTAAGTCTCGCGGAACATCTCCGAGGTGATTACGCGATTCACCACCTCATCCACTTCCTTCTGCGCCGGCCAAATATCTTTCAGATACACCGGCCCGTTCGTTCCCGTGCCGATCGGATCGTGATACATGTCGATCATCTCGCCCGCCAAGGCAAAAGCCACCACCAGCGGCGGAGACATCAGGTAGTTGGCGCGCACCTCAGAGTTGATGCGTCCCTCGAAGTTCCTGTTCCCTGACAGCACGCTGGCAACCACCAGATCATTCGCCGCCACCACGTCGCTCACCGCTTGCGGCAGCGGTCCCGAGTTGCCAATGCAGGTGGTGCAGCCGTAGCCGACAAGGTTGAAGCCGAGCTGGTCCAGATACGTCTGCAGTCCGGCGGCATTCAAATACTCGGTCACCACCTTCGAGCCCGGCGCCAGCGAGGTCTTTACCCACTGCGGACGTTTCAGTCCCAGCTCGACCGCCTTTTTCGCGAGCAGCCCGGCGGCCACCAGCACATACGGATTCGAGGTATTGGTGCAGCTCGTAATCGCCGCAATCACCACGCTGCCGTGGCGCAGGGCCTTCGCATAATCTTTCGAGTTCCGGTCCGCACGCCCCGCCGGTTTGCTCGTGACTTTGGCGTCAGGCTTCAGCAACGAGGGCAGAGACTGATCGAACGAGGCTGCCGCCCGCGAGAGCTCCACCCGGTCCTGCGGACGCTTCGGCCCGGCAATCGAGGGCTCAATCGTCGCCAGATCGACGTGCAGCACATCCGTGTACTCGGCCTCTGGCGACTGTGCCGTGTGGAAGAGTCCCTGTTCTTTGTAGTAGGCCTCCACCAGCGCGATCTGCTCCTCGCTGCGTCCGGTCAGCTTCAGATAGCGCAGCGTCTCCTCGTCCACCGGGAAGATGCCGCAGGTCGCTCCGTACTCGGGAGCCATGTTCGCAATCGTCGTGCGGTCGGCCACGGTGAGCGATCCCAGGCTCGGCCCAAAATACTCGACGAACTTAGCCACCACGCCTTTCTTGCGCAGCGCCTCGACCACCGTCAGAACCAGATCGGTGGCCGTAGAGCCCTCGCGCAGCTTGCCGGTGAAGCGCACACCCACAACCTGCGGAATCAGCATGGAAGCCGCTTGCCCGAGCATCGCCGCCTCGGCCTCGATTCCGCCGACACCCCAGCCCAGCACGCCCAGTCCGTTCACCATGGTGGTGTGCGAATCGGTTCCCACCAGCGTGTCAGGATATGCGATGGCAGCTTTGCCTGCCTGCTCCAGCACAAACACCACCCGCGCCAGATACTCGATGTTGATCTGGTGAATGATCCCGGTGTCGGGCGGCACAATGGCAAAATTCTTCAGCGCGCCCTGTCCCCAGCGCAGGAAGGCATAGCGCTCCTGGTTGCGTTGGAACTCCAGCGCAGCATTCAGATCAAACGCCTGCGGCGTGCCAAACTCATCCACCTGCACCGAGTGGTCGATGACCAACTCGGCGGGTTGCAGTGGATTGATCTTCTTCGCGTCGCCGCCCAGACGGGCCATCGCATCGCGCATCGCCGCCAGGTCCACCACCGCCGGAACTCCGGTGAAGTCCTGCAGCAGAACCCGGCTCGGCATAAATGAAATCTCTTCCGCGCTCACGGTCTTCGTGGTCCAGGAGGCCAGGGCGCGAATCATCTCCGCCGTCACCGTCAAGCCATCCTCGCGGCGCAGCAGATTTTCCAGCAGAATGCGCAGCGAAAATGGCAGCCGCGCGGTTGTGAATCCATGTTGATCCAAAGAGGAAATGCGGAAGAAGTCGAACTGCTTGCTGCCAACGCGAAGCGAGGAACGGCTGCCAAACGTATTCATAGATCGCCTAGAGTGTGGATTTTTCGAGCGATGCGCAGCCACCCCGCCGCGCGCCCGTCTTCAGGCCGGCTCCGCTCCGCGCAGACACCCCTCCGCGATTCGCCGAACCAACCGAACCTTCTAAGTGTAGTCCGAAGCGGCAAAACAGGAAACAGGCACGCGAAAGCAGGGCTGACGCATCTCATTTTTTGAATTCTTATTTAAGCCGGGACGCGGGTGCCCCACATCCGCCTTCTTTTGGCGAATGTGGGGTGACCCGAACAGCAATCTTGCAGGTACCTTACGCGATCTGCTTACCGGCCTCTGGCCCCGCCGACTGATCAAATACCGTATCCACCGTGATCTTCACCACATAGTGGATTGGCGGCAAGCCCAGGGGAGATTCCTTGATAGCCTTGGCGGTTTCATCGAACAGCGGCCCAGACGCCACAATCTCGGCCGTGCCTTTGAGCTGGTAACCCTTGCCTGCGGCTGGATCCACAACCGTGACCGCAACCTTGGGGTTGTCCAGCAAATTCTGTCTGGTCTTCAGAGAAAACAAGTCGGCAAAGAACACGTGTTGCTCATCCAGCAGTTTGAGCGTTCCTTTGGGAGTAACGTTGGGCACACCATCGCGGGAGACAGTTGCAACCCACGCCAGCTTGCCCGGCAGAAAGTCTTGAACAACTTTGGGAATACTTACCATGATAGTGCCTCCAAAGATTGAAGGGCCGATGTCGGCCCGCGTTACGAACTTTTCCAGGTGGCCCACATCCGCCCTCAGTTGGCGAATGTGGGGTGAACCCCGAAGCTCAGCTGCCTGCCTGCACCGCTGCACGTATTTTCTGTCCCAGCTCGCGGGCGTTCTGCCGCAGAATTTCGTTCGTCTCAAAGCGGTGAACTCCGAACGAAGCCACGGTCGCCTCGGCGCCGCCAAGCATTTTCACGGCGCTCATTTCGCACTGGTCGCCATACCCGCAGCGTATGCAGGGTACGTTGCCAAGCAGCACCATCGAGCCAAGATTGTTCATGCCCTCCTCCATCATCCAGATACCGATCTGGGTGACAGCGGTTTCGTACGCCGGTGGCATTCCGGCAATTTCCGGCGAACATGCGGTAGTAATCACGGCGGCTCCAATCTTGCCGCGGTTCAACCCGGTCTGATGCCGCAAACAATACATACGCTCCATGAACATCTTGGTGCGCGCATCGAGGCTGCTGTAAGGCGTGTACGCTCCCAGCACGAAGGCCTTTGCCGTCCGGAACCGTTCTGCCAGCGCCTGCGCATCGTCCTCCACGACACACTTATTCGTGTCCTTGCAACCGAGACATGCACGGCAAGGTTGCATTCGTAAATCGCTGAGTTTCACAAATTCCGTGCTCAGGCCGGTGGCCTCAAGTGCGCACTTCACGGCGCGATCGGTATTGCTGTCGGGAACGGGGCTCCCGCTTATGCCCAGAACTTCTGCGGCCATAACTACTCCCTTTTAATCGTGCTGAACACTGCAGATTCGAACGCACCCTACTCGTTTTCTTAAAGTCGCCTTCACCCGAAGCTGTGTTCCGGGGCAGCATATTTGCGGATGACCGGAAAGTCAAACCCGGCATTTGTAGATTCTTGTGCTGGCGCCGCACCAATCTCCCCGCCGCTCTCTCCCGCCACAGACGTTATAATCAACCCTCATATGGCGATAGCGGCGAAAAATTCGGTTAATGTTCTTTTGAAGTATGAAACGGTGATCGGTCTGGAAGTGCATGTGCAGCTTCTGACCAAAACGAAAATCTTCTGCGCCTGTCCCAACGTCTTCGGCTCCGAGCCCAACACCAACGTCTGTCCCGTCTGCCTCGGAATGCCCGGCGCGCTCCCGGTGCTCAACCGGCAGGTGGTCGAGTTCGCCGTGAAGGCTTCGCAGGCGCTCAACCTCCAGGTCAACGAAAGTTCCATCTTCGCGCGCAAGAATTACTTCTACCCCGATCTTCCCAAGGGATACCAGATCAGCCAGTTCGACAGGCCGCTCGCCGAGCATGGCTACATCGAGGTCGGCACCGCCGAGGGCGCGACGAAGCGCATCGGCATCACTCGCCTGCATATGGAAGAGGACGCCGGCAAATCCATGCACGAGGGTTACGCCGACTCCGCCTCCAAGACTTACGTGGACCTCAACCGCACCGGCACGCCGCTGGCCGAGATCGTTTCCGAGCCCGAGATCAGCACCCCCGAAGAGGCTTACGAGTACCTCACCCGCCTCAAGGAGATCATCCTCTACACCGGCGTCAGCGACTGCAACATGGAAGAGGGATCGCTGCGCTGCGATGCCAACATCTCCATTCGTCCGCGCGGCCAGCAGCAGCTCGGCACCAAGGTCGAGATCAAGAACGTAAACTCCTTCCGCTTCGTAAGGCAGGCGCTTGAATACGAAGTCGAACGCCAGAGTGAAGTGCTCGACGCGGGCGGCACCGTAGTTCAGGAGACGCGCCTCTACAATCCCGGCGAGGGCCGCACGTACACCATGCGCTCCAAGGAACAGGCGCACGACTACCGCTATTTTCCCGAACCCGACCTGCTTCCGCTAATCGTCGATCAGGCCCAGCAGCAGGCGATCCGCGCTACTCTGCCTGAGCTTCCCGAGGCCAAGCGCCAACGCCTCATTGCCGCATACGGACTCAGTGAGGGCGACGCCGCCACCCTCACCGCGACCCAGGCCCGCGCCGATCTCTTTGAAAGCGAGGCGCGCAAAGCCAAGTCTCCCAAGCGTCTCGCTAACCTCGTCATCAGCGAGTTGCAGGGACGCCTCAAAGCTGCCGGGCTCGAACTCGAAGACTCGCCTATCAGCATCGCCGGCGCGCGTCTCTCTGCCGACCTCCTCGAAGACGGCACCATCAGCTCGAAGATTCTTAAGGAACTCTACGACCACGCCTTCGAGCAGAAGGTCGACTTCCCCGTCATCTACGAGAAGGAAAAGCCGCAACAGATCACCGACACCGCCGAGATCGAAAAGATGATCGACGAGGTTCTGGCCGCCAGCCCGAAACAGGTTGAGCAATACCGTGCCGGCAAAACTACCATGATCGGCTTCTTCGTCGGCCAGGTTATGAAAGCCTCCAAAGGCAAAGCCAACCCCGCGGTGTTGAATGAATTGCTAGCGAAAAAACTGGGTTAGAGAATAGGCAATTCGTTGCGCGACATTTTGCTCAAGTGGGATGCGCGAGAGTCTATTTTTGCACTTTTTATGGTGCAAATACGGCTTAAGTATTGGCGAGATGGTGAATCGTTTGGAAGGGTGGGGTTACTGAATGGTATATGGTTGCGCGAAGTTTCAAACGATTGGCTGATCCGGCAATTCCGGAATAGGTTCGATTACTGATCTGATAATGGTGTGGGGTGCGGAGGGGTCCAGGAG
>JBEKOO010000082.1:0-11948 GCA_049521655.1 Candidatus Korobacteraceae bacterium
GGCGTGCCCCAGACCAAGGCCGCCCTCTTCGCACGGGATGGGTTCATCTCCTTGCGCACCGTCCTGGGCAAGTTTTTCTGCACAGCGACCACCTTGGCGAGCGGGATTCCGCTGGGCCGCGAGGGGCCATCCGTTCAGGTAGGCGCCGGAATCGGCTCCGTTCTCGGCCGCTGGCTCGGACTGCGCCCTGAAAAGGTAAAGGCTCTAATTCCTGTTGGCGCCGCCGCCGCCATTGCCGCGGCCTTCAATACCCCGATGGCGGCTGTGTTGTTTTCACTCGAAGAGGTGATGGGCGATATGCACGCCCCAATTCTAGGATCTGTGGTGCTTGCCTCCGCCACCTCCTGGGCGGTTTTGCGCCTCCTGCTAGGCAATAACCCTCTGTTTCAAGTGCCTCAATATACTTTGGTCCATCCGCTGGAACTTGCCATCTACGCTTTGCTGGGCATCGCTGGCGGCTTTCTGTCGGTAGCCTTTACCAAGCTTCTGTTGGGGATGCGAAAGTACTTTCTACATCTCCCCAGGAATACGCGATGGTGGCATCCCGTAGCTGGCGGAGTAACGGTTGGGCTAATGGGTTGGCTTGTTCCTCAGGTCCTGGGTGTCGGGTACACCTATGTCGGCAGCGCCCTGAACGGAACGATGGCGCTCAAGTTGATGTTGCTGCTCGTGGTTCTCAAACTCTTTGGGGTTACTGTCAGCTATGCCTCAGGGAACGCTGGTGGCATCTTCGGCCCGAGCCTCTTTCTCGGCGCAATGCTGGGAGGCGCCATCGGCACGGTAGCCCATGGCTTGTTACCGGGATACACCGCAACACCTGGCGCTTACGCTCTCGTCGGCATGGGCGCTCTTTTCGCGGGGATTGTCCGTGCCCCAATGACATCTGTCCTGATGATCTTTGAGATGACGCGGGATTACGCTGTCATCGTGCCGCTGATGATCGCAAACCTGACCAGCTTCTTCATTTCTTCCAGATTCCAGAAGCAGCCCATTTACGAGGCATTGGCCCATCAGGATGGCATTCATTTGCCCAGCTACAGCACTCGTGACGAAAGCAGCCAACGCACAGTGGCCAAGATCATGCGGAAGTCTCCGCCGATGCTCTCCTCGCAGATGCGCGTTGAGGAGGCAATTGAACAAACTCGCTCCGGGCCCTTCCGCATCTGGCCCGTCGCCGACAAGGGATACTTTCTCGGAATCCTGAATAAGGACGACCTTGAGGTCGCCTTTGTCGATGGACGAAAAGAGCAGCCATTGGCGAGTCTTGTGGAAACCCTTGATGTTCCGCACGTCCACGCAGATCATGCCCTGCATCTGGCGCTTGAGCGCATGAGCAAATACCATCTCGATGTCTTGCCGGTCATCCATCGTGCGGATCTGCACAAGCTGGAAGGTGTCGTCACGTTGCCGGATGTGCTCGATGCGTATGGGATCGACCGCATCGGCTCACGATAGCGAGAGACGGCGCAGCATAGCACTTTGCGAGTGAGCCTTTCGCATGAAATCTTCACGCCAGGGAATCCGTAACTTGGCGTCATTCGGAGCTGCGACCGAGACTCTCTGCAGTTCACGCTATGGTTTGAGGACGCCGTGCTGGTTGATATAGCCGCCTCGAAAGAAGCGGTGATGCACCATGCTTAGGCCAAGCAGAAAAACGGCGACTGCCAAGACAACAACAAACAGGAACCGTCCAATTCGGAACCAGCGCGACTTTTGTTGTTCAGAAGCTTCCTTATTCGCATTCTTTGTCATTTGAGCTACTTATCCACCAAGTCAAGCGGCTGTCGTAATAATGCCATTCGTGCGCCTGACCGACGTAGTAGTCTGTACTGTTTTGCTCAATATCGGAAATTGTCGATAAGGTTCACCCGGACGATCGCGCATCATGAATCCTCGCAGTGGGATAACAGACCTCTCCCGTGAGCAATTGTGACCTGCATTCCTGTGCTGGCCCGTTCAATACTGGCGACGCAGTGTCAGGGCACTTGGCTGGATTTGAATTGGCCTCGCGCGATAAACGATACCGCAACAGATGCTTTTCTTTACGTCTAGCGGTGCCTGATCGCACAGCCTATTGCGAGTGAGGGAAGAGGAGTCATGAGAGTCCTAATGGCAGTTGACGACTCAGCATTTTCTGAGACTGTGCTTCGTGCTGTTGGAATCGGGATTCGGCATGAGAATACCGAGATCCTAGTGTTACACGTGCTGCAACCGGTTGAGCCCGTGCCTCCGCCTGAGATGGCTCAAGGTTACGCTCCCGAATTGGAAGGGCAGATGAAGCCAGCTCGTAAATTGGTCGAGCGGATTGCGGGCGAGCTGCGCAGGGTGGGATTTACAGCACAAACCGAAGTCCTGATTGGAGACGTAACTAAGACCATTCTCGACAGAGCTGCCGAATGGCGTGCCGATCTCATAATGGTCGGTTCGCACGGGCAAAGGAGCATCCGCGACTTCTTACTGGGAAGCGTGGCCGAGTCGGTCGCTCGTCGAGCCGGATGCTCTGTGGTTGTCGTTCGCCCGCCGGTCAGCAACTAAAGAATGCCCTGGCGCAAGCACGCAAGATGCATGAGCAGTAAGGAGCAGATGTGCAAGTGTGCAAATGAATTGCTGGTTTCGCACGCGACTTGTGTCTTCAAAGAACCCGTGAACGTTCTGAGCTCGACGTTGACGATGAATTCGACTCCCCATTCTCCTCATCTTGGTGAGTTTGTGCGAATGCGCCATATCTGCCAATCAGTCCAAAACAGATGCGGGATGCGACTGGGGACCCTCAGGACAATGATTGATCGAAAGGTGGATTGAAGATGACAGAAGGCATTACATCACTCATTGGAAGCGGGGTGTGGAAGGCACTTGAGGCCCATGCCGCAACGAGCCGCACGCTCCATCTTAGAGATCTTTTCGCTCAGGATAGTAAACGAGGGGAACGCCTGACCGTCGATGCGGCCGGCGGCCAGGACCTGGAAGTATCTAACCAAACTACTCATGCAATCAAGGCCTATACCACCGCGTTCCTCAGCATGAGAATGCGAATCATGTCCTAATACAGCAACACTTCGGGAGCAGGGCAGAATCTTCGATTCGACTCATAGGCATACTGCGATAGTGACCAAAACGGAACAGATAGACGTGACAGCTCATGGAATTCTAGATGTGCTTGCAC
Source organism: Candidatus Korobacteraceae bacterium (assembly GCA_049521655.1). Taxonomy (GTDB): domain Bacteria; phylum Acidobacteriota; class Terriglobia; order Terriglobales; family Acidobacteriaceae; genus TOLSYN. The sequence goes on from JBEKOO010000082.1 coordinate 3,164, forward strand.
CTCCAAACGCGCTTCAGACCAGAGTAACCAAGCAATTTAGATTGAGGAGCATATTCCCCGTACAACAGAGCCTTCTAAGGTCAGAACGCATGTTCGGGAAAAGGAGCTTTCATGACAACTACACCGAAATGTGAAAACAAAGCTTGTAAGTGCCCGACGGAGCCCGGAAAGAAGCACTGCAGCACTACATGTGCAGACACGAAGAAAGCCTCAGAGACACCCTGCCAATGCAAACACCCGGAATGCATCGGGGATATTGGCCTCAAGATGTAGAAGGCTTGAATCGTCTCTCAACTGTGAGTCTCGAATCTCCGTGCGATGTTCAACCCATTTCCAGAGAGTGAAAGGCAAAACGCGCCATGGCACCTTCTGAAACATTAGTAACAATAATCGCTCCGCCCGCATTGGATGAGCTGTGTATCAACACGCTCCGCTTCTTGGCGGTGGACATGGTGCAGAAGGCTAATTCGGGCCATCCTGGGCTGCCGATGGGCTCGGCGGCCATGGCGTATGCGCTCTGGGACAGATCGCTCAAGTACAACCCGCGGGATCCACACTGGCCGGACCGCGACCGCTTCATCTTGTCGGCCGGCCACGGATGCGCGTTGCTCTATGCTCTGCTTCACGTCACGGGGTTCGACCTGCCTCTTGAAGAGCTGAAGAAGTTTCGCCAGTGGGGCAGTCGTACGCCGGGGCATCCGGAGTATGGCAAGACCCCGGGTGTTGAGGCTACCACGGGGCCTTTGGGTCAAGGCCTTGCAAACGGAGTGGGCATGGCCATTGCCGAGGTGGCGCTGGCGGCGCGTTTCAATCGGCCGGGTCACCAGATCGTGGACCACTTCACCTACGTGCTTGTCAGCGATGGCGATCTTGAGGAAGGAATCTCATCGGAGGCTGGATCGATCGCAGGCCACGAGCATCTTGGAAAACTCATAGTTCTTTACGCAGACAACCACATTACGATTGAAGGCAGCACAGAGCTGACGTTTACCGAAGATCGTCTGGCGCGGTTCGCCGCTTTCGGCTGGCACGTGCAACGAGTAGAACGGAGCAACGACGTCGAAACTGTGGCACTCGCACTGAAGAACGCCCGCGAGGAAAGAGACCGCCCGTCGTTGATTGCCGTGCGCACGCACATTGGCTTTGGCAGCCCTCACAAACAGGACACCGCAGCGGCTCATGGAGAAGCTCTTGGTGTAGAGGAGGTGCGTCTTACCAAAGAAGGTATGGACTGGCCGGTTTCGCCTTCCTTCCATATTCCCGACGAGGCTCTGGAGCACTTTCGGAGAGCAGTCACTCGCGGAAGTGCTGCTCAAGTGGAATGGGAGTCACGATTCAGAGCTTTCGCAAAAGACTACCCGGACCTGGCAGCCGAGTTCCACAGAGTCATTGGCAGACACCTACGTGAAGGTTGGGACGCAGATCTGCCGTCGTTTACATCAGCGGATGGACCGATGGCCACCCGTGTCGCTTCAGGAAAGATGATCGAGATCCTCGGTCCTCGTCTGCCGGAGATGATGGGTGGTTCGGCAGACCTTGGTCCAAGCACCCATACGAATATTGATGGGGCTGGAAACTTTGAGCCTGAAGATTGGGCGGGACGCAACATGCACTTCGGCATTCGCGAGAATGCGATGGGCGCCATCTTGAATGGAATGGCATTGCATCGGGGCCTCATTCCATACGGCGGTACCTTCTTCGTCTTCAGCGACTACATGCGTCCTCCCATGCGCCTTGCAGCCATGAACGCCCTGCCGGTGATTTATGTCTTCACTCATGACAGTATTGGCATGGGCGAGGACGGTCCAACCCATCAGCCTGTGGAGCAACTAGTGGGCTTGCGGTCCATCCCTGGTATGGTTGTCCTTCGGCCGGCGGATGCCAACGAGACAGTGGCCGCTTGGCGTGTGGCAATTGGAAGGAAACAGGGGCCCGTTGCTCTGGTCCTGACACGCCAGGGGCTGCCCGTATTCGACCTGAATTCCTATCCAGCCGTTCCCGCTGGAGTTCCGCTCGGCGGCTATATCCTCGCCGATTCGCCTACAATTGGGCGTCCCGACATCATCCTGATCGCAACAGGGTCGGAAGTGCATCTTGCGCTCGAGGGTCGTGAACAGCTTTTGGCAGAGGGCGTAAACGCGAGAGTCGTGAGCATGCCGAGTACAAACCTGTTCGCGTCGCAATCGGACGATTACCGGGAAGAGATCCTGCCCGCAGATGTGCCACTCCTGGTCATTGAGGCTGGTTCCCCGATAGGATGGCAGTCCTTTGTCGGCCCCCGGATCGCCGTCATTGGGATAGACACCTTCGGATCATCGGCTCCCGGATCGGTCGTGATGAAGCACTACGGCTTCACCGTAGAGAACGTCTGCAGGCAGGCTCATCGTGTGCTCGACAAGCCAAAGGAGAAAGTACCATGCGCGTCGGAATCGCCTCAGACCATGGAGGGTTCGTTCTGAAAGAGCAGATCGCGAAGTTGCTGCGTGATGCTGCCTATGAGGTCGTCGACTTCGGTGCGCTCCAACCGAGCCCCGGCGATGACTACCCGGACTACGTTATCCCACTGGCCCGTGCCGTTGCCGCAGGCACAGTTGATCGCGGAGTAGCACTCTGTGGCAGTGGTGTGGGCGCATCCATCTGCGCCAATAAAGTTGCAGGTGTGCGTGCCGGGCTTATCCACGACGTATTCTCTGCTCACCAGGGCGTTGAAGACGACGACATGAATGTCTTTTCGCTTGGTGGTCAGGTGATAGGCCCAGCACTGGCATGGGAATTAATTCAGACGTTCTTGAAGGCTCGCTTCAGCGGCGCGGAACGCCACCAGCGCAGAGTCGACAAAGTGAAAGCGCTCGAAGTGCATGAGGTTGCGCTTTGACTGCATGCATTTGACTGACAGAATTCTGGTGAGAATGAGGAACGGTCGGCAGTTGCGGTCTGTGAAGGTCGAGTTTCCACAGGTCTCGAAGACGAGAGCCGAATGTGTCGGCATTGGCCCGGAATTGGCACTTACTAACCAAGCAATGGAGGATCTTCCATGATCGAGCTTCTAACAAGCTTTCCAGACAATGTTATCGCGCTCTCCTGCAAGGGACAGGTCACAAGAGAGGATTATGACGGGATTCTTGTTCCTGCCATTCTCGAAGCGCTCAAGCGGCACGACAAGATCCGGCTTCTCTACAAGACCTCCGCAGATTTCACCGGCTACGACCTAGGCGCTATGTGGGAGGACCTGAAGATTGGAGTGGAACATCCCACGCGCTGGGAGCGCGTCGCAGTGGTCACAGACGTGGACTGGATCGTACAAATGATGAGGTTATTTAGCTTCCTTTGGCCCTGCCCGACAAAGTTGTTTTCGCCTTCGGAGACCACGCAGGCGTATGACTGGATTATCGCCACCAATTGAGAACGGACGGGCGCAAGCAATCGCGTCTCTTAAAGGTTTTGGAAGGTGAATGAGATGAATCGAACGACCGAGAAACTGCATGACATTGGTCAGAGCATCTGGCTCGACAACATCACACATCGTCTGCTTGCCAGCGGTACACTGCTGAGCTATATTCGAGAACTCTCGGTTACGGGTCTCACTTCGAATCCAACCATCTTCGATCACGCCATCAAGAACAGCAACGACTACGATGATGTTATTCGCCGGAAGCTGGATGAAGGCAAGTCAGGCGAGGTGCTGTTCTTCGAGTTGGCGCTAGAGGACCTGAGGCAGGCGGCCGATCTCTTCCGGCCTGTCTACGACCAAACCGATGGCGTGGATGGTTGGGTCTCGCTTGAGGTTTCGCCCTTGCTGGCCCACAACACGGCTGGCACTCTTGCCGCGGCCAGGGCTCTGCACAACCTCGCGGCACGGCCCAATCTCTTCATTAAGATTCCCGGTACCAGCGAGGGCCTCCCGGCAATTGAAGAAGCGATCTTCGCTGGCATCCCAGTGAATGTAACCCTGCTGTTCTCCAGCGAGCAATATGGAGCAGCTGCCGAGGCTTACTTGTGTGGGATTGAGCGGCGCATCGCGGCTGGACTGAATCCCGATGTTGGCTCCGTGGCTTCACTCTTCGTAAGCCGCTGGGACGTTGCGGTAGCGGAAAAGGTGCCGGAGTCTCTACGCAACCAACTTGGCATAGCGATTGCCAGAGAGGCGTATGTGCGGTACCGCGCCCTGCTCGATTCCCCGCGGTGGCAGCGCATTTTGAACGAAGGGGCTCGGCCTCAGCGCCTACTCTGGGCGAGCACGGGAACCAAAGACCCCAACGCGTCCGACATCTTGTACGTCGAGGCCCTCGCGTTGCCCTCCACCGTAAACACCATGCCTGAGGCCACGCTAAAGGCCCTCGCGGCTCATGAAGAATTGGGTCAAGCCTCACCTTCGAACCCAGGCGAGATTCTGGCAGAGTTCGCAAAGGCTGGTATTGACACGAACGCCGTAGCCGCCCAGTTGCTCGGAGATGGGGTCTTATCGTTCGCCAAGTCTTGGCGGGATCTTCTGGATTGCATTGCGTCAAAGAGCCAAGTGCTCAAGGCCGCATGAGCCTGGAAATGGGGCTCCAGTCTGTTCCGTGTACGCAATTGCTCAGTGCCACGGCCTTCAATACTGAAACACTTACTGGGCAAGTGATCCACAGCTCGGCTGCGGGTTGTGAGGCGAACCAGCGTAGGACTGCGCTGCTGGATTTCGAAGGAAACTTTGGAGCCAGTCGCGGCGTGGCATGGGCAGTCCCCAAACAACGACACAGACAAAGCACAGACACAAAGGAGACATCATGTTAATCAAGGCAAAAGGGCTGAAAGGTTATTTACTCAGGAGCCTCGATGGCGATATCGGTTCGGCCAGTGAGTTCTTGTTCGACGACCAGTTTTGGGCAGTTCGGTACCTTGTCGCAAATACGGCAGGCTGGCTTAGCGGCAGGAAGGTCCTGATCTCGCCTTACTCACTTGACGGCGTCAATACTGCTGAAGAAAAGGTATTCGTTCTATTAAACAAAAAGCAGATCGAAGATAGTCCTTCCATCAACACAGACGAGCCAGTGTCCCGCCAATTCGAGAAACTGTACAACGGCTATTATGGGTATCCGAATTATTGGGGTGGCCCGTATATGTGGGGAGGCTATTCGGGCTTTTCGCGAGATCGGGCAACCTGGGGTCCGATGGCCTCGGAGCCTGTCGAAGGGGATCGCCACCTTCGCAGCACCCATGAGGTAACGGGCTACCATCTTCTCGCGCTTGATGGAGAGATCGGCCACGTCGTTGACTTCATCATCGATGACGAGACATGGGCAATTCGGTACCTTGTAGTGGCAACAAAGAACTGGTGGCCTGGGAAACAAGTTCTGCTTTCACCAAAGTGGATCGAGAACGTGAGTTGGGAAGAGAGGGAGGTTGCAATCGGCCTGACTCGCGAAACCATCAAGGCGGCGCCGGAGTATACCGACGAGTCTCTGCTCACACGGGATTACGAAACAGTTCTGTATGGGCACTACAATCGTGAAGGCTACTGGGTAGAGGAACTCGCGGCCGTCTGAATGCATGTCAATAGGCTTCCAGAGTAGTTCCAGATTGAATGTATGCTTCAAGGAAGAAAAAGCCACAGGCCACGCTTTCGCAGAGGTCTGTGGCTTGACTTCCTTTACCCTCGACGTCCACGATTCAAGATGGCGACGGATTCGGGCTTGCGTGTTTCAGTCTCTCATTCTCTAAATGCCGCCTTTGCCAGGCAGACTTGCCGACTAGTCCACCTCGCCGATTTCCGTTCGTGGTCGGAGCGACACCAGACGGGGCTTCGCTTCGATGCCTCGAATTTGACGACGTCTGGGCTCAATAGGAAACGGTGAGCAAATTTGAAACGCTGCCAACACCCGGTGCTGAGAAAGCGGCGTGCTCGGCGTCGTCGTGTTCTCTCCATGAATGCACGCGTCCGCGCAAAGTTACCATGGCACCAGATGTTTCGACAGTAATATCCTTCGCTTCAATCTGGGCATCGCGCTTGAGTGCGTCCTCGATTTTGATCTTGATGTCGATTGTGTTCAACGTCGGCTGGAGTGTGACCTCGTTCGATACCGCTTTGACGCCGCGCAGGGACCGAACAGCTCTTGCAGCTTCTTCCTTCTGGTATTGCCACTCGGCAGTTCCCTGAAGCGTGATCCAACCGTTTGATACCTTGACCTTGATCGTGTCAGGAACCTGGGAGTTCCAGTTCAGGTGACTGGCAGCCGCCGATGCAATATCCTCATCCGTTCGCTCACTCTCGAAAGGCAGATCGACGATGATCTCACTTGCGACCGAGGTGACGTCGACGACCCGGAGGGCTGCACGCTCGGCTGCCCACTTCTCATACAAACTACCAACATGCCCGTCAAGCTCAACAACTCCTTCGTTGACCGAGACGCCAATCTTGGTTGCGCAAACGCTTGGTTCCCAGCGCAATTCCTGCTCCACATTGTTCTTGATCGTTTCTGCTGTTTTCAATCGAACACCTTTTCTTTTGGTTGGGCTATCAATTATGCATCGTGATCCTAACGTGAGATCTTGGTCAGATCATTGCAGGGTCGAGGTCTTGGAACTGTGCAGGATTGCTCTGCGCGGTGTGAGTGAGATGGAAACTGACGATCCACCCCAAGGGTATGAGCCGGAGAACCTGTGTAGTTCGAGCTAAGAACCTCGAATAGAGCTTTCCTTGCTGAATGTACGGATGCGATGAGCAAACTGGAACAGTATCTCTCCCCGAGGGAGTGAAATGCTCTTGGGATGAATGATCATGTTCGTAACGACCATGAAGACCTTCTTGAGAGTCTCGTCGGCGGCAAACTGCCGCGCAATCTAAGTTGGAGTGCTGTAGTTGAACTCATTGGACAGATTGGCGAGGTTCAGCCGCACGGAAACGACGAGTTTGCTTTCGTTGTAGGTTCCCAAAGGGGCTTCTTCAAGCGCCCCAGCACCCACAATCTCGAGGTCGAAGAAATTTCCAGGCTGCGCCGGTTTCTAAAGGAAGCTGAGGTCCTTGGGAAACCAGAAAAGGCAAACCAGATCGGGCGAATGGTTGTGGTTATTGACCATCACGTTGCCCACATCTATCACGATCTCGGCGGCAGCCGGCCTGAAGATGAACTCACTGTCAAGCCGTACGATCCTTTTGGATTCCAACACCATTTGATCCATCGGAAGGAAGCCCATTACAAGGGCGACCATGTCCCCGAGGAGGATTCCTACTACGAGGAGATAGCCACGGATCTTGTCCACGCCGAAGCAATCATCCTCATCGGCCATGCGATGGGAAAGAGCAGCGCGATGGAATACCTGAGCGAATACCTGAAGAGCCATCATCCTGAGACTTTCAAGCGAATTATCGCGACCGAGACAGCTGATCTTTCCGCGCTGACGGAACCGGAGATCGAGGCGATTGCGAAGAGGCACCTTGGCGCCCCGCCGTCTATCCCCTTGAGGACCGATTGGGGCGGTCTTCGCAAAGAACTCGTGTAGGAACATGGCGCACGAGGCCCAAATTCATTTCCGCGCAGGTCTGGGCGAGAGCATATCGGTTTACCCATGGCCGCAGACCCAAAAATAAGGACTTCATGCCAGGATACAAGTCGATCGACAGGATTCGAACTGTTACTGCCAGCACATTTGACCGACTGGTATTGAAAGGTGAAGGACCTATCGTAGTCGAGTTTATGTCTTACGGATGCAGGGTAAACATTGCTGTCGACCGGGAACTTGCTGATCTTTACGAGGTCCAAGGGACGCCCACGCTGATCATGTTTCTGAACGGAGCGATCGTCGGGCGCGATGAGGGGCCAAGTCCAGATGTATCGAACCTCCTGGCTTTGGTGAAGCAACCATACGAATCATGAAATGAGATTGGGTCATGCAGAGCAAGTTGCAGTCCACGCCAATCCTGCTGTTCAACGACGAGTGTGGAGTCTGTCGAAGCATTGCGAGTTGGGTGAAGAAGCAGGCGCAGGCAGGATCGGGCGCGACTTCGATTGTCGTACGACCGATTGGCCAGGATCCCGATGAGTTGCTGTCACTCAATCAAGGCCTGAATATCTGGGATGCCTACGCGACAATTCATCTACTGATGCCGGATGGCTCAATGAAACTCGGCGGGGAAGCCGTTGCCGAGGTTCTGCGACATTTACCCAGTACCAGATGGTTCGCCTGGACCTTCGCAATCAGCGTCTTTGGGGTTCGGCCATTTCAGGCGATACTTAACCTGGCTTATGCCATCCTGGCAGACGTGAGGCCAGTGTTTGGCTGTGAGAGTTGCGGCACGCCAAGCCCTTGGGTCCGTCCGATCCGATGGATAGTCGAATGGGTGGAGTCACTCTTCGGTGGAATTCATCACCCGAGTCCAAGTCGCCATTTCACCTCCTTGCCGGCGAGAGGGCGTCCTCCGCAAACGCACCACATCTAACTTCCGATGTTCAATGCGAAGATCGACGGGCAGCTGTCCCGCCCATCAGGCTTCATGCCCTCAATCTCTCAGCAGGCACCGAGGCTTGGCGGGCGAGTTTAGGATCGACTTGGGTTTCTTGCCCGCGGCGAATTCCTCAATTACCTGACAGATGTAGTTCGCCGTCCCGGCCTGCATTAGATCCGTTAGCCCTGCAATGTGTGGAGTGACCAGGACCTGAGGAAGTTGAAGCAAAGGATCCATGCGATTAGGTGGTTCATTCTTCAATACGTCGAGCCCCGCAGCCGAAATCTGCCCATGTGTAACCGCATCAACAAGTGCTGTCTCATCGATGAGCATGCCGCGAGCGATGTTGACAAGGATGGCCCC
>JBEKOO010000083.1:0-10712 GCA_049521655.1 Candidatus Korobacteraceae bacterium
TGGCAATAGCGTCCTCTGTCGCATCTTTGCCTGCGCGGAATCGCCAGAGCTGATCACCTTTTACCTTGGGATCGTGCCGTTGGAAAGTACCCGCACTGGTTCACCAAATGTGAGGAAGAACCCAAACCAGAATGCCTGAATCATGAGTACCGCGCCACCCTGTCGCTTGCTAGCAACGCAGTAACAGCGTCAGCGAAATCCTGCGCCCAGGGCCCGACGTCTACGGATCACATAATCCCTTGTCCGTGAGGGTTGACTCGTTGATTGAAACGTGTGGCGGTGGAAATTCGGGAAGTCGTCTTGGCTCCCGCAGTTGCGCTTTATGGGTTCTCGGGAGTATCGTTCTTATTATGCAAGAAATCCTGTCAAGAACCTCCAATCCAAATGCTCCCCTGAGCGGACAGGAGTTTTACGAGTTGAGTCTGCTTGATGTGGCGAACGACTTGAGAGCCCGATATTGCGTCCGCCAAGCCCACGCAGAATGGAGTGATATTGACGGTCAGATCATGTGGGACCAGGAAGAAACCGATCTTTTCTGGCTTCTGAACGAAGCAAAGCAGCGATACGCGGAACGCAAGCGAAGCTTGGCTGAAAGTGGATTCATATATTCGGACCTGGACTGAGGTGGTCCCGGTCGTTCGGACAGTTTTTGCTTTTTCCTTAAGTGCAAGTTCTTGCTTTTGTTTTTAGGCTGCCATTAATTTCGACAGGCGGTTGAAGTATACCTAATCGGGCGTTTGCGCTTTCAGGTTGGAGTGCGGGCGGATGGAGTTGTAGAACTCCAGGTAGCGGCCGATGGACGTTTTGGCCTCGCTGACCGAGGCGTAGGCATGCAGGTAGACATCCTCGTACTTGATCGACTTCCAGATGCGCTCCACGAAGACGTTGTCGCGCCAGCGGCCCCTGCCGTCCGTGCTGATGCTGATCCCTTCTTTTCTTGCTGCCGCAAAGGCTTCGCTGGTGAATTGACTGCCCTGGTCGGTGTTGAAGATCTCCGGTCTTTCATTCGTGGAACGAGCTTCTTCGAGTGCTTCGATGCAGAAGTTAGTTTCCATGGTGATGGACAGCTTCCATGCCAGTACGCGGCGGCTGAACCAGTCGACCACCGCGGCCAGATAGACGAAGCCCCTGGCAATCGGGATGTAAGTGATATCCATGGCCCAGACCTGATTGGGCCGTGTGATGGCAAGGCCGCGCAGCAGGTAGGGGAAAATCCTGTGTCCTGGCGCGGGTTTGGAGGTGTTGGACCTGCGATAGATCGACTCGATCGCCATCTTCCGCATCAGCGTCCGGACATGCCTGCGGCCAACCTCCAGCCCCTGTCGCCAGAGCAGCTCGCGCAGCATCCGGCTGCCGGCAAACGGGTAGTTCGTCGATCCTGAAAAAGTCGCATTCAGGCACATACAGATGGAGTTTCAGGGCGCACGACCGTTGCAGGACTGGAATCGATTCCCAGATGCGCATCATGCAGCGCAGAAAAATGCGCCAAAAAGCTCCGAGGAGCTTGTGGAAGTTCATAGCGGCAGCGGCCAGGATGGCATTGATCGCATCGCCGGCAACGCCCTTCAACCGGTGGCGCTCCAATCGGTGTTCGTCTTTCAGATGTCCGATGCTTGGTTCGACTACGGCGCGGCGTGTCATCCATCGCCACAGTGCTTGCGAAGTCCGTCCTCTTCGTCTCTTGTCGATGTGCACGGTGGCCGCTCCGTCATAGTCGTGGCCGCGATAGCCCAGGTCCATATGTACTTGGCTAACTCTGTCGCCGATCAAGTGATCAACCTGCTTCATCTGCTCGGCCAGCGTGTCGCCATCGTAGGGATTTCCCGAGAAACTCTTGGCGCCGACGAACCATCCCCACGGCTGCTCACTGCCACACCGACCTTATTGCCGAACTCATACTGCCTGCCTTGCCTTTGGCGATGCACCGCACTTCAGGTTCATGCACGGCTAGAGCGTGTTTCATAAATAGGTTCGGCCTCAAGTTGGTACTTTCGCTTGAGGGCTGTGTTTTGTCGAGCTTCTTGTATGGCCAAGAAGCGATTTGAGTTTTTGACGGATGCGCAGTGGGCGTTGATCGAGCCGTTGTTGCCTGAACCGAAGCGCCGCAAGGACAATCGGGGTCGCCCGTGGGCCTCGAACCGGGCTTGCCTGGAGGGTATTTTGTGGGTGCTCAGGACGGGCGCGGTATGGCGGTTTCCACCTGAGCAGTATCCTTCTCTGGCCACTTGCTGGCGACGATTGCGGCGCTGGGAAGAGCAGGACGTTTGGCTCTACGCCTGGCGCGCATTGTTGGGAGCACTGGACGGCGAAGGCTTATTGCAGTGGGAAGAGAGTTTTCTGGACGGCAGTTTCGCACCCGCCAAAAAGGGGGATCTGCAGTCGGCAAAACCAGCGCGGCAAGGGCACGAAGTGGATGGTACTGGTCGACGGTCAAGCTCTTCCGTTGGGAGTTCGGCTTGAAAGTGCCTCTCTGGGAGAAGCTACACTTGCGGAAGCCACGCTTGCCGAAGTCCGCGTCCCCAGAGTCAAAGGCCGGCCGCAGCAAAAGCCGAAGTGAGTGATCGCGAATCGGGCCTAAGACACGGACCCGTTGCGGGAAAGGCTGAACAAGCGCGGCATTGAACTGATCGCGCCCTACCGGAGCAACAACAAACAAAGGCGCTACGAGGATGGACGAAAACTGCGCCGCTACAAGCGCCTCTGGATCGTGGAAAGGACCAACGCGTGGCTGGGACAGTTCCGCCGATTTTTGATTCGCCATGAACACCTCCTGGCCACGTACTGCGCCTTCTTTTACCTCGCTTGCCTCTGGATCACGCCGAGAAATTGTCTATGAAACACGCTCTAGAGATGCACAAAACGCGAGCACAACTCTAAGAGCGGAGGGTGGTCTGAAATGCGCGGTCCGACCTCTTGAGTCACCAGCGGCCCGACTCCGAGTGAGGAAAGCTGCTTGAATAGAGCCGCCGGATGGAGCCTGGCGCGTTCGACAAAATCCCTGAGCAGGGATTCGAGATAGGATAAGTCACTGCCGGAAACGACCATACGCAACTGGGGGTGGACCAGGAAGCTCAGCTTGTCTTCCGCATCCTCAAGCACAAGCAAGATTATCGACGCCATCGGCGGCGAGCTGCCGCCCCGCCCCTCTGGCCGGTACGCCAAGGCACAGAACCGTTCTTGGCGGCTTTCGTTCACAGCGATCATCCTTTCGCTCGAATCCATTGGCTCGTTGATGGGCATCCGCCATCGTTTCAAGTATATTCTGCAAGAGCTTGGCATCTGAGAGCCTGTTGAGGCTCTCCGCAAAGCCGCTAATCCCTGACTCCGTTTTCCAATCCTGCGGCAGTGCGTTCGTCCGCTGCCAAAGTCGATCCACATCTAAAGTCTCTGCAACCTTCTGAAAAAGCAGAAGTTGTCTTGAGGATACACTTTGGTAGATACGCGAGTCAAGATAGCGTGACGCCAAAAAGCGTGGCTTGTGTTCCCCTTTGGGACCGCCGAACAGGTGTCCGTGATCGACAAAGAACGCCTTCAACCAGCCTCCTGCGACTTCCTGGAAGATTGCTTGCCTGTTGTCCGAGTGCCGGGCGCAAATGTCGACCAACCATGCAAGCCAGAAGCTCTTTAGGTTGCGAACCCGCGTAAAGCTGGCGTCTGGAAGGATCTCCAATACGCGCATTCCGTCACTGCCAAGGAAGCGAGTGCCGAAGCATAAACCTGAACCTGGCCGAAAACGTCCCGAATCGGTATGCATCCAACAGTCTGGATTTCGGTCGATAAAAGCATCTGTGACCAGCAGCGGCCTCCAGCTCGGAACAGCCAATCCGCAGGCACGATACAGCTCGTACCCCATGCTCTCATTGAAGGGCAGGTTGGCTCCCTGGAGATTGTTGGTGAACTTGACTACATAGAGTTGTCCGTCACTGGCCTGAGCTAGAATAGGCTGCGAACAACCACGCAAGTTACGAACAAAACGGATCACACAAGCAGAATCTCTTCCCAACGCTGACATCGTTCCCCCGAGAGAACCAAAGCCGATGGTGCTGAGGCCGTGCGGACCCCAACTCCTTAGGCAACCGACAACTCAAAGGCCAAAGTGAATGAGAATCAATGAAGAACCTCTCATTCAGATGCTCGAACGACCTTTTCAAGTGAAAGAACCACATTACGCCCCATGGCGTCCGGTGTTTGCAGCTTGCCGCTATTCAAGAGGCAATTTAAGTCAACTTAAAGAAAACCCTAGAGTTCGCGCAAGATTACGAAGCCGGGTAGTTGTAGGTAACTTCCGGTTTTACTCAATAGTAATTGGCGGCGAGCCGAAAGCCCCGTTCCGGTAACGGTCACCCTGGCGGCGATCAGCCTGGCGGCGATCAGCCTGGCGACGATCAGCCTGGCGGCGATCAATGATCCCGGCGGCATTAAGCAGCGCTGGATTCGATGAACGCATGAGGAGATCAACCCGGTTGTTCGCGCCCATTTTGCGCATCAACCGACTGACATGTGTCTGGACGGTAGACTTCTCAATGCCCAACTGGCGGGCAATTTCATGGTTGGAACTTGCTGTGAGGATCAGTTCCAACACCTGGCGCTCACGGTCGGTCAAGTGAGGCGGATCGTTGGTGAGGCTGGTATCGAAGTACCCAATCATCTGATCGACCAGTTGTGAGAGCAGCCGTCGCGGAGCCCAGATGGAGCCGCTTGTGACCACTTCGACCGCTTGGCGCACGATCCGTCGGGTGGCTTTCAAATCGATATAACCGCGGACGCCGGACATGATAAGATCCAGGATCAGCTTGTCGTTTCCCTCCGGGCCGATGACGATCAACCGAACATCGGGACGCCTGCGCCGAATGGACTCCACGGTTTTCATTCCGTCGAAGGGAGAGTCAAGGTCCATGACCAGGACTTTCAGCGTGGGGTCGGACAACAGTTCATCGATCTCCCCCACGACCTCAGAGAGTGGCGCGTAGCTCTCGCCGGGCCGGTCTTCAAAAATGCTGACAAGGCCCTCCAGACGGAGCGGCTGATCTATGAGCACGCCTACCCGAATCGGTTTGCTGCTGGAAACCGAGGACATCGCACACCCCACCCCTCAATGCATAAGAAGCGAGGGCTGAACGCACCAGCCCGCTCCGCGAACCAGTTCAACTTGGCTCCTTCGTCAACTCGTCGGGGGAGGTCCATTTTTCAATGGTGATACCTCCCAAATTCTACCTTTGGTAGCCGCTTTTTTGGAAACAATCTGCATCTGTGGTCGAAAGCGGAGCGTTTTCGCGCCTTTCAGGAGTCGGCCAGTGTTCAAGAGCGCTGCTCGGAGGTCCTGTAGGAATCACGACCGAGAATGCCTCCATTGGCTTTCCTGTGCCAATCGGCGGCACGCCTGCGAATCTCGCCATCTCTATCGATGGGCAGATCCTGTGCGCGCTCCTGCCCGGCAGCACCACTGGCAGCGTTGCGCGCTTCAACATGCTCACTCAACAAACCGACCTCACAGTTTCAGGCTTTCAAGCTACGGGCTACAACACCTGTCTTCGAGACAATGCCGCTCAACCAGGAGCGGAAGGCAGGGTCGCTATCGACGAAGGAGAATATCGCCGCCTGAAACAGAAGGGATTTGAGCATATGGCAACGGCTATCTCCAAGCAGGCTGAGCCGGCGCACAGCTTGTTCCCCGGAGGTTCACATCACATTATCGAACCTAAAGCGGTTTCTGCTCGGCACCCATCACAAGGTGGAGCAAAACCATCTCCCGCACTATGTCGCCGAATTCAAATACAGGCTCAACCGCCGCAGCATGGAACCGGACTTGACGGTTCGCCTGCTGCGCGCATGTATCAGTGCACAAACCATCACTTATAAACAGCTTATCGCCCTGCCGGAGGTAAGTTGATATTTATCATCCGCAAATAGTGATTGTCTGTCTCCAGCAGATCAGAGCTGCGGCCAGTTGCATCAGGGCCAGGTAGCTGGCTTCGGTCTTTTCGAAGCTGACCAGCCAGCAGTTTGCGTTAGCGGTTGAACCAGGAGTGGGTTCGTTCCACCACCCCGCGGCGTGGTTTCGAGTCTGGGTATCGATATTTCAGCAGCCGCTTTTCGGCGCGCGATTTCACGCGAAGATAGTAGCCATGCTTGCGGGCGATCTTGCGAACCGGATAACCGACGTAGCCCGCATCCAGACATAGATCCTGTTGGTGGGCCAGCGTGGCCTCAGGAAGTTGGACCACGATCTGAGCCAGGGTTCGATCCAGAAGCTTCGAGTCGTGGATGTTGGCGCCGCTGACGGCGATCGATTGCGGGAGTCCACGTCCGTCGACCAACAGACTGCGCTTGCGTCCTTTTTTCCCCGGTCGGCTGGGTTCCGGCCTGCGCACTCCGTTGCCAGCGGGGCTTTGCCCATGGCTCAGTCGGCAGCCTGCCAATGCCAGGCAATGCCCTGCATGCCGTCGTACTCGGTCAGGCCTGCCTGCCAGAGCTTTTGAAAAAATCGGCTCGATGCAGATTTGGAAGTACTTGTGCACCGAACTGGCCGAACCGTATGCGCGCGGAAGCGCCTTCCACTGACAGCCGGTGCGGAGAACATACGCAATGGCCGAAAACACCAGCCGCGCGTCAATAGGCTTACGACCAGCCCCGGCACGGCGTTGATAGCTGCGCCCCACCGAGCGGCCAGACACCGGAACCAATGGCTCCAGTTTGGACCAAAGCGCATCCGATACCGTCCACGATTGCATCGACATGCATAAATTGTCGTACAAACACCGCCCCAAGAACGAACGATTCAAGGAGGAATCCGCCTTGTCACTATTTGCGGATAAGCTACTAAGTAGTGGAAGAGCCAGTTGCGGGAGGGCGCCGCGGGCGTCTTCGGCGAGGCCCGAGCGGACCAGAGTGTGCCGGCAGATCGCGCTGGCGAAGGCTGGTCTTGCCGATGTATCAAAGCACCGGCCTGATGGTGGACGGATGAAAGGTTTTAGCGATTACGCCAAGACTGATGTAGTCGGTGATCCGGGCACCCAGAGGGAGTTCCGCAACCGTGCGCGCTACCTGTGGTCTCCTGTCTCATAGAGAACACCAAAGATTTCATTAAGTGAACAGTATTGAAGCTAACGACGCAGAGTGGTCCGAAATGCTTGATCCGACCTCTTGGATCCCCAGCGGCCGACTCCGAGTGAGGAAAGCTGCTTGAATAAAGCCACCGGACGCAGTTTGGCGCAGTTCGGCAAAATCTCTGAGCAGCGATCCGATATAGGATAGGTCACTGCCGGAAACAATCTTATGCAATTGCGGGTGGACAAGGAAGCTCAGCTTGCCTTCCGCGTCCTCAAGCACAACAAAGATTATCGGCGCGATCTGCGACGCGCTGTTGCTCTGCCCATCTGGCTGGTGCGCCAAGGCACAGAACCGGTCCCGGCAGCTTTCGTTCACATTTCTCGTCCTTCCGTTCAAGTCCATTGGTCCGTTGATGGGCATCCGCCATCGTGTCAAGGACATTCTGCAAGAGCTTGGCATCTGAGAGCCTGTCGAGGCTTTCCGTAAGGCCGCTGAGTCCTGACTCTGTCTTCCAATCCTGTGGCAGTGCGATTGTGCGCTGCCAGAGTCGATCCACATCCAGAGCCCTTACAACCTTCTGAAAAATCAGCAGTTGTTCTGCGGTTACACTCTGGTAGATGCGCGGGTCGAGATAGCGCGACGCCATAAAGCGCGGCTTATGTTCCCCTTTGGGACCGCCGAACAGGTGTCCGTGATCGATAAAGAACGCCTTCAACCAACCTCCTGCGCCTTCCTGGAAGATTGCTTGCCTGTTGTCCGAGTGCCGGGCACAAATGTCGACCAACCATGCAAGCCAGAAGCTCTTTAGGTTGCGAACCCGCTTGAAGCGGGTATCTGAAAGGATTTCGAACACGCGCGTCTCGTCACTGCCGAGGAAGCGAGTTCCGAAGCACAAACCTGAACCTGGTCGAAAACGCCCCGACTCGGTATGCATCCAACAGTCTGGATTTCGATCGATAAAAGCATCCGTGACCAGCAGCGGTCTCCAACTCGGAACAGCCAACCCGCAGGCACGATACAACTCGTTCCCCATGCTCTCATTGAAGGGCAGGTTGGCTCCCTGGAGATTGTTGGTGAACTTGACTACATAGTGCAAGCCGTTGCTTGCCTGCACCAGAATCGGTTGCGAACCGCCGCGTAAAGCACTAATAAAATTCGTGGCGAGAAGAGTATTCTTCACCATGGCTGACATAGTTCCCCCCACAGAACCGAAATGGAATGATGCATGGACTGTTCCAACGGCGATCTATGGGACTAACACGCAACCAACAGCCAAGATGAAGGAGAATCAATGAGAGATCTCTCATTCAAAGCCTGAGAAACCGCTTGCAAGCGCCTGTCTTTCGCGCTCTGAGGCACGAAATTTCAACCCGGTTTTTCACAGAAGCGTGAGCTGAAGTTAATCTAAATCCTATTCAGTTTCGTGTCAAGCAAATTATGAGCACACTTGCTCAGGTCTGTGGAAAAGTCTGTGAGTGAATGCAAGAAGACCTTTGTAATGTGCAAATGACAACCTCGGCTTCAGACGCTTCACTACCGCAATTCGGCCCCCTCTTCAGGCTTGAGAGGTACCCCAGGGGAAACTCTAAGACTGGTTATGTAGGTAGGCGAAGGGCTTGGACCCGGTGGCGGAGGTTGAAGAATGCCCCCAGTGCGCCAAGAACGAAGATACTGATTGCGATGGAAAGGATGGCCGGAGTGCCTAACCGAGCAGGCCATTTCTGCCGGTTGAACCGAAACGGCTAAAAGTCGAACAAAATCAGTTGGTTGGAAGCCGCATGTAACTCATCTTGGGAATCGAATCTCTGAAGTGCCAGTAAAATGGGGTTTTCTTGAAGAGGGTAACACTGAGAATCTGTAGAAGCTGGCCTCGATGCCGAGACGTTTGCGGACGATCTCCACCAGGACATAGACCGAGACTGCGACTCAGATTTGCGTCTTCACCGCATTCTCGCTGGTTTCGTAAAAGGCCTTGATGCGCAGATGCTGCTTGATCCAGCGAAAGAATTGTTCCACAGCCCATCTCTTCTTGTAGATTTCGGCGATACCCAGCGGGGGAAGCGTGAAATTGTTGGCCAAGAACTTCAGCCGCTTGCCGGTCTCCGGTGCGCAATAGGCGACGCGCCGGAGCGGGTCTGAATACGCCGTCGCCGATGCGCGGGAAGTCAGAATAACCGTATGGCCGCTCCGCAGGCCGGTGGTCTTGTCGACCGGGCGCGAATAGCGCCGCTCGAGTAATACGTTCGTCTTGGTGCGCACGACGAAGAAGGCCGACTCCAGCGTGAAGCGATAGAGGCGCTCGAAGTCGGTGTAGCCGCGATCCAGCACGTAGAAGGCGCCAGCCTCGATGGCGATTTCGTCGAGCACCTTCACGTCATGCACCTTGCCCTTGGTGATGCGGATGAAGGTAGGAATCGAGCCGTGCAGATCGAGCAGCGCGTGCATTTTGACGGCGGCATTATGCTTGCGAAAGCGCGCCCATGGAAACAGAGCCAGACGCAGATCGATAGTGGTCGAATACGGCGCATACAAATCGTGCACATCCGCGATGCCCGTCGCATCGTTGGCGTAGAGCTTGATCGCCATGCGGATCAACACTTGGGCAAAGTCGGCAAAGATGCGCTAGTCGCGGCTCTCGTTGGCATCGGCCAGCACCGGGGTCCCCACGGACGGTTCTTCGTCCGTGGGGTTGAGCGTGAAACGCGCCACGGCAGAGCCGAAGCCAGGTGATACAACTTGGGCCCAATCGCGCCCAGGCAGGCTTCGATCTCGCGCAGACTCTCGCGGTAGGCCAGTTGGGCAAAAGCGATGGCGAAAAACTGCTCCCAGCAGGAGAGCGTCTTGGTGTAGCGGTCGCCTCCATAGCGGGTAACGCAGCGGCGGAAATCGCGATCGGGGAGAAAGCCGATCAACTGAAAGAAGATGCTCTTGCCTTCGTTCATCTATCCATGTTACGCGGCGGCCGAGACAGCGGAGAGAATTTCAAATCGCGGCAAGCAAAATACGGGCGCAACTCGTTCTATCTATATTACTTGCAAGATCATGCTCAGTCTTTTACCGGACAGCCGTGCCTGCATACGTTTGCATCTTCCGTGTTCGCTGGCCGTCTGCTGGACCACGCGATCCATTTCGGCGATGCGTTCGGCAAGTTGATCCAGTTAGATCTTCATTTGCGCCAGCAATGTTCGCAGTGCGCCGGTAAGCCTCATGTGAGCATCCTCCAGGATTCCGGGGAGCTGCTGAGCAACGTGTTTTCTCCCCATGCACAAGGTCACGCCACGTTCGAGCAGCGGGCTTCGGATCTGATTGACGACCGCCGTACGCCGCATAGCCCAGCGCTCGCGGACTCGTTACAGGGACTGCAGGTCGAGCTGATCGTCGCTCTTGATCGGCACAGAGCTTATGGTCGGCCGTCCGACAGCCTAGGGAACCTCTGAAAAGCGCCGAGTTAGAAGAGTCCGTCGCCGGTATTTTTCCGCGAGGGCATGAAATCGGCGCATTTTCGTATGTCCGGCAGGTCGTTAGTCCGCCGGAAGCCGTCTGTGGCCTGCGGCGGGCACACTACGCCCCTTGGTGGGCCAGCCGAAGGTTGATCTTGGCCAGTCGCTTGCGGTTCCCGTAGAGGTTGGCCAGCGCGAAGGCCGCGCACAGCCACTCGTGAT
>JBEKOO010000084.1:0-14740 GCA_049521655.1 Candidatus Korobacteraceae bacterium
AAAAACGGCCTGAACCGCCCCTTCTGGCGCTGTAACAAAAGGGGTCCGAAAACCCACCTCGTAAACTCCACAAAACACATGGCCGGATCTCACCGATCCGGCCGTGCCAAAAGGTGTAGGTTATGGCACTGCGCCTTCGAGCTCCGACCACTTCCCCCATTCCAAGCGGAGACAAATGTGTATCGAAATTAGGTAAATTATCTAAACGAGATAATTCTGCTAAACTCTGTGCATATGGACCCGATCCGCAACCCTTACGCTCCGGGCGCGGGCAGCCCACCTCCAGAGCTTGCAGGCCGCAGTGTCATCCGGCGGGACGTGGAGGTGCGCCTTCAGCGTCTGCGCTTGGGCAGGTCAGCGAAGAGCGTAATGCTGGTTGGCCTGCGAGGTGTCGGCAAGACTGTCCTGCTCGACCAGATGCGTAGGGACGCGGAGGCTTCGGGAATCCAAACCGTTCGAATTGAAGCCCCGGAAAACCGCTCGCTCCCGGCACTTCTCGCCCCGACGCTTCGGCTTGCTCTGCTTCACCTAAGCAAGAAGGAGGCTGCAAAGGACTATGCCGTCAGAGGGCTCCGCGCTCTGGCTGGTTTCGCCAGTAAATTGAAGTTGACCTACGCTGATATCGAGGTCGGGCTTGACTATGATCCCGAACCGGGTCTCGCCGATAATGGCGACCTCGAAGGGGATCTTTCGACGCTCCTCCAGCAAGTTGGGGTAGCGGCAAAGGCAGCAGAGACCGCGATCGTGATCTTTATCGACGAACTCCAGTACGTGGAGGAACCACAGATGGCCGCACTGGTTTCAGCACTCCATCGATGTTCCCAGGAAAAGCTTCCAGTCACGGTTGTTGGCGCGGGCCTACCTCAGTTGCGGGGTCGAATGGGACAGGCAAAATCGTATGCCGAGCGGCTCTTCGATTTCCCAGAGATTGGGCCGTTGAATCCGATCGATGCTGCAGATGCCATAGTAAGACCTGCCGAGAACGAAGGAATCGAGATTCAAGACCAGGCAGTTCAACTGATCATCGAGAAAACGCAAGGGTACCCATACTTTTTGCAGGAATGGGGCAAGCACACATGGGACACTGCACCGGAAAGCCCAATTCGGCGGCAGGACGTACTGAACGCTTCGGACGAGGCAATTGCCGCTCTCGATGAGAGCTTTTTCCGGGTTCGCTTCGATCGACTGACTCCGGCTGAGAAGAAGTATTTGCGAGCGATGGCCGATCTTGGACGTGGCCCGCATCGATCGGGAGATATTGCCGTGGAGCTTGGACGAACTGTTAGCTCACTGGGTCCGACCCGTGCAGGTTTGATAGGGAAGGGAATGATATGGAGCCCTACGCATGGCGACACAGCCTTCACCGTCCCACTGTTCGACGAGTTTATGAAGCGAATCATGCCCGGAAATGAGTGGAAGACGATCGGCGGTTGAGCTATCCGGTGCTTCTCGCCTGGTCTTGGGCGGAGATGTGCCACGCCAACGCCCCTAACGCCGAATCATTCTCGAAACGTTCTGAGACATCTTGATCGCTAATCCACGAGCTCTTGCGAATCGCTGTCAATTCGGAAACACTTTTCAACTGGCGTCATCCGCCTCATGCGCTCGCTAAGCTTGGCAAAGTCCCCTCTTTAGTACCGAAGCGGTGCACCTCAACCTACACCTTTTGGCACGGCCGGATCGGTGAGATCCGGCCATGTGTTTTGTGGAGTTTACGAGGTGGGTTTTCGGACCCCTTTTGTTACAGCGCCAGAAGGGGCGGTTCAGGCCGTTTTTCAGGCCGTTTTTTGAAGATCCTGGATGGGGACTGGGCCTGGGTTCTTCCGCAGCACACGTTGTACTGTAGCCGCGGAGATTCGATGGCCTTTGGCGATCTGCCGCAGGCTCTGCCCCTGGCAGCGTTCACGGTGGATCGCTTCATGGTCCACGATTAAAGGATTGCGACCGATGTGCGTGCCTTCGAGCCGGGCGCGCCGCATGCCGGCGCGCACCCTTTCGATGATCAGGTTGCGTTCGAGTTCGGCGATCGCGCCGATGATGACCACGATGGCCCGGCCCAGCGGACCGCCGGTGTCGATGTTTTCCCGGAAGCTGATGTACTCGACGTTGAGCCGATTTAGCTCGTCGAGCACTTCAAGGAAGTGTTTCACCGACCTGGCGAGCCGGTCCGAGGCCCAGACCAGGACGACGTCGAAGCGGCCGCGGCGGGCATCAACCATCATCTGATCGAGGCCAGGGCGGCGTGCCTTCACGCCGCTGATCCGGTCCGTAAATTCCTGCACCACTTCATAGCCGCGCTGGGAGGCCATCTGGCGCAGGTCGTGGAGCTGGGTCTCCGGGTGCTGGTCGACGCTGGAGACCCTCATATATAGAGCGGCGCGTTTCACTTGCGCTTTCCCTTCGGTTTGGGTGAGTGTTTCACTACGTAATTCTTAATAAACTCCAGCAGCACGTCGGTCATGGGCTGCCCCTGGGCGGCGGTCGCCGACTTGAAGCTATTGTGGAGTTCGACGGGGACATTCAAGTTCAAGCGCTTTATCCTCAGTCTTTCTGGTTTGGCCGTCTTCCTCACCCCCTCTCTGGAGTGAGGATATACGGCTATGAGTACGGCGCGCCAGCGGCGGCGCGCCTCGCTTACAACTCCCAGGCCGCCCGGCAGACCAGGACCAGCGTGGAGATCTGGTCGAAACTGATCTGCATCGCGTCAGCCATGGCCCGCAGCCGGTTGATTTCCTGGGGCACGCTGCCTTCCTCGATGGCCATCCACTCAGAGGCCGCCATACCGGACAGGCGGGCGGCTTCCTCGATGGACAGGTCAGCCCCCTTCCGTACCCCCCGGATGCAGGAGCCGAAAAACCGGCCCAGGCTCTGGCGGCGCACTTCGGGGAGATAGGAAGAAGGAAGGGGAACGAACATCTTCAAGTCTGTGCTCATATACTCATTACTCCTGATGGACCAACTTGTCAAGCGGCCGGCCCAGGTGGATGAATTTAACTACACGATGAGTATGTACTCAGTGAGGTTCAGTTCCAAAGCTCCAAGCAGATGACCGACGTATCCCGTCGTTATTACGAACGGGAACTGGGTGCAGGCCTGGGACCATCGCCTTCCCTCAAAGAACACTTCGGCTACTCCGAACCCCTACGTCGATTTATCCAGCGCGCCAGCTTTTCACAAGCTAACGAGATCCCAAATCAAATGCCCTCATGGCTCCCCGGCGATGACTACATGACCAACTTCAGGGTCGGCGATCCCTACGTCCAAATCGACGACGGATACGCCCGACTGCCCGGCAAAGGCTACGAGGCCCTCCACCCCGAACTCCAGGGACTCGCCCCCGAAGACTACCCCGATATCCATAAACTGCGCATCCTCTCCGACGTCGCGCCCTACTCCAGGGAGTACAACCAGGTGTCACCGTCCTGCCGCACACAAGAACTCTCGCGCACGCGCGGGCAAGCCCAAGCTCCGTTCAGGGTCAGGCTCAGCACTCGGGCTCAGCTCCGGTCTCCTGTCGGCTCGTTCGTTCTCTCGAAGGCGGGCAAACTCGAGTGGGCACTCCGTCCTGCCGCATGCAAACACTCTTGCGCACGTGCGGGCAAGCCCAAGCTCCGTTCAGGATCAGGCTCAGCTCCGGTCTCCGGTCGGCTCGTTCGTTCTCTGGAAGGCGGGCAAACTCGGGTGGGCAATCTGTCACTCCGTCCTGCCGCATGCATACACTCTTGCGCACGCGCAGGCGGGGAAGCTGCCCGCTGCCCAGTCAGTTCTGCTCAGTGCTGCGCTCCATGCCGGATGAGCTGCAGACGCAACCGTGCCGGCCAGGATGCATCAGCGAAGTCCGGAAGCGGCTGATCCATGATCCTGGAGTAAGGCTCATTTGTAGTGGGTGAGTTGGTCTGGGGAGGGTCTCTTTTGCATCTCTCCGGCGCCGCCGAAGCGAGCGATTCCCATTTTGGTAATGTTGCTCGCTGAGCCTCTTTTTAGACCTCGTATTCGGAAATCAAAATCCGCATCGAAAGGCTGGGGTCCCCTGTATCCCCGGCCTACCCTTGATACTTTTGGCACACTTGAGGGGTTTTGGGGTGGTGAAATTGCCGCTCTAGTATACGGCAACATGACTCAATCAGGTTTTTTGCCGTGTGGGGACCTGAATTTACTACCGCTTCGCTGCCTCTTCTACGCCCGCCGCGCCAGACGCGCGGCTCTTTCATCCCTCTGATCTACTCAACACTCACTGCGCAACACCCCATATCCACCAGAATCGTTGCGCAACGGCACAGAACAGATCGCGCAACGGCCATTACTCCCTAAAAGCATTGCGCACTAAAACACGAACTGACCGCGCAACGGTACATACACCCCAAAATCGTTGCGTACTGAAACACCAATACCCCGCGCAACAGCGACAAGCTGCTTCATTGCATTGCGCAACAGTGCCCAAAAGTCGTGACAATCGCTCGAAACACTTGACTGACAATAAGTCGACCTAATTCAATGTCAGCACGCGCATTGGCGATCTTGCGCTCATCAAGAAAGCCGCAATTAGCCAATTGGCGGCGATCACTTGTCCGAGCAGGCGGTTTTACATCCAAGTGACGAGAAGTCGGTCGTAAAAATGCGTGGTATGTTCACTGATATATAACTTCCGAGTGGTCGACCATCCAGACACAGCCCTATTCCTGGCCGAAAGGGCATTTTATCAGTCCTCACCCTGCCGCATGAATGGCAGCTGACGAAGACTGCATCGCTGGTTGCCGGCATCTGCGGTCCGACTCTCGGCGGGCTCCTGTTTGGGCGCCATACCGGTTCAATATTTGCCGATCGCTAGCCAGCAGTGCTCTAGTACGGTATCTCCGTTTTACTCACTAATTGACTTCGTCGTACGATACGCCTCACGGCTTGCCTCGACCGCTGCGGATACTCGGTTTGATTGGTCGACCACGAGGTTCCTGCCGCGCTCCACATAATTACCGACCTGCTCCTTACCCTTGTCCACCAGAGTGCCGACCTGCTCGACGGCTTGCTTTGTACGAGTGCGCAAATACTCCGTTCCCTCGCGAGCACCATGAGCAATGTCCTCTCTCGTTTTGCGACCGCTCTTGGGGGCATAAAGAATCCCCACCAGCGCACCGACGCCGAGTCCCACCAGCAGCCATGCTAGACCCTGTCCCCTGCAATTCTCAGCCATGATGAAGCACCTCCTTTCACTCAGCTTCTAAAAATCCCGATCGCGCAAGGTTCCACGACGCGCAGGAAATTGCCAGCCGTTTGTGCGGCCAATTCGGCGGTCCGGCAAGTGCTCCCGCCCGGAACAATCCCCGCCAACCCATCGCATTCGACGCAGCTTAAGACGCGGTTGATGCACAGCCGGCCCTAATTCTGGAGTGCACCCTTCTTAGCGGCGTAAAAATATGTCTGCGACAGTTACGGCTGACCTGGGACCCCGATCGACGCAGAATTTCCGGATCGCTCTGGATGCCAGTGGCTCGTTCGAGGCCTGAATCACCAAGTGCCCAGGCTCCTGCACCGAGGGTCTTCCACCGCAATCGTCATGACCTTGCACCGAGGGTCATCCATCTCGATGGCTACGCCCCGGACCAGGCCCTTGCACCGGGGGTCTTCCATCTCAATTACCACGCCTCTGAGCATGCCCTGGCACCGAGGGTCTTCCGCCTCAATCGCTGCGATCCTGCACCGAGGATCTTCCATCTCAATCACCACACCATCAAGCTGTTTTTTGCGCCCAACCGCTTTGCCTAAAGGCTGGATTCAGTTTGGCGCGATCTGCTGGACGCGGACTGTCCAATATTGACCGAAGCGGCAGACTTTGTGCGTCCAGGAAAACAGGCGGCTTCTCGGAATTGTGCTCCGGCAATTGATCGAGCAGGACCACATTGAGCAGCGACTTGTGTACCTTGATGCGGCCGTTGTAGTCGATGAAGCCAAGCGTGCGAAAGCGGTTCATGAAAAAGCTGACGCGAGATCGCGTGGTGCCGATCATCCCCGCCAGCGTTTCCTGCGTAACGGGGGGGATTAAAGTTTCCCGTTCTCCTGGCTTGCCATACTCCGCCATCAAAAGAAGAATCCGCGCCAGACGTTTTTCGCTGGAGTTGAAGAGCTGGTCGACAAGATCGGCCTGGGTGCGCATGCTGCGGGCCAGCAGAAATTTGAGAAACACGTCAGCAAATGCAGGTTCGTCATGCATCACCCTTGTCATTTGTTCTCTTCCGATTCCGAGGGCCGTGCACTCATTGACCGCGGTGGCCGTGGACAAGTGCTGACCGGGCACCGACGCAAGGGACTCCTCTCCGACAAAGTCCCCGGCGGAGAGAAGCGTGACGATAGCCTCTTTGCCGTTGTGCGCAACGACGGTAAGTTTCGCCCTACCGCTCACAAGATAAAAGACGGAGTCTGCAGGATCTCCCTGGGCAAAAAAGGTCTCGTTCGGCTTCACGTCGATAAATCTTCGACCAAGGCCGGCGTGCGAAAGAAAATCCGCGGCGTCGAATGTGGATTTGTCTTTATTGGTCATCAGCATGAAACCTCCTTCGAGGCGGCCAGGAGAAATGCTGCAAGCTGCGGTTGGCATATCAGAGGCCAGGGAGGAACTGCTTCAGAGGTTAACAATCGAGCGTTCCGCGCGGCCTGAACCGCAACGCCGGCCCCGGGTCGCTACCCTAGGATGAGGCCGCAACTCTCCAGGCGGATTTCCCACACTTGGGGCCTACTACACCAAGCCCTTGCATAGTTTCTCCCTCGTGTACGGGCATAGTATGTTCCTTTTTGCTCACCTTTGAGAGATTTTGCAGAACGCCATTGAGGTTACATATTCAAAACATCCCCTGGTGACTTCTTCATTGACGATCCTTCCGCGGGCCGAGCCGAAGAAGGCAATTCGAGATTTGGATTCCTCAAAATGCTGGATTTACACCATTGCTGCCGGTGAGTCGGCGTCTCCCTCTGCGGGCAGTAGGTCCGGCAAGTCAAGGCGCGCCACACCAACCCGGGAGTCGGCCATCCCGTAATACACGTCGAATCTGTCTGGCGTGCCAAGATCATCACGCCGGTCGATACCGGTGGGAAACACGACATTGGCGACCGTCCCATCGCGTTCCTGCGGAAGCGTCGGAGTCAGCACCGGCTCAACCGATCGATAACGGACCACGCGCGGATGCAGCTCTGAAAGCACCATCACTCCGGCCGAGTAGCACAGATGATATCCGTTGCCGCTGGAATCCGGCGCTTCGCTCACTCCGTGGTAAACGATCAGCCATCCGTGCCTGGTCAGGATAGGCGGAGTTCCTGCTCCGATCTTCAGCCGCTCCCAGGGCGACACCGGAGTTGCCAGGCGGTGGTGAGACGTGAACCGGCCAAAGCTGTTCGGCTCCTGGCTCTTCAACGCCGGCGGACAATAGGAAATCCAAATGCTCTCCCGATCGAGATCTACCTCACGGGACCTAGGATGGCGAGCTGTTTCCTCAGGCCTGGTGCCAGGAAAGAGCGGACGATGGAGCATGCCTAGTTCCCGATGCCCGGACGAATCAGGGATCGCGACAGGGAAGAGGCTCGCATCCTTGTCGTCCACGGTGCTCAAATCGATGCCGTGCCATTCAGCGTAGGTTGCGAGCCCGAGACGCGTCCAATGCAATAGGTCCTGCGACAGCGCCAGGGCGATCCTTGGCCCCTCCGGCGAGAATGCGGTGTAGGACATGACATAGCTGTGGAGCGGTTCCACATAAGTTATGCGTGGATCCTCACAGCCACCGCCGCCATCGGGCCGGCGTTCATAATCGGCTTCCGGCTCCAACGCAATGCCGAGCCGTTCGACGTCTGCAGGATCGCCATCAGCATTGAATCGCACTCGTGCGATGCCGATGCGCGAGTAATTTCCTTTGGCGACCAGCCGCGGAAACAGGTAGAGCTTCCCATCCGGGCCACGAGCAGCTGCTGGATTCAGAACACCTTCCACTTCGTTAGGATTGCCTGGCTCCGGCTCCATCAGCATTCCCAGACGCTGCAGCTTGAATCCACTCATCGATTCTCCTCGCGAGCGCATGCTCACTTATCGCCCAGGCAAGCGATGATTGTCTTGATGACCAGGTTGGTATCGTCTGGCCCCTTCACAGGGATCGACACAACACCCGCCTGTTCTGCCGGATAATCGTTCCCACCTGGGAACAAGGCATCCCCGATGAAAACCATCTCTTTCAATGAAACGTGGAGAGTATCCTTCAGCTTTTCTATGCCGTAGGCTTTGTCGATGCCGGGTTTGGTCACGTCGATTGAAGTTGCGCCGCCCATGCGAATAGAAAACTCCGGGATAAGTTTCTCGAGGATCGCTGTGATCTTCTTTCGTTTGGCAAAATCGGGATCCCATTTTTCCTTTTCCGCCAGCGGAGCTTGCTGACCCAATGCGGAGAATGTGACCTGGCTTCCGCGGTCTTCAATCACCTTCCCCCAAACCTCCTCTGCGTGAAACCCCGATTCGCTCGCAGCTTTGTTCAGCGAGTCGACGATCTTCTTTCTTTGCGCCGCTGTCAGATCTTCTGAATAAAGTTCCGTCCACTTCCCTTTGTATTGGAAGAATTTTGTCCCGCAAGTTGGAAGCAGAGACAAATTCGCGAGGAGACTGCCCTTGGGAAGATCGGTGAGAAGCTGCTTTTCAAACTGCGCCCACGCGCCTCCGGAGATTACCGCTACTTTGACGATGCCTAAAAGGTCATGCAGCAACTTCGCCGTTTCTGGAGCCAGGGACGACTTACTTGGCGCAAGGGTACCGTCCAGATCGAACACAATGAGCTTCTTCATTTATCTCCCAACGTTAAGTTCCGTGAAATCAACTTCAGCTTTCGCCGTCTGTTCTGTCGCGTTGGTGATGTTTTGCTCGATCAAGGGATCGCGATCTCCAGCAGAGTTACTTCTCCGCCGGGTTGAAACGCACACTCCCCTGCCTCCGCCGGCAAGAGCCAAACGTCTCCTTTGCCTACGGCATAAGGGATGTTGTCGTGCTCAACTTGGCCTGAGCCTTCAATGCAAACCAGCACACGTGGCTCTGCCATAGCGCCGACCGGGAACGGCGCTTGACCGCGCAATCGCCACACCCGGAATGGTTTGCAGTCAAAGAGTCTCTCTCGCTCAACGGGCATGTTTGTCTCTAGACGAGGCGCGACCAAGCCACCATCGCTCGCTCCAAAATCAATGCACGAAAACGCTTGATCGACCTGAAGCGGTCGTGGTTTTCCAGTCTTTGCGTCGACATGACCCCAGTCGTAAAGGCGGAATGTCACGTCGCTGTTTTGCTGAACCTCGAAGACAACAACATCACCGCCCAAAGTGTGAACCGTTCCCGCGGGGATGAATACGGCATCGCCCGGTTTGGGGACAACGCCCACTAAGCGATCAACGATGGTTCCATTGGCGAGGGAGCGCCGAAGACCTTCGGCAGTCGTTCCAGGTTTCAAGCCCGCGTAGATGTGGCTTTTCTTCTCTGCCTCGATCACGACCCACGCTTCGGTCTTTCCGCTCTCGCCCGCTGGAATCAGGTCCGGGTAGGCGTCGCTGGGATGTACCTGCACGGAAAGCATTTCGCGTGCGTCGAGAAACTTGAGGAGCAGCGGAAAGCGAAGGAAGCGCGGAGCCAGCTTACCCATCAGTTGCGTTCGATATTGTTCCATCAATCGGCCGATCGTCTGGCCCTTCAACGGTCCGTTGGCAACCAGGCTTTGATGATCGTCGCGGTCGCTGAGTACCCTCGCTTCACCAATTGGACCGTCACCGGGCAACGGCGCGGAGAGCAGGCCAGACAATCGCCTGCCGCCCCACAACCGATATTGATAGATCGGCTCGAAGCGCAAGGGGTACAAAGAAATCGGGCTCATTTGGTTCCACTCAGTTCATATGATCGGAGGCTGGCGCTTGATCGGTGTCAACAGCGGCCCTTGCGATGGCTTGTGCCAGCGGGCCGCTGACTCACGGGGTTGATTGGGCGCTACGATCACGGCCCGGTTGCGGGCAACGCCTGTTGCGGGTGCCCGCCTGGAACCCACGCCAGGTCGCCGCTGAGGACGTAAATTGAGATTGCCGCAATCATCAAGGCCGCCCCTATCCAGAAGCGCCAGTCACGATGCATGCGCTTCCAGTAAGGGCCGGGTTCCGGTTCTCCGCTGTCGCCGCTGTTGCCTTCATGATTGTGTTTGTTTCCCGTCATTTCTTCTCCATTGCCGCGTCGTATTCACCGCGGCGCGCGGCCTGGTTGCAGCGTGCGCGGTGATACAAAGCCTGCTGTGCGGCCGGCACATTAGCCTCCTGGCCTTTCCAAATCTCCAAGGCCGGTTGCTGGATGGCGCGAGAAAATGAGAATGCCACCGCCCATGGCAGCCGTGACCTAAATCGCACATTCATTTCGTTCAGACGTGCCGAGGCCAGTTCCGCGGATTGGCCGCCCGACAAGAACGCAATCGCCGGAACGGCGGCGGGGACGGCGCGCAGGAAACAACGCATCGTCGCGTCGGCCACTTCAACCACAGTTTCCTGCGTGGTGCAGGCCAATCCGGGGAGCACCATATTAGGCTTCAGAATCATTCCTTCCAGCATGACTCGTTGTGCAAACAGTTGGCTGAACACCGTCCTCAGCACTTCGTCAGTAGCTTTGTAACATTCCTCCAGCGAGTGATCGCCATCCATGAGTACCTCTGGCTCAACAACAGGGACCAGTCCAGCTTCCTGGCACAGTGCCGCATAGCGGGCCAAGGCATGCGCATTGGCGTCGATCGAGCCCCAGCTTGGAATTCCATTGCCGATGATTATTACGGCGCGCCACTTGGCAAAGCGCGCGCCCATTATTGCGTACTCGGCAAGACGGCCGCGCAACCCGTCCAGACCTTCAGTTACTTTCTCACCGGGATGCCCAGCCAGATCTTTTGCGCCAGCGTCCACTTTGATTCCGGGAATGATTCCCGCCTCAATCAGGACTTTGATGAAGGGAGTGCCATCGCTCTTTTGCTGTCGGATCGTCTCGTCGTAAAGGATCGCCCCGCCAATGCACTCACCGAGCCTTGGCGTTGTCAGAATCAATTCGCGATAAGCTCGCCGAGCTTCCTCGGTTTGGGGAATCCCCAACTGAGCAAAACGCTTATTACAGGTTGGGTTGCTTTCATCCATTGCCAGCAGGCCCTTGTCGCCGGCAACAAGGGCCTGTGCTGTTTCCTCAAGCTGTTGCACATTCATTTGGGCGTGCTCCATTCGTTCGGGCGATTTTCCGGAATCATTGCCAACTCGGTCTGAAATTGTTGACACGATCTCCACTGTCCTCCGAGTTATTCGACTGCCGGAGCTTAGGAACTCCCATTTTGGGAGCTGACTAGAGGCGGTGCAGTTTCCTCCACTGTCGGCGCAGGATCAGAAGCGATCCTGTTTTGCGCTGCCTTCTCTTTGATCGCTCGTTCCTGGCCGATTCCCATGGTCAGAGCGGTCATTCCGGCAAGACCGCCTAGTTGCATGGTTTCAATGGCGGAGCTTGGGACAATGACGATCGTGGAATTTTGCTTCAACCCCTCGTAGAGCATATTCATGCCCCGCAAATGGAAGGCGATGGGATCGTTGGCATAAGTTCTGGCCGCCTCCACAAACTTCTCTGCGACCTGGCGTTCCGAATCTCCAAGAATGACGCGGGCCTGGCGCTCTCTCTCGGCCTGAGCCTGCATTGACATCGCATTCTCCAGAGCCTGCGGAATCAACACATCCTTCACCTCGACTGAGATGACATTGATGCCCCATGGTTCCGTGCGCACATCGATAATCTCCTGCAGCACACTGCTGATCTTGTCTCTACCTTCGAGCATGTCGCAAAGCATCGTCTTGCCGATCACATCGCGCAGAGCGGTCTGCGCCGCCCAATTGATCGCGCTTTGGTAGTCGGCAACGTCAAGCGCAGCCTTCCTGGGATCGATAATCTTCCAGAACAACACAGCATCCACATCCACGGGAACCGTGTCTTTGGTTAGCGTCTTCTCCGCTTTGAATGAACTTGTGAGGACGCGGGTGTCGATCCAATAAGGGATGGACTCAAAGATCGGAATAATCAGGAATAATCCCGGCCCTTCAAGGGAGCGAAACTTGCCGAGCCGCAACACAACCGCCCTGCTCCATTGGTCGGCAACCTTGATTGCGGAAGCCGCAATATAGGCAAGAATCAGGGCACACGCCAGAACGAAGATGGCGGTCACATTAGAAGAGGCGCTATGGAGCCCATAAGCAAGCGCTCCGCCTACGCCCAAAATAACAACAAAGATCAAACCTGGAAGCGAGCTATTCTGTCTCATTAAGAATTCCTCTCTGGCCGCGATGCGTTGGACCGGCCTTCGGAACATCCTTCATAATCCGGCTCTGCCGCGGTGCAGTCTTGAATACGGCTAGGCGAAGACTTTCTCGTCATGAACGGTGTAAGAACTATGTTCGGTTCCTGCAATGATGTTTTTCGCATTGGCTACCGCCTCTTCCGTGCCATGGACAACAAGCAGAAACTTGTCGGTCTTCAGAGCCACCTCGTACTTGAGGACGCTATCCTTGGGGATACCGATGCTCGCCAGGCCCGCCCCCAGCGCGCTGACGCCTCCAACTACGGCTGCTCCTTCAAGGCCCGCGACAATCCACGCCACCAGTGGTCCGGCTACAAGAATCGGCCCCAGTCCGGGAATGAGAAACATTCCCGACCCGAACAGAAGACCCCAAAATCCGCCCCAGAACGCGCCAATTTTTCCCCAGCGCTTCATGCGGTCCCCAGCGTTGTAGTAGCCGACCACATGCTCATCCGTATGGGTATCTTTCGCAGCGATCGAGAGGCTCTTCATGTCAACACCCGCCTCCTGAAGTTCCTTAATGGCCTTTTCCGCCTGTTCGTGGGTATCGTAGATAGCTACCACAGAATTTGAAATGCTCATTGCCTTCTCCTTATTTCGCGGTTGAATGGGGATGATTTCGGGTGAATTGCCCCCGGCATGCGGTGCATTGGCAAGGAACGATAGTCGGATAACCGGCGTCAGCTCTGTATGGAATGCATGATAGTCCGCAGCGGAATCGCATAGCGCCTTCTAAGCAAGTCTTCCACCTTGGAAGCTGGCGTTCTGAGCAATTCGGTACACGTGCAGAACGGCGTCTATTGGCGCATGTATTCGCGCCAATAGCTACGCGAAACAATCCATGTGACTTTCGAAACCCGGGCGAGGTTGACGAGGAATGCAAGCCGAGGATGGCCAAAAGGGAACAGATAGGCGGGCCAACTCGTGGAACGCTGGGTGTGTCTGAGGGTGCGAGCGCGCTCAGAGCGGAGTGAGTATTCTCCGCACAACAGAGCCTTAAGAGGAGCGAAGGCATATTCGGGCTAGAGGAGCTTTTATGACAATGACGCAAAAGTGCGAATGTCCTGGCTGCAACTGCCAAGCCACGATCGGCAAGAAACACTGTAGTCCAACATGTGCAGACGCAAAGAAGAGCCCGAAGACACCTTGCCAATGCAAGCACCCGGGGTGCGGTGATACAGGCCTCAAGATGTAGCGCGGCGTGACTCTTGGCGCAGCTGTGGGATTCGAACCTCCGCGCGATGTTCAACCTATTTCAACCGTAAAAAGGCAATGAGCACCACATGTCAGGTCATCGGACCAGCGCTAGCCCGGGAATTGATCGAAACATTTCTAAACGCTCGCTTCAGCGGCGCGGAGCGCCACCAACGCAGAGTCGATAAAGTGAAAGCGCTTGAAATGCATGAGGTCGCGCTTTGATTGTACTTGTTGAACTGATCGCACTTTGAAGCGAATCAGAAGTGGTCGGCAGTTGAGGTTTACTGGGATCGAGCTTTCCCAGACCGCGAAGGCGAGAGTCGGATATATCCGGCGCAGGTCCAGAATTCAAACTAGCGAACGTGTTTATGGAGGATGTTCCATGATCGAGATTCTGAAGAACTTTCCCGACAATGTTGTAGCGCTCTCCTGCGAGGGCCAGGTCACCAAAGAGGATTATCACAGGATTCTTGTTCCGGCCGTTCTCGAAGCGCTCAAACGGTACGACAAGATACGGCTTCTCTATAAGACATCTGCGGGTTTTACCGGCTACGCCGCGGGCGCTGTCTGGGAGGACTTCAAGATTGGGGTGGAACATCCCACCCGCTGGGAGCGTGTCGCGGTGGTCACGGACGTCGATTGGATCGTACAAATGGTGAGACTGTTTAGTTTCCTTATCCCCTGTCCGGTGAAGTTGTTTCCGCCTTCGGAGACTGCGCAGGCGGATGCCTGGATCATCGCAGCCAGTTGATCTCTGAAAGACGCAAAAGGCATTGTCGTGAAAAGTGTTGAAAGAGGAATGAAATGAATGCTACGCAGAAGCTACACGAAATCGGGCAGAGCATCTGGCTCGATAACATTACTCGCGGTCTGCTGACCGGCGGCACGCTCTGCCGCTATATTCAGGATTTGTCGGTTACGGGGCTCACCTCGAACCCCACAATCTTCGATCATGCGATCAAGAACAGCCACGACTATGACGACGCTATCGGCCAGAAGCAGAACGGGGGGAAATCGAGCGAGGCGCTATTCTTCGAATTGGCAATCGAAGACCTCAGGCAGGCCGCCGATCTCTTTCGGCCGATCTACGACCGGACCAATGGTGTGGATGGCTGGGTGTCCCTGGAGGTCTCGCCCCTGCTGGCTCGCGACACGGCCGGAACTCTTTCTGCGGCCAAGGCGCTCCA
>JBEKOO010000085.1:0-18085 GCA_049521655.1 Candidatus Korobacteraceae bacterium
GGCATGAATCTTCTCGGCGAACTGCTGTTCTCTCGGAATCATGCGGACACCCGGCCTCCCTATGCCAGCAAAGTCGAGCCAGTCCCTGCACTCGATCGTTTCCAGCGGATGCATCACCACGTCGCCGATTCCAGCATCAAGATGGAATCGAGCGAAAATGCGTGCATCCATTCGAGCTTCGACGGAATAGCGGGCGCCACCATATGGCGGGGCGGTCAAGTCCATCACCGGCGGTCCAATCGTGTACTCAAACCAATCTCCAAGAGAGATGCCGGCGACAGCTTGTAACATCTCACGCACAATCCGATTCGTGTCGCCACTCTTGGTTGATGCCGCTACTCCTTGCAGGGCCAAGTCGATGTCCACCGTTGAGCGAGCGGCCTTGAAACGAAGCTCCAACGCATAGCCGCCCTTCAACACCCAGGGCGCAGATCTCTCCTGAAACAGCCTTGCCAGCAAACGGTCAAACGCAACCTGACGTCTGAGACGATTGATGTCGATCCGATCAGCCTGGGCGGACTTCTTCAGCCGTTCCTCGAGAGCCCTACGGAAGGCTCCTGCCGTTGCGTATGTTCTGGACATTGACATCATGCAGCCCGCCGCAGTGCTTCTTGAACTATCTTGCGCGCGGGCCCGCTCATCTGCGCAATTCGAATCTGTTGGCGAGTGATCAGCCCCCGCTCAACAGCCTGCCGCAGGGCCTGACGGATGAAGTTGCGCTCGACCGTACCGGTCTCGATGAGGTCGAGAATCGTCCGGAGCGGGCGAGTGAATTTGAAGCCGGAACCGGCTTGTACATCACTTTTAGGCAGGTCAGCATAATGGAGTAGGCAGGTCAGCATAATGGAGTACCAGTAGGCCGGGAATCTCGCCGTTGCGCCGGAAATCGGAGGGCACCGTCATGTGGAGCTTTGCCGGGTTCAGATCCGATAGATCATACAGGCTGAGAGCCGTCTGGTGGCTGTAGACCCCTTCGACTTCCTCGTCCCGGTTCCGGGACCAAAGTGCCCAGAGGACCAGATCAGGTCGATCAGCCGCCGGATACAGAGCGAGCCGGTAAATGCCACGATGTTCGCGGACCCAGTTCCCGGCTTGCACATGATATGGGTGCGTGTTCTCGGCAAATCCGGCAGCCTTGGCCTGCTTCGTGGTGAAGAAGCCTTGTTGCTGCTCGGCGAAATCGAAGAGTCGCCTCGATGCTTCACGATGAGATTGGGCCATATCACAATACTACAAGTTTCTTGATGTTTCATCAAACTTGCATTTTGGCAGAATCGTCTCCTGCCAAACCACCTGGGGAGGCAAGCGCGCGCGATAAGGACCATATGCCGGGGCGGAATTCTCATTGACGAGAACTGTCACTGTGAACTTCGGACGGGCGCTACGCCCGTGTCTTCTGAAATGGGAATTGAAGTCATAAAGGAAATCTTTCCGGCATGAGTGAATTCGCGATTGCAAAAGCGATTGCAGTTATGGTGTTTATAGCGTTAGTATCATTTGCGACGTTTGTGGTGTTTACAGTATCTATCTGGTGTAAACATGTGCCGTTCACGATCTTGACCACGAACGTGCATTAGATTGGGTGGAGCCATGAGTGCCGAGGCGAAGAACAGCACTGGAGTTGCAATTTTGGCAAAAGACCAGCGCGAAATTGTCGAGTTGTATGAAAAGCTCCGTGAGGTGCAGGCAAAACTCGTAGGGCCGGATGGAAAGACTGAAGTTCTTCCCAACAACGTGTACTCGTTCCTTTGTCGTCTGCTCGCTGATTTGAAGGCGGGGAACTCAGTCACCATTTTGCAGAGCAAGGCTGAGCTGACCACGGTTGAAGCCGCAAAGCTTCTTGGGATGTCGCGCCAGTTCTTGGTGAATCTGTTAAGCCGAAATGAGATTCCCTTTCACATGATTGGAACCCACAGACGGCTTTATGCCCGTGACGTCTTAGCTTACAAGTCCAAGCGTGACAATGCCCGACGTAAGACTCTGGACGATTTGAGCCGGGCCGAATACGATGAAGGCATCTACGACCGCTTACCACAAGAATGATACTGACTCAGGACACCCCAACCAAACTCAATGACAGATGCTCATGCGAGCGACGAGCAGGTCATGGGAACCGATCGACGAAAAGGCCACGGCGACCACACCAGGCACATATGAGCAGCGGCGGGAGTTGGGTGAAAGTCTCAGTGAGCCCAACTTGGAAAGCAGTTTGCGCCGTTCTCGCCTCGCACGAAGGCATTCTGCCCGGTGAGGCGAGTGAGACGGAACCTTTATCCGTCACCGCGCCTGAACGGAGCCGGCAGCGCCTTCGGTATTCCCGCTGACGATCACGATGATCTTCTCTGTCTTCGCGGCTTTGCTGGTGACGGCGATTGGCACGGCGCCGTTGCGCTAGACGCGCTTGCATACGACACGTCAGGTTGCAATAAAGCTGGCCTCGATCGCAATGGGGACATATCCAGAAAACCGAGTAGCACTGGCCGCAAACCCGTTGCCGGAGGCTAACCTCACTCATTCTCCATCCCTAAGCGATTATGAATTAAGTACTTAGAGTCCTGCTCTGCAGAGTTCAGGAGATTGTCACTGGAATATTGCGCGTAAATGGAGATATTGCGCGAGAGGGTAAAGCGAAAATTCATATTGCGCGTATTCAGTGTTATATTGCGCGATAATTCTCCTTCACTCGCTGAGCGCGGTCGATTCGAGCGCTTGCCGCAACGGGAATTTAAT
This sequence comes from Candidatus Korobacteraceae bacterium, assembly GCA_049521655.1. Taxonomy (GTDB): domain Bacteria; phylum Acidobacteriota; class Terriglobia; order Terriglobales; family Acidobacteriaceae; genus TOLSYN. Next base: position 2,731 of record JBEKOO010000085.1, read on the forward strand.
ACTTATAGGAATAATTTCCATTACATGAATATTCTCATTCGAGATACTACGGCCATGGAAAGCACCGCCAGAGCGGAAAAGCAGGTTGCTGAAGCCCTGCGAAACCAGACGCCCGTCAGGGCTTTGGCGGGAGTGTCGATTGCGAATGTTCAGGAGCAATCCGACCAGCAATTCGATATCAGCTTCGACCTGCTTTCCGGGGCAAACCAGATCCGAGTGTTGGCGGAAGTCAAGTCCGCTTTCTCGCCGCGGGTGCTGGAAGAAATCAGACCGTGGATACGAAGGCTCAAGTCGCTACGCCCCGATGTCGCTGTAGCTGTCATCGCGCCACAACTGTCGGTCCAGGCACAGGCATTCTGTATTGAGGATTCGATTTTCTGGATCTAGCGGGGAACGTCTCTATCAATATTCCGGGAAAGTTTACGCTGCAAAGAAGCGGCATGCGGGCAAGCGGTGAGCTTGCAAGGCCTTCCGAAGATGCACGCACTGTGAACGTCTTTTCCGGTCGTTTTTCCCGCGTTCTGCGAGTCCTCTTACAGCAGCCGAGATCCTGGAGCGTCAGTGAGATTGCACGGGAGCTTGAGAAGGAGAGCAGGCGCCTTCGGGAATATTTTCCGGCTACGGACATTGATTTCACAATCAGCCAAGGCTCCGTATCAAAGGCAATCGGCGGCCTCGAAGAACAACTCCTCGTCCGCAGACGCGGAACTGCCATAGTCGTACCCGAGCCACTCCGGCTCCTTCAGCAATGGGCGGAAAAGTACAAGGAACGGTACCGCTGGCGCTTGCGGAGCTCCTTCCAAACCGGCAACCCTTTTGGCAGTGAGCTGAGTAAGATCGCAGATGGAATTGCTCCTCTGCTTCAGGGGGTAAGTGCGTTTACGGGAGCGAGTGCAGCCGCCAAGAATGCGCCCTTCATTGACGTAGATATTGTGGATGTCTTTGTATCTGGTGGCGCGGCGAACGCGACCGTTTTGCGCGATTTGAAATCACAGGCAAGCAATGATCCGCGGCTGAGGCTTATCACGCCCTATGATGCAGGTGTGTTCATGTATGCACAACTGCTCGGCCCTGCATTGGTCGCCTCGCCGGTGCAGGTCTACCTGGACCTCTATGCTCGGGGAGGGCGCGATCTGAAGCAGGCGGAGCACTTGCTCGATCATGTGATTCTGCCACAATGGAGGACCGCTTGATTCCGGAGCCGCACAGAACATATCTGCTTGAACTTCTGCATGCGCTCGGTCCAGCATCCGACGACTTCGTCGTGGCCGGCACACAGGCGATGAAGTTCATGGTGGACCGGGCACGCGCTACCAAGGACATAGACTTCGTCCTTGATGTGGCAAGACTTCGTGCCGAACCTTTAGAACTGAGCGACCAATTGCAACGCTTGGGCTATGGTGTCGTCGAAGGCTCCCGCAACTTCCAGCAGGCCGGCCGAATTCGCGGCTTGGCAGAAAGTCTGGGGAGGCAAGCCCGCGCGATAAAGACCTTCATGTCGGGGCGGAATTTGCATCGACGAGAACTCTCGCTGTGAACTCCGGATACACGAGGCCATGGGTAACCGGGTATCAAGTTCATTGCACCTTATTTGTCTTTGGAGTCGCGTTGAGAAACTGACGATGACGGTGTTCCTTCACGGTCCGTTCCGCCAACGTCTTTGGGAAATCAAGTCCGCCTTTTTGAAGACGAGCCGCCACTGGGTCGCTTGAAATCTGGGGCTCCTTTATTTCGCCACCCTGCCGGGTGCGCTCCTTCACGAGAGCTGCATTGAGGCCACGGAGCGCGGCTTCCATCTTCTCCTCTGAATCCTCTTCGTCGCTATCCAGCCAGTTCTCACTCTCGGTGATGGAGGCTTTGAAGTAGACCGGATATAAACGGCTACACAGCACCTCCTCGGTGGTTTCGCCGAGCCCCTCCAGTTCGACGGGAAGAAAGTCATCAATGTCATCCGTCTGCTGCTTCAGGCGGAAATGCACCATGAAATTCTTCGCGGTGAACAGTTCGCAGGTTTCGGCATTCCCGACTTCATCGAGCAGTTCGATGGCGTTTTTCTTCGATGAGGCGCTGACGGCTGAGAAGTCACCATTTTGCCAGCGACAGATGAACAGCGGCATTTGTCACGCTCCGAATGTGATTATAGGCAGGGGGGGGATTTCTGACATGCCGAGCAGGATGTCGAGTTGGAACCAGAGGTGGTCGGAGGGAATGGGCCAGGCGGCTGGAGGGAAGCGAAGGGGGCGAAGGCACCCAGCAAACGCTGGGCAAGCGCGGGATCAAGAGCCGGAGCGTCACGATCCTCGGTCAAGAGTTGGATGATAGTCAACCACCTTATGAACGATAATCTGAATATTCCTACCAGCTTTGCTGTGGCAGGGAATACCGGATGCTGCGGCGTTTATCGGTAGTGATCTGGCGACCGCACCCTTAGTGAACGGGCGAGCCAGACCTCGCCGGCCAGGAGGCCAGCGGAAATTCCGACAACCGCGCTGCCCAGCGCGCAGGACGAAGTGTCGATGTCCTGAATTGCCGGCCAGATTCGCTCCGCCAGACTTGCAACGCCGTCGCCGGCGGCCGCGGGATCCGCTTTGGCGGGTTTCTTGATCTCGGCAGCGGCTTCTCTAAGGCGCTGGTAGGCAAGATTCGATCCCCTGCAGCCGAAGGCGCGAACGGAGGCGAGCTTTAAAGATCCACTTGTGTTGAATGGTCATCGATCGAAGACATTTTGGCACATCTGCCCGGATCTTCTTATACGAGTGGACGCCGTCAAAAAGCTGCTTGCGCCAGTAGAGGAGGCGTTGCCGCGAAAGCCGCAACGGTAGTTGCGAAAGAACGGCAGCAGGCTGCGGAAAGCATCTATTCGATTCCGCCTCTGCTGCACCGCGGTGTTGAGTAAGATGAAAGTATGGAACTGCTCCTTTCATCTTCTTCGGACGCCCGCCATGTCCTGTCTGTTGAAAAAGGCCCGTTGTCCGGCCAGTATTTTCGCGTGCAGTATCACGTGTGCATCAATCCGACATGCCAGTGTGAGCATCTTGGTATGCAATGTGTTTCCGCGGCGAACTCCCCTTCGGAATCCCGGTCTTCCGCACCGATAATCCTAGACATGGATTTGCGCCGGCGTGTGATCGCCAACCTGAAGGAACTCAAAGCGGACCGCACTGCGTTTTCCATGGCAAAGGCAATCGAGGACGAGATTACCGAGGCGCAGTGGACGGAACTCCGCGGGCTGTATGTTGCCGAAAAGCGGCAGCAGACGGAGCGGGCCGATCTCGACCAAGTTGAAGTCCAGTTTCCGCCTGAGGTGCTGGACGGGAACGGCAGCATGGTGGGCTATTACGAACTGTTCCCCTACGCCCAGCCAATTGCAGCTGCGCTCGATGCCACGCCATGGATTCTCGACGATCAATATTGCGTCAGTCCCACCTGCCGCTGCCAGGACGTCAGCCTTGCATTTCTTCAGGGCCATTCCGCTCCTGCTCTCGACGCTGTCTACAACGACGAAGAGATTACGATTCGATATGCATACGACAAGGGAGTAATCACGGAGTCGCATTCCACAACAGCATCGGGGCCCTCTGCGCAAGACCTCTTGCGTCTGATGAAGGCGGCTCAACCGGATCTCGACACAGTATTTGCCGAGCGCCATGCTTTGCTCCGCCGGCTCTTTCGGCGCGCCATAGCGGAACCGCGCCCCCGTGCGCCCGTCAAAAAGCCGGGGCGAAATGAGGCTTGTCCATGCGGAAGCGGCAAGAAATACAAACGCTGCTGTGGCATGAATTAGGGCGCGCGCTAAACAAGGTTACGCGCGTACTCCCGCCGCCGGTCATCTGCGCTTCAGTGCTTTGCATGAAAGCCTGTAAAAACCCTGCTGGCTGAAACGCACCTTGTTTCCGGGGGAGAGATCCGTCTTGATCGCATCGTCCCACGTCCCGGACGGAACAGGACAAAATGGCGGGAGTGCGGGGCAAGCCACAAGCCCGTACTCATGGCGCAGCATGCCACTCAATCACCAGGCAAGCGCCGGTCACCATATCGGTTCAGCCTTGCTGCGACACAACGCTCCTGATAACTCCGAAAAAACTTCTGTTCGCGATTCACTGCCCAGTTTCGGAGGCGGGCTTTGCCGCCTGCCTGAAGGCGGCGAACAGCGCGGCGACGGCACCTGCGAGTCTCTGCTGCGTCACCGATTCCGGCAATGGAATCGACAAGACCGGGCGGTTGGTTCTGGCGTCGCGCGTGATCAGGGAGGAGATTGCCTGTCCCATGCGATCGGCTTGCGCGCCGTCTTCCTTTTGCGCGGCGCTATTGGCCGCCAGTGACTCGATGAGTTTCAGTCCCGCATCCAGGAACGTCGCTGCTGCAACTTCGATCGCATCGGCGGGCCTGGAAACCTGTGCGGCGGGCTGCGAGCCAAGCGATTGCGCCGGCGCATCGGCGGATTGAGGAGGCCTCTTTTGAATAACAGATTGTGTGCGTGCAACTTCCACTGGCGCGGGCGGCGCCTGATCGATCGTGGGTTTGGGCCGTCCGGGCTGCCCGGCGAAGATTTCCTTCACCTCCTGCATCACCGTTTTGCGGCCCAGCTTGCCAAAGCTGATCTCATCGGTCGGTGAGTCGAAGACACCGGCGAAAAGCGACTTTTTCAACTGCAGCGTCTCCCACACACGCTCTTCGATGCTGCCTTCGGTGAGCATGTGGATGACATGCACGGGCTGCGACTGGCCCAGCCGGTGGACACGGCCCACGCGCTGCTCCAGCCGCGCCGGATTCCACGGCGGCTCGAAGTTGACGACCACCGAGGCATTCTGCAGATTGAGCCCCACGCCTCCAGCATCGGTGGAGAGAAAGACCCTACATTCGGGATCGTCGCGGAATTTGTCGATCAAGGCGCCGCGCTGGCGCGAGGGCACGCCGCCATGCAGCGAGACGAATCCGATCCCCATCGTGCGCAGCTCTACACCGGCCAGGTGCGTCATGCGCTCGAACTCGCTGAAGACCACAGCCTTGCGTCCTTCTCCTTGAACAACGTCTGCCATAATTTCGCGGAACTCTTTGAGCTTGGGAGAATGATGGGTGCGCTTGTCGAAGAGAAAGGTCGAGTTGCACAACATGCGCATGTTTTGAATGCAGCACAAAACACGCTTTTGGTCGATCTCAGAGAGCCAGCCCTGCCGCTCCCACTTACGCATCAGCGCCGCAAGGATGTCGCTCTGCTCGTAATACGGCGCGGCCTGCTGCTCGGTGAGCGAAACGCGGAAAGTCTTGTCCGTGCGCTCGGGCAACTCTTTCAAAACCTCTTCGCGCGTGCGGCGCAACAGGATAGGTTCCAGTTGCAGGTGGATGCGGTCCAAGCCGCGATAGCCGGTGAGCCGGCCCTTTTCATCGACGACGCGATGCTCGTCCAGAAACCGGAAGGCCGGCCCGAGCCTGCGTCCGTCGACAAACTCGACGACAGAGAAGAGTTCCTCGAGTTTGTTTTCGAGCGGCGTCCCCGTAAGCACCAGCGCATAGCGGCTCTTCAGTTGTTTGATGGTGCGCGCTGTGGCCGTGGTCCAGTTGCGGATGCGCTGCGCCTCGTCGAGAATAATCAGGTCCGGATTCAACTCCTGCATGAAGCGAATATCTTTGAGAACGAGTTCGTAGCTACTGAGAGTGAAGAACGTTGGCGTAGCATACATTGCCCGCCGCCGCGGCAGCAGCCCGTCGATTACCTGCGCCGAGTGTTCCGTGAACTTTTCGATCTCGGTCTTCCATTGATACTTGACCGACGCGGGGGCAACGACCAAAACCCGCTCGATGCCTTTGTTGCGGCGCAGCAACTCGGCCGCGGCCATGGCCTGAATCGTCTTGCCCAATCCCATGTCGTCGGCCAGGGCCGCGCGCCCACGGCAGGCCGCAAAGATCGCGCCGCGCATCTGGTACGGCAGCAGCTTGGTCTTCAGAAGGCCAGCGGTCGGGTCTTTTCCCTTCTCGATCCGCGCCAGCAGCTTGCGCTCAGCCTCCAGCCCTTCGGCCAATTCGTTTTCCCGGTCGATGTAATCCAGCGCATCGCTGTAGACGACGGTCTCGCTATCGGCCTTCCGCAAAGCATCCAGCACCTCGCCAAATTGCTGGTAATGCTCGCAGCGCAGAAATCCATTTGCATCGAAATGCTTCGCCGCGACCGCGCGCAGCCCGGCGCACGGCAAGGCGGGCATGCGCAGACGCACTTCGACAGTGTGTCCATATTGAAGGGAAATCGAAGCTCGCATGCGCCGGTACTTTGCTGACTCCAGCGTTTTCGTGTGGCGCCGCCGCAGTTTGAGCAGCAGCGCCTCGATGTGCTTGCAGGTTCCAAACGTGTTGACAGCGAAGTCGGGGCAGGAGCAATAGTTCTCAAACAATCCGAGACCGCGGATTGCCACCTTGTACGTCTTGCCGCTGGCCGGCTTGATCGTATAGTCGCCGTATGGCCCGACGGCCGGTCGCTTCACAATCTTCAACGCCAGCGCCGCGGCCCGTTCCTGCCGCTCGGCAATCTGCTGTTCGACGAGCATGGAGTTCTTCCCTCCTATGGAGCCTACATACGGCAGGCTGTGTACGGCAAGCACCCATAAGGCAAGTTATTTCCGCGGCGTGCGCCACGTCTCAAGCAGACGGTCGATCTTTTCCGCCACCATACGGCGCGCATGCTCGCGGTCCACTCCCGAGCCGAGCAGTTCGTCGTAGTTCGTATGCCGGTGGCGGATCGAGGCGATGACCGCCGCGGTCAGGGCGCGTTCTTCCAGATTGCGCCCGGCCACGCTGCGGCCCACGCGCACACTGCCTCTCACGGCCGTGTGTGCCGCAATGGCTTCGCGCTCGACCGGCGCACAGCCGGGAAAGAGCCGGCCGAACTCCTCGGTCATACGCAGCGTCAGTTTGCGATCCTCCTCGCGCCGCCGCTCGGCATCGCGCACACGCGCTGCGGCCCGCTCTTCCGCGTCGTCCAGGCACTCCCGCTCGGCTTGTTCCAGCGCTGCGGTTTCCGCCAGAACGCCCTGACGCTCATAGCGCTTGCGTGAGCGGCTGAAGCGCACCACCACCGCCATGCGGTCGCTGTATTTCGTGGTCCTGCGCGTCAGAGCCGCATCGCCTGCGCCGAGAAACTCCAAATCGCCCAGACCGGCGCAATCGAGGCACAGCGGCTGTTCTGCCTCTTTAACAAGCAGCGAACCCTGATCCAGTTCCGCGCCGCACTCTGAACATTGTGCGGCGTGCAGAATCTGATAAGCAACAAGCTGCGTCGGTTGTTCGAGCTTCTCCTGAAGCTTTTGCTGCTTGCGCTCGGAAAGAACCGGCGATACGTAATGCGTGCGGTAACTCACCTCGATCGATTCGTCGCCGCTGCGGCTGAAGCGCAACGGTACGGGTCCGCCGCGTGTCCGGCGCACATAGCCGGTCTCGCTCGGCTTCAGTTCCTTCTCTCGCGCCCAGCGACGAAAGCTTTCCATCGCGCGGCTGATCTTTTGGAGATTGCCCTGAATTACGCGCTCCAGGCAATCGACCCGTCCTTTGCGCCAATTCTCAAGATGCGTGGGCGCAAGCAGCCCCATGCCGCAAAGAACATCGATGGCGCTCACATAGTGCTGACGCGTCAAAGCCGCTTCGGCGGCCCGCACAACCCGTGCTTCCAGATTCCTTGATTGATCTGATTGCTGCATGACATGTACCGGAAAATTTCCGTTTCTAGGTTGCGTGTCTTTGGCGGAGAATGCAGCCCGCTCGGCGAATCGCCGAAGCGTCGCGAGGATGCAGGCCGTAAAGAACTGTATCTCCCACATAATACAATAGATGAACGCGTGCCCACGCAATGGGGGCAGCAATTCCGAAATCCCGAATCCAGTTTTCCTGCCCCATCGGTCCGCCCCGTTCGGAATACGCATTTAAGTGGCCTACGCATGTTCGCCAAACCGGGAAATACCTCCCTGAAGTCGGCCAGCGGTTACGATTTCAGGTGACCCGCTTTCACGGCGAGCCGGTCACCGTGTTAGGGAAGAGCAAGGCAACTCTCGACCTGTCCATGCTCGGCAGAATGTGCTTGCGCTCTCACGGCGAACTGGCTGATCGCAACGTCTACCTGATATTCTCCCGCCCGCTGAACGAAAAGTACGCGAACATCGCCATCTCCCGCCAGTTGCGCAACTTCGATGACGCGTTTGCGCAACGGGCGGACGAGGGATTTCAAAAAAGACCCTTTTCGACACACTGCGCTTCTCGGGACGGTTACACGCAGGCGCAACTGGTGGACCTGCTGGATGAGTACCAGCCGTCTGTGAGCAACCTGCTGAAGGGGAGAATCTCGCAGGTGAGCATCGAAAAGTTGCTGCGCTATGCGGATCGCCTCGTACGCCCGATGGAAGCGGCGCCGCGCCGCAGGAAACCCCGTGCCGCATCGACCGCCCGCCGCGCCGCCAGGAAAGAGGCTCTCGCGGTCTAACCCGGCCGAGATGGATGCGGAATATGGGGGCATGCCCCTGGGTTGTTGCTTTGCATGATGGATGAACACCATCATCATGAACGGGCAAAGATGAGCAGGAGTTTTATGTCCCCATCGTCTGCGGCTCGTATCGCTTCCAAGTACTTCGCTCGCGCCTCACCCGCCTTGACTAGGTCTCTTGCCCCCCATGTGAACGAAGGCTGTCCAAGCTTCATGACCAGCAAATCTGCTATCAAACGGGCGTGCCTTCCGTTGCCGTTTGGGAATGGATGAATTTGTACCAGTCGATGGTGAAATCGGATGGCAATTTCGTCGGCTGAGTAGGTTTGGTTCTCAATCCAGTACCGAACGTCACCCACCAGCCCTCCGAGTTGCTCCCGAATTTCATGAAAAGGGACGCCAATGTTCTTCTCGGTGTTTCGGTACTGTCCCGCCCACTTCCATGTCTGGTCGAACATCTTCTCGTGCAGTTTCCGGATGTAGGAATCCGAGACCACATCAACAGCAGAAGCTCTGTCCTTAGTAGCCCATTCGCGTGCGTAGAGGATGTTTTCCCTTTCCCACTCATTTAACTCTTCTTTAGTGGCCAGACTAGGGATCAGGTCTGCAAGCTCCTCTGGAGAGAGTGGGGTGTTTCCGTCGCCGTTGGTGACCAGAGCCATATGGTTAAGCGGTCTTGAGAACGCGTTTGGTGTGTTCTTCTATTTTTTCATCCACTCCACCTACGGCTTGGTCTTCCAGCGCCATGGTGTGCTCGACGGCTCGAACGGTCTCTGCCGCCTTCGTTCGTGCTCCCTGCTCAACAAGTGCCTGAACACTTCCGATCTTGGGGACAAGTGCGTACACCAGTTCGCAGCCAAGAGCGTCAGCAGCCTCACGCAACTTCCCTAGGCTAATTCGGTAGTCTGCCTCTGATTTTTCGAGATAGGCGACCCCTGCTGCCGTCCCCCCAAGTCGCTGCGCGACCTCTCGCAACGTAATCCCCGTCACTTCACGAATTGCTCGAATCCATCCTTTTTGTGGGCGTGAAACACCTCTGGCGGTGATGAGCGGCTGTAACATACGCTCGAGCTGCTTCACACGTAGCTCGGGCTTCATACCTCTCTTGCTCCAGTCGTCATTCAGCATTATCTGAACTACTGCCATGGTACGTCAAGATAATTCTTTAATGCTGCAATTAACAATAAAGGTATACCTGTAAGATTTCTTCATCTTGTACAGATATATTTGGCAGTTGTAAAGGAAATATTTCCTATACGAGTAGATTCACGATTGGGAAACATCAAGCTCAACCGGTTCTCGGAAAGCGTTTCAGATGGTGTCCACAGGCTCGGTACAACTCGGTACAAATGAAGCAAGAGAAAGAATGGCCTTTTCGTCCCTAAGCGACACCAAGTAAAGCACTTAGAGTTTTTCTTTTCAGAGTTCGGGACCAGGGGGTCGGAGGTTCAAATCCTCTCTCCCCGACCATTATTCCTTTATTTACAATTACTTACAAAGCCAATTATATTTCTTCCAAGCGTTTTTTTAGCTTGGGCTCGTTTTTGTGCCAACCCGCGGTTTCAGAGCTGCAAATAGCGCTGCGATATCGCCCAAACGGCGTCGATTCCTCGGTCACGTGCCAACGCGCAACTCAGGGTGGCTAACACGAGGGGCGCTCCGTGCGCGCAACTATACTCTCTAGTTAGCGGTGGCCTGGCAACGTCGCCAAGATTTGCTGCGAATGGGCACGCTCGGCGCGTTTCCACGCGTTGTGAGGGGTACGAGTCAGGATGATTGGCGCGTGCTACGCTCCACGAGGAATGACAATAACGGTGTGCAGCTTCACCCCGTCGCGCATCGGAATCATCGCGTCACGCTTAACATAATTGTAGGAATGGCAACGGACATCTGCGTGGCGTTGGGCGAGCGAATTAGGAAGTTGCATCGTGCCAAGAACTGGCGGCGGATTGACCTTGCCGAGCACTCAGGAGTCCACGAAGTTCACATATCGGATTTGGAACGCAGTTCACGCGAGCCGGGACGTCGAACGCTCAGCAAGATCGCCCTAGCGCTGGAGACAACGCTATCGGAGATGTTGAAGGGATTGTGACCCCTATTTGTCGATCAATGCCGCAACTGCTGCCCCTTTGATCCGGTGTCGCGCAAGCGCTTCGGCCACAAACCCGGAGCGCTTCATTTCTTCAATGAAGTCATTGAGATAAGCAAGCGCCTGCTCGCGACTTTTTGGCGTTGCCAGGGCTTGCCTAATCTCCATGAAGTAGCCATCCAATAAGCGCACGCCCGAAATGCGTTTCGCATCCGCTTCCAACTGCTGTTTTACCCCGGCTGCTACCTCACACTTCTGTTGGATGAGGACGTCGACCACGGCGGGAGACGTCGGCACCCTGACGATTTCGGCGTGTTTCAGCTCACGGGTGAGATACAGATCGTAGGCACTACCAAGTCCTACCACCACTCGATTCCCTGCGCGATCGACTTCACTATTGTTCCGTATCGGCGATGCATTCGGCACCATGTATGCACCTTCGATCACCAGGTAGGGAGCGGTGAACAAAGTATCGAGACCACGCTTGGGGTCGATGGCATAGAACCCGATATCGACCCTATTGGCGCTAATGGCCTCAACCACTTTGCCAGCGGCATCGAAAAGCACCAACTCGATCGCTACATTCAGTCTTTGAGCCAGCTCACGCGCAAGGTCAACCGACACACCTGTCGGCGCTCCGGTTGCAGCATCCCTGCCTGCCAGAATAGGGTTTCCTAAATTGATGGCCACCCGAAGTTTTCCGGTAGGCGTTAGCGCCTTGACGGCGAATTCAGGTGCTAGAGACATTTGAGGTCTTGCAAGCAAGGGTATAGAACTACCGAGGGCGGCGACAGAAGCTGCAGTGACCGCGCGCAAGAAAGAACGGCGATCAAGATTGAGCATAGGTCCGAATCCTTCACAAAGTAACGGCTGTAACGTCCACCCTCGATACCAGAGAGCGGCCACCAAAACAACGGAACGGACAGGCAAAGGAGAAGAACAGCAATCTCTTCTATCATCACTGAATTACTGAACAGGGGCAACCGATTCGGGATACTGAGTTGAAGGCGATTTACTGCCCACTAACGGGTAACAGCGAGGACATCCGGAGACAAGTCAGGCCGCCGCGAACTCACTTCACCGTGAAGCCCGTTCCCGGACGGCCTCCGCCTCCCTCGCATCAAACCTCGATCATTCGCGTGTCGCCCGGCTTCATTACCGTCACCTGTATGCGCGGAGCAATTTGTGCCATCGCGCGACGGAATTCCTCACCAGCCTCGATGCCACGCACCAATGGATTGTGTGCGTAATGCACGGGAATCGCGTGCGAGACGCCCATCCACTGGCACGCTCGAGCGGCGTCCTCCGGTCCCATCGTGAAGGGGCCGTCTCCCGCGCATACGATCGCAAGATTGGGGTGGTAACGCTCGCCAAGCGTCCTCATGTCCCCAAAGAGGTCGGTGTCTCCACTCAGGTAGACACGCACGCCGCCGATATCCAGCATGAACCCCGCGGCGGGATAGCCGGAAATGTTCGAGTGGACGGCCGGCACCAGATGTGCGGTCATGGCGCCGTACTTGGAAACTCCGCCGAAGTTCATTCCCGCGCCGCCATTGACCACAACCTTCGCCGGGTCGAGACCAGCTTTCTTGAAGTCGGGCACGAGCCCAATGCGCATTAGGTCGCTTTGGCCAGTCGTCATGACCGGCAGGCCGGCGTCAACTAGTCCTTTCAGCATCTCGAAATAATCGCCCATGTGATCGCCGTGGTCGTGCGTGAGTAGCACGAAGACCGCTTCCGGCTTCTTGCCGGCGACGTATTTGACGAAGCCTTCCTTCGTCGCGTATTCGGGTGGCTTCTCTACGGAGAATCGGCTCCAGCCCGTGTTGTTCCAGATCCAAGCATCGCAGTAAGCGATCTGCTTGTAATCCGGTGTGGCAAGTTGGGCGACGCCTCCTCCGAGCCACCGAACGGAGATACGCCCTCCGGTAAGACGGACTCTGCCGCCGCTTACCCCGGTTTGTGTCGCCGAAGCGAATTTGCCAAGCGCCAGTGTGCCGCCGACAGCCAGCATGCCGCGCAAAACCGTGCGTCGTCCGAGATTTACCTTCTGAGGCTCGGCCCACACTCCTTCTACACCGCCTGCTTCCTTCATGTGTTATCTCCTCAGCGAGCGTAAAACCGATTGAGCATATATCATTATTCACCGTCACTTCCAGTAGGCGAGTATAGATCCTTCCGACATTTTTTCTTGCCTGCTCAGGAGTAATCCCTAGCTCTCCGAGCGAAGGTTGTTACTGAGTACTGGAAAGCGCATTCGGCAGGTTTTCACCGGGGGTTTGAGACTGCGCCAGCGGTGCTGTCTGTGTCGCTTGGCCACTCTCCAGAACTACTTCGGAGGTGTCGAGCGCGGAGAACGAAACATCAGCCTCATAAACATCGTCGAACTGGCGCGCGCCCTCAGCGTGAAGACGGCAGAGCTATTGAAGAAAATCCAGTGATATTCCCCACCGTTAGCTCCACGCCCATGTCTCAGATTCGGCAGCAGCCATTCAGTCAGTCAGCCTTTACTCCAAATTTTCGTAGTGGTACCATTGCGCCCATCTTTTTGGAGAAGAAATGATTCGACTTATACTTGCTCTGCTGTGTTCCTGTCTGTTTGTGACAGGTGCTGGTGCCGCCGATAGTTCAGCTTGGACGGTGGCCTCTCCCGACCAGGTCAGCGCTGTGCTCCCCGAGGCGGAAGCGCTCTATCGGGTCCTCCATCAGAACCCCGAAATATCGCTTCATGAAGAACAGACCGCAGCCAGGCTCGCCGTGCTCATAAAGGCGCTTGGGTACGATGTCACCACGAACGTTGGCGGGTACGGCATCGTCGGCGTGCTCAAGAACGGAACCGGGCCGACCGTAATGCTGCGCACTGAACTGGACGCTTTGCCCATACCGGAAAAAACCGGGGTTCCATTCGCCAGCACCGTGACTATGAAGAATGACGCCGGCACCGTGGTACCCGTGATGCACGCCTGCGGTCACGACCTGCACATGGCCACCTTGTACGGCACGGCCAAGATCATGGCCGCCAACCGCGACAAGTGGCACGGCACGCTCATAGTAATCGGTCAGCCCGCCGAAGAAATTGGCGCTGGCGCCGCTGCTATGCTGAAAGACGGTCTCTACACCCGCTTCCCCAAGCCGGATTACGCTTTTGCCCTGCATGATGACGCCAGCATGTTGGTCGGCAACATTGGTTATCTGGAAGGCTATCATCTCGCTTCCGCCGACTCAGTTGACATCACCATTTATGGCCGCGGTTCCCACGGGGCGGAGCCGCAGAAAGGCGTTGATCCCATCCTCATCGCCTCTAGCACCGTCGTTGCCCTGCAGTCCATTGTCTCTCGCGAAGTTACTCCCGGAGACCCCGCTGTTATCACAGTTGGCTCCATCCACGGCGGTACCCAGAACAACATTATTCCGGAAGAGGTGAAGCTGCAGCTCACCGTCCGCACCTACAATCCGGAGACCCGGAAGAAACTCCTGGCTAGTATCGAGCGCATCACTATGGCCGAAGCGGCTGCTGCTGGCGCTCCTAAGGAGCCGGTCGTAAACATCAAGTCTGTATCCAGTGCGGCTTACAACGATCCCGAATTGACCCGACTCATCGTCGCCAAACTCGGGACGATTCTCGGGCCCGACAAACTCATTCTTACAAAGCCTCACATGGCTTTCGACGACTTTGCTGAATTCGGCGTAGCTGGCGCCCGCTCCGTCCATCTCAACCTCGGCGCAGTGTCGCCGGCCAAGTACGCCGCTGCGCAGCAACCAGGCGCTGCGCCGCTTCCCGGCGTCCATTCGCCTTACTGGGCGCCTGATTATTCAGCGGCTTTGAAAACTGGCATCACTGTGGAAACAGCCGCCTTGCTGGAACTTCTCGGCCGCAAGTAGAACTGCCGATTAACAAATCAGGGGGAGCTATGACTTGCTTCCCCTGCCTGCTTCTCGCTTCAAGTTCCAAACACTTCCCTCATCCGCATCGGTTGGTCGGCGCTGATGAATCGAATGTTCCGAAAACCTCCTGAGACTGTTGAAAAACTCCTGAAATGTTAGAAGTTGTGGGTGGTGATGTTTTTTGACGCGGTGAGGTTTGGTCTACTGAGGTTCTCTTGCCGTTATCTGCTGCTACCGTTCTACTGCTACAACATTCCACAAACGGCGGAGTCGTACTCGTGACAGGCGCATGCGTTGCTTGAGTTCTGCAAACAGAGCCTCGATCCTGTAGCGCGCTCGCCGGGAACGCTCATAGGCGGGGGTTCCGGCCAGCTCGCGTACTGCCTGCCGAGCTGATTCGTGCCAGTTTATGGAAAGCTTGCGGTACAGACCGGGTGTGCGCAATTTCTTCTGGGAACATCCTTTGCACTGCGCCTCGGTTGCGCAGTACGAGTACGCCTGATTCGAACGTTGCAGACCTCGGTAACGCAGGGCTTTGCCTTGGGGACAATAATAGACATCCTCGGTCGGAGCATATCGAAAGTGGTCGTGCGTGAAACGGCCATCGGTCTGATGCCGGCGATCAATGACAGGAATATGCGGTTGCACTCCCCGCTCCAGCAGCCAAGCCAGAAACTCGCCGCTTCCGTATGCCTTGTCCGCTGCCAAACACTCCGCGCGAACCCCGCGCTTCTGGACTCGTTCCACCATCCTGCGCGCCGCCACTGCTTCCTGATGAAATAGTGCCGGCGTGGCTTCCACTTCCAAAATCACTCGACTCGCGGTGTCGATGAGATAGTTGTCGTAGTAAGCCATTGCGGTGGCCCCGCCCTTGGTAGCTAGGACCGCATCCGGATCAGTGGCGGACACAAGTTCCGCGT
>JBEKOO010000086.1:0-10177 GCA_049521655.1 Candidatus Korobacteraceae bacterium
CCATGCCCAAAAACCTGCGCTGACACTCTGTCTGAGACAAA
The DNA here is from genome assembly GCA_049521655.1 of Candidatus Korobacteraceae bacterium. Lineage (GTDB taxonomy): Bacteria > Acidobacteriota > Terriglobia > Terriglobales > Acidobacteriaceae > TOLSYN. Next base: position 42 of record JBEKOO010000086.1, read on the forward strand.
GCACTCCCGGCTCACACTCAAAACCTCAGACAAACCTTCTCCCCCGCCCAAAATCCGAAAGCCAAATCATCCGCCCTCAACCCTGGTGAGAAATTCGGGTTAGACTTGTTTCATGAATGTGGCGGGCCGGAATGCAATCCTCTTCAGCATGCCTAGGTGTAAGCGATTTCGCGCCTGTAATTGAGTTCGACAATGGACTTGTTACTCGACTTATTGTCCGACACCATTGCCGGACGCAAGCGGGAACGAGCAGGATTTCAACCTTTGATGGGCCTCCTGAGTTAGTCGTCTCCGGGGCCATGGGTAAGCTGGAGGGCGAGGTTTAGCTTTCCAACTTACCCGTGGCCTTTTTCGGTTGCCTATGCGTTCAACTTGCGATTGCATCCGTACTAAAAGCTCAGTTTTGCGAATAATCTGAGTCGCTCCTTAGTGATTCAGGCAATCTCCATTCCCTAACCAGCGCTTGCGAAGCTGTGAAAAACGTCGCATGCCTTGATTTCGCCGACTTTCGATTTTCTTCCGCAATATCGGTTCTCGATATTCCTCCGTCAGCCGCGAACCTTGGGCATCATGATCATGTCCCACGGACTTGGCATGGGGCCGCACGGCACGTGGATGAGCGCAGGCCGCCGTAACGCAAACGCCTCCGTGATGGAGCGCTCCAACTCGGCTGCATTCGTCGCCCGAAAACTTGCTACCCCGAAAGCGTCCGCAAATTTCATAAAGTCGGGATTGGCGAGATCGCAAGCAATGGTGCGACCGGCGTAGCGGGTCTCCTGGATGAGGCGAACGTTGCCGAAGCTGCCGTTGTCGAAAACGACCACTACGACCGCGATGCCGTGCCGCATGGCCGTGGCCAGTTCCCCACACTGGTACATGAACCCGCCATCGCCCGCGATTGCAAGCACAGGCGTATCCGGTTTAGCAACCTTTACGCCCAGCGCAGTGCCATATCCCCATCCGAGAGTGTCCTGGTACCCGGGGGAAAGAAACGTGCGCGGCTTCAGCACCGGGAACGCCAGGCGGCTGGCAAATCCAAGCTGGGTTACCTCGTCAACGAGAATCCCGTTCTCGGGCAAAGCCGCTCGCATCGCCTTCACAAAACCCAACTGCGGTTCTAAACGAGACAAACGTTCGGCCAGCCAGGCGCGATGACCGTTGATTTCTTCGGTGCGCGGGGTGCGCGCCGAATTGTGCGCCGGAAGGCGATGGAGCAGCGCGGCACAATAGTCGGCGGCATCCCCCACCAGGGCAACTGCTGGCGGGCGGAGGCGATTGGGCTCCTCCGGATCGATATCGATACGCACCACCTTCAGTTTGTCATCGACTCCCCACTGGAACTGTTGAATGAACAGCCGGGTTCCAATCGCAAGCACTGCGTCGGCATCGGCCCACAACCTGTGGGCAATGGGCAGGTTCACGTTCAAGCGGTGCGTTGCCGGAACGATGCCCTGACCCCGGCGATAGGCGACTACCGGCGCTTCCAGCATCTCAGCTAGGGCGACGACCTCGGAGCTGGCTTCCTGCGCGCCGCCGCCCAGAACAATGATCGGCCGTCTCGCTGCGCCAAGGATATTGGCGGCTCGTTCCACGGCATCCTCGTCAATCGGCGGCCGCGCCACAGGCGCAGGAGCTTCCTGAAGCGAGACTTCACCTTTGCGGCCCCATACGTCCCAGGCACATTCCAGCACCACTGGGCCGGGGCGGCCGGAGCAAGCCTGGCGAAACGCTTCTTCAATGATGGCAGGTGCCTCATGAGGGGCACGTATCCGTGCGGCAAACTTCGAGAAATGCCGCGCGAGCCCACTCTGGTCGTGCACCTCGTGCAGCCAGCCGTGTCCCCGGTCGATATCGGGTTGGGGAATTTGACCCACAAGGGCCACTATTGGGGCGTTCATGCCGTACGCCGTAAGCAGCGCAGCGCTGGCGTTCAGGAGACCGGGGCCCGGCACCACCGTACAAACCTGCGGCTTGCCGGTTGCCAGCGCCGCGCCCAACGCCATATATCCCGCGGTCTGCTCATGCCGAGGATGGATGAATCGCAAGCGATCGCGCACGCCATAAAAGGCGTCAATCAAGTCATCATTGTGGGTGCCCGGCAATCCGTAAACCGTATCGATGCCGTGGCGAAGCAGGGTTTCAACAGTCGCCTCGGCGGTGGACATCGTCCGCGTTGCCGGACCCTTTTCTGCTTCGTTCAACGTAGATGCCATAGCGGAACCTGTAGACGTCATGTACGTACTCCAGTCCTGTTTCTCAAACACACTTCAATTCTCTGCGAAACGATCAACGCGCTTTCCAGAAAGTTACGCGCCCGCTCCGGCGCTGCGCACCGGAAGGGGATACAAGCCGTGAGCTTGCGCATGCAACCGCGTCAGCCCAAGGAGTATATCTGTGTAGGGCGTCGGCTCGCCTACTTTCTGACCGATCTCTCGCACTACGGAGACTAGCGCATCCAACTCCACCGGTTTTCCAGCCTCCACGTCTTGCAGCATCGAGGTCTTGAACGCGCCCAGTTCTCTCGTCACCGCGTTTCTTTCCTCGCCGGTCTGCGTAATCACGCAGCCGAACCTCGCCCCGATCCGCGCAGCTTCCCCCATAACAGCGAGACAGAAACGGGTGACCAACGGATCGTCCAGAATCCGGTCCAAGGTTGCGCCCGTAAACGCCGAAACGGGATTCATCGTCATGTTACCCCAGAGCTTGTACCAGACGTCCATCTGGATGCATCGCGAAACCTCAACGTCCATGCCGGCTTTTGAAAGCAATGTGGCCAGGGTCCGCACCCGCTCGGAATCGCTGCCGTCGGGCGCGCCGATGATCAATCGTTTGCCGCTGCCGTGGCGCGTAAACCCCGGTTCGATGGACGAAAAACTTCCGTGTACGACACAGCCCACAACTTGGCGCGACGGAATTGCCTCCGCAATCGCGCCATTCGGATCTACCGATTCGAGCCGCATGCCCGCATACTGACCGCCGAAGCCCTCAAAGAACCACCAAGGCACTCCGTTCATCGCCGGCATAATGATGGTCTCCGGTCCGATCAGGGGAGCAATGTTCTTGGCCACGTGAACCAGATGAGGGGCTTTGACCGCGACCACAATCAGGTCCTGCACGCCGAGTATTGTCGCCTGATCGGTGGCTCGTACAGGCTGCTGCAAGAGTTCAGTCTTGGTTTGAACACGTAATCCATGCTTGCGCAAAGCTTCCAGCGTGGGCCCTACTTCCACCGCGCTCACATCGCAGCCGCTGCGGCTAAGATGCGCGCCCAGAAATCCACCCAAAGCACCCGCTCCATAAAGACAAACTCTCATAATTATTCTCCGTTGGCACCAGTACTTCTTTGGTTAGACCCGGCGAGGAGCATACTCAACCAGGGGAAGCACAGGAAGCCATGTGCTCAATCTATTGAGGAGATTCTGGCTGGCGCCATTATTTTGCTGCAAGGCGCTGCAAGATTCACGGCACCGGCTATCAATAACCCGCAAACCAGTCATTCCAAACTCGCCCGCTTCCCCCCACGACCTACGGCCAAAGGCTGTCAACACGGCCAGCGCTGTCTTCCGATATCCACAAGTCTGACTCGGGCACACTGCGCGCATCTGCTTGCTAAAACAAGATTCGGTCTCAAGGCAGGCACTGATGCGAGAGGCTTGGCAGGTGGCGAACTGCCGCCTTGGACCATCGGCGGGAACCTTTCCCTGATGTGGAGCGGGATATTCCAATCGGGAACGCTTTTCCTAATCAGAAACGCAGCATGGACACGACAAGCACAAATTTCGCCCGAGATCTTGGCAATTGGTGATCGACTGGCATGAACGGTTCTGGATACCTTCGCCGGTCTTGATGTGCCGTGACTGCCTACCACTCTCGTGACGGACGCGCGCAAAGAGTGTCTTCGTTTATTCCGAACCACGAAATGATTTCTCCGGATACGGAGAAAATGGAGATATACTGGCCGCAAAGTAGCCGACTGTCCCCGAGCTAATCTCCTCTATTGAGCTGGAAAGGGAGGGCACGACGCAACAAATCACGGCGGCGGCGCGCGAAGTAACCTGTACCACTCAATTGGGCGGCACAGGTCTGCAAAGACCAATACGGAGGAACAGCGGCAATGGGCCAGTATTCTGTCGCCTACGGAAAACGAGATGAAGTTTTCGATATTTCCGACCAATACAAGGTTCACCTAATCCATCCCCGCCCTAGCTGTCCAATCACTGATATCAAAGCAGGGATAGTAGAGGCGTTACAAAGCCCGATTGCTTCAAAACCTTTCCGAGATAGTTTTTCCAAGGGTGATAACATCGCGATTGTCGTCAGCGATGTGACGCGTTTATGGATACGGAGCCATCTCTTGGTGCCTGTTTTGTTGGACCAACTCAACCAGCTGGGTATTCCGGATAGCGACATTCGTGTCGTTATGGCAACCGGCGATCACCGCGATCAAACCGAAGAAGAGCACCGGATGATTGTCGGTGAAGAAGTGCTTCGGCGGGTCAGAATTTTTGATCATGACTGTATGGACGCCGATCTGGTTGATCTGGGAAAAACGAGCCGTGGAACTAAGGTATTCATGAACCGCATGGTTGCCGAAGCCGATAAGGTAATTCTGACCGGCGGTATCTGCTATCACTCACTGGCCGGCTTCGGCGGAGGTCGCAAGAGCATTGCGCCCGGGGTTTCGGGCTACCAGACAATTCAGGAAAACCATGGGTTGGTCTTCCGATCGCACCCTGGCACGGTCGGTTCTGGCAAGATGGCTGGTAATCCGGTTGCAGAAGATATGGATGAAATCGCGGTGATGGTCAACCCGTCTTTTTTGCTCAATGTGGTGGTTAACGAACATAAGGAGTTCATCAGCATTGTGGCAGGGAACTGGCGTGAAGCGCATCTGGCCGGCACCAAGATCGTCGAGAACACCTGCGGGATACGAGACATAGAAATGGCCGATGTTATTATCGCTAGTTGTGGCGGTTATCCGAAAGACATTCAGCTTAATCAGGCGATCAAGGCCGTTGAGAATGCGGCCCATGCCGTGCGAGACGGCGGCGACATTATTCTAGTGAGCGAATGTTTCGGCGGCCCCGGACCGGACGCTTTCCTGTCGCGGTTCAAGTACAGAACCTGCGAAGAGATGCGCCAGGCCTTACATGATAATTTCACCATGCCGGGCTTTGTCGCTTTACTAACGCGGGACATTGAACGAACGAAAACAGTCTATCTGGTCAGCGGGTTGGAGCGGACCCTGGTCGAAAGCGTGGGCATGAAGCCGGCGCCTTCAGTCCGTTGGGCTTTGGAGCAGATTATCGCCCAGCACAACCCTAAGACGATCAATATCATGCCACACGCGACGATGACCTTCCCTATCGTTGACAAAGAATGCTGTGCGGCTAGCCAAGGCAGCTAGTACTCCTCTGTTATAGGAACTCGACGCAGACAAACGTACACGGGGCTACGCCAGTTCTATCCTTCGAGGCGCCCCAGTCCACGCTCCAGCTTCAGTTCCTCCGAGTCACGCTCGATGAACACAGCTTCGCCGTGGCCGCCAGCTTCCGCACCCTGATCGATGTCGGCAGATTGGAGGCCTGCTGTGTTGGTGAATTACTCGAAGGCCGCTGACTGCTCCAGTTTCCACTTGCCGTTTTCCACCCTCAGCACGCACATGCCAAGCTCGTTAATGCCCGTATGGTCGGTGGGAGACATGGTAAAGACCGCCGACAGCCCTACAACGTTCTTGGAATTCTCCAAAGCGTCCCGCAAAGCTTCACGGAATTGAAACGTACCGGGCTTGCCTTTCTTTAATGCGGTCGGCACAGCAGCCGCGATCAGCCTGATCGAGTCTCCGCCGTATGCGGCGTAAGAGGCACGTGAGCCGGCACCGTATTTGGCCTCGTACTGCTTCAGAAAGTCCACCGCCCCCTTCTTGAATGGGTATCCGTCAGGTAGTTGCTCGGCAACCACAAAGGGGGACTGCTCGTTGAATGACCCTTCCACGGCTTTCCCGCCCAGACGCAGGAAGTCAGGATTTACTGAACCGCCAGACTGGTAGATCTTGCCTTTATATCCTCGCTCAATGAGTCCCAAGTGCGGGGTGACCGCGGCAGTGCTGCTGGCAGCGATCAGGATCGCGTCTGGATTGTACTTCATGATGCGAAGCACCTGGGGCGTACAGCTATTATCGGCGCGCCCGTATCTCTCGATTCCAACAATCTTGATCCCCTTGGGGACAGCAACTTGCTGGGTGACGTTGATCCAGGTTTCGCCGAAACCATCGCTCACTGCGATGATCCCGAGGGTCCGGACCTTAGTCTTGGTGAGCATATGATTGACCACCGCGTTGACAAAGGTAATGTCATTGGGAACCGTCTTGAATACCCACCTACGCTTTGCATCGACAGGGGTGACTATGCTCACGGTTTGGCCGAAAGCGAAGCCGGGAACCTTCCCGTCCATGAGTGCTTCCTGGACGGCCAGCGAGGTTGAGGTGAAGGTCGGCCCGATCAGCACGTCAATATGATCCTCCGAAATCATGCGCTTGACGTTCTGCACCGCAATCGTGGGATCTGACGCATCGTCGTAATACACGTATTTCACTTTCAGCCCTGCAATGGTAGGTGGGGCAACGATCATAAAGCCGTTCTTTTGTGGGATGCCAATGGCGGCCATCTCCCCTGTCGTAGAAAGGTCCACGCCCACTGTGAGTTCCTGAGCAACCGCGCCCACAGCAACGAAGGCCAGTAAGCTCGCGATCAAGAAAAATCGACGCATAGAAACCTCTCCTCTGCCTTGGATTTGCAAAAACTCAACCTACACTTCATCCCAATTCGAAAAACACAATGATCGCTCTCGACTGCAGAAAGTAAGTCGGGCATTCTTGTGGATGTCAATTCGATCTTTCCTGGAAAACTGGATTGCTCGTCACAATCAGCTTCTCCGGTCCTCATCGAATGGACACTCTCTTGAGAGATCACAGGTGCCCTGCCCCGCTCCCTTGCGCTCTCTTTAGCGAACTTTGAAATCGTCCCCGCGATTGACGAGGATCACACCGAAGCGTCGCTCTTCGTCAACGCGCCGAGTTTGAACAGCTTCTCGGCATTGGTCCGAGCAATCTTGACGCGATCCGTTTCGCTAATGGCGTCAAGAGTATCCAACCAATCAACTGCCCTGCCCATCTTCTCGAACGGAGAATCGGTGCCGAACATAACACGGTCGGCTCCCACCGTAAGAATCGTATTCATCAGCGTTTTCGTACAACAATTTCCGCTGGTGGTGAAATAGAAGTTGTTGCGGAGATACTCCCCCAACCGCTTCTTCGCCGGAATTCCCCTTGAGATCTCATTCAATCGATTCTCGATACGCCAGATTGCGTTCGGCAGCATTTCACCGAGGTGACCCAAAACGATAGTGAGCTTCGGGTACTGATCAAACAAACCGCTACCCATTAGCCGCAAGGCGTGGGTGGCTGTCTCGACCCCGAACGCCCACGCTCCGGCCAGGAACCACGGATGACCTTCGAGGTCCTTCCGATTCTTCAATGGGCGTCGAGGGTGCAGATAAAACGGAACATCGAGGCTTTCGACGGTCGCCCAAAACGGCCAATATTGGGGCAAATCGTAATAGAAAGACGATTCTTCAACATCGATTTCCGAAAAGCCGTTGACCATTGCTCCTCGAAATCCGAGTTCTTTCACACAGCGGATCAATTCCTGAGCGGCCGCATCCGGATCCTGTAGTGGCAACGCCGCGAACGCCTGAAAGCGATCGGGCCGCTTTGCCACTTGTTCCGCCAAATAATCGTTGCTCCGCCGGGCGGTATCGACTGCCTTCTGTTTCGATAGAATCTCCTGAATTCCGGGAGAAACAAGCGAGAGCAACGACATCTGGATGCCATAGGTATCCATATCGGCCAGCAATTGACCATGGATGTCCAGTAGATCGTTCCGCAATTTCGGCCATCGATCGGGAGGAAAAAACTTCTTCTGGGACTCGTCGACGGTTTCCGGTTCGGCGAAGTGTTCCTCAACCGCAAGTTTTTGAAGTCGCATCTCGCTCCTTATCCTCCATTGAACATCTGCCCTGCAAGGACGTGAGTTTGCTCGGCCTGCGGTCACGCCTCGATCAACATATATGAGTTATCTCGCAAACCACAGTCCACAGTCCACCGTATTCACCGGTCGTTCCAAATCAGCGGGGCGCCCCTGCCTCTTTGACCCCAATTGCCGCGCTTTCTCTCGGAATCAGGTGAATGAGCACGGCCGCGCCAACCAATACGACCGCGATGCACGTCAAACTGGCGGTCCAATTGCCCGTCAAATCTTTCAGATAGCCGATTATTAACGGGCTGCTCATCGCACCAAACATTCCGAAGGTGCTGATTGCCGCTATCCCTACGGGGCGAGCTTTGGGAGACAAAACGAACACCGGAACCGTCCAAAAGATCGACTGCCCGACAAACACGCCGACGGCGCAGAAGATCAACCCGATCATGCGAACCTCAGGCATTTTGAGATAGGCGACCATGATCCAACCGACGGCAGACAACAGGATCGGGAGCATATAGTGCCACGTCCGCTCCATCTTCCTGTCGGAATGGGCGCACCAAAATGGGATGACAATGATGCTGCAAGTCGCAGGAATGGCGGCGACGAGGCCGACGTATGAAAAACTGTGCGCCCTGAGCACGTCGCGGACAATCTGCGGAGTCCAATTCGCAGTCGCATTCAAACCCATCACCATGCAGAAGTAAATGATCGCCAGCAGGATTACATTGCGGCTGAATAATTCGCGCCAGACCTTGCCGCCGCCAGCGTGCGCCGTCACCGCGCTCTGCTCACGCTGTAGCCTACGTTGAAGCGCGCCCTTCTCGGGGTCCGTCAGCCATTTCGCCTTTGCGGGACCGTCACAGAGATAGAACAAAGCGATAATGCCCAGGACAACCGTAGGGAAGCCCTCGAAGAGGAACAGCCAACGCCAACCTGGCAGCCCTAGAATGCCATGCGCATGGTCCAATATAAGACCCGACGCCTGGGATCCGATCGCAGCGGTGAGCGGTTGAGCGATCAAGAACAGCGCCGTCGCACGCGCCCGATATGTCGCCGGGAACCAATACGACAAATACAGCAGGATTCCCGGCTGGTATCCGGCCTCTGCCACGCCCACGATTGCACGAATGATGTAAAGGCTGTGCGCTCCTACCGCAAACATCGTCGCCGTCGAAGCCAGTCCCCAGGTGATCAGAATTCGGGCAATCCATCTCCGTGCCCCATATTTAGTCAGCAAGATGTTGCTCGGGATTTCACAAAAAGCATACCCGATATAGAACATCGTGATAGACAGGCCGAATGTGGTTGCCGTGAGCTTCAAGTCTCGGTTCATTGCAAGAGCGGCAAAACCGACATTGATGCGGTCCAGATAGTTAAAAATATTGAGGAGAAAAAGAAAGAAGACGATGCGTTTGAAGGCTTTCCTTAGTACTTGTTCCTCAAAGGCCGGATCGATCGGCTCTGTGCACATCACGGATGCCACGGCAGTCCCCCTTCCAGCGTTACAAAAAAAGTGTCCTGTGTCCCAGTGTCTCAAAACCGGTGTGCGGGAGGGTCGTCGGATAGCGGTTTGGCCGACGCAGGCGACCTTCTAGGCCTTCTTGGCGTTTGCTGCCGAGTTGGCTGGCCGTGGAACAGTTCTGAACCGTGCCGATAGCACCCGCGCAGGACGCTCAATAGCCGCCGAAGCGAAAGGGCTAGCGGAAGAAGTCGCGCTTCTACAGGAACACATCTCTTCCACTCCGTAATCGCTGCTTGCGCCTATTATGGTAACGTGTGAAATGTAATACGGTACTCTGGCTTTGTCTTGTGGACTAGTGCATAAGTATTTGCTATTCCGTGCAATGGAATCCCTAGGTGGAGCGATATGGGAGCTCTGTATGACGTCCTCAAGACCTGTACCAGAGGAAAATTTTGAAGCTTTACGCCTGGGCCAAGGTGCGAACATATTCCAGCATAGCGTTGCTGCAAGCCGGATTGGCCGGATGCAGGTAAACCGGCACATCAAGTTCCTGCACACGCTCCCAGAATGGCGCGAATCGGTCCTCGTCCAAGTAATGCCCAAACGTGTGACCGTTGACGAGCGCCCCTTTG
>JBEKOO010000087.1:0-11841 GCA_049521655.1 Candidatus Korobacteraceae bacterium
ACGCCGGCGTATCCTGCCAGAATGTTCCAGAGTTCGGCGAGTGCCAGATAATAAAAGAACTCCACCAGCATGCTGAGTTGGCCGCGGCCGGCCCAGGCAGGCGCGCTCACCAGAACAACAATCGCCACGCAAAAAAATACGGTGGCAATGCGCGATGTCCGAGTGCTGCGCTCGACGTTAACGATCATGGAAGTCATCGGAGGATTGTTCACTTCAGTCCAACCGCCTTGGGAAGAGTCCCTGCGGCCGCATCAGCAGCACAATGAGAAAAACAAGGTGACCGGCCTGCAACTGCCACGCCGGAGAGATCCGCGACCCGAGGGACTGCGAAATCGCAAGAATCATGCCGCCAAGAAGAGTTCCCCACAGCGAACCAAGACCTCCAATGATAACCGCTTCGAAAGCAAAGAGCAGACAGTCTGAACCGGACGTGGGATAGAAGGTGGCACGAATTCCGGTGAACACGCTGGCAATAGCCACGGTCACCATCACGACACCAGTGGCGATGCTAAACAAGTGACGGGTATTGACACCCATCAATCCAGCCGCCATCGAATCATCCGACGTGGCGCGGAATGCAACGCCCATGCGTGTGTGAAACAGCATCCACTGCAAGGCGCCGATGGTAGCAAGGCATGCTGCCAGCATGATCAGCGGAAAGACGCCGACGATGATTCCGCCGGGCAGAGTAAAGCTCGAAACCTCAATGATGCCGCCATTCAGTTTGCGCGAGTCGGCCGAAAACGCCTGAAGGAGACCATTCTGGGTGATGACGGACAAGCCGAAGGTCACCAGTACCGGACGCAGGATGTCGTCACCGACCACCTGGTTGAGAACGAACCTCTGCAGTACGTAGCCGAAGATAAACATCAGCGGCACAACCACTAGCAACGCCGTAAAGGGCGAGCCGATAGAAAGAAACTTCTGGAACACGATAATGAAAAACGCGGCCAGGACAATGAAATCACCATGCGCAATGTTTACCAGTCGCATGATGCCAAAGACCAGCGAGAGCCCTGCGGCGTATAGACCGTACAGTCCTCCCAGAAGAATCCCCTGGATGACTGCATCCAAAATGGTGTTCAGCACGGGTGTTTACACTCCAAAGTAAGCTTTTGCTACCTGCTCCCGGGTCAGTTCGCTTGAAGATCCTTGCAGCGACACGCGCCCTTCCAGGAAACAATAGGCGCGCTGGGCAAACTTTATGGCTTGTTGGATATTCTGCTCCACAATGATGAGAGTGAGACCGCGGTCGCGCACGGTCGCCAGCGTCTCGTAAATCTCCGCGATGATAATCGGCGCCAGTCCCAGCGAAAGTTCGTCGCACAACAGCAAGCGTGGATTCGCCATCAGCCCGCGCCCAATGGCCGCCATCTGCTGCTCGCCACCGCTCATCTGTGTTGCCGGCTGTTTGCGTCTCTCTTTGAGCTTTGGAAACAGCCCATACACCTTGTCCAGTGTCCAGTAGCCCTTAGCGCCGCCATAGGCTCCCATCATGAGGTTTTCTTCGACGGTAAGACTGCTGAACAGACGCCGCCCCTCGGGAACCAGGGTGACTCCGCGAGCCACCATCTCACAGGCCCGAGCCCCTCCCATGGGAACGCCGTCAAACCGGAGGTGTTCCTTGGTCACGGGAACATTGCCCGCAATGACATTCAGGAATGTCGACTTTCCAGCGCCATTGGCACCAAGCACGGCGACGGTTTCACCTTCGTCGATCTTAAAGTCGATCCCGAACAGTGCCTGAAAATCACCGTAGCACGCTGACAAACCGTTGGTTTCCAGTAAAGTCATCGTTGGTTTCCAGTAAAGTCATGCTCCCACTGTCCTATTCCGACCTATTCCGATCCCTTCAATTCCGAGGTAGATCCGCTTCACTTCGTCGCTGCCCATCACCGCCCGCGGCTCGCCGTCGAGGATGATCGCCCCAAAATGAATCACGATGAGCCTGTTTACGGCTGCCATCAGTGCGTTCACAACGTGTTCAATCCATAGGACCGTCGTGCCGGAAGCATGTATGCTGCGGATCAACTGCACCAGTTCCCCGGTTTCGTTTTCAGTCAGCCCCCCTGCAATCTCGTCGAGCAACAGCAAATGGGGCGAAGAGGAAAGCGCGCGTGCCACTTCCAGGCGCTTGCGTTCCAGCAAGGTCAGGCTGCCGGCCAAATGGTTGGCTTTGTCGACCAGTCCTGTCCGTTCCAGTACCTCCGCGCAATGCTGGTAGCTGTGGTGTTCAGTAATTCCCTTGCCAAACGCGGAGGCGGTCAGGCAGTTCTCAAAGACCGTCATCATCGAGAATGGCTGGGGAATCTGGTAGGTGCGGCCAATACCGCGGTGGCAACGCTGCTGTGGACTGCAGTGGGTGATCCGTTTTCCGTCATAGTGCAACTCTCCGCGGTCAGGCCGCAGATTGCCGCCGATCAGGTTAAACAGGCTGCTCTTGCCGGCACCATTGGGGCCAATGATGCCTACCGCTTCGCCCTGGTTGAGCGAGAGGCAGACATCATCGGCCACCTTGATGGCGCCGAAGCTCTTACACAGGTTCTCCAACTTCAACAATTCCATTTGCACTCGTCCGCTTCAGTCCCCTGCTACTTCGGCAGGTACTGCAGCTTGGCCTGTTCGGGAATCACTGGTGCCGTTTTGTTATTCACGATCACCAGATCATACATAAACTTGGTGCCCTTCACCCACTGTCCGCCGACCAGCGGTGTCTTGCAGACGTTCTTCACCGGGTTGCCGTATGGGCTCTTATTCCAATTAACCGGTCCGACGACAGAATTGTAGTCGGTGCTGCGGACGGCCTCGATGATCGACTTGTTCGAGTTGATGTCCTTGGTACGCTTCAGCACATCGATGCCGACTTCAAAGTTGGCGTGCTTGAAGCCTAACGAGGCTGTCCACTCCTTACCGGTCTTGGCCTCGAATTCAGCGCAGAGCTCTTTGGCGGTTTGTCCCGTCAGCCCCGACTTGAAGGGATGAAGCGGCGACCACCACTGTTCCGTCGAGAGGTACAAGCCGCGGGGGCCGAGGTTCTCCACCGCAGACGGGAAGAGCAGAGCCTTGGCGATGGTGGCGATCTTCGGAGTGAATCCCTGCTGTGCCGCCTGGCTCCAGAAGGTTGCAAAGGCCGGCGCAGGCAAGACTCCAGTAAGAATCTCGACCTTGGCTTTCTTAAACGCGCCGATCTGTGCCGAAAATTCGTTGGTGTCCGGCGGGAAACGTCCAGTGTCGATAAGTTTGAAGCCGAGTTGCTTCAGGACGGGAGGGAAGCCATGGGCGGCATCGCCGAAGGCATTGCCGTCAGCGTCGTTGCCCCAGAGCGCTCCGACTATTTTGTTGGTCGGCAGTGAGAGCCAGAGGTTGGTGTAAACTGCGGCAAGATCCTCGGCGCCCCAGAAGAAGTGATAGGTCCAATCGAAGCCCTTGTCGGGCTTTCCACCGCGCCCGAAGTAGTACGGCTGCCAGGGCGCATCGTCGGAGACGCAAGGAATCTGATTCAACTCACACTGATCGGCGACGGGATTGACGTTCTCTGGAGAGTTGCCGGTGAGCATCAGATCGATCTTGTCGACCTTGATGAGACTGCTGGCCACTTCGGCGGCACGATTCGGATCCGACTGGCTGTCCTTTTCTATAATGACCACTGGATACTTGGTGCCATTGATTACAAGTCCATCCCCAATTACTTTTCGCACGCCGCCTATGACGAAGTCGTCAGCCTCTGCGAAGGCCGAAAGCTTACCCGTCTTGGGGCTTACGTAGCCGATCTTTATGGTGCGGGCTGCTGCGGGGGCTGTCGAGCGGCACGAGATGAGGCTGCCAGCCGCAAGCGAGGCGGCTGCCACAGCCGCTGTTTTTACAAACTCGCGGCGCGTCGGTGATTTTGCTCGTTCCAAAACAGATTCCTTGCTGGGTGAATTATCTTCAGAATTCATGATCATTTCCTCGCATTCGGGGTCTACGAACGACGTTCAAAAGGCATCACCCGTATAACGATACGGGTGATTGTCTGATAAATCTAAGCAGTAACGAAGCCCGGAAAGTATGATTTCGTCCCGGCAGCCTGTCAAGTGAAAATTACCCGAGACCCGCGTTGAATGGAGTGGCGAGGCAAACCATTCAATGCGGGCTGGGTGTAATTTATTTCTTTACCGCCTCAGTTTCCACTATTGTTTGTACTGCATATACTGCAGCTTCGCCTGGGTAGGAACCTCGGGTGCCGTTTGATCATCCACTACCAACTGGTTGAACATAAACTTGGGACCGTCCGCCCAATGCCCGTCCGGAGTCAGATACTTGGTGCCCTTCACCCACTGTCCGCCCACCAGCGGCGTCTTGCAGACATTCTTTACCGGGTTGCCGTATGGGCTCTTATTCCAGTTAACTGGACCAATGATGGAATGGTAATCCGTGCTGCGGATTGACTCCATGATCGAATCTTTCGAATCAATATTCTTGACGCGTTTCAGCACATCGATCACGACTTCGAAAAGCGCGTGTTTGATACCTAGCGGAGGCAGCCACTGCCTGCCGGTCGCAGCTTCGTAAGCGCCACAGAGCTCTGCGCAGGTTTGTCCGGTCAGCCCGGACTTGAAGGGATGATAGGGCGACCACCAAACTTCTGTTGACAGACCATAGCCGCGGTCACCGAGGGCATTCACAGAAGACGGGAATAACAAGGCCTTGGCCATAGTGGCGATCTTTGGTTTGAAGCCCTGCTGCGCGGCCTGGCTCCAGAAGGTAGTAAATGCGGGCGGCGGCAATACTCCAGTAAGAATCTCAGCTTTTGCCTTCTTAAACGCGCTGATCTGCGCCGAGTACTCATTGGTGTCGGACTGGAAGCGGCCTGTATCGACAACCGTGAAGCCAAGTTGTTTCAAAACCGGCGCGAAGACAGCCGAAAACGTATTGCCTTCCGGATCGTCCGGGAAGAGTGCACCGATTACTTTGTTTGTCGGAAGCTGCTGCCAGAGGTTGGTGTAAACCGCGACAAGATCCTCGGCGCCCCAGAAGAAGTGATAGGTCCAATCAAATCCCTTGTCTGGTTTGCCACCGCGCCCCATGAAGTAAGCCTGCCATGGTGCATCATCTGAGATGCACGGAACCTGATTCAGTTCCGCCTGGTCGGCCACTGGGTTGACGTTGTTCGCGTTGCAGGCGGCGGTAATTATATCCACCTTGTCCGACTTGATCAGTTCGCTCGCAACTTCAGCACCGCGATTCGGATCTGACCGGTTGTCTTTTTCTATGATGACGACCGGGTGCTTTGTTCCGTTGATCATAAGGCCATCGGCGAGATACTTGCGCATCTGATCGAGCACGAAGTCATCGGCCTCAGTGAAGGCCGAAGTAGGACCTGTCTTCGGGGCTACATAGCCGATCTTGATGGTGCGGGCTGCAGTGCTCGTCGAGCGGCAGGAAACCAGGCTGCCAGCCGCAAGTGAGGCGGCTGCTATAGCCGCTGTTTTCACAAAATCGCGGCGCGTCGGTACTAATGCGTGTTCCGCAGTCGTCTTCTTGTTCGTTGAATCATTTTCGGGAGTCATAAGCCATTCCTCTCATCGTGGTCTGCGAACAATATGCAAAAGAAATCACCCGCATGTCGGTACAGGTGATTTGCCTGATAAATCAAAGTCAAGGAGCGGAAAAAGTATGAATTCGTCCGGCCAATCTGTCAAGCGAAAATTTAAGAGAATTGGGAGATGTCTTAAATACAAGATAAATAGAGGATAAAGGGGCATGGCAGGAGGGAGTCTAACGGCGACCGTGAAGTGCGCTTTGTAAAAAATTCGAAGCACTTGGGCGCCGGCGTAGTGTTCTGTGGGCGCGCCCGAGTGGCGTAATCAGCGCTTCGGATGCTCGGCCACGACCGAGGTATAGACTTCGACCATTCTCCGCACCGAGGTTTCCCAGGAAAACCGCTGCACCTGTTCGACTCCAGCGGCCTTCATGCGAGCACGCAGAGTCTGGTCGGTGAGCGCGCGCTGCAGGGCGCGGCTGATTTCGAAGACGTTTTCCGGATTCACCAACAGCGCAGCATTGCCCACCACCTCGGGCAACGCCGAAGTGTTCGAGGTCACCACCGGCGTTCCGTGCGCCATCGCTTCCAGCGGCGGCAGGCCAAAACCCTCATACAGCGATGGGAAGATAAACACCTTCGCCATATCAAAAAAGACGCGCAGCACGTCGATGGGAACAAAGCCGAGGAAGCGCACCTCATGCTGCATGCCGCTGCGGATCACGGCACGGCGTATGTCAGGATTCTTGGATACCTCATCGCCGATGATGATCAGCTTCAGATCCGGGTACGAAGCGTCCTTGGCCAGCTCTCCCTTGAGCGCGGAGAAGGCTTCGATGATGCGCGCCACGTTCTTGTGCGGACTGATGCGGCCGGCATAGAGCAGGAAGGGCGAGTCCAACTGGTAGCGCCCGCGGACCAGAGCCTGCTCGGCGGCGCTGGAGTGGCCGCGCATAAAATTCTCATCGAGCGCGTTGTAAACCACCTCAATTTTTTCAGGCTTGATGTTGAAGAAGCGGCTGACGTCGCGCTTGGTAAAGTTTGAGACGGCGAAAATGCGCGCGGCATGTTGCATCACATGGCGCGTCAGGTAGGAGTGAACCATGCGGTTCAAGCTGTTGTTGGTGCGGGCGCGGTACATGTAATCCAGCAGATCATGCACGGTGATGACGTAAGGCGCTTTGGAAAGCAGCGGCCGCCAGAAGGTATGCGGCATGTGGACCAGATCCACCTCAAGGCCGCTGATGACGCGGTTCATCTCGAGGTAGTTGGCGAAGGTGGTTTCGGGATTCTGCAATGGAACAAGGTGGAAATTTTCCTGTAGCGGGCCCAGTTGCTCAAAGCGCGTGGGAGCGCCTACCAGAAAATACTCGTTCACCGGATCGATCAGGCCCAGGGTGCGCACGACGTTGCGAATGTAGGTCGCAAGACCGAACTCGTACATCCGGCGAATATCAATGGCAATGCGCATTTTACTTAGTGTAACCGGAGCGGCGGGGAGGCGGGGCGGGAAAGAGCGGGCAGGCAAACGATTGGCCGATCGGTCAATCGTTTGCGGTGGCGAATGTACTGAATAGTCAATCGTTGCGCGACTTTCAAACTATCGCCAAAGCGAGCAGGGGTCGCGCTGCGAACTATTAACCTTCTAATCAATGGTTCGCATGGAAGCGGACGAAAATCGGCACGGCCGGAGCCGCGCCGATTTTTCCATAAGGAAAAATTATGCATTCAGGGTTTCGGGCTGGTGCGCCTTGCGGCGCTCGGGATAGAGCGGGAAGCGCTCGCAGAGTTCGAAGACCTCGCCGCGAATTTTCTTCAGCCCCGAAAGATCCTCACGCTGCTCGAGGACGCGGGCGATCCAGTGCGCGATCTGCTTCATCTCCGCCTCCTTCATTCCGCGAGTGGTGAGGGCGGGAGTTCCGAGACGGATACCGCTGGGCTTGAGCGGGGGATTCACGTCAAAGGGGATGGCGTTTTTGTTGACCGTGATGCCGGCCAGCCCGAGCGCCTTTTCGGCATCGCTGCCGAACATGCCCTTGCTGAAGACATCGACCAGCATCAGGTGGGTGTCCGTGCCGCCGGAGATGATGCGGTAGCCTTCAGCGGCGAGCGATGCGGCCAGCACCTTGGCGTTGGCGACGATCTGCGCGGCGTAGACCTTGAAGTCCGGCTGCAAGGCCTCCCGGAAGCAGACGGCCTTGGCGGCGACGACATGGACGAGCGGGCCGCCCTGGCAGCCGGGGAAGACCGACTTGTCGATGGCGGCGGCGAACTCCTGGGTGCTGAGGATCATTCCCGAGCGCGGTCCACGCAGGGTTTTATGGGTGGTGGTGGTGACGATCTGGGCATGGGGCACGGGCGAGGGATGTACGCCACCGGCGACCAGTCCGGCGAAGTGCGCCATGTCCACCAGGTAGAGAGCGCCAACCTTGTCGGCGATCCGGCGCATGCGGGCAAAGTCGATAATGCGGGGATAGGCCGAGCCGCCGCCGATGATGAGCCGGGGCTGCTGGCGCACGGCGATGGCCTCCATCTCGTCATAGTCGAGGGTTTCGGTCTCGCGGGTGACGCCGTAGCTGACGACGTGATAGGTCTTGCCGCTGAAGCTGAGCTTGTGGCCGTGGGTGAGGTGTCCGCCGTGGGCGAGGTCGAGTCCCATGATGGTGTCGCCGGGCTGGATGACGGCGGCGTAGGCGGCCATGTTGGCCGAGGAGCCGGAGTGCGGCTGCACGTTGGCATGCTCGGCGCCGAAGATCTGCTTGGCGCGGTCGCGGGCGAGGTTTTCGACGACGTCGGTAAATTCGCATCCGCCGTAGTAGCGCCTGGCGGGATAGCCCTCGGCGTACTTGTTGGTGAAGACCGAGCCGGTAGCCGCAAGCACGGCTTCGCTGACAAAGTTTTCCGAGGCGATCAGCTCAAGGCCATCGTGCTGACGGTTCTCCTCGTTGGCTATGGCCTGGGCAACTTCGGGATCCACTTCACTGAGCGGACGGAACATCGACGTATTCGACATGAGAACTCCTGTTGAGACTGAATCTATAGGGTACGACGGAAGGGGTGCGGGTGGGAAGAGCGGAGGGGGCCCATATCCGCCAAAGGCTGGCGGATGTGGGCCACCCACGGCTTTTGTCCATGAGACACATCTACGCCGCGACCATTGGCGCCAGTTTTTTGCGGCGCTTCCTTGATGCTTGCCAGAGGTCGTACTGGGACTGCATACCGGTCCAGAGTTCGGGGCTGGTGGCGAGAGCTTCGGAAAGGCGCAGAGCCATCTCGGCGGAGATTCCGACGCTGCCGTTAAGGATGCGGGAGAGCGAAGCACGGGTGATGCCGAGGTGACGCGCGGCAGCCGTGACGGTTACATTGCCGAGGTATTCGCGAAGGACCTGGCCGGGATGCGGGGGTTTGAACATCTGCATACCGTATATCGTCGGTATACGCTCGTCAACGCGGGTGCAGGGTCAACAACCCCACTCAAGCCAAAAACAGGCTTGAATGGCACCCGGCAACCTCATGCTGCTCTCGTTCCCACATTCGCCAAAAGAGGGCGGATGTGGGCCACCTGCTTTCTGCGGCCACCCGGCGGGGCGACTGGAGTACACTTGTCGGCTGAGGCTGGATATAAGGAGACTGCAATGGGACGGCTGGTACAGCTATCGAAGGTCGAGGTTCACAAAGAGGCGGGGAAGAGCAAGATCAAGCGAATCCAGATCGAGGGCTTCCCGGAGGTGATCCGCATGGGGGTTCACGGCGGGATTGCGGAGTTTTTCAAGGTCACGCCGGATGAGCCGCTGGCATCGACGCTCGATTATGTGGTGGCGGCGGTGGGCGGCTGCATGACGGGCACGCTGGCCGGCGCGCTGGAAGGGCGCGGGATCAGCGCCGACCCGGAGAAGCTCGAAGCGCATGCCGAGGGGCGGATGGAAGAGGTGGATGGCAAGCTGCTCCTCACCCACGTCACGGTGAAGTACCGGCTCAAGGTTCCGAAGGACCGCCGCGAGGCCGCCGAGCGGGCGCTGGAGCACCATGCGAGCCGGTGCCCTGTCTCGGAGAGCGTGAAGCGCGGCATCAGCGTCGAATTTGTGAGTGAGATCGTGGAGGAGTAGAAGCTATTTCATAACCGGCTTGGAGCTCCGCGCCGCATTCCCTCAGGGACCAAAGCCACGATCTTCCTGCTTCTGGGCGGCATGGCTGAAGCCATGCCCTTTCAAAACCGGGTTATGAAACAGCTTCTAGAGTTTAGTGCGAAATGGCACCTACGGGCGGGCGAGGCTGGGAGCGGCGATCAAGCACAACAACCGGCGTGCTGGAGGCCGACTTGGATTTTCGCATCAGGAGCACCAGCGGAGTGGTGAGTAGGAATAACCATCCCATCAGATAAAAGACATCGACAAAGCTGAGCAGGGTTGCCTGCTGCTGCACCGAGCCGTAGATGGCCGCAAGGGCCTGGCGGGTCGCGGTGGTCCAATCGGCGCCATGGTGCATGAACATCATTCGGAGCTGGTTCAGCGACTGCTGGGTCTGCAGGTTGTAAAGGGAAACGTGGCCAGACAAGCGGGACTGATGGAACTGAGAGCGGCGCGCAACCCAGGTTGTGACAAAGGAGATTCCCATGCTGGAGCCGATGTTGCGGGTCACGCTATAGAGGCTGGTTGCGTAAGCGATATCCTGCTTCGGAATCGGCTCCATGACGACGATGGTCAAAGGTACGAAGAGGAGGGTTTGACCAACCCCCTGGTTGATCTGATGGACGAGAAGATCCCAGGTGCCGGATTGCAGATTCATGGTTGAATAACCAAAGAAGGCCGCGCTGGCGATAACCAGTCCGAAGAACAACATCCAGCGGGCATCCCACTTTTTACCGAGAAGATAACCCACGAGCGGCATGCAGCAGGCGGTGGCGAGTCCGCGCGGGCTGGTCCAGATGCCGGCAGTGGCGGCACTCCAGCCGAGCAATTCCTGCATGAACAAAGGCAGCAGGACGAGGCTGCCGTACATCACAAAGCCGAGGACGGTGACCATCGCAATACCGGCGGAGAAGGCGCGGTACTTGAATAGCGACAACTTTACCAACGGCTGGGAGACGCGCAACTCGCGAATGATGAAGCCGGTGAGCATGACGGCGGCAACGATGGCAAGGGTGGTAATGAAGCGAGAGCCGAACCAGTCATCCTCCTGTCCTTTGTCGAACATGATCTGCAAAGCGCCCATGCCGACGGCGAGCATTCCGAGGCCCCATCCGTCCACCCGCATGTTGCCGCGCTTGATGTATGGCGGGTCATAAATGAACGCTGAAATCAGGATCAGGCTGAGGATTCCGATAGGCAGGTTGATGTAGAAGACCCAGCGCCAGGAGTAGTTATCGGTGATCCAGCCACCCAAGGTCGGCCCCAGAACCGGGGCCGCAACAATCCCCATTCCCCAATATGCCATGGCCTTGCCGCGCTCTTCATGGGGATATTCTTCGAGCAGCACGGCTTGCGAAAGAGGCTGCAATCCGCCTCCGGTAAGGCCCTGCATGACCCGGAACAAAACAAGGAGAGGAAGGCTGGGCGCCAGACCGCACAGCACACTGGAAAGAGTAAAGCCGGTGACCACGGTCATCAGCAGGCGCTTGCGTCCGAAATAGTTGGAGAGCCAGCCGGTGATGGGGAGGATGATGGCATTGGCGACAATGTAGGAGGTTAGAACCCAGGTTGCCTCATCCACGGTCGACGAAAGGCTGCCGGCAATGTGAGGCAGGCTTACATTGACGACCGAGGTATCGAGTACCTCCATGACCGCGCTGGACATGACGGCGATGGCAATCAGCCTGCGCCGGACCGATGGCCGTGCCGCAGCGGTATTTGCCATTGTTACGCGCCCTCTCCACAGTACATGACGATGTTGCCAGTTCGGTCCTCCGGCTTAACGCGACGCAAGAGGCCGTCGCGCGACCGAGTCCCAAGTTTCAGCGATACTGACGATAGCTCAATCATACGGCGGTATCAGGTCAACTTCAAAAAGGAAAAATAGGCGGAAGAGCAACAGGCGGGGCACGCTCCATTGCAGCATCGCATAACGAATCAGACCCAGGTGTTCGGCCGATCTTCGAGGGAAAAAAAACCCGCACCGGAATGTGCGGGCCGAGCGACTACACAGAATATTCCTAAGAATAAACGCGCTTATCCGCGGGTCATGGTTCCGTCCCAGGTGCTCACTTTGGCGGGTATTTCCTTGCCGGTGAACCAGGTCGAGGTAACGTTCTTGGTTTCGGTGTAGAACATGAAGCCGTCTTTTCCCATGCAATGCAGATCGCCAAAGAAGGACTGCTTGTGTCC
>JBEKOO010000088.1:0-10113 GCA_049521655.1 Candidatus Korobacteraceae bacterium
ACTTGCTGATCTTTACGAGGTCCAAGGGACGCCCACGCTGATCATGTTTCTGAACGGAGCGATCGTCGGGCGCGATGAGGGGCCAAGTCCAGACGTATCGAACCTCCTGGCTGTGGTGAAGCAACCATACGAATCATGAAATGAGATTGGATCATGCAGATCAAATCGCAATCCGCGCCAATCCTTCTGTTCAACGACGAGTGCGGAGTCTGTCGAAGCATTGCCAATTGGGTGAAGATGCAGGTGCAGACCGGATCGGGCGCGCCATCGATTGTCGTACGACCGATTGGCCAGGATCCCGAGGAGTTGCGGGCTCTCAATCAAGACCTGAACATCTGGGATGCCTACGCGACAATTCATCTACTGATGCCGGATGGCTCAATGAAACTCGGAGGGGAAGCCGTTGCCGAGGTCCTGCGAAATCTACCCAGTACCAGATGGTTCACCTGGACCTTCGCAATCAGCGTCTTAGGGACTCGGCCATTCCAGGCGCTACTTAACCTGGCTTATGCCATCCTGGCAGACGTGCGGCCAGTGTTTGGCTGTGAGAGTTGCGGCACGCCAAGCTCTTGGGTCCGTCCGATCAGGTGGATAGTCAAATGGGTAGAGTCACTCTTCGGTGGAATTCACCACCCGGGTCCAAGTCGCCATTTCAGCTCATTGCCGGCGAGAGGGCGTCCTCCGCAAACGCACCACATCTGACTTCCGATGTTCAATGTGAAATCGATGGGCAGCTGTCCTGCGCATTAGACCTCATGTCTTTCAGTCTCGCAGCAGGCACCGAGGCTTCGCGGGCGAGTTTAGGATCGACTTGGGTTTCTTGCCCTCGGCGAATTCCTCAATTACCTGACTGATGTAGTTCGCCGTTCCGGCCAACATTAGATCCGTTAGCCCTGCAATGTGTGGAGTGACCAGGACCTGAGGAAGTTGAAGCAAAGGATCCCTGCGATTAGGTGGTTCATTCCTCAAAACGTCCAGCCCCGCTGCCGAAATCTGCCCATGTTTAACCGCATCAACAAGTGCTGTCTCGTCGATGAGCATGCCGCGAGCGATGTTGACAAGGATGGCCCCACGCTTCATCGCGGCAAGTTGATCAGCATTGATAAGGTTCTCGTTTTCCTTGCTGGCTCGAACGCAAATGACAACAAAATCCGCATGGGCGACTGCGGTGTTCAGTTGATCGGCGGGATAGGCCTTGACATCGGCAGGCGCATTCTCCGGGTGCTCATCTGTTCCTACCATCTTCACACCAAAAGGACGCAAACGATCGACGAGCTGTAGTCCAATGGTCCCCAGGCCAACGATGCATACCGTCTTCCCGCTAAGTGAGAGATTGAGCGTGGGCGGCTTGACGGGGCCTTTCTGAAGGGATGCCAAGGCCTCCCCAACATGCCTTGCGGCACCGAGCAGAAGTAACACCGCGAACTCTGCAACTGAAGTGGCATTTCCGGTAAGGTCGGCTGGGGCATACGAAACCCAAATGCCGAGTTCACTGGCGGCATCGGTGTCGACCTCCTCATACCCGTCGCTGGCCGTCTGGATGAGCTTGAGCTTGGGCTGGCCTTGAAGCAACTCGCGACCGACATATCCCATGGCGAGAAGCACATCGAAATCGAAGACCGGTGCGTCTTTGCCACCGATCCACTCAATTACTTCATGCTGTGAAAGTGCTGCACTAAACCTTTTCAGAAGCTCCGATGTGAAGAAGTTAGGGGTATGGAGAAAAGCAATCTTCATGTTCATCCCTTCAAATCTGCTTACCCAATGGCGCTCGATGGTTAATACACCTTGGTCTTCAGGAAATACCGAGGCGAACAAGGACTGGAATCTTGACCAGGTCCAGAATCGCACCGAAGGCTATAGCGGCGGCAAACTCCGTGGCTATGATCGCGATGGGCAATGGCGCCATTGCGATTCCAAAGGTCGCGAGAGTTGAAATGATGAGAACATCGGCTACTGAAGAAAGAATGAGCCAAATGCTGGGTCGCAGGCCCCACAGTTGCTGGCGGCCGCGAATGACATAAATCGTGGCCTGGCAGCCAAACACAAGGCTGACCACGCTCAGGGTTTGAAGTGCCTCTATGCCGAGATGCAACTGAAATTTACCCACTGCCAGGATCGCAGTAGAGAAGGCAAGGAAGCAGACTCCAAGTATGACCCCGGCGGCCGTTATCCCGCCGATTTGCCAGGAGTTTGGACTCTTTGATGGCCGCACCCGGTCAGTGGTCAGTGACATGGCAAGGAAGTCGCCGGTAATCATTACAATGACCATCAGCATCGGAGTCAGCACGGCATGCCCAGTCATAATCAGGCCGACTGCCAAAAGAAGGACTTGCACAATTTTTTTCATGACCGAGTTGAGTGTGTAAGTGAGAATGCGCTGAAAAGTCACTCTGCCTTCTTTTACAGCAGCCACAATGCCGCCCAGGCCAGCCTCGGTTAGCACAACGCCGGCGGCCGATTTGGCTACGTCCGTTGCGGTCGAGACAGCGATACCGATCTGTGCCTGGCGCAGCGCAGGAGCGTCATTGGCGCCGTCGCCACACATCCCAACTGTATGTCCGCTCTTCTGGAACGCTTGAACGAGGTCAAACTTGCCCTCCGGAAGAACACCTGCAAAGACCGAGAAGTCTTCCGGCTTAATGCCGTCCGGCAATTTGCCGGCTGGGCAGACTGCTCCCTGCAATCCAACCGCGCGAGCGACGATTTCGGCTGTGGCGGGAGCATCTCCTGTCACCATGACCGTGCGCACACCGAGACCATTCAACTCCGAGATAAGAGAGATCGAGTCGGTCCGCGGCGGATCGCTGAGGGCAATCAATCCAATGATCTGGCTGGGTGCTGCCGGTCCCGCGGCAACTGCCAAAACTCGAAAGCCTTGCTTCTCGAGTTCGTCGGCGATAGCGGCTGCGGCGGGTGAGGGCGCAGTGAGGGCGACAACCGCAGTGAACGCGCCCTTGATAATTCGCTCGGAACTACCTTTTGCCTCTGTCGCTGTTGCTTCGGATGTTTTCTTAACCGGATCGAACGGAACGAAAGCGGCAAGTTTTGGCAAGTCGGTGGCTGTCTTCTGCGACGCGGCAAGTCGAATGGCCGCATCGACTGGGTCCTGCCCCCCTTCGGAACTCGCCAGCGCCGCCATTCCGAGAACATGCGCTTCGTCGAATCCAGGCAATGGGCGAACGCTTGTGACGGTTAGTTCATTGCGGGTCAAAGTCCCAGTCTTGTCTGAGCACAACACATCGATCGATGCGGCTTCGTCCACGGCAGAAAGCCGTGTTGGCAACACGCCCAGCTTCGCAAGAGCACGAGCTCCAACCGCAGCAGCGAGGGTGAATGTTGCCGGTAATGCGACTGGGATGATGGCAAGCACCGAGGTCAGCAACAACGGGATCATCTCGCTCGATGGCATCGCGTGGTGATAGGCATAGGCTCCCATCGCAACGATGATCAGGCAATTGAAGAACGCCAGGTTGCGGATGATACTGAGGACAGCCTTTTGCTGGGTACTCACCACGTGTGCGGAGCGAACGAGTTCCGCCGTCCGGCCAAATTTGGTTCGGGTGCCGGTAGCCGTAACGATGGCCGTGGCTTCGCCGCGCCGCACCAGAGCCCCTGCAAACGTATCTGTGCCGGCGCCTGCGTCAATGGGTAGGGATTCGCCTGTAAGCATTGACTGGTCGAGCTCAACCGACCCACCCGTCAGATGCACATCCGCGGCGACCACGCCGCCAAGCGACAACTTCAACAGGTCGCCGCATACCAGTTCCGCCGCGGGTACAGTCTTCCATTCGCCGTCTCGCTGGACCGAGGCGTTGAGCGCCAGACGGGATTTGAGAGCAGCAAGGGTGGCCTGTGCGCGGCTTTCCTGGAAGTATGCGAGAGCTGCGTTGAAAAGGAGCAATCCTGCTATGACAGCAGCTTCGTAATACTTATGCAGTACGGTCTCAAGCACAATGGACGCTTCAAGCAGCCAAGGTACAGGCGCCCAGAATTTAGCCAATGCATTGCGTAGCGGATGAGCAGACGTATCCGGCATTTCATTGGGACCGTCTTTTTCAAGGCGTGCGCGCGCTTCTTCGCCTGTGAGGCCAGCCGGAGCGCTATTGTGAGCCGCTTCTACGACCTGCCCGTTTGATGCTGGACCGATAGTGCTACTTGAGATCACAATTGATTGCCCGTGGTGTGAATTTCACTACCACCATTCCATGGAGCGGTCTGAAGGAGTCTTCAGGCCTGATTCCGGCTTGGCTGAATGAAGAAGCAGGAGAGGACACTGCGCGAGCTTAATTACTTTCTCGGCAATCGATCCGAACACGAGCGGGTGCCAACCGGAAATGCCGTGAGTGGAGATCACGACCATGTCGATATGTTCACGTTCGACTACTTCCATAATGTTGCCAACTACGTCATTCCCGACTTCAACGCTGAAAGTTGACCTCACTCCTCTGGTTACAAGGGCCGCCTTGCACTTGGCCAAATGGATATCTGCGAATTCTCTTGCCTGCTCAAGGAAGGCGGCCTCTGGAATGAAGTCTGGAATTGTAGTGGTCGGGAACTCCGGGATCACGTTCACGAGATAGAGCTCCGCTTGAAAGTGCTGGGCAAGGTCGGCCGCCATCTCCAGGGCGGCCTGGGATGACGGGCTGAAGTCTATAGGCAGCAGAATCTTTGTCGGGATGGAAGGGAGACGATTAACTTCTGGCATGACGGTCCTCGATGACGCACTGCGCTTGCCGGGTGCGAGGCTGGCGCGCAGAGCTGACTAGACGGTGTGCGCGCATAAGGTCAGATGCTTCTGTGACCATTGCCATGTTCTGGGCTGCAGTCTTCTGCCACCAGATGTTAAACCCGTCGGCGGCAAGACTTGGATTTGGAATAGTATGCTGGCCGTTTAGCTTTTTCCGTACTGCGAAGGGCTGAGAGCTGTGTGCGTTGGATTCTGGATACATGTCGATTTTGTCCTATTCCGATCCGGAATTGCCTATAGAGGATCAGGCTGGCGGAATTGCGTGCATTAGATCGATCAGTTCTCTTAATCGGCTGAATGGGTTCTGAGCCAGAGTAACCGCCCAAACAGTTGCGCAAAGCAATGTCAGCTGGTCAGCATCGGCTGGCCGTGAACACAGTAGTTGCCGGTGCCGGAACCATCGAGAATGAATCGTGCGCCATACACCGCGTCAGGTGAACCATGGACGATCAATAGGTATTTGTCGGTCTTCAATGCAGTTTCGTACTTGATGACACTGTTCTTCGGAATGCCAATACTCACCAGGCCAGCTCCGAGAGCGCTGACCCCGCCGACAACAACAGCTCCCTCAAGGCCTGCGACAATCCAGCTAACCAGTGGACCGGCAACGAGAACTGGTCCAATGCCTGGTATCGCGAACGCTGCGGATCCAAAGAGTAGCCCCCAGAATCCGCCCCAGAATGCCCCGACCTTGCCCCAGTACTTCATCCGATCACCTGCGTTGTAAAAGCCAATGACATGTTCATCGGTATGCGTGCCCATGCCCGCAAGCGAGAGGCTCTTCATATCGATCCCCGCCTGTTGGAGCGCCTTAACGGCGCGTTCCGCCTCCTCGTGAGAGTCGTATACGGCGACAACTGAGTTTGTTGCTGGCATTGCTTTCTCCCAGTTTCTTCGAATTAATGAGGTTGGTCGTGCATTGCTGCAAGTGCGGAGTAAGAGCCATGCTAATGGCCTTCTCTGTGGACATCATGGGCGATCGTTGAAAGTCTTCGCTGATTGCGGAAGCCCTTCCAGCGCTCAGCATGATTCTGCGATCCGGGACGGCTGACTATCTGTTCAATTGGATACAGTCATTCCCGCATTACAGATTGACAATCGCATTGAGCGCTCTTAGCAATCACGTATGGGCTCCCTTAGCGCAAGCGCGGCAAGATTGACTGGCAAAGTGAAAGTGTGAAGTGATCCCTGTGAGACGACCTGACGATAACGCGGCAACATATCTTGTGGGCGGCGGCATCGCTTCTCTTGCCGCTGCAGTGTTCCTCATTCGCGACGGAGATGTGCAAGGGCACACAATCACGATCCTGGAGGAGTCCTCCCGGATCGGCGGCAGCCTTGACGCAGCTGGAAACGCGACTGATGGCTACGTGATGCGCGGCGGCCGCATGATTGAGAGCAAGTATCTGTGCACCTACGACCTTTTCTCGTCGATTCCGACTCTCGATGGAACCAGGACGGTGACGCAGGAGATATTTGACTGGAACGAGACGATGAAGACCGCCTCCAAAGGCCGCCTGTTTCGGGACGGCCACCGGGTAGACGCTCCAAGTTTTGGCTTGAGCGAGAAGGATATTCTCAACCTCGAGCGCCTGGCGATCGAACCGGAAGAGTTTCTTGGACGGTCTACGATCTCCGACCAGTTCGATCCGGAGTTCTTTGAGACGGACTTCTGGCACATGTGGTGCACAACCTTCGCTTTTCAGCCCTGGCATAGCGTAGTCGAGTTCAAACGCTATCTGGTCCGCTTCACTCACATGGTTTCCGGTTTCAATACGCTTACCGGCATCATGCGTACTGTATATAACCAGTATGATTCGATGGTCCGTCCGCTTCACAAATGGCTCGAAGAGCGCGGTGTGAAGTTCATGTTCAAAACAACTGTAACTGACCTCGCATTCGCACATAGCAAAGACGGTTTCTCCGTCGAGAAGATCATCGTCGAAGATGGCGGTTCTGTCAGGGAGATCGGCGTTACAGAACAGGATCGAGTCATCGTAACTTTAGGGTCGATGACTGAGGGTTCGTGTCTGGGTTCAATGGATTCGGCTGCGGCTTTGCTGGGGCAAGCCGATGGAGGCTCCTGGACCCTTTGGAAGAGGATTGCGGCAGGACGACCGACTTTCGGAAATCCTGCGAACTTTGTAGATCACATCGAGCAATCCAAGTGGATGTCGTTTACGACCACAAATCACGACCCCATGTTCTTCCAACTGATCCGGGACTTGACAGGCAACGTGCCCGGAGAAGGCGGCCTCATCACCTTTCCGGAGTCAAGTTGGCTTGCCTCGATCGTGTTGCCCCACCAGCCACATTTCATTGCTCAGCCAGAGGGAGTTCAGGTTTTCTGGGGCTATGGACTGTTCGTTGATATACCGGGCAATTTCGTGAAGAAGCCCATGTCGGCCTGCACCGGGCGAGAGATCATGACCGAGATCATCGGCCATTTGCGGCTCACAGAAAATAGTTCGAGAATTCTCGATTCCTGTACCTGCATTCCTTGCATGATGCCCTTCATCACCAGCCAGTTTCTTCCTCGAAGCGAGGGTGATCGTCCTCAGGTCATACCCCAGGGTTCCAGGAACCTGGCCTTCGTCGGGCAGTATTGCGAACTGCCGGATGATGTGGTGTTCACGGTGGAATACTCCATTCGCTCTGCGCACACGGCGGTCTGCTCGTTGCTTGGACTCGACCGGAAGTCGCCGCCCGTGTACAAGGGCCAATTCAATCCCCGTGTTTTGTTGGAGGCTTTTTTAGCCCTGCACGAAATCGGCGTCTAGGTCGGAAAACTCCGTGGGAACCATGGCTGGCGAGGTCGGCTCCCACTGCTTGCCGCGGAACCGAGGCCGTAAGTAAGGGGACTGCTCTTGCTCCTTTGGAAGTCGTTTCTTATCGCATTCAGTGTGCTTTTGCCGCTGATCAATCCGCTCGGGTCGGCTCTCGTGTTTCTTGGGCTCGCCGGCGAAGCAGCGCCAGCCGTCTATCGGTCATTGGCGCGCAAGATTGCGATCAATAACATCATCTTCCTGGCCATAATCGAATTGCTGGGCGCGGCCATCCTCAATTTCTTCGGAATCTCTCTGCCGATTGTCCAACTCTCCGGCGGCATCGTCATAGCGGCAATGGGATGGTCTGTGTTGAACGAGAGAGACGCACGCGCGATCATTAAGAACAAGGAGGAAGAGAGCGAGGTACGAGACGAAACACGAGCAAGGTATCTTGAGCAGGGAGCCTTCTACCCGTTCACTTTTCCCGTGACCTCCGGCCCTGGCACGCTTGTCGCGCTCCTGACACTCACCGCTCGCATCTCGAATCGCGATATTTCGCGAGATGTTCTGGCCCATGTCGGCGTATTTCTTGCTGTGGTCGTTCTCAGTGTTCTTGTCTATTTCTGTTACGCGTATGCTCCAAGGATTACCAAGATCATTCCTCCGTCTACTGCGCATGGCATCCTGCGGGTGGTTGCCTTCATTTTGCTCTGCATTGGGGTACAAATCGCATGGAACGGACTCGCAGTCCTGGTAGCTGCGGTTCTCAGGCCTTGAAGACAAAAAGAATGAGCAAAAGGGAGCAGATGAATCGCTCGGCGACGAGTTCAATCAAAGAGTCAACCATTGCAGGCTAATTGCATCCAACCGGTACACATTGCAAATCTCATCGAAAGTCAGGTTTGCCATCTTCCATCCGCCGAAAACATCCAAAGCAACAGAACACTTTTCCTGAAGGACTTATCCTTATGATTTCTCTGTTAGACCCTATCCAAATCGGCGACATCCACCTGCCGAACCGGGTTATCATGTCCCCGCTTACTCGCTTGCGTGGCACACCAGAGCACATTCCGACGCAACTCATGGCCGAATACTATACACAGCGTGCCGGCGCCGGACTGATCATCTCCGAAGGTATCCCGGTTGTACCGCAGGGTGTTGGCTACGCGAATGTGCCTGGCATCTGGTCGCCGGAACAAATCGAAGCATGGAAGCCGGTGACCAACGCAGTGCACCAGGCAGGCGGTCGTTTCTTCGCACAGATCTGGCATGTGGGCCGGATCTCAGACCCACGCTTTCTGGAAGGTGAGCTTCCGGTTGCTCCCAGCGCGATCCGGCCCGCTGGCCATGTAAGCCTGGTGCGTCCAGTGACTGATTATGTGACGCCGCGCGCGCTTGAGACGTCCGAAATTCCGGGCATCGTCGAGGCCTTCCGCAAGGGAGCAGAGAACGCGAAGCTCGCTGGTTTTGACGGCGTGGAGATACATGGCGCCAATGGCTACCTGCTCGATCAGTTCCTGCAGGATGGATCCAATCATCGCACCGACGAATACGGCGGATCGATTGAGAACCGCGCCCGGCTCATGCTTGAAGTCGCCGATGCAGTGATCTCAGTCTGGGGCGCCAAGCGCGTAGGGATGCATCTGGCGCCGCGTGGCGATTCTCAGGATATGCATGATTCAAACCCGCCGGCGACCTTCGGCTACGTGGCGCGTGAGCTAGGCAGACGCGGGCTCGGCTTCCTGCTTGCGCGCGAATACTTTGGACCGGACCGATTAGGTCCTCAACTCAAGAAACAATTCGGCGGCGTATACATCGCGAATGAAAAATACACGCTGGCACAAGCGAATCGGGTCATCGGGGACGGTGAGGCGGATGCAGTAGCCTTCGGCCAACTCTTTATCGCCAACCCCGATTTGCCGGCGCGGTTCATGAGCCATGCATCGCTCAATGTACCGGACGGGAGCACCTTCTTTACATCGGGGCCACATGGCTATACCGACTACCCTGCGCTGAGTGTGTAGCGAGGCAATCAA
Organism: Candidatus Korobacteraceae bacterium; assembly: GCA_049521655.1. Taxonomy (GTDB): domain Bacteria; phylum Acidobacteriota; class Terriglobia; order Terriglobales; family Acidobacteriaceae; genus TOLSYN. The sequence goes on from JBEKOO010000088.1 coordinate 9,555, forward strand.
TGCAATCGTTGTCATCGAGGTTGAATGAGCAGAGAAAGCGATAATCGACCTTCCGGCGTCTTGCGTGGAGAACAGTGATCCCAGCCCACCACGATGATGCGATGCTCGGCTCTCCCCAGTGCGCCGCTGTTGTCGTCGCCCACCCAGACGACGAGACACTCTGGTGCGGCGGCTACATTCTGGCTCATCCGGAGTTTCATTGGCGGGTTGTGACTCTTTGCAGAGCATCCGATCCGGACCGTGCACCAAAGTTCCGCCGGGTTCTGGAGCAATTGGGGGCGGTGGGCGAGATGGCGGACCTGGATGATGAGCCCGACCAGGTGCCGCTCCCAATCGAACAGGTTCAGGAAACCATAGTCAGATTATTGGCTGGAATCAATCACAGCCTGATTCTTACCCATGGCCCAATGGGCGAATACACACGCCACCGTCGGCATGAGGAGTGCTGCCGAAGCGTAGTTGAGCTTTGGCGATCGGGTAGCATCGCCACAAACTGTCTATGGCTTTTTGCTTACGAAGATGGAGGGCACGCGTACTTGCCTCGGGTTCGCGAGGATGC
>JBEKOO010000089.1:0-9954 GCA_049521655.1 Candidatus Korobacteraceae bacterium
CGGATAGTAGTAGCGACCGTCTGAAAGGCCTGATCGAGTTGCTCTGCCGTATCTGCATATGCGCTTACTCCCGCAGGCATTGCCGAATTGTAAGTCGGACTGCATGAGGGATCGTTGGCAATCTCGCAAAGGAAGGTCGGGTCAACGGCCTCAGTGGCAGTACCCAGACCGACGGAATACACGGTGATGCCAGCCGCGCGCAGATTATTGGCGTCCACAAGCGCGCGATAACGCGCATCTCCGCTCGGGCCGGAGACGGTTGTCCAATTGATTGCTGTCGGGCCGCCGGCTACATGCGAGTTGAACGTGCCATTGCAGCAGTTATTCGCGGTCTGAGCACAGTAGACACTACTTGGATTACTGGTTAGAGGGTAATTGGGTGGCCGAACGCTGGCATTCGAGGTCGTAACAAAACCGGCCCAGGCGCCGCTGTCATTGCCTCCGATATTCCAGGTTCCACTTGGCACATTGCCGCCACCAGTACAGCTCACGGTATCTTGAAGCGTGTTGGCATTTCCATCCGTGAAGAAGACCACCACCTTCTGAAACCTCGCCCCCGGAGGCGCGGCGAATCCACTCTCCGTGAGGAGTGCCTGCTGAAGCGCGCCGTCGGACCAAGTCGCTCCCTGGTACTGCAGGCCGTTTGCGTCGTTGATAACTGCCTGCTGGAAGTTACCGGTCGTCATGGGAACATCGACCTTCACGTCGTTGGCAAAACTGATAAGTGCAACGTTGTCATTTGTATTGTTGAAGTAACCGATGAAGGTCGTAACGGCGCCAGCGAGATAGGTTGATCCACCGTCGCTTAGCATGGAGCCTGTGCGATCCAGCACCAGCGTCATGACGACCCTGTTGGCGATGGACTGTGCGGAAGATGCAACATTCAACGTACTGTATCCCGGCAGCATTCCGATGAAGAATGTCTTGATCGTCGCTGTGGCGCTGGCACTGACCAGCGTATTGCCACCGGCATCCGTGGAGTATGCAATATTGACGACCGGCGGCGCGGTATCGAGACCCAATGGGCCAGTACCATAATTCATGGCGAAAGCACTCTGCGCGAGTGTTGTGCCTTGAGCCACTCCCTGGGCCGAATACCTTGCACCCGTGAGAGCTGCGGCATCCACCGACTTACCAAGGCTGGCCCTCGTCACATAGGCCATGCCGAAATCGATGGCGAGGCCGATAAACAGCAGTAGAACGACGAGGCAAATAGCGCAGAGAATGAGCACCTGCCCGCGCTCTCCTTTTCTAAAGTCCCGGCGAATGTTCATTGCGCTCTTCCTTCTAAACCTCATAAATGATTCACTCTTCCAGATGCGCGCGTAGCCACTCTCTAGAAATACGCGGCATCGTACAAGGTCGATGGCAGGGTTAAATTCACATACGACCCGAGTGGAGTAATCGGCGAATACTGGTTAAAAACCTCCGTGACGTACACGGTGCCGTTCAGCGGAATCCCAGTCCCGGTGGCTGGGAGGGTCGCTCCGTTTCCCACACCGCTTCCGACTTTGCTGCTGGCGGTATAATTTCCGCTTGAAGTCTGACCGGTGATCACGAGCTTGCCGCCCTGATTTTGCACGGCTGTAAGGATGACTTCTCCGTTGGTAGCTAAGTTCAGGACTGTTCCATCGTTGATCACAGCAGTAGCCGCCGCCGGTAATGCGGTATTGCGTGAGGCAAGATTTGAACCTTCCCTGGTCAGCCCGTTAATCACTTGGATCTCCCATATAGCGTGGCTGAATTCGATGACTCCAAAGGTCACGATCAGCAACAGCGTAACAACCGGTAGAATCTCCAGCAGCGCCTGTCCCCGCTGCCCAACTGCGGTCTTCTGAAATCGCCTGCGAGTCACCAATGCCATGAGGACATCTCTCCTCTAATTCGTCTGAGACGACGGAAACGGTTCGTTCTTGAAGGTGGAACTCACCGTGAAATTGAACTGGTTCGCTCCGAAAATGCCGGAGAGCACTGTCGTCAGCAGAGGAACATCGCAAACGGCCTTGACTGTCACCGTGTCGCCCGGTCCCCCGGCGCTTCCAACCCCTCCCGATGCGCTGGAGATCACAATGCTCTGGATATTCGACCCGGTCGCGGAGTCCTCCAGTATCTGGGTGATCGAGGCAGTGCGCGAAAAGTTAGATCCCGGCGTAGCGGGATTGGGAATATGGTTTCCGGTGGACGCATAGCGCGCAGCCTCTCGCACCGCATCCTGCATGTTCATCTGGTTGAACAGCAACCAGGAAAAATCTATAACCGCAAACGAGAGGAGGAAGAAGATCATCGCCACTAGAGTGAATTCGACCAGGGCTTGTCCCCGGCACTGCCGATTCCTCTTGAGCAATAACGAAGGCCCCGTCGTGTGCGTGCTTTTCGTCGCCTGGCCTATCCGGCAATTGCGCATCGTTGACTCCAAAGTGTCCTTGCCCAGCTACCCTGACTTAAATGCGGAACAATCCTCACCAACGCCGCCGAATTTCCTAATTACTATTGATTCATAAACACTGAATATGGCAGCCTGAGTAGCTGAAAAAATCAGGAAAAACGCGCTGGCTTCGAAGATTACCGATGCAGCACAAAATGATCTGCGGGAGAGATTTTTCGAGGTTCCAATTTTCAGAAGCGAATTATTCTCCCGACACGGAGTCGACAGGAACGCCCAGCAGAATCTTCACAGGCACCTGCGTTCCATCCACTTCGGCTGGCCGAAACGTCCATCTCGATAGAGCATCCAGCAGAAACTGATTGAGGAGGGCATCCGGACTCTGCATGATTTTCAGGTCTTCGAACCTTCCTTGCGGATTGATGACTCCAAACACTACGATCGTGCCGCCACGGCCTCTCCCGGCTGCCTCGGCAGAAAATCGAGGTAGTGATTTCAATGTCGCATACGGAGGCACCACCAAGCCATGGGCGCGCTCTGCGGGAACGGATGAGTTCTGCGCCGGATGCACATACAGAGCGTACTGCAACGTCCAGGTTGAACCAATCATTCCTGCATCAGCCATGTCGAGATAAACCGTGTAAGAAGCCTCATTCCGAAAGACTCCGAAGTCCTTAAATCCGCCGCCGCTTGCACCGCTTGCCACGATGGTGATTTCGTACTTGGTTTGTGCCTGCGCAGCCATGGCGCCAGGCGCAGCGGCAAGGCCTCGCGAGCCGCCGCCGCTCCCTCCCTGAATCATGATGGCCGGAAAGGGACTGCTGCCGGAGCCTGCTCCAGGAGCACTGCCGTTGCCGGAGGTATGCACTCCCCCTCCCGAGCCGCTGCCGGTTCCCTTGCCATTCCCAGCGCTCAGGCGGCCTGTCCCTGTGCCTGATCCAACACCTGCCCGGGCGATCCTGCTTTCACCACCGCCGCCCGTTGACTTGCCTGCGACGCCTGCGCTCGGAGTTGTGACCTCATCCGCACTAGCGCTCGCCGTTTCACCGGATCCGTCTCCGATTCCCGGCACGCCCTTGGTTTCCGTGCCGCCACCCGCCGGACCAGCAGCAGTTGCTCCGACCGGCGAAACGGTGAATGATCCGTATAACTCTCCAGAAGGAATCGCAGGAGCCTTCTGATCCGGCACGGAAAACGCATTCACTATCAAGACGTTTCGCGCTGCGTTGGTTTTGGCGACGCGATGCTCCAGCTTCGGCATTGGCACAGTAACGTTGGCAAGGGCTTGCGCAAGATCATTCGAGCTAGGCGGTGGAAGCGGAAGCTTCGGAGCTTCAACGTGGAGGCTAAAAGGTTCGGCCGCCAATATCGGCGCCGGAAGATTCTCACGAGGAACGTCCGGAAGCGATTGCGCCGCTGGTGGCGCAAGCTCCGGGTTGGCCGCAGCCATGGATACCAATGGCGGCAGCGGCAATGGAGAAGGCAGCTTCGGTTGTATCGACCGGCCTGGCTGCTGAATCGTCTGAACGAAGTTGTCGGGACGCGGAGGATCAGAGACGACCAATTGCGGGCCTTTGTACACTACGCCTCGTATGGCCTTTGCTTCAGCCGAGCGAGCCGCAGCTTCTTCTTCCCGTTTACTGTCTCCGCTCTCACTTGATGCGGCAGAGGCTCCGCTGCCCGTTGGTTCCAAAGTGGGGAGCAGCAACACCTCGTGCATCTGAATGACCGACTGTGCGCTGGCCAGACGCGCCCCGCCAGGCAGCAAACTGCTCCACGGAACATAAAGGAATGCGACGACGACAGCTACGTGGGCCAGCGAGGAATAGCAGAGTCCGCGAGTGGGCAGCGAGGATGCACCCAGCTCGCTGCCAAACATTCCGGGCAAGCTTGAGGGTTCGTCGCTGACGCGCTCATCGTGGCAATCCAAGTCTATTTTCGTCTTCATCATCCTAAGCCCCAAGAGCGCGAACATGGCTTGCCTGCAGGCTGCAAACGTCCTCCCGCAAGTCTACGATTGGTGAATAAACTCCAGCACGTCATGCGACATGCTCTTCGCGTTGCGAACCGGCCAACTCAAATCGAGGCTGATTGTCGTGTGCCAGTTCTCCGGTCGCAGCCACTCCTCGCGAAGCTTTGCCCAATAAACGGCACGCGCTGCTCGGTCCTCAGTATGCCCTGGTTGGCCCACATCGGCCGCCAGCCGGAATTCCTCGGGCATCTGCTCCGGCAACGAGGAGGCGCGATTGTACTTCCACTGAATCACGCGCACCGCAACCTCCCAATATGCCGCTGCCGCCGCGCCCTTCGCCGCCGTGCCAGGGGCGTGCAACGCGACAAAATCAGGGGGAGGCTCGCTCTTAAGTTTGAGCATGGGGGTGATGGACAAGGCGGCGAGCACTAACACAAACCCGATCACCCCTACGGGCCAAAGACTGATCCTTCCCTTGCTCGGTCGCATCGTATGCTCCCTTATGAATCTCTGGTCTGCGCGTCTGCCGGCGATCCGCCTGTGCGATCAAGCTTGAGCTGATCTCCGACTTGCGTGCGTGAACTTTTTATGGTTCCGGCAGGCAGCTCCAGGACTCCTAACGCCTTCCAGAACACACGGGTTAAGCGAAACGGGCGTAACGCCTCGCGCACGCCCACTACGTTGTATTTCCTGTCCACAAAGATTACGTCGATTGGAAACGCCATCCCGACGGTATGAATCGCCTGAGAAGGCACAATGAACAATCCGCATCCGCGGTCAAGAGAGCTCTTGCCGAGCAGACCGACCATCCGCCGCAGACTACTGTCGGCTATGCTGATCTGCTCGCCAAGGCAACTCTTTCTGGTCGCGTTGTGGACACGAACCAGGTCGCGGGTATTGTCCAACTTGGGCTCCGAGATACTATCCACCCGATGCATGGCCCTTTCGGCGCTGAACCAGAATGAACAGCACGACGACGAACAACACACCAGAAATGGCTCGAATGAGCATTACGTTATCCATAGGTCTCCTGTCTCCTATTCGTTAAGGTTATTGTCCGAAGCTCACCAGGAAGCTCTTGCTGATCGAGATGATTGCAGGCACCAGCAAGACGATGAACATACTTGGGAAGATGAAAAACACTAGCGGAAATACAAGCTTGACGGTGGTCTTTGCCGCCATCTCTTCTGCCTGTTGACGACGGCGTGTGCGCAGCGAATCCGCAAAAAAGCCCAATGACTTCGAGAGCGGCGTTCCGAAACGCTCGGTTTGCACCAGCATATTGACGAAGGAGCGTACGACTTCCAGGCCGGTCCGATTCGCCATGTTGCGCCACGCTTCGATACGCGGCTTTCCGGCCCGCTGTTCCAGCCGGATGAACAGAAATTCGTCGCTCAAGTCCTTGTGTGCGAGACGCAGTTCCTCGCCAATGCGAATCAGCGCCTGGTCCATGCCGAGGCCGGCCTCCATGCAGATGACGAGCAGATCAAGCGCGTCCGGAAGCGCCAACCGGATTCTCTCCCGCCGCCGTCTCACTGCACTGGTCAACCATAGATCCGGTCCAAGGAAGCCAAGAGCCGCCAGGATCAGGAACCACAGAATGACATTCTGCCCCCGAAGCAAAAAGCCTGCGATCAAACCGGCCACGACCGGACCCAGTAGCTTCGCCGTGTAGTAAAGGTGAACGTGAACCGGGTCGCGATATCCGGCCGCTATCAGCCTTTGCGATACGTCGCCATCATCTGAAAGCCCAACGAGCTTTCGCAACGGCGCAAACAACTGCGTGAACCGGGACGCCGCGTCGAGGCGAGAAGGAGCCTGCGCCGCTGCTCCGCCAACTACGGGAGACGCGATTTCCGCCAGCCTGTCGGCTACGGGGGATCTTGCGCTCAGCAACAAGAGCAACAGAGCCAGGCTGAGAGCGAAGGTCAACGCGATTGCAACTACCATTGAGATCATGACGTTATACCTTGATATCCACGATTTTGCGGATCATCCACGCACCGACGGTCATCAATCCAAGTCCGAGCCAGATTGCCTTGCGCCCGGTGGGATCGTCGAGCATGATGCGTGCATAACCACGGTTGAGAAAGTTCATCATCGCAAAAACGATGAAGGGTAGCAGACCCAGAATCCATCCGGTCATTCGCCCCTGGGCGGTGTAGATCCTCAACTGCCCCAGCAACCGCGAGCGCTCGCGAATGACCGCCGCGGTCTTATCGAGAACCTCGGCCAGATTGCCGCCCGTTTCCTTTTGCACTAACATTGCCGTTACCAGGAACTGCAGGTCCGGCACGGGAACCCGAGTTGCAAGGTTCAGCAGAGCTTCGCGAAGCGGTAAGCCAAAGTTCTGCTCTTCAAAGACGCGGCGAAACTCAATTCCAACAGGGTTGGGAATCTCGCGCGCAACCATCTCAATGGCCGCGGTAACCGCGTGGCCAGCACGCAATGCGCGCGCCATCAGATCAATGGCATCGGGCAATACGGATTCGAAGCGGTTCAGTCTCGCCTTCCGCTTTATAACTAAAAAGATGTAGGGCGCGTTCGCGGCCACAAGACCGATAACGAGTCCCATCGGTTTGCTGCGTAGGTATACCGCGCTCAGCATTCCAACCACGGCCCAGATTGCCAAAGCGCTAAACAGTAGCTGGCCGACCGTCCAAGTCGAGTTGGCCTGCTTGAGCAGAGTGTTTAAGTGGGCGGTAAGTTTGATTCTCCGCAACAGCGAATTCACGAACGCAACGTCGCTGTAGACTTCCCGCTTCAGAATGTCCGGACTCACTACCTGTTCAGTGGCAGAGCTGCTGTCCAAGCCGGCAAGACGCTTCCCAAGTTCAATCTCTTTCTTGCTCGGCTTCGTCACGAACAGCACCACGAAGAAGGTCAAGACCGAAATCAACAGGAACATTAATATCAGCATTGCTGAATCCTTTCCGAGCGGAGCTACACTTCCACTGACAGATCAAACAGGTTGGGAGGAACAACGATCCCAGACGCCTTTATTTTTTCCGCGAATCTTGGCGTTACTCCGGTTGAGTAGAAACGCCCCAGCACGCGGCCGTTGATTCCTATTCCACGTTTCTCGAAGCGGTAGACGTCCTGCATGCTGACGACATCCTGATCCATGCCCGTGATCTCACTCAGGTGAGTCACGCGCCGCGTGCCATCACTCATGCGCGAAACCTGGATAATAATGTTGACGGCTGACGCAATCTGCTGACGGACGGCTTTTTCCGGCAGATTCAAGTTGGCCATCAGTGCCATGGTCTCCATACGGGCGATTGCGTCGCGCGGATTATTGGCGTGAATCGTAGTCAGTGAACCGTCGTGGCCCGTGTTCATGGCTTGGAGCATGTCCAGCGCCTCTTCCCCGCGCACCTCGCCGATGATGATGCGATCCGGACGCATGCGGAGGCAGTTGATGACCAGTTGGCGCTGATGCACCGCACCTCTACCCTCTACGTTGGGCGGGCGACATTCAAGACGCACAACATGTTGCTGTTTCAACTGCAACTCGGCCGAGTCTTCCACCGTAACGATTCGCTCGCTCTCCGAAATAAAGCGCGAGAGCACATTCAGCATCGTCGTCTTTCCCGAACCGGTTCCGCCCGAGATAACGATATTCAGCCTTGCCTTCACCGCACCCTGCAGCAGATCTCGCATCTGCGGTGTCATGGTGTTGTTTGCAAGCAAATCTTCCACTTCGAGAGGAATCGTCCCAAAGCGGCGAATGGACAAGATGGGCCCGTCCACGGCGAGCGGAGGAATAATTACATTGACGCGCGATCCATCGGGCAGCCGAGCGTCTACCATTGGCGATGACTCATCCACGCGGCGGCCTACTGCGGAGACAATCTTGTCGATAATGTGCATGAGGTGACCGTCGTCTTTGAAGGCAACGTTGGTCTCTTCGAGTAGTCCTGCGCGCTCAACGTATACCTTGGCGTAGGTATTCACCAGTATGTCGCTGATCGTCGGATCCTGTAATAGAGGCTCCAGTGGCCCGAGACCGAAAACCTCGTCCAGAACCTCGCGCGCTAATCGTTCTCGCTCGGAGGCGCTCAACGGTGTGTTGGAGCGCGACACCAGGTCTTGTATGACCGCGTGAATCTGGCTTCGAGCATGGTTATTATCGAGGTAATTCAGCTTTTCAAGATCAATGCGGCTGAGCAGATCCCGGTGCAGGACAGACTTCATTTCCTGATAGGCCTTGGGCTTCAGGTCTCTCCTGGACAATAGTTCTGTCTCCACCGTGCCGGTGCTTCCCGAAAGGTCCCGCTGGAATGTTGCCATAGCCCTTCTTCTCCCCTGGAAACGTTACAGGCCCAGAATTCCGAACCGCCGCTTTCCTTCTTGTCTGCCGGCCGATATCACCGGTCGCTCAACCAGCGTGTCGACCCATCGCCGGAATGTTTCGGCCAGCTCTGACTTCGCAGTAGATGATATTGGCGTGCCGCCATTAATCGCATCGATGACTTCGGCGTAGCTGTTTGGTACTACAAACGAGATCGGCATCCGGATCGTCTTCTCGATTTGCTCTTCCCGAATCGCCGATCGCTTGTCATACCGGTTAATGACAACTCGCGTCTTTTCCTGTGGACAATTAAAACGCTTCAAGTGCTCCAGATAGCGGACCAGGTTTCGAATCGACGGCAGTTCGGGAGCGGCGACCAGAAACACCGCGTCGGCCCGATCAATAGCGCCGATGTTGTACGCATTCAGTCCTGGTGCGCAATCGATAAGGACCAGATCATACTCATCCTTCAGGAAGTCGAGCGTGCTCTCTAACGCAGTTTCCGAAGGCTTGGTACTCGAACCAAACGAGTCGGGAGCGGCAAGAACGTGCAGTCCGGACGAGTGCTTCGTAATGAATCCCTGAAGCAGTTCGGAGTCCAGGCGATGGATGTTATGCACCAGTTCGAAGAAATGATACTGATGCTGCGCCAACCGCAGATACACCGAGACATCGCCCAGATGAGGGTGCTGGTCAATCAGAAGTGTCTTCGTTCCGCCCCGGGCAGCAAGCGCCGCAACATGGGTGGCAAGCGTCGTAACTCCGGTGCCACCTTTCACGCCCACGAAGGCATATACTTTCCCCCTCTTTGCCGGGGCGCTGCGTTCCCTTTTCTTCTGGTCGTGCTTGTTCAGGGCATCAACCACCCGCTCGCGCGCAAGGGGCTTCAAAAGATACTCGGAACAGCCAGAGCGCATTGCTTCAATGATGCGCTCCGGACGCGAGTCCGATGCCAGCGCAAAGACCGCGGTCTGAGCCATGGCGTTCTTGATATGCTCCGCGCATGAAACCGCGCTTTCGCGATCACCGTCGAAGTCAATCACGCAAACATCGGGCTGCCACTGCTGCAGAGACTGCAATAGTACGGAGTCGCTCGCGCCTTTTTGCTCGAGCTCACCAGCAATCTCAAATCCAGGGAGCGAATCCACGATGTCGCGCAGACCTGACGCGGCCCGTTTATCCCCGGAAACCGTCACAATACTTAGAGTGCGTCGAGATGCTTGGAAAACCATGGCGCTCACGTTAGTTTGCCTCGTGGTTACTCGTTAGTTGGAAGTTGTGGTTGCCGCAGCGCCTGACTTGCTG
>JBEKOO010000090.1:0-9848 GCA_049521655.1 Candidatus Korobacteraceae bacterium
CTCACGCAGGATTACCAGGTCCTGGTGCCGCTGATGATCGCCAACATGATCAGCTTCCTCATCTCAAAGCGATACCAACCGGTTCCTCTGTATCATGCGTTGCTGGAGCAGGACGACGTACACATGCCTCAACCGGGCACTCGACAGGTGACCGGCGCCTGGAGCGCCCGCGACATCATGACGCGAGACTTTAGTATGGTCCCGCCCCACAGTTCAATCCAAGAGGCGTCGGTGATTGCGGCACAAACCGATGCGCAGAGCGTTCTCGTAGGCAGTAACGGGCTCTATTCCGGCCTTGTGACACGCGATAAAATCGAGAGCGCGCTCCACTCCGGCGCCGCTGAAGCTCCCATCACAACGATCGCCACCGACAACTGCGCGCATGTTCACCCTGACCACCCGCTTGAACTTTTGCTAGACCGACTTGCCAAGAACCCCGGTCTGCTGCCGGTCGTGAGCCGTAGCCAGGTGAATCTTGTTGAGGGCGTGATTACACCGCAGACGCTGGTCCAATTTGTGCAAGAAAAAATGGTAGGACCAAAGGACAGCGGCGAGTAACACCACTTTCCGCCCGATAAGCTCACCTACGAATGCCGCGTTTTTCGGTTCGAGTCCGATTGCCGGCTCGTTAAACGTCTACACAAATGATTTACCTGGCCGCCGCTCTGGCCCCATCGTTCTTAAGCGTATTTCAGATCGAGTCGTCATTTCCATCACATAACTCAATGCTTGCGACTGTCCATCGCGAAAATGATGTCCGGCTTGAACCTATCAGGATTGTCTCAATTGAGAAGCCGCGCCTTCCGGCGCGGTGGTCAGCAAACTGCTGTGAATCCGAGTGCTACAATTCGCGCCAGGCCGTTCAGCCCGTCAGCTCTGCCGTGGTGGGGGTGGTTATTCTGCACGTTCGGGGCTTGGGTCGTTTGCGCGATAGCCTTCGCTGCTAGCGATGCAGCGAAGGGCGCATATGGTGCTCTCGCTGTTCTTATAGCCGTTGTGTCGGGATTGTCTGGATTTGTTACCGCAGTCATGGCGGTCATCCTCTTCGTCAGATGGGTCTTCCCAGCAACAATCCGTTAGATCAGCGCGCCTAAATCAACTGAAAAATAGACGCTTAGCGTTCATAATAGGCAGCTCGACTCCTCACGGAATGTATAGTATGGTCGTTGGGAATCAGACAAAATTTGCGGATCTGGAGATCAGTATGAAGAAATTGCTGTGCGTTGTTTTGTGGTTCCTCCCTCTGATGATGTTTGCCCAGAGCCCATTCGACGGCACTTGGAAGACCAACATGGCCGAGTCCAAGCTGTCGCAAAAGCCATACGTTTTTTCAGTCAACAATGGAATGTACGACTGCGAAAGTTGCGTGCCCAAAGTCAATGTGAAAGCCGACGGCCAGGACCAATCCGTAACGGGCCAAACGTATGACACCATCTCGGTGCAGGTGGTGGACCCGGACACGATTCACATCGTCACGAAAAAAGGTGGTAAGCCAGCGAGCGATGCAACCCGGAAGGTCTCTGCGGATGGGAAGATGCTTACCATCGATGGCACCAGCTATCCCGCCGACGGCAGTCAGCCGTACAAGTCGGAAGCCAAGTTCATGCGGGTTGCTAAAGGTCCTGCCGGCTCGAATGCGACTTCCGGCTCGTGGCGTATTCAGAATGTCAACGAAGATACCGCTGGACTCGTCACCACCTGGAAGGTCTCCGGCGATGAGGTGAGCATGTCGACGCCGACCGGCGAAAGCTGGATGGCCAAGTTCGGCGGCGCAGAGTCGCCGGTCAAGGGTATGTACGGTAATTACACGGTCTCGGTTAAGAAACTGGGCGAGCGTGCGATTGAAGTGACCTTAAATCGCGATGGGAAGCTTTATAGTGTGACTAAGATCTCTGTCTCGGCCGACGGAAAGATGACGGAGGTCGTGGACAACAAGCAAACCGGAAGAATTTCGACGTATATCGACGAAAAGCAATAGCGAAAACTGAATGCAGAACCCGAGTCGAACGGAGCCATCCAGCTCTCAGGCAGGAAGCGCACTCCTTCCAAGAGGATTTTGCGGCTGACTTTTTCCTGAGTTAATTCAGTACCTGCCTACCGGGATGGCTCCCGACGACTACTTCAGTCTTGGCCACGGTTGCTGGCGTTTGAAATGCGGCGGGTTGTTGGCGAAGGGCGAGGTTTTCGAGCATCAGACTGCGGCACGTCCGAAACCCGCGAAGCACGGCTCCGAGCCAGAGCCGAAACAGGTCAAACATGGCAACAAAGTTATAGCAGGCCGACTTTGCCGATTCCCCTGCGAAGCTATTGATTTCACGGCCGGACCGGATTGTGACGAGGCACAGCCCGTTATGAGAACCAACGCCATATCTTGGACCGGAGCAGCCAAACAAATCCGACAGCGGCAGCGAGAGTTGTCACCCTGATGTCGCGCCCAAAAAGCACCATCCCGAGCGCCGCCAAGCAGCAAAGAATGATGAACGCTCGCAATATCTCTACATGTTTATCCCTGACTGCTGCATAGAGCCGCCGAGAAATCATTCGGCCTGTTGTGTGCATGGTGCTCACTTGTGGATCTACGTCCTTTCATTTTGAATCAATCCGCTAATTGCTCGAGCTGAGATGGGTTCCATGTGGCTTACCTCGAGAAAGAAAAATCGACCTTACTTGTACCGGAGAAACTCAGGGCCTTGGTCTGCCGTTTCATGCCTTCGTGCCATACGACCAGGTTGTACTCGCCATCAGGAATGTTTTCGAGTTTGTAGTTGCCGTTGTCGTCGGTCTCGGCAAAGTAGGGGGTCGGGCTAACGATGATGTAACCCGCCATCTCCGGGTGCGCGTTGCAAAGCAGCGGCACAACTCCAGGCTGGTCGAACTTAAAGGAGCGCTTCTCACCTTTCGGCCAGGTGCCGAGGTTGTGTCCTAATTTCTTGTTGCCGCTGATCGAAGGCCAGAAGACATTATGTTGCACGTTGTCGCTGTTCAGGAACTCAACCGTCATCCCTTGCTGTATTACAAGGATGTGCGGGCTGAACATCATACCCTTGTGCTCCACTAGCGGTTTCTGCGTGGGAGCAGAGAATGTCTTGCCTTGGATGGTATCCACGTACACGACAGACCTCCCCGGAGATATTGTGCCTTCGATTGTGCCGGCGACAGCGGCGGCTGCGACGGCGGTAACCAGCAACAGAGTGATTAGAAAACTGCGCGTCATGAACATTCCTTTCATGGGTTTGTGTTTCCTCGGGCTCAAGCCGTTAGTGCACGAATTCCTGAATTCCAATGAGATCAATCGGAAAGAGGCGTTGCGCTACATGCGACAATGGAGGAAACCTTTTCGCTAGTGAGCTGCTTTTGATGGCCGCAGAACAAAAAATCGTCCAGCCAGTTGCACGCATCGTGCGAGAAGATATTTTCTTCGTGCATTGTTATCTCGCATGTGGGCACATGGTCACGGTGCGTAACGAAGACCTCACGGAGTCGCCTCCTTCGACGATGAGATGCTGGGCGTGCGAAGAAGCAAGCAAAAAGGGGAGTCCGCCAAAGTAGCCAGCTATCGCATCAAACGTATTTATTGTAGGTCTACATCTGCTTCTGCCGCTGGACTCAATTCGATCTGACTAAGGCGGAAAGCGTGACATTGCGCAGTGACCAGTCACGCTTCCGGGTTTCCTCTTTCTCGCGCGAGTTCCAGACCCTAAGCTTATATTGTCTTTCGAGATCTCTGAGCCTGGCGATCGCACGTGGTACTGATCAGCGGACGGGATGACAGAGCTGTGTAACTGTCCACGCCCGACCAAAAAGAGTCGCACTAAGAATGCGGCAGAACCTTCCTGCCGTGAACCGCATTCACTAACGTCGCCGTGGCGATGTACCAGGCGATAAACCCCACGATAAAGATCTCCCAGCCTGCCACGCGCGCGGGAACGATCCCGATGACCACGCCGTCAAGCAAAAGAAACGCCAACAACAGCAGCCAGAACAAAACCGCCAGGTACTTGCCGACACGATGGGCCGCGAGGCAAAAGCCAAATGTGAACAGCGTCCACATCAGGAAGAAACCAAGCTCCTCGGGATGACCCGCCGGTATGCCCGTCTTCGGCTGCACATAGAGCAGCACGAAGAGTGACCACCAAAAAGCGCCGTAACACATGAAGGCCGACCCCCCGAAGATGCTGCCTTTCCGCAGGTCCACGAGTCCCGCAATGAATTGCGCCGTGCCTCCGAAGCAGATTGCCAACGCCAGAGTCGGTCCGGCGCTCCAGAATCCTACGTTATGTAGTCCTGTCGCCATTGTCGTCAAGCCGAAACCCATGAGCCCGACCACCGCCGGGTTGGCCCACCATTCTTTGTAGATACCCGCATCTGTGACCTCAGCCATGTCTTTCATCCTTTCCCAGAGTAGCGGCTTCGCGCCGTTCTACTGCTTTGCTGCATCGAGCCCGTGTCGCTGCTTTGGCCAGACTCTCTATCAGTTGGAATTTCCCGTTTTAGCTCCCAATAGCCCGAAACTATACACCCCGCGAGGGATCCCGGGCACTGCTTCTTCTTTGACCGGGCGCAGGGCTTGGGACGGCGGTTCCATCGCCCCAACGTGAGTCCCGCAAGTGCTGGCCGCGGCCTTCCCATCCGGTTTTGTCAGACACCCCTCCGTCATCTGAGTGAGCCCGGATCCGATCGGTTAGCAATTCAGCATTTCTGAACCGACTCGGTCTGGTCCGGCGAGCTCAACGCTGCATGGAGAAATGCGCCCGGCGATTGAGTTGCCAGCAGGCTTCCGTTTCTTCCGTGCAGAACGGTTTCTCCTTGCCATAGCTGATAGTTCGGATTCGGTCGACGCTGATTCCCAACCTTTCTAACTGTTGGCGCACCGCATTGGCACGGTTGTCGCCTAGTCCCAAGTTGTATTCCTCGGAGCCCCTTTCATCGCAATGACCGGAAATCAGCAGTTTGTAGTTGGGATGAGCAGCCAGGAATCTTGCGTCCTGCTCTGCGGCCGTTTGCTCGTTCTGAGGAACAGAGTATTTGTCGTAGGCAAAAAAGACATCTTTCATGTTTTGCGAAAACAGTTGCTCGTCGTTAGCTCCCGCTTGACTTATGGTAGGTGGAGGGACGGTAACCGTGACGCGCGCAGTTGCTTCTTTCGATCCGCCCGGGCCCTTGGCTGTCAACACATAGGTTGTGGACGATTGTGGAACTAACGACGTCGTGCCTCTTGCGGTAACAGTTCCGACTCCAGTAATAGAGATTTCATTGGCGTTCCCCGTATTCCACATGAGCCTGACCACTTGACCACGCTCGACCGTGTCAGGACTCGCGGCGAGGGTGGCCGTGGGCGCCGATGGCGGCGGCGGTGGGGGAACTGTTTTGGCAACTTGAGTCTTCTTGGCGCAGCCCACGAGTAGCGCGACGGAAGCTGCTGCAACGATGGCGAATATGCGAAATGAACGTACAGGCATATGCTCCTCCAGGATTATGGTGATAGCTGGACAGAATCGCTTAGAGAACTTTGGAGGGTGGAAAAATTAGCAACGCAGGCTGGGAACGGGTGCCGAGTGGTATACCGCCGCACCAACGACTTGGGTTCGTAGTTTTATGTGCAACTCACGGCAGGAGACGAGCACTCTCGGTAAGAACGAAATTGCAACGAACAGGAGAATCGCAAAGGCAAAGGCTCGCAATGCTGTGAGAGGACCATGCGTAGCCGTGAACGGACCCGCTCCTAGCGGAAACAGGACAACGAGCAGGACCCCCAAGGTCACCAGCAGAGCGGTATTTCGACACCACGGCAACATGTTTGGATATAGCCTATGAGAAATCCTACACCGAATGCAACCCACGCCCCCCCGGAGAGTTGCTGTCTTACCGAGAAATTCTCAGTCGATGGAGTTGGCAGCCCCGATCAAAGACTGATAATCCATCCCGTTAGGCGGAGCGGACCGCCGGAAAAGTTCAGCCCCGCGGCCCGCGCCAATGCAGGTTTTGCCATGCTACATCTTCGCCGGTGCACCTGCGCTGGCGACACACTGCCATTTGCCATTCGGCATCTTCAGCCAAAGTGTCCACCCAGCGTTCATGGGCATCAATCGCCTTACCATTGCCGTCCGTCCCTTTGCCTTGCCACGCATCGCCAGCGATCGCCGTGTTCCCAAACGTGGTCACCCTTGAGGTCACCAATGTCGCTGACCTGCCAATTACTTCCCTTGACCATAGTCAGCAACTGGGCTTTGCCGTGCATGGTCCCAAGGCGGAGATTCGTTCCGGGCTGGCGCGCCGGTCGAGGCCGTGGCATTTGTGCACGCTGTAGGTCGCGACGCGAATTCGCACTGGCGTCATTGCGTCTTGAGAGGATCTCATCCGGAGCGCCCGATCTCTTTGCGATCCCTACCAGTGGCGCGTCACTGGTGGCTGTGACAATTGTCACCGATTCGCAGGAAGATTAATGAAAACATAAATGCAAGTGCATGGACGTGCGTCTGTGCACCGCGCAGCTCTCTTGAGTCGGCCCCTCCTTCTTCAACCTCGCATTGCATCGTTACCGGTGCAGGAGGTCCACCATGCGACATAAGACTGCAAGTGATTCAAACGCGAAACCCGACGAACGCTCGCTCGACTCGACGGAGGAGTTAATTCGGGTACGTGCGTATCAGCTTTACGAGGAACGGGGCTGTGAAAACGGTCACGACCTCGATGATTGGCTCCGAGCGGAGACCGAAATAGCCAGGAAGAAACCTGCTGCTCAAGCAGAGGGTAAGGAAGGCGGGAGCATAGCAGCCGTAGCTTAAAGGCGCCGGTCATTTCAATGGGATCGAACGCCGTCACATGGTATGGGGAGGGCCCTTGCTCGCCTTTCCGGTGGTAGTTCCCACATGGATATTGATATGCAAATGCTGGCCGCTGCGGGTGTCAAGCCAGGACTTAGATGAACGGGAAGGACATTGTGAAGCGGAGGGCTGAGGAACATCGGCCCGAGTATAGGTGAAATGACGTCCGCCTGGAACACCCTCTCGCTTTCAGAGTAGACACAGCCGCCTGGCATTGACATACGGCGGCTGTTTTTCAATTTTGTCGAACCGTAAGCATGCCGTTGGCCGGAGGAGAACATATGGGGGACCCGAGTTTGCAAGCTCCTTCCCTCAAGCAAGTCGACATTGCTTCGATCACTGGACAAAAAGACGTAACGTCATTGAGCCTGGCGGAACTTTGCTCACGTCTGCAAGCTCCGGCGACTGGGCTTACCCAGACGGAGGCTTAGGCGCACGGCTCGCGCAATATGGCAATGAACTGCCTGAAGAAAAAGTCAATCCCATCCTGAAATTCCTGTCTTATTTCTGGGCCCCCATCCCATGGATGATCGAGTTAGGTGCCATTCTTTCTGCTGTGGTGCGCCATTGGGAGGACTTCGGCATCATTCTGGCGCTGCTTCTCATGAATGCCGGTGTTGGTTTCTGGGAAGAGTTTCAGCCGGGCTTCGTGGCCGCTACAGCGTAGCCGAGTGACTCAGCGAGTTGGAGCGAAGTGGAGCAACTTTTGGCAACCTACGGGATCGATGATCGAACGCTTTCCGACCTTGGTGAATGCTGCATTTGGATACAGAATCAGACGATCTAACTACATAATGGAAGCGCAGGTTTCCGAACAGGTCGCAAGTCGGGAACTTAGGATGCTCGTGGATCGCGGCCTGTTAAGCGCCGAAGGAGAGACTCTCGGAAGAACATACGCAGCGTCTTCGAGGCTGGGCGAGTTATACCTCCGAAACTATGACCGCAGGACAACTGTCGATCCCTTTGGACAGGGGGCACGACCTTTCCCGGCAGATGGGATGACTGGTTAATGCTTCGCTTTGTTCTCAGTCGACTCCCTGACGACCCGCGCAGCGGCATGGTTGAAGTCCTCGCTCATTTGGCCGTGCTGGTGGGCTTTGCGGAGATGTTCCGCAAAGGCAATCTCTAGGGAAGGCTTCACGTCGATATCAAACGGATACCCGCATACGGAGCACCGTTTCAAGCCGTGATCGTTGGCTAAATAGGGAACAGGAGTCGTTTTCGCCATGCCCCAAGTTTACGCCGTTCCCGCCGCCGTTCAAGAGTGTAGGATTTCAAGGAGTGTAGGATTTCAAACTAAGGCACTACCGAAGCCTTTTAGCTTGCGGTGCATGAGGTCTATGGGGCCGCCGTTATCAGCCGCATAAAATTTGTCGCTCCGGGAAGTTGGTCGTTCCCGCAAACAGGCCAAACACGTCGCCCGCAGTGAGCACCTTCCTGCGCACCAGTTCCTGCTCGGCAAAGTCGGCCATCCGCACGACCGACAGACCCGCGGGACAACGCAACGGCGTCACGCCCCACAGTAGGTTTATGCGGTTACGCACCGCCTCGAACTGCGTAAAGGCACGTGGCTTGTTTGAGCTTGTACGGCTAATTGTTCATCCGGTGCGACGGCTCAATGCACCGGAAGTAGATTCTGAAGCGACCGTCAAGAGCAAGTGAAGAAGACTACTTGTCTACCGCACGGAAGCAGATAGCGCAATTTTCGCAGGACCTCGCCCATCGATCATGGTCTTCCAAATGAGTGGCCCTGAGCGGATTGTTGAGCAAAACTGCACAGCTTCCGCATCTCCTCGGCAAGATACTGTTTCTAAGTGTCCCGATGACATTGGCGGCCGCGATGGCGCGGATCGGCTGAAAGACTGTTGAGGTGCAACGCGCTCGATTTCCGAGAATTCAGAACCTCGAATGAGACTTCGTCGACAGTGCCTGTCCGTCGATTTTCCCAGCCTGCTCTGGACTAAGACCCGGTGGAGACATCAAGAACAGGAAGACAGTCATGGTAAGAACGGAGACAGATAAGCCCGAGTCCAAGCTGGAGGCAAAACCGGAGTCGAAGCCCGAGTCGAAGGACGATCTGAAGTCCGTTACCATGCCGGAACTCCAGAAGAAGTTGGGTTCGTCGCCGGACGGCCTCAGTCAAGCCGAAGCGCAGAAGCGGCTGACACAATATGGCCCTAACGCGATCGCGGAAAAGAAAACCAATCCTTTCCTTAAGTTCCTCACCTATTTTTGGGGCCCCATCCCGTGGATGATTGAAGGGGCAGTAATTCTGTCGGGAATTGTCCGGCACTGGCTGGATTTTTTCATCATTCTTGTTCTGCTTGGTTCCAACGCCGTGGTCGGCTTTTGGGAAGAACACCAGGCAGGCAATGCCATCGCTGCCCTGAAAGCCAAGCTCGCGATCAAAGCCCGGGTAAAACGTGATGGGAAGTGGGCCACCCCGGCGGCGCGCGAGGTGGTGCCGGGCGACGTCATCCGCTTGCGTCTTGGCGACATCGTTCCGGCGGATGCACGCCTGCTGGCGGGCGACCCGGTGGAGGTCGATCAGTCGGCGTTGACAGGCGAATCTTTGCCCGCCACGCGCAAACCTGGAGAGGCGGTTTTTTCAGGTTCGATTATCCGCCAGGGCGAAATCGACGCGATGGTGTACGCCACCGGTGCGAATACCTACTTTGGCAAGACCGCGCAACTGGTGCAGGAGGCTCATACCGTCAGCCATTTCCAGCGCGCCGTGCTGAAGATTGGGGATTACCTGATCATTCTCGCGGTGGCCCTGGTGGCGGTGATTATTAGCGTCGCGCTCTTCCGTGGCGACCCCGTCCTCACTACGTTGCAGTTCGCCCTGGTCCTTTTGGTGGCCGCGATCCCCGTGGCGATGCCAACCGTGCTGTCCGTGACGATGGCGGTCGGCGCACGCCTGCTGGCGAAAAAAGAAGCGATTGTGACCCGGTTGCCGGCAATCGAGGAACTAGCTGGCGTGGACGTGCTGTGCTCGGACAAGACCGGCACCCTGACCCAGAA
>JBEKOO010000091.1:0-9821 GCA_049521655.1 Candidatus Korobacteraceae bacterium
CACATCCGAAATCTGGAATCCCGCGATGCCCACACGCTTCATCCACTCCAGATCCTTCGTGATTCCCTCTTCCGTCACGTTGCCGCCGGTCCAGTGCATCCACGTGCGCGGCTTGGCGCTGTCCGGCGGAGCCTGAAATCCCTGCTCCAGCGCATCAGAAACAATTTGCGTGGGCGCGCTCTGCGCAAACATCGCGCCCACCGATCCCAGCGTGACCGCAGCAAACAACGCGCATGCAGCTCTCGTCATCTTGCGCATCGCTTCCCTCCTGGAACCGATTGCATGAATGGTGTTTTGAAAGGGCACGACTTCACAACTTGCTGAAAGAGTCCCCTAGGAGTCACTTTTTCTCCACAGGTGTGGAATGCCGCATTGTTTCTTGGTTTCAGCCCCATCCCCTCGCAACGCATCGTGCCCAACGTATTGAATTGTTACATTGGCAAAGATACCAGGTACCCGATAATGCATGAGTGGCAGCCAACGCTGTCAAGGGTTCTAAAAGGGTCGCTGAGTGACTCCGGAGGCGATGCGCCGCAATTTGGAATTAATCTTTTGGATCGCGACGGACGGTTGAGGCCCATATTTCCATTTTGAGTCGTAATTCTGAATCCTCGCATCGTCGTCAATGTCTTTGAGGGTGCAAGCGCGATCCCGGCGTCCGCAAATGAACACTGCATGCGAATGCGCAAAACGGGGTGTCGCTGATTCCATGGCCAGCGCCTTGTTGGGCGCCTCACACCATCTCCGTGAAGAAACCTTGATATGTGGGCCGCTCGGTCCTGTATCCGGCTATTGCCGCGCATGACGCAGCTGGCGCCAAGCATGCTGCAGAGAGACGAAACGTGAGTCGTGGACAAGCTGTTCGCTGTAGTAATGGGCGACTCCGTTGCGCAGATACGGCTGCGATGAGCCCGAGTCCGAGACCTTGTAGAGGGCCACCAGCGCAAAGGCCGAGACGACACTGACCACGGTCGCTGCCACCATCCAACGGCGGCCGCGGTTGAACCGGGCCAGCAGAGCGGGATCGCTCACGGTTACGTAGAGGCCCAGAAAGGCCAGCAAATCGATCTCGGGGTAGAACTCCATCCGGTAACGGTAAGTCATGCTGATGAACGTCAGCATCAGGGCGCAAGGCACGGCCAGTCCGGCAGCCAAGGCAAGCCCCTGGGCAAGAGAAAAAAGCCGAAGCGGCGGCTGCGTCTCCTTGCCCTGCGCGCATCGCCACTCCGTTCGCAAAGCGCGCGCCAGGCTGCGGCGCCCGGCCCATAGGGCTATAGCCAGAAAGACGACGAACGCAATTGGCAGCAGATCAGTAAGGAAAAAGCTGCTGGGCGGAAGTTCCACGACCTCCATCAGCCGGGTTTGCGCGTTTTCAAAAAGAAGCCGGCCATCACTGCCCTGTAAGGCCCAGATTGGCAGGAAATAATAGCTGAGGCCGATGGGAATCCGCGCCAGATTGAAAAGGCCATAGAGGTGTAATCGCGGTACACGGTCCGGGTGAAGGTTATATCCGAGGTAGTATCCGCCGGAAAATGCCAAGGGATTTCCCCACCGACAGTAGTTGACCGTGCCGACGGCAATGAGAAAGACAGCAAGAATCGCCACGGGGATGAGGAACTGCCGCGTAATAAAGGCACGCCGGGCGCGGAGTTCCTGCGCCAGCAACACCGCCAGCAGCAGCCCGAAGGCCACGCACAGCCCCAAGCCGGTCGAGACACGGGTGAGCGTGGCAAAGCCAGCAGCAAACGCCATCCACGAAAGCGTGCCCACGGTGAATTGGCCGCTCACCAGGCCTTTTATCGCGAAGTAAACAAAGACCGCGGCGAAGGCGACCGCCCAGAAGACCACCTCCTGAAAGATGGAGGGCTTGAGATAGCCTATCTCGGCGCCTCCCAGAACGATGTAGGTCAGCATGAGGCCAAAGGCCCATTCAGAGGCAAGCGTGATGCCGCAAGATCGCCGAATAAACAGTACGGCCCGGACTTTCATGATGCCGGCAAGACAAACAGCGATGAGGCAGGACCATGCCGTAACATTCACATCCAGCCGATGAAAGAGGAGCAGTGGCAACCTGAGTAGGGCGCAGGTGATGCCAAAATACGAGTAGACACGTCCGTTGAGGAGAGAACCTTCCCACTGAATGGTATTCGGGTCGACGTCGAACTGCCCATGCGCGAGGTGCTCGAGCATGCTGTTGAAGGTCATTTCCACGGGGTAAACCTTCGGCAACTCTGTTGGATTGCGCAGGCCAGAACCGCGAACAATGAACCCGTAACAGAGGAACATGAAGGCGAACAGGGTGATCTGCAACCAGCGGTCGTCGAGATAGAGTTTGCGGACTGCATCCTGTAGCTTCATTGGGCAAGGTTCTCCCTCACTGCGCCTCTCAGGGCAACAGGAGTTCTTTCCCATTATAAAGTCGCTAAAGTGTTGACTCACGCGGGCGCGTGCGAGCATGGTCACTGCATCGCCACAACGCGGGATATTCATGGTATACAGGTGATAGAGAAAGATCTCGCCTGACCTCTGCACAATCCCGAAACTTCCCTCCGGAGGACCACTCGGAAGCCACTCGATTTCCGCGCGGTAGAGAGGGGAATAAAACGGAAATTCTGGTTTAAGGAAGGATGCGATGCAAGAAGTCGAGGGGGCTGCTCAAACCAACATGGTCGGCGATGTCATTCGCTGGGAAACGGTAGCCTGCGATCTCTGTGGCGCGAGTGAGGCCGAAAGGTTCCTCGATGGCACCGACTGGGAGTTCGGACTTAGCGCGCAGTTGCGCTTGGTGCAGTGCAGCCAATGCGGCCTTATCTATCTAAATCCGCGGCCCGCACCGTCATCAATCCCTCTCGTTTACCCTCCAAGTTATGGGTTTTACCAGGAACCAACAGGCCTTACGCGCCTTTATAGAACTGCCTACTTTAAGATCGCCGCTCCATACCCATATCTTGAGGGGATGAAACCTGGCAGAATTCTGGATGTTGGCTGTGCCACGGGAAATAAGAATTACCCCTACGGTCAGAATGGCTCGCTCAGGCAGTTGAAACAGAAGGGATGGGATGTCTCCGGGGCGGAACCCGATGAATGTGCCGCAGAGATAGCCCGAAGTTACGGTATCTCTATCCATACTGGACGGCTTTCAGATATTGCATCCTTCGGCGAACGCTTCGATGTCGTGCGATTTAATCATGTGCTGGAGCATAGTGTTTCACCTACGGAAGATTTATCAATAGCGGCGGCATTGCTGAAGGAAAACGGCCGGCTAATCGTCTCGGGTCCTAATATCAAAAGCGCAGCCTTTTCTCTCTTTCAGAAGTACTGGTCGGGGCTCGATTTGCCTCGCCACTTCTATCACTTCACACCCGCCACATTGCACAGGTATTGTGAAAACGCAGGCCTGCGAATTGTTGGGGAGTATCATGACGGCACCGTCATTGATTTTGTCCACAGTCTGAAGCATTTTCTTCAATCCTCTGAAGTAAGTGGGCGTAACTTGGCGTGCGGGCACACCGAAGGTGCTGGAGAGAACGCCATTGCACATCTGTTTTCCCCGCTTTCTGGCTTTTGCGGTTACATGGCCGTCCGAATTCTCGTTCGCTTCTTCAACCGCGTGAAGTTATCTGACAACTACACAGTTGTGGCCGCTCCATGACGCGCGGCGATGCTGGCGCCCTCTCCGTGAGCACCCGTTGACAATACTAGCTCGTTTTTGACCGCAGCAGTTTTAACCGCGGGCTCAACCTCTGCACAATCCTCGAATCTCTCAGATACAGGCGCCACCCAGCCGGACCCAGAGAAAGCAACTGAAGAAAGACCGCCAGCGGCTTGGCGGGCTCGCCCCGAGTAGCGGCTATAAGGGAGGAATTGACAGTGATGGATGCCCTCGCTGCACGCTCCACGGACGCTCTGCGTTTTCCTGTGCCCGTCCATTTGCTTAAGTGACGGTCAAGCACAATCGTCAACTGTTGTTCCCATTCGTTCGGCGCCAGCTTGCGGCTCACGGTCAGTGATGTCGGGTGGACACGATAGGCGCTCAGTGTTTCGGCGATGAATCGAACCGGGCCAAGCGATCCCAGGCGAAGCCAAAAATCCCAATCGTAGCAAACGATGATCGACTCATCCACGCCCCCGGTATCAAGCGCGTCCCTCAGCCGGAACACCGGCGAGAGTTTTGCAATAAAGTTTTGAACAAGAAGGCGTTCTATGAATTGATCCGGCGGCACATCGCCCTCGGAAAGCGGGCAGGTCCAAGGCCCTAATCTTTGCCCGTCCGGATTTATAATCATAGCGTTGTGAAGCACGAGCGCGCATTTGGTGGATTTCATCTCCCCCCAAAGCCTGGCGATCCTGCCGGGAAGCCAAAGGTCGTCATGGTCAAGAAGGCAGGCCCATTCACCTCTAGCTTCGCGCAAACCGATATTAGTAGCAGCCGCTACGCCCACGTTTCTGCCGGGAGTAATGATCCGCATGGGAAATGATTCAGCAAAGTTGCGTGCTATTTCCAGAGTGCGGTCGGTGGAGGCGTCATCGACGAACACCACCTCGATCTCGTCATTGTGCTGCATGCGCACGCTCTCAAGCGTTGCAGCGACAAAATTCTCGCCGTTGTGCACAGCCAAAATGACTGATAGAAAAGGATTCACTGTTTGGTCTCCCGAGTTGGGCCGCGGGAACTCGGCGCCACGATTCCTTCTGCTCCCAGAACAACCGCGCTGCAGGCCGCCAAGAGGAGATAGGACGCAACAGTAAGAACCCTATTGGCCAAGACCCATTGCGCCCCTATTGTAAATGGCGTCCCAAAGAGATCGAGCGCGCCCGCGCCCGCCAGGTCGTTGACGCCTATTCCGCCCGGTGTCACCGCAATGATAAATGCGATGCTTACAAACGGCGTCGCCGCCGCCATTTGCCAAGCAGGAATGTGCAGACCGACCGCCTCCGCGGTCTGAATCGACATCAACACAATTGTGCCTGTACGCAGCGCGGAAAGCCCGACAAGGCGGCGCGCCAGGCCGGCATTCAAGATACCTGAGTGCTGAAGCTCCCATACGCTACGCAGTGTCCGGCTGAAGAGGCCGCCGGTGGGAGCCTTCCAGCGGGCGGCAAGCCAGCGAGCGATGCGCACCGCCGGTTCGACGGCAAGAAGCGCGAGCACAACCGAGACTGAGGCGCAGATCGCCCAGGTCTTTGCTCCGCCATGGCAGTACCAGGTGATTCCCGATGCCAGCGCCAGAAAGCCTACCGTATAAACGTCGAAGCCCTGCTCGAGAAGCGTACCGGCCGTGCCGCGTTTCAAGGCTCCTCCATGAACATAAGTTCCCAACGTCCGAGCCCCTGCCATGGCAAGTTGCACGGGAAGAAAGATCCCCATGGCCAGCCCTATGCTGGTGAGCGCATATGAGGTAGTTCTTGGCGGGACGGAATCGGTGGGGCGGCGCCAGGCAGCGTCAATTCGCCTCCACTTCTCAGTGGAAAGATAGATCTGCAGAGCACCGAGCAGAGCTATCTTGGCAAAGGACAGCAAGCTGACGCTTCTAAGTTGTTGCAGAGTTATCCGAAGATCAACTTTTCCGACCTTGATAAGCAAAACGATCAGCGCAATAGCCAGCGCGAAAGAAGCAATCATCAGGAGCCAGCGCCGTGTCGTCATCAGCGTCGCCGTAGCCCAAGGATGCTCAGCAGGAAGCTGCTACAAATCATCTGCACACCCAAAGTCAGGGAAAAGACGGACGGCATCACGATGCGCAGCATGTGATCGGCGTCCAAGACGCCGAAACTCTTCTCGGCCCATCCCGAGACGGCAAAGATCGATCCGCAAATGCCCAGCGTTACCAGCAAGGCACCTGCGACAAGGCCGGTCTCCAGCGTGATGCAGCGGGAGGCGCGGCTGAGGCGCGGGTCTTCGCGCAGCAGGCCTTCGGAGATGGCGAAAACCTCAGCGAATATCCAAAAAGCGGCAAGCTGAAAGCCCAGGAGCACCGAAACGAAGGCATACAGGAGCGTGTGCACGTCGAATCCGATGCCGTGAACGACGCGCGGCCCCGGCAGGAGCCAGGCGCATCCGGCCAATCCCAGCAAGATCAAAAAAGCCCCGGGATAAAGAAAGATCCAGCGCGGGCTATACATCAGCATGAAGCGGAGGTGCCGCCAGCCGTCACGATAGGGAAGCAGATGCGGCGGGCGCGAGCGGCCGTCGGGACTGAGGATGGTGGGTACTTCGGTCAGCTTCATCCCCATGAGTTCGGCCTTGATCACCATCTCTGAGGCGAATTCCATTCCCGTCGTTCTCAAATCCATCCGCAGAAAGGCGTCTTTCGAGAATCCCCGGATGCCGCAATGAAAATCTCCCACCTTTGCCTGGAAGAGAATCTTGCCAATGGAAGAGAGAACCGGATTGCCGATGTAACGGTTTTTCCATGGCATCGCGCCGGGCCGAATCCCGCCCTGGAAGCGGTTCCCCATGACCAGGTCGTACCCTTCGCGCAGTTTTTGGACGAATACATCCAAATTCTCGAAGTCATAGCTATCGTCGGAGTCGCCCATGACGCAATATCGGCCGCGCGCGGCAGTGATCGCCCCGTACAGCGCGGCGCCGTAACCGCGAACGGGCACTTGAACCACACGAGCGCCCAGGTCGGCTGCGATCTGCTGCGAACCGTCCGTTGAGCCGTTATCGCCGATAACGATTTCGCCGCTCACTCCCGATCGGCGAAGATAATTCTGAGCCTTCTGAATGCAGATCGCAAGAGTTTCACTTTCATTGAGACAAGGCATTACGACAGATAGCTCGTACATGGGGGAATCAATCAAGCAAATAGCCTCCTTGCGTAAGCAGCCTATTTTGAGCTTAAACCACACGCCTAGCTCCCCGTGACCCAAAACCAGAAAGCTGTACCAGCCGGAACTGGAGATACATTGGCAGTTGAAGCCCTCGGAGAAGAAAAACCAACGAGGAGGATCAACATGCCGAAGAAGCAGCACTCGGAACAGGAGATCATTTCCGTACTCAAGCAGTCCGAGTCGGGAGAGAAGACGGCCGATATTTGCCGCAAGCAGGAGTCAGCCAGGCCACGTTCTTCATGTGGAAGAAGCAGTATGCCGGGCTGGGGTGTGCAGGAGCTGCGCGAGTTACGCAGCCTGCGCGAAGAGAACGGCCGTATGAAGCGGATCGTGGCTGACCTGACACTGGACCACCAGATTCTGCAGGAGATCGTATCAAAAAAGCTGTAAAGCCTCGCCAGCAGGTCGACGGCGAGGGATACTCGTCGGGCAGAAAGTGCCGCGGTGTCCCTGTCAAGCTCCGAATCCGCACGACTGTCGACGGCTAAAATCCAAGGTCTGCTTCGGTCTACGCCGCCTCTTCACGTCAGCATCGTTATGTACACTGGGTTTATTCGGCATCTGAAATAGAACGTAGCGCGGAGGCGCTCGGAGTATGGTTGCGCGGCTCAAGGACATAGCGCAGGATTTGGGTCTGTCGGTAGTCACCATCTCCAAAGTCCTGCGCAACCATCCCGACATCGGCGAGCAAACTCGCAAGCGCGTACTCAAGCGGATGAAGGAGCTGAATTATCAGCCCAATTTTGCCGCCCGCTCGCTCATCGCCGGCCGCACCTGGACCTTCGGCCTGGTCGTCCCCGACCTGCTCCATCCATTTTTCGCGCAAGTCGCGAAAGCCATCTCGGTTGAGGTGCGGCGCAAGGGATACAGTCTCTTCATCTCCTCGTCCGACGAAGACCCGGCACTGGAGAAGGAAGAGATTGCGCAGTTGCTGGCGCGGCGCGTAGACGTGATGCTGATCGCCTCGTCCCAGTGGACGGCGGAGAGTTTCCGGCAATTCGAAGAGCAAAAAGTCCCTTACATTCTGCTGGACCGGCAGTTTCCCGGCTTCGAGTCGGACTTCGTCGGCGTCGATGATGCCGCAGTCGGCGTGCTGGCCACCACGCACCTCATCGAGCAGGGTTGCCGGCGCATCGCGCACATTCGCGGACCTGAAGTCAGCACGGCCATCGGTCGTCTGAACGGCTACAAGCAGGCTTTGGCCTCGCACCAGATAGCCCCATTGGCGGGCCACGTTGTTTCCATCGGGCCTTCGGGCGACCATGTGGGCGATAAGGCCGGCTACGCGGCCACCGTCAAGCTGCTGGCGCATAAACCGCGTCCCGACGGCATCTTCTGCTTCAACGATCCGGTCGCGTTGGGCACCATGCGCGCCATCTTCGATGCGGGATTGCGTGTTCCCCAGGACATCGCGGTCGTAGGGTGCGGAAATCTTTCCTACTCGGATTTTCTCCGCGTGCCCCTGACATCGGTGGACCAGAACAGCAAGATGATTGGCAAGATTGCGGCTACGCAGGCGCTGAAAATGGCAGAAAGCAAAACCCCGGTGCCTCGCAAAAGCGCGCTCGTCGCCCCGCACCTTGTAGTCCGCGCATCCAGCCAGCGCGCAAAACGCTAACCCACATTTCCTACGCGAGCATGAAAATGTAGCGCCGGTCTTGAGAACATGTACCGCCAGTCTCAAGATCCAGTACCGCCGGTCTCCTGACCGGCTGCAGCGGCGGTCTCCAGACCCCCGCAGCGAATGCATCCAGCATGATACCCTTCGGCCAGAAACGACTGCAGCAAAAAGCCACCATGAAAAAACCAGCCATCCTACTTGCGGCAATCATTGCACTCATTCCGGCCTGGATTTCGGTGCCCGCGCAGCAGGCAGCAGACCGGCAGCCATCCTGCGCCGCGGCCTCCTGCCCGTATCTCAATCCCGCGCTCGCACCCGAAGCCCGCGCCAAAGACCTCGTCAGCCGCATGACGCTCGAGGAAAAGGTGAGCCAGACGCAGGATGTCGCGCCCGCCATTCCGCGGCTGGGTGTGCCTGCCTACAACTGGTGGAATGAAGCGCTGCACGGCGTGGCGCGTAACGGCTTCGCGACCGTGTTTCCGCAATCCATCGGCCTCGCAGCCACCTGGGACACAGCGCTCATGCACCGGGTCGCGACGGTTATCTCGGTTGAAGGCCGCGCCAAATACAACCAAGCCATTCGCCACGACGATCGCAGCCGCTTCGCAGGGCTCACCTTCTGGTCGCCCAACATCAATATCTTTCGCGATCCGCGCTGGGGCCGCGGCATGGAAACTTTTGGCGAAGATCCGTTCCTCACCGCGAGTCTCGGCGTGCAGTTTGTCAAAGGTCTGCAGGGCGACGATCCCCATTACCTTGAACTCGTGGCCACGCCCAAGCACTTCGCGGTGCACAGCGGACCCGAGCCCACGCGCCACAGCGTCAACATCGACGTTTCAAATCACGACCTCGAGGACACATATCTCCCCGCGTTCCGCGCCGCCATCGTGGACGGTCACGCGGATTCGATCATGTGCGCCTATAACGCCATCGACGGCGCACCCGCATGCGCCAACTCCATGTTGCTCCAGAAACATCTGCGCCAGGATTGGGGATTCAACGGGTACGTGGTCTCCGATTGCGACGCGGTTGCCGATATCGAGCGCGGGCATCACTTCGCAACCACTCCGGAACAGGGAGACGCCGACGCCGTCAAGGCCGGAACTGATCTGGATTGCGGCTCGGCGTACAAGGCCTTGACCAAGGCCGTCGGCGAAAATCTGATCAGCGAAGCCGAAATCGACACCGCCGTCACGCGTCTGTTTGCGGCGCGCATGCGGCTGGGCATGTTCGATCCGCCGGCGTCCGTACCGTTTAACGCGATTCCGTACTCCGAGGTCGATTCCGCGGCGCATCGCGAGCTGGCTCTCGAAGCCGCCCGTGAATCCATCGTGCTCCTCAAGAATCGCAACGCCACGCTGCC
>JBEKOO010000092.1:0-9468 GCA_049521655.1 Candidatus Korobacteraceae bacterium
CAGCTTCCCGGCTCAAAGATTTGGCTTCGTTGTTGGGAAGTGTCAGTGGGAAGAGCAAAGTTGTATCTTCTCGACACCAACGACTTTGCCAATACCGCAGCTCATCGCGGAATCACCAGCGAGCTCTATGGTGGCGACGCAGAGATGCGCCTGAAGCAGGAGATCGTCCTCGGCATCGGCGGATGGCGTTTGTTGCGAGCGTTGGGTCTCACGCCTGAGGTCTGTCACCTTAACGAAGGGCACGCGGCATTTGCCGTCCTCGAACGAGCCCGCTCCTACATGGAGGATCACAAGAAGCCATTCGATCTTGCCATGAACATTACTCGGGCCGGGAATATTTTCACCACGCATACCGCCGTGAGCGCTGGCTTTGACCGATTCGATCCCGAGCTGATTCGCACCTATCTGAACCACTATGCCGCCGATGAACTCGCCGTCTCGGTGGACGATCTACTCGCCATGGGAAGGCAGAATCCGGAAGATAATTCGGAGCCCTTCAACATGGCCTATCTCGCGGTCCGCGGCAGCGGACAGATCAATGGCGTCAGTAAGCTGCATGGACAGGTGAGCAGGCAGATCTTCCAGCCCTTGTTTCCCCGCTGGCCAAGGGAGGAAGTCCCAATAGGGTCTGTAACCAACGGCATTCACGTGCCGACCTGGGATTCAGCCGAAGCCGATGCACTGTGGACCTCCGCCTGCGGCGTGAAGCGCTGGCGTGGGGATCGCCCACACGAAGATGACGTCCGTCAAATATCTAATCAGCAGCTGTGGCAATTGCGAACGGCAGGTCGAAAAGGCCTGATCGGGCGGATGCGGAGGCGGTACCAGTGCCAACTGGCCGCAGAAGGCGCAGATCCGTCGAATGCCGCCGGCATTTTCGATGAGAATGTGCTGACCCTAGGATTTGCACGACGCTTTGCCACCTATAAGCGCCCCAATCTTCTTTTGCACGATACCGAGAGGCTGGTGCGACTGCTCTCGAATCCTCGGTGTCCTGTTCAGTTGCTCCTCGCCGGAAAAGCACATCCTCAGGATCTTCCTGGACAAGAGCTTATCAGGCAGTGGAAAGATTTCATTAAGCGTCCCGAAGTGAAGGGTCGAGTGGTGTTCCTCAACGATTACGACATGATGCTGGCCCAGGAGCTGGTTCAGGGAATCGATCTTTGGATCAACACGCCTCGCCGTCCATGGGAGGCCTGCGGAACCAGTGGCATGAAGGTCCTCGTCAATGGCGGGCTCAATCTCTCTGAACTGGATGGCTGGTGGGCAGAGGCCTATTCCCCCGAAGTTGGTTGGGCCATTGGGGACGGCCAGGAACATGGCGAAGACCCAGAATTGGATGCCAGAGAAGCAGACACATTGTATACTCTGCTTGAAGCCGAGGCGATTCCGGCGTTCTACGAGCGCGATGAATCCGGCATGCCGGCCAAGTGGCTGGGGCGCATCCGTGAGAGTATGGCGCGACTAACGCCCGAGTTTTCTGCGACGCGCGCCATCCGCGAATACACCGAGAGTCATTATTTGCCTGCGGCGTCGCGCTATCGCGATCGAGCAGCGGACAATGGTGCTGTCGGCTCGAGTCTGCTC
This sequence comes from Candidatus Korobacteraceae bacterium, assembly GCA_049521655.1. Lineage (GTDB taxonomy): Bacteria > Acidobacteriota > Terriglobia > Terriglobales > Acidobacteriaceae > TOLSYN. Next base: position 1,588 of record JBEKOO010000092.1, read on the forward strand.
CAATGGAAGCAGGACCTTGAGCGGTATTGGAGCACAGTGGGTTTCGTCAGCATTCGAATCAATACCCACGATGGGCAGCACTTCTTCCAAGTCGACGTTGCTCCTGGATCGCTCACTCCGGATCACTTTAGAGTAGATCTTTACGCAGATACAGCTCACGAGAAAAGCGCGCCTTTCCAAGTGATGAACGCATCCGGTCCCTGCGCAGATAAGCCTGGCGCGTTCAACTATTCGGCTCAGGTCTCCGCAACGCGCCCCGCAAGCGACTTCACCGCGCGTATCGTCCCCCACAACCCCAATGCTCTCGTGCCGCTCGAAGCGGACCAGATTGTCTGGCAACGCTGATGACCAATCTCGGAATCATGGAACGGGCGCGGAAACTCCTTGATGCAGCGGGTCGTCGCGCCTGGAAGCAGGAGGTAAAGAACAGGCGAGCCACAGGAGCATCCCACACGAAGCGCAGAAACCACACCCCGCAATCCATTCCTCTACCAATCTGGATGGAGACTGAGGCTAGAGTTACAGAGTGCCATCATGAGCTTTCCAGAGTAAGGAAGTTGCCCCTGCGAGTCACCAAAGACCCTGACGACGTGATCGTTTCCTTCACCTACTACGCCCACGCACGAACCTACTACGACAACTTCATATCGCCTGTAGCCAGGGCGCAAGGTGAGGCCTTGTCTGTCTACTACAATGCCCTGAATCCGCGACAGAACACTCTCACACCATCACGGCTTTTGAAAAGAGGAGCGTTGTCGGATACCGCCGTCCTCGGCTTTGTTCTCCTTTCGATGCTTCTCCTCGCCATTGCTTCTGGCTAAAACCAGCGCTGAAGAGATTGGCGGTCTCGGCAACATTGAGCCGAGTCAGTTCAAATCCACAATCGAAGCTACAAGGAGGACATCCTGGACTCACTTCGGAACTCCGCCGTCCCTCGTGCTTCTGCCATGCCGGGCGAAGACGCAAGTCAAACGTACCCGTTGGGTCCGACGTTAACTCCGGATGGTGTAAACTTCAGCATTTTCTCAGCGCATGCCACACAAGTCGAGGTCGTATTCTTTGATCACGCAGAAGCTGAGCAACCGGAGCGAGTTGTAAAACTCAGTCCCATAACAAATCGCACTTCTCATTACTGGCATATATTCTTGCCAGGTATTGTTGCTGGACAACTCTACGGATACCGCGTCGATGGTCCTTGCGAGGCGAACGACGGAAATCGCTTTGACTTCCAAAAAGTACTGCTTGACCCGTACGGAAAAAGCGTTTCCGTCGGCCAGCATTACGATCGCTCCTCTGCGAGCCATCCCGGAGACAACGCAGGGGCCTCGATGAAGAGCGTTATTACCGATTCGAGTACTTTTGACTGGCAGGGAGATCGGCCCCTCAAGCATCCGTTTCGCAACACAGTCATCTACGAAATGCACGTAGCTGGATTTACGCGTCACCCGAACTCAGGCGTTACCGAAGCCAATAAAGGAACGTATCTGGGAATCATCGAGAAGATCCCCTATCTCAAGTATCTAGGAATCACAGCTGTCGAACTCTTGCCAGTGTTCCAATTCGATACTCAAGGTGCTCCATTTGGACTGACCAACTACTGGGGCTATGGGCCGGTTTCTTTCTTTGCCCCCCACCTCGGATACTGCACCTCGAATGACCCCCTCGTCTGCCTGGATGAGTTTCGCACCATGGTGAAGGAACTACATCGAGCCGGCATCGAAGTACTCCTGGACGTTGTTTACAACCACACCGGTGAGGGCGACGAGAATGGGCCAACACTCTGCTTTCGTGGGCTCGAAAACAGTTTCTACTACATCCTCGAGAAACATAAAGCTAGTTATGCCAACTATACCGGAGCCGGTAATACTCTCAAGGCCAATCATTCGATTGTGAAACGCCTGATTCTCGACAGCCTGCGGTACTGGGTCGCTGAGATGCACGTGGACGGCTTCCGCTTCGATCTGGCATCGATATTTTCGCGCAACGAATCGGGCAAACCCATGCTGAACCCTCCGATCGTTTGGGAGATCGACTCCGATCCAGTCCTTGCAGGCACAAAGCTGATTGCAGAAGCCTGGGACTCCGGAGGGCTTTACCAGGTCGGCAGTTTTGGTCAGGATAAATGGAAGGAATGGAATGGACACTTCCGCGACGATATCCGCAGCTTTGTCAAGGGCGACGAAGGCACCGTGGTGAAACTTCGCAATCGTATCGCGGGGAGCCCCGATTTGTACGATCGAGGGAATCGGCCTGCTGGACAGAGCATTAATTTTGTCACTTGCCACGACGGATTTACGCTCAACGATCTTGTCTCGTACGACGTGAAGCGCAACGCGGCGAACCGTGAGTCAAATCGGGATGGGGCAGACGCGAACCTGAGCTGGAATTGCGGGCTCGAAGGTCCAACTGACTGTTCCGAAATTCACCAATTACGGATGCGGCAGGTCAGGAATCTTCTCGCTCTCACTCTGCTCTCCGTTGGGACGCCGATGTTGCTCATGGGCGATGAAGTGTGCCGCACCCAGCTCGGGAACAACAATGCATATTGCCAGAATAACGAAACCAGCTGGTTCGATTGGGGCCTTTGCCAGACCAATGTCGATGTTCTGCGCTTCGTGCGGCAGATGATCCATCTCCGCCTCCACTTCGATCAGGCGGGAGAAAGTGGACAAACAACGATCGAGGACTACTTGAGCCAGAGCCGCATCGAGTGGCATGGCGTTGAAATTGGAAAGCCAGACTGGGGTAGCAGCTCACATAGCCTCGCGTTGTCTCTGCATAATCTCGCTGGCACCCAGATGCGTTACATCGCGATTAATGCATATTGGAAGCCATTGCAGTTTGCTCTTCCGCCCGTCGCTGCCGCCGCAAATGGGGGCTGGTTTCGCTTCATGGACACCTCTCTCCCCGCCCCGGGCGACATCGTCGAAGGAGAAAAGGCGGCTCGCGTGGACAGTTCGAGCTACCGGGTCAATCCGCGATCGATCATATTGCTCCATTGCAACCAGGAGAAAAATGGTCACGCTACGGTGAGCGGGCGATCTAAGTTCTAACACGATGATGAGAAGCACCCGCAATTGCAGGATTATTGCCGACGGGGCCACCACCTCATCATTGCTCAACAAAAATGGCCTCGGAGCATGGCTTGAGATATTGAGGACGACGATCCTGTCTGCAGGTCAGCACTTGACGGGTTTGACTCGAAGAAGGTGGCGCTATGAGATTTCATGGAAAAGAAGACAGAAGACGCGTCTCGACAAGAGCACGGGGACCGTTCCCCGTTAGCCTGTTTATCGCTGTGCTTCTGGTCTCTCCATGGCTACCAGTGCGCGCAAGTTCACAGCAATCCGGTGCTTCCACTGCGTTTGGGAACGCTCCGCTCAGCGGAGAACAAGTCGTAGACAACCTTCTAGCAATGAACCTCGAGCGCGCTCATGCCCTGCATGCCTACCGGGGAACAAGAAATTACCTGTTGCAATACCACGGTTTTGCGGGCACTCGCAGCGCGGAGATGGTCGTGGACCTAAAGTACCAATCACCCGGAACGAAAGAATTCACGATTCGATCTTCCACTGGATCGAAACTGATTATCGGCACTGTATTCAAGAAGCTCTTACAGGCCGAAGAAGATGCCCTCGGTGTGGAGGCTCAAAAGCGCACGGCTCTGAACAGGGACAATTATGATTTCACTCTGGTCGGATACGACAGTAAGCCCTCTGGCTCCATGTATATTCTCAGCGTGAAGCCAAGAACGAAGGGAGAGTTCCTATTCAGCGGCCGAATCTGGGTGGAGGCTGAGGACTTTGCTGTAACCCGGTTAGAGGCCCAACCCGCCAAGAATCCTTCGTTCTGGACGAAGCACAGCGAAATCGACGAAGTTTACATGAAAGTGGGAGACTTCTGGCTCCCTGCACGGAACCATAGCATCACCAAGATCCGGTTTGGGGGAAACGCAGTATTAACGATTCAATATCAGAACTACAAGATCACGAGCGCGGATGTGGTTTCCAAACTGCGATGAAATTGACTGGATTGGGGTATCGTATCAGCGTTCAACGAACAGGCGAACTTCATTAGCCTCGTAGTTAAGGAATTGCGGCAGGCAAGAAGTCCAAGTCAATCCTGACTTTGCCTGAGAGCCTTCGGCGAATGCTGAAAGACTGAATGATAAGGGCTCGTGGCGCTCCAAACTTGTCTCAGCCGAAGATTCTCTTTATTGCTGAGGAACGCGTGCAGGCGCGAAGACTTCTGAATGCAAAAGGTCCTCATGCCTAGACTAGAAGCAGGAGGAAAGACAAGGCGAGCCACCGGAGCATCTAATGCAGAGCGCACTACCAAGACTTAGCGAGCCTTACATCCCACGGTTCATTCGGCTTTCAGGCCGAGATGGGACAGCTTGGCGCGTGTAGATTTGCAGTCGGTGTGAAGAATGCCTTGAATTCCCAGGCTCTCAGCAATCTGAATAAACATCGGTGTATTGTCAATAAAGATTGCATTTTCGGGCCACACCTGAGCCAAATCCAGAGCAAGCTGGTAAATCTCCACGTCAGGTTTGCGCATGTGAACGAAGCTGGAGGATATGAAGCAGTCCGACAACTTATCGAGGCCGAACTTGCTGCTCCGAAATGCATTCATCTCACGAGATTCGTTGCTCACAATCACAATCTTCAATCCCAGATTTTGCTTGAGTTGAATCACTAAATCGATCATCTCTGGAAAGGGCTTTGACTGCGCAAACATAAACTGCCGAAACTGATTGCGCGTGAAGCTCCGTTTCTTATAGAAGACAACCAGATTCAAATATCCTTCGAGGGTCAGTCTTCCAACCTCGAAGACCTCGAAGGTCAACTGATGACGAGCTTCCATCTCAGCCCACTCCAGCTTGAAGTGCTTCGCAGCCTGCTTGCGAGCCAGATGATCCCAGCCATCGGTGAGTAGAACATCACCAACATCCAGAAATGCGCAGGTGATCCCAGTTGCTTTCTTCATCAGCATTCCTTCCGCCAGCCTATTCGAAGGGGGTACCTTCAACTTGTTCATTCCACAATAACCCGCGATCTATACCTTTCCCTCAGGCGCATCCGCGACTGCCTCTGCCGGAATCTGTTCCGGCAAGTCAAGGCGCGCGACACCAATCCGATTGTCCGCCATCCCGTAGTAGACGTCGAAGCGATCTGGGGTTCCAAGATCGTCGCGCCGGTCGATACCCGTGGGGAAAACAACATTGTCAACAGTCCCATCGCGTTCCTGTGGAAGCGTCGGCGTTAACACAGGTTCCGGCGAACGGTAGTTAATTACGAGCGGATGCTCTTTGGAAAAGATCATTACTCCCGCCGAATAGCGCAGCATATGCCTGTTTGAGTCAGGCTGCTCGATTTCGCTGACACCGTGGTAAACGATCAACCAGCCGTGCCGCGTCAAGATGGGCGGGGTGCCGCCGCCGATCTTGAGCCGTTCCCAAGGCGCGACTGGAGATGCCAGACGATGATGAAAGGTAAACTTGCCGGCGTGAAAGGGCTTACGGTCAAGTGTCATTTGACAGTAAGAAATCCAGATGCTCTCCCGATCGATATCCACTTCACGGGTCGCAGGGCTACAGGCGGTTTCCTCAGGACGGGTGCCTGGAAAGAGCGGCCGGTGAAGCAAGGCCAGCTCCGGCTGCCCGGTTGGATCGGGAATCACAACCGGGAAGAGGCTGGCATCCTTGTCGTCCACGTTCCCGAACTCGATGCCGTCTGCCGAGGCAAAAGTAGCAAGCCCCAAGCGTCTCCAGTGGAAGATATCCTCCGATACAGCCAGGGCGATCCGTGGGCCATGAGACGACCATGCTGTGTAAGTCATCAGATATCGTTGAAGCGGTTCCAAGAACGTAACGCGAGGATCCTCGCAGCCCCCGCTGCCGTCGGGCCGCCGTTCATAATCGGCTTCTGGCTCGAGCGCGATGCCAAGCCTCTCTACACCTGCCGGATCGCCGGCTTCATTGAACCGCACGCGCGCTATCCCGATCCGCGAATAATTTCCCTTCGCAACCAGCCGCGGAAAGAGGTAGAGTTCACCATCGGGACCGCGCACTGCTCCGGGATTCAGAACCCCTTCCACTTCATGCGGATTGCCCGGCTCGGGCTCCATGATCATGCCGAGGCGGTGCAACTTGAATCCACTCATCAAATCTCCTCGCGAGCGTACGCTCACTTATTACCTAAGCAAGCGATGATTGTCTTGATGACCAGGTTAGTATCGTCTGGTCCTTTCACAGGAATCGACACAACACCTGCCTGTTCCGCCGGATAATCGTTCCCGCCTGGGAACAAGGCATCCCCGATGTAGACCATCTCTTTCAAAGAGACGTTAAGAGTATCCTTCAGCTTTCCTATCCCGTAGGCTTTGTCGATGCCAGGCTTGGTCACGTCAATCGAGGTTGCACCGCCCATGCGGACGGAGAACTCCGGGATAAGGGTTTTCAGGATCGCTGTGATCTTCTTCCGTTTGGCAAAATCGGGATCCCACTTTTCCTTTTCTGCCAAAGGCGCTTGCTGACCTAACGCGGAGAATGTCACCTGGCTTCCTCGATCCTCGATCACCTTCCCCCAAACCTTCTCGGCGTGAAGGCCCGATTCACCCGCAGCTTTGTTCAGCGAGTCGATAATCTTCTTTCTTTGGTCCGCTGTCAGATCCTCTGAATAGAGCTCCGTCCACTTCCCTTCGTATTGGAAGAATTTTGTTCCACAAGTTGGAAGCAGGGACAAGTTCGCGAGGAGACTGCCTTGGGGAAGATCAGTGAGAAGCTGCTTTTCGAATTGGGTCCACGTGCCTCCGGAGATGACTGCTACTTTGATGATGCCCAAGAGGTCACGCAGCAGCCCCGCAGTCTGTGGCGCGAGCGACGACTTGCTGGGCGCGAGGGTGCCGTCCAAATCGAATACGATGAGCTTTTTCATTCATCTCCCAGTTTGAGATCCTGATGCACAGACGATTTCCTGCACCATCAAGGGATCGCGATCTCCAGCATCGTTATCTCTCCGCTGGGTTGAAACGCGCACTCTCCGGCCTCCGCCGGCAAGAGCCAAACATCTCCCTTCCCAACCGCGTAGGGAGTGCCATTATGCATAATTCGGCCTGATCCCTTAATGCCAACCAACACGCGCGGCTCTGCCGTCGCTCCAACAGTGAACGGGTCTTGCCCAAGGACTCGCCACACCAGAAAGGCATGGCAATCGAAGAGTCTCTCGCGCTCAACAGGTGACGTAGTCTCCACGCGGGGCGCGGTCAGGCCACTGTTGCTCTCTCCGAACTTTATGCAGGCAAGAGCCTCATCAACTTGCAGCGCCCGCGGCTCTTTGGTCTCCAGATCGATGTGTCCCCAATCGTAAAGCCGAAATGTCGTATCGCTATTTTGCTGAACCTCGAAAACCACGACATCGTCGCCCAGAGTGTGAACCGTTCCCCCAGGGATGAATATTGCATCACCCGGCTTCGGGACAATGTTCACAAGGTGGTCCGCAACGGTTCCATCGTCGAGAGACTGCCGCAGATGGCCGGCAGTTGTGCCCGGCCTCAGGCCAGCATAAATGTGGCTTCCGTTTTCAGCTTCAATCACAACCCATGCTTCGGTCTTTGCCGTATCGCCCGCTGGAACCAGCTCGGAGGAATCGTCACTGGGATGTACCTGAACTGAAAGCATCTCGTGTGCGTCCAGAAACTTGAGCAGCAGCGGAAAGCGGGTGAAGCGCGAAGACAGCTTGCCCATCAACGGTTTTCGGAACTGCTCGATCACCTGGCCAAGCGTCTGGCCCCTAAGCGGTCCATTCGCAACCTGGCTTTGGTGGTCGGTGCGGTCGCTCAGCACCCACGCTTCGCCGATGGGTCCGTCGCCCGGAAGTG
>JBEKOO010000093.1:0-9372 GCA_049521655.1 Candidatus Korobacteraceae bacterium
AAAACAAATTCTCCTCAACCTTGGCAATGTCACCTACATCGATAGCTCTGGGATTGGCGAACTTGTCGGCGCGTTCACCAGCATTCGTAACGCCGGGGGCGACCTCAAGTTGCTGAATCTCACCAAAAAGGTTCATGATCTGTTGCAGATTACCAAGCTTTACACTGTCTTTGATGTTTGGGACGACGAGGCTTCGGCGATCAGCTCATTTGTCCGCGTGGCCTGATCTGTTGAAACGCATTGTAATTGGATTCCAGTATGGGCGGCTCACAAGTTGCCTATTTCCTTTCTCGGGCACCGAGTAGAGCAATATTGATGGCCGATATTTCTCTCAGTGTCCAATGCCCTGGCGGCGCTCCTGCTTTTGAAGTTGCGAGTTGGGGGAATATGCCATTGCTTCTTTAAATGACTTAACCCGCCTTCACTCACGCCTGAAGCAGGCTTGCTTGTCTCGGACGAAAACTCTTGAACGGAAAATTGCCCGCTCGCTATCAAGTCTTGTCGGAAACACCAAGAAACAGTCGCGTGCCGCGTCGCATCCGACTGTTCATCGCGTCTGCATTCCTTTAAGGGTTTGCTCGGTGTTACGGGAGGGGCCATGTTGAGTGCTTCGGTTGGAAATTCAGCGGAAGCTGAGCTGGTGATCGTTCTAGGCAATACTCAAACCCGCTATGCACTGAGCAAATCCGTGGTCACCATTGGACGGCGTCCGGATCGCGACGTGGTCCTTGCAGAACCCCACGTCTCCAGGTCGCATGCACAGATTGAGCGGCTCGGTTCCGAGTACTTCATTGTTGACTTGGGCAGCAGCCACGGCACGTTTGTAAATGGACAGGGGGCACAGCGGCAACGCCTCCAAAGCGGAGACCGCATCGAGATCGGCTCAATCGGCGGCGCTTATCTGGTTTTCAGGGACTCTCAACCTCCATCCAATAGCAGCCTTTCGGATTCGCGGGAGTCACTCTCTGTGATCATGTCGCGCCAGACATCTTCAGACCAACCTGGAGAACTGCGTCTGCTGAACCTGTTCATCGAAGGCGCGCGTGCCTTGAACGCTGCTTCGGTACTGAGCGAGATATTGACGAATTTGGTGGAAATATCGCTGCGCCTGACCAATGCCGAGCGCGGATTTGTATTCCTGTGCAAAGATGATGGCCGATTGGAACTGGAAGCTGGGCGAAGCGAGAGCGGTGAAGTTCTAACCAACGCAGAGGGAATCTCACATTCCGTCCTGAACGAAGTGCTTGCCTCTGCCTCGGAATTTGTACTGAGCATGGGCGACCCTGAGATGGACACCCGTCAGAGCATCATTGCGAGCCGCCTGCGAAGCGTCGTCTGCATTCCACTGCGAAAGTCTCATTTCCGCGAAGGCGGTAACCACGGAGCGATGGGCGTCCTCTATCTGGACAGCCGTATCGAGAAGGGAAAGCTCTCCGATGTAAATCAAGAATTGATCCGTACGATTGCCCGAGAAGCCGCGGCGCTGGTCGAAAATGCCTATCTGGTGAAGGCCGAGCAGGAAGCGCTGGCCTATCAAAGGGAGTTGGCGATCGCCTCGACAATTCAGCAGAGCATGATGGAGGTGAAAATCCCGTCACTTCCGTTCGCCAAGGTGGAGGCTCGTAATATTTCCTGCAAGGAGATTGGCGGCGACTTTTATGACGTGATGCGCCTCGATGATTGTGTTGCAGTCGTAGTGGCGGACGTTTCCGGCAAGGGAATTTCCGCGGCGCTGCTGGCCTCCGTGCTACAGGGCGCTATTTATCCGCAGTTGCGTCAGGGACTTCCGCTGGAACAGATTGCAGAAGGGTTGAACCTTTACATCTACAACAAAATTGTTGGGCAGAAATATGCAACGATGTTGGTGATGAAGCTATACGAAAGCGGGGAGATCGAATACATCAATTGCGGGCACGTCAGACCCTTGCTTCACTCCGGGAATTCGATTCGCCGCCTCGATAATGAGAACCTGCCAGTGGGGTTGCTCTCTCCGGTTACGTTCTCCGGCGGACGCGAGCAACTGAGTGACGGCGACCGGGTTCTGCTGTATACAGACGGCATTGCAGAGGCGGAAAACCATGACGGAAATTTCTTCGGGGACGAGAGATTGGAAGCAGCACTCGCATCTGATTTTTCGCTCGGTAACCTGTTCACTGCACTTGATGCGTATCGCGCGGAGGTGCCCCTGGCCGATGACTGTACCGCACTCTTCCTCCGCTACACACAGAAGGCCGTCTGAGGCAATCCCCCAGGGACTTTCAACCAATGAGGGCGCATCAAATCGACAGTGTGATCTACCTGATCATTCGTACTAATTGGACCGGTAGAATGTCTGCTCGCCAACACATCGCCTATCTATCGCTATGGTCTTCTATTATCGGTACTAGACCAAGAAAAGGGCCCGCGGACAATGCCGTGGGCCTTTGGTCGGATAATAAGCAAGGTTGCAAGGTTCAGGTTCTTTCCCGAGATGATCCATATTCGCCGCAGGATTTCCTCTAGTCTGGCGAAGTTGAGTCAGGCTCTTATCACTGCGTTAGCTTGAACCAACTTCACTGGTTGATTCTGGTACCATCCGTTTTTACCTTATAAATCACCCATGGCTTCACTCGGTGGTCCGAGTTGTCCTTATAGAAGTCACCCTGACGTTCAATCTGGTTTGTGGTGAAGTACAGGTAGCCGTCGTTAGCAAAGGAAAGCGTATCTGGCCACAGGATGCGGGGATCGTGAACTACCGTCTCTCGCTTGCCATCCGGATTCCAGCGATGGATGGATTCATGCTCACAGTCTCCGTAGTAAACCCTACCCTGCGCATCCGACTCCATGCCGTCTCCGAAGCCACCCTTCTCTCCGAGATCTTCCACAGTTTTGGCAACATCCTCTTCTGATTTGTTCGGATCGGCAAGAGCATCGAGACTCACGCGATACAGATGCCGTCCACTTAGTGCGCAGTAGTATAGCCACTTGTGATCCGCGCTGATTGCGATGCCGTCAGAGCCTACCGAGAGGTATTTCGGCTGTCCGGGAACGTATTGCTCGAAAATCTTTCCTTCCACCACAGTAATAAAGCCGGGTTGAGGATGAGTAGAAGGATGATTTTGCAGTCTTCTCCAGCCTTTTCCGGTTGCCAGATCCACGACAATGATGCCAAATGCGCCGGAATCCGTAATGAACGCCATGCCCTCTTTGCCGCGATTCAAGTCGAAGCGAATATCGTTGAGATAGGTACTGGGCAGCGCAACATCGGTGGGGAAAATGATCTTCTTGAAGATTTTGTTCGTTGCCAGGTCGACGCCGATTAACTTCGGGCCGCCGAAGGTGGTCGGAGCAAAGTGCATGCTTCCGGTATCGAGCATCCACAGGCGTTTACCGGTAGTATCGACGACAACGCTCTGCACCGAGACCAGGTGCTCCTTCTGATTCTTCAGATCCAGGCGGTTAATTTCCGCATTGGGATATGCAACTTCCTTGCCGTTTACAATTTCACCGACTGTGAACTTCGGATTGTCACCCCACTGTGGGTAGTTGACGAAGATACGTCCGTCGTTGGAGACGGAGATTCCAGTTGGCAATGCGCCGTTCAATGTGGCGACCACTTCCAACTTTCCGAATGTAGCGTCTTTTGCATAGTCCTGACTAACGCAGAAAGACGACAACCCGAGCAGAACAACTAGAGTCAAAACATATTTCATTTGTGTCTCCTCGACTGCGATGAATGGCCGTCCATGGAAGGGGACGACGTTTAACCTGATTAGTTACCATATCAAAAGCGGGAATCGAGGCGGGAGTTGTCGCCGGAGTATCCGGTTGCTGCTTCGGCCTAGTGTTGCAGCTTCCCTGCTTTCAACGTATTACTCGCTCTTGTTACTCGCCAAGTGGCGGGTTGAATTTCCAGTTACTATTCTTCCGCCCCGAGTCTTCGCCCAGGGTCGGAAACTGTAGGTTTCTTGGATCAGTGTAACTATCGAGTGCCTCCTTCTGTCCGGTATTGATTATGTTATTGCCATGCACTGTTTGCCCAGCTTGGTGAATCCGCAACTCGCGACTCCGGCTTAATGGACCGGCTTCTCGATGGTGCATGAGGTTATAAAGCACAGAAGTGCGCAGGTTGCAAAAGACGCGAAAACATAGTTGTAGTTCTTGTGCACGTCAAGCGCCATGTCCGCAATGGCAGGGGAGCATAAGCTCATCAGCGAGCCCGACTGCATGTTGGTTATGGCGAATTCGAGGCGGAGAACGGGTATAACCACGCCAGCGTTGGCACGATCTGCAAAGCAGATCGTGTAACCGAACAAGATGATTCCCAACGGCAGTTAGGCGGGAATTGGTTCGCTATTGTTTCATCGCGTTTGACTTCTTCTGCCGCAGCTTGTGTCATAAGAATGACTATTCCTTGCTACTGCCTCACTCAAACCCTGCCTGGTGCCCACCCGCCGAGAAACCGCACTCAGTCAAACCAAGCGAAGTACTGGTTGGTAGCGTCTGGAATAACGGCGACCTTAGTGCCTGGCCCGTGTTTCGTTAGAAGAGCGTCCAGAACCTGATCCCATTTATTGAGGTAAATAATTTTGTCGTGCCTCGGATACCATTCGCTTCCCCGGTGCGGGTATTCGTTATAAGAAATGAATTGGTTTACGGCGGCGGGGATCTTGCAGGCAGAATACTGTACGGCGTAGGTCGTCTTCCCGAACACACCCGCCAGGTAATGGGTAACTTGTCCTTCGGGCGCATTGGCGATATTGACGATGTCTCCTCCGCTTGGCGTCACAATAGGGATCGCGGCAGCCATACCGATCATGCACTCGCTGACTTTTGCATAGTTGTTGGCGATAACGACGTCTTTGTCCAGCACTGGGGTCGTCCGATAATGCGACTTGGCTTGCTTCGCGGCAGCGGCAAAGACCTCTTTCCAGTCACCTGCACAGATCCACGCATTGTCTGACCAGAGGTTGAGCAATGTGTTGATCATGAAATCTATTCCGGCGAGCTCGGCTGCCTCGTCGATATCCTGCTTGAATACGTTGCCCTCGATAAAGCTCATCCCTGAAGTGGGCCGGGTCTTGGCTTCGATGTTTACCGGGTCCATATTGGCTTGGCCGCATTTGTGATGCCAATTGATACTGTCAACGGAAGCTAGGCCGGGCATCAGCAATTTGCTGCCTCCGCCGAAACCTGCAATCGGATGAGGGACACAGGAGCCGATCAAAATCCGAAGATCGCACTTCATGTATTCCTCATTGATATAGATCCGGGTCTTGTAGGTCTTGGTGGTTCCCACGTAAGTGCAGTTGCCGAAGGGATTGTGGTTGAAGACAGGAAAGCGGGAAACCACGTCTTCGCCCAACTTGCGGACAAAGTCTGACCGGTTCATGACCCCGTGAAGCGCAACAGCACAGATGAAGCGAATGTTGTCGTCAGGTATGCCGGCCGCGGCTAACTCTTCAAGGACTGCAGCTACGATCTTGGCGGGACGAGTGCCGCGGGTCAGATCGTCGAAGACAATTGCCACTTCCTTTTTTCCGCGCGCCAACTCCCGCAGTGGCTTGGTCCCGCGGGGATTTCGAAGCGCCGCCCGGATAGCTTCCACATCCACCTCGGGACGATTGTAGCCATCCATGTAGCACATCTCTATATCCCAATCGCCGGGCAACGGGAGCTCAAGGGCTCGTTGCCCGTACCAAGCTAACTGAGGAACGGAGATCTTCTGCATACTTCCTCCCTATAAGGAACGCCGCTAGCGATGGCGATGGCATGACTACGAAACGCCCACGGCAACTTGGCTCGTTGCCGTTGGGCATCGTTAAAAAGCTAGAGGGCGCAGCCGACCTCCACTCCGTCTCTTATTGCATCGACGATGAGACCGGGATTGCTGGAGCTGCCGATGTTATAGCTCTCCGGAATCATGGTCTTCAGCTTGTCAAAGAGCTCGGTGTTGGCCGCGAAATCCTGGGTGGTGATGATGTTGTCGGCTTCGAGGGTCACGCTCTTGCCGTCCTTATCGGTGACGACAAGGCCTTTATCCGTGACTCGTTCGTACTTCACATCGGTGAGAATCTTGACGTGCTTCTTCTTAAGCCAGGGCCATAGGTTCTCAAGATCATCTACCGTCATGCCCTCGCCGAGTTCAGACTTAGGTCCGTTGTGGACCATGGTGACGTTGCGGTGGCGCTTGACCAGGAACTCGGCGAGTTCGCAGCCGTGCAGTTTGCCGCCTACCACAACCACGTTCTTGCCTACTGGCATATACAGCTTGGTCAATTTCTGGATTTGCATTGGGCTGAATATCTTGGCAAAGAACTTAAGCTGTTGGTGCAACTTCGCAGCCGTGAGGACCTTGGGATCCGTGCCTCCGGGTATGTCAAACTTGGTGTAGGCGAGGCCCGCGGAGACGATGACGACATCCGGTTTTTCCCTGGCGATGACGTCCGGAGTCACTTCTGTCTTCAGATGAACCGACACGCCTTCCTTTTGGAGCTGAGTCTCCTGATAACGGACAAAGATGCCGAGGTCATCGGTCTCCAAATCCTTCACGATGGCCGCCGTCGGGATCAGTCCGCCAAGGTGCGACTGCTTCTCGTAAAGCACAACGTTGTGTCCGCGCTTGGCGGCCACGCGAGCAGCTTCCATGCCTCCAGGTCCGCCGCCGACGACCAACACTTTCTTCTTGGTTTTCGCGGGAGTCAACATGTACTTGGGGTCGATTTCCCGGCCCAGAACCGCATTGACACGGCACTCAAGACGCTTGTTGCGGTTGCGGCAGTCGAAGCAATAGAGGCAGCCATGACACCAGCGGATATCTTCCAGGTGGCCAGACTTCAATTTGTTCGGAAGCTCGGGATCGGCGAGCAGGCGGCGAGTCATACCGACGAAATCGAGACTGCCCTTGCGCAGATATTCCTCACCCATATCAGGATCGATGCGGCAGGCTGTCCAGATCGGAATATTCTTGACTTTTTGCTTTACCGCCTCGACCAGGGGAACGGTCGCGCCCTTGCCCTGGCGGCTCCAATCGAGTCCCTCGGGCAGGTCATTCAGGTCATCGGGGTAAATGGGATAAAGGAGCCGGTCGGGCTGAATCAATCCACCCCGGTGGCCATAGCTATGGGCGCGACAATTGATGCCGTCGGCAACCTGCGCCACGAGCGCGGCCATTTCGACGCCTTCGGCGATGGTGGTGGCGAGCGGATGGCGGAATTCGCAGATGTTCATCAGGCAGGTGACGGCAAAGCCTGGTCCGCAGCGACGCTTGGTTTCGGCAATGCAGTTGCGCAAGAAACGCGTTCTATTTTCGAAATTCTGCGCGCCATACTCGTCTTCACGCTTGTTCCATACACGCGAAAGGAAGGTGTTGCCCTGATGGCATGTGCCGTGATTGATCTCGACGGCATCGAAGCCGGCCTTAAAGACTCTCTCAGCCGCGCTTGCCCAGATGTCAATCTGGCGCTCGACTTCGGAATGGGTCAGCGCACGGCACTCGGAGAAGTCGGGACCGGGCAATTCCTCTTTGGTGAAAGCCGAGGATACGGCGGTGTCGCGCTTAGGCAACAGCCCGGTAGGATTCCAGGCACCGGCGTGTTGAAGCTGCAGGGAACAGGGACAGCCATGTTTGTGGATCGCCGCGGCCAGCCGGGCATAGGTGGGAATGAACTTGTCGTCATCGAAATGCAACTGGACGCCCGCGATCAGGGTGCCGTCAGGGGCGTAGTGAACGTGCTGAATCCCGAGCGGGTATTCGACACCGCAGGATTCGACAGTCAGAAAACCTACTCCGCCGCGCGCCAAACTTTCGTAGTAGGCGATCTGGCGGTCGCCAACGGTCTGGTCTTCGTCCATGAAAGAAGTGCCGTTTGCGGTCTTGATTATGTGATTTCGAGTGGTAACCGGACCAATCCGCCCCGGTTCGAGCAATCTGGTAAATTGTTGCGACATCCTGCCTCCTGTTGGCCTCTGCGCACGCGAATATCAGAGATTGATTCACTCCGATTGCCGCTATTTCGCGGGTTGCGCTTGCCTGGTAAATACTTGCTCCACGATGGTCGCAAGCTGGACTTTCTCGAGCGCCAAGAACTTATCCAAGGCTGCTAGATCGAGTCAAAGTGCCCTTCATTATTTTTCGTCCCACAAACATTACATTCACACTATTCATGTTGCATAATACTGTTTTTAGTATGATGCAATGCCTAATGGGTATGTCCTTGGCGCAATTCTCTTAAGAGTATTGGGGTACAGTATTCACTGTATGGCTTCATTTATATCACTTCCATGATTGCTGTCAATGAGTTTTCCTTACCTTAGCTGCTCAAGTAGCATTGTGTACGTGGGGTACAATGTACTGACATGAAGAGATGAAGGTCGATAGGAGGGTGGTATGTTTGAAGACGACTTTGGCTTAGTCATCAAGCCGTCTATTTCAATCCGCGAGCAAATTCATAAGCGGATCAGCGAACTTATATTTAGCGGACGCATCGGACCTTTGGAGCGCATTGTAGAGGCCAAACTGGCCGAGCACCTCGGAGTTTCACGCACTCCGGTGAGAGAAGCACTGCACGTATTGGAGAGGGAAGGTGTCCTGGAGGCAATTCCCAGGGTCGGGTACCAAGTAAAGGAGATTCGTTGGGAGGAAGTCCTCGAGATTTGTGAGATACGGAAAGCGAACGAGAGCCTGGCGGTCAGATGGGCAATCGCCAGAATCACCGCTGCAGAAGTGAATGCCATAGAGAAATGCCTGGCCGCATCCGAGGAGCGGATTCGGTCCGGAAATCTGGACCGCTTTATTCATCACGATGCCGAGTTCCACCAATTGATTGCGCGAAGCAGTCGAAGCAGTCGGTTGTTCGAGATTTGCCAGATTCTACACCGTAATATGTTCCTCTACCGTGTCCAAAGTCTTCGTGAACCCTCCGAGGCAATCAACGCCCTCAAAGGCCATCGCGTTATTTTCGAACGAATTCGAGATCGCGACGAGGCCGGCGCTGTAACCGCAATCAACGAACACTTGGATTTTGTGCAGACAAATGTCCGAGAATATACATCTGGCATGATTGGGGCAGCACGGCGCTGATCTGTCCACAATTTTTTGCTTGCGCGATGCCATATTCCAGCACCAATTCCCGGTCAAGGGCTGCAGAACGGCGTTGAGTTTGATCGGCATTCGGAGGCTTGTGATGCCTCCGTCTGCGAGATGGCGATGAACACTGGATATGCAGTCGGAGTCCGCTTGCTTGCCCGTGGACTCCGGCTGCATATCGCAGGCGCAGCGGACTGCGCTTGGTTTACAGGCAGTTTTCGATTGCCAGCGCCATTCCCATGCCGCCGCTGACGCAGAGCGTGGCCAGGCCGCGGTGCGCTTTTCGCTTCAGCATTTCGTGGAGC
>JBEKOO010000094.1:0-9174 GCA_049521655.1 Candidatus Korobacteraceae bacterium
AGATCCCTGGCAGGCGCAATGCTGTTTCAGGGCGCCTGTTCCATCATCATCGCTTACCTGATCTTCTGGCCGGTCGTCTACTTTGTGGCGCGGCGCTACTTTGGATTCAGCCGTGAATGGGCGGCGCCACTGGCGTCGGGCATTTCGATCTGCGGTGTCTCGGCGGCAATTGCCACCGGCGGGGCCATCCGGGCGCGTCCCATCATCCCAGTGATGGTTTCATCGCTGGTCGTCATCTTTTCCGTCGTCGAGTTGCTGTTTCTTCCTTTCGTGGCACAGCATTTCCTGTATCACCAGCCATTGGTGGCTGGTGCCTGGATGGCTCTGTCGGTGAAGACCGACGGTGCGGCAGTAGCCAGCGGTGCGATTGCCGACGCGCTCATAAGAGCCAAGGCTTCCTCGGTACTGGGGTTGATTTTCCAGCCAGGCTGGGTTATGAGCACGGCAGCAACGGTCAAGGTATTTATCGATGTCATGATCGGCGTGTGGGCGTTCGTGCTGGCCTGCATATGGTCCACCAAGTTTGACCGCAAGGAAGGAGCACCACCCGTAAAAGCGAGAGAAATCTGGCAACGCTTCCCGAAATTCGTTCTTGGGTACGTTGCGACTTTCCTATTGGTATTGCTCATCGGTTTTCTCGCTCCCGGCACGATCGGCAAAGTAAAGGCTGCAATGGGAGAGGCAAACGTATTTCGCGGCCTGTTCTTTGTCATGACGTTCTTCAGCATCGGGGTGGTCTCCAACTTCCGTAAGCTATGGGAAGAGGGAATTGGCAGGCTTGCTGCCGTATACGCGGTTTGCTTGTTCGGCTACATAATCTGGGTCGGCCTTGGAATTTCGTGGATATTCTTCCATGGAATGATGCCGCCGTTGGTGAGGTGATTTATGGCAACACCGAAAATGGCTCCACAGCCTTCGCAGCCACGGTTCTCGGAAGAGCTCCGTAAGATGGAATACGAACCGCTAAACGCCGTCGAGATGAAGCTGATCTGGTACACATTCTTCAGCGGAATTGGATTGCTGATCCTGCTGGTAGGGATTAGCAAGATATTCGTTCGCTGATTTATATCTCTGATGTCACGGAGTTTGCGCCCCGGTCGTGACTTGCCCGATCGTTCGTGCTGGTAGGAATAGAAACCCTGTTCCTTCCAAGGTATCTGCACGGATTTGTTTGGGGAGTTAGTCTGAGGGTGCAAGTCTCCGGCGACACCACAGCGTTGCCGCGAGCAAATTCCGATGATCTTTGGAGAAAGTTTCTTGCCGCCCGCGTTCGTGGAAACGAGTGTCCGAATGTAACGCTAACCGGGGATTGCACATCTAGTTGTTTTCCTGCACGTGGAGATCTGTTACCCCAGGCACTCCACGGGCAATCTCCGCAATTTCTTTGAGCAGGTCAGTTGGGACGCTTCCCCGTATGGAGACAATGCCGTTGTCTGCACTGACCTCCATCTCAAGTTCCGAAGTAGATGTATGGGTGGCCAAGGTTGCCTTGACCCGGCTGGCTAGCGCCATGTCGTTCAGTTGTTTTTGGAACTTCGGAGTGATCTGAAAACATCTTTGCAATGCAAGTGTCGAGATAGTGTTGCAGGCTTGTTCAATATTCGTATGTTCCAGGTTGAGCACGATGTCATAGAGGGCGGGATCTCCCCAATCCACACCATACAGAAACTGTGTCCACTTTTGCCTCTCCTGATCGACTTTCTCGATATACGCGACGGCTTCCTCGCGACTGAACTTCAGCCGTTTCCGCGCCAAGCGGACTCGATATTCCATCGGCGCGATAAGTCGCGTGCGCAGGATATGGGGTGCGCTCTGAAGCAGCAGATGCCCCCCCAGGCCATGATAGATCGCCTCTCCACTCTTGATTTCCTCGGTGAGGGCGGCCTGAATCAAAGCCAAATACCGGTATCTTCTGTGGCTGAAGCGCTCCAGGAACCCCGGAGGCTTCTGGAGCGCTTCTCTTAAGTTATCTTGCGAAATGCCTGACGCGGCCGCTCTTTCAATGATGACGTCGCGATCGACACAACGGTATCCAAGTTTCCTGGCCAGGCACTCCGCCAGCATTCTTCCGCCGCTAAAGGAACCTCTGGAAATCGTGATGATCGACATAAGTCCCCTTTTCGGATATCAGATGATCGGGCGCAATGGCAAGCTGCACATACCCGAAATCAGATCGGCTTTGTAGATTCCGCGAATCTGATCTAACGCTTAGCCGCCGTCGGCTTTTCGCCGGCCTCCTCGGCAACCGTAAAGGCATAGTTGCCGTCCAGAAATTGCTGCACATAGCGACGCATCACCGCATTATTGGTCATGTACATATCCAGTTGGCTGGCACAAGCCATAAGCCGCCCAATAATATCCAGTCGAGTTTCGGTCTCGTCCGAGGGGCCTTTCTTAAACCATGCGTTTACCAAGTCATTGCGGCGGTCCACCAGGAATCCATAATGCGCCAAGCAAGCCTCGATGAAGCAGGCCCTGAGATTGCGACGGTACGGAGTGGCACCTCCCCCGGCAAAGCGGAAAGAGATGTAGTTGTGGCTAGTGATTGGCGAAAGACAGGCATCGACGAGCGTAAAGTGATACGCCAACCGCGTGTTGAGATTGATATACTCATCGGCCACCAATAGGTAACTTCGATCGCCCAGTGCCCGCATGGCTCCCGTTGTCGTGGCGAGGGGATTTGCCAGGACAGACGCCAGATCGCTAAGGTTGGCAGGCATCGCCCGCTTCCAGGTGACGTCCGGATTGGTCAATCCACGCCATAGCGCTTGAAAAGGCCAGGAGACGATCTCCGATGGCCGGACTTCCAACGCAGATGGATTCTCGAGCGCCAAACCGCCTCCGAGGTCGAGCACATAGATGTTTACCGGTACCGGAGTCATCAGCTTTTTCGAGCACGTCAAATCGCCTTCCAAGGCGTTGTCGTTCACGGCAAACATCGCTTCAACTGCCTTCTCGTGACAGAAGCGCAGCACGTCGTGCGCTGACTGGCAGCCTGCCGGACGAAAATCAGAAGCCGAGGAATCCAGTAGATGAAGCACCAGCAACCGCCGGTTGATCGGGTCGGCCTTGACGCGGGATTCCTGGTATCGTTCTCGGATCTGCGTTTCGACGATTCTGGGCGACCACAACATTCCGGGATAGATTCTTGGTTGAACGGCGTCCAAACTTATAGGATCGCCGTTCTTAATACGCTCAAAAGCACCGCCTAATTCGAAAATCGAAGGAATCTTGGCTTCCCGTAGCAACGAGGCGGCGTGACCTGCCACATTTCCCATCTCGGCCACCACTCCCGATACGCGGGGGAAAACCGTCACAATTTCAGGCGATGACTTGCGCAAGAACAAAATAGAGCCTTGCGGCGTATCGTCCAAACTCTTCAAATCATTGACCAGGAAAGCAGGACCGGAAACCCGGCCAGGGTAAACCGTACGGCCACCTGCGAGCAGAGGCTCTCCTTTTATCCGCGCCCTGCTTCGTGTCTGCGGCGAGTCAACCAGGGCCAGAGGCCGTGCTTGCACGATCCAGAACTGCCCACGTTCATCCCGTGCCCATTCGATATCCTGTGGAACGCCGAAGTGTTTTTCGATGCGAAGCGACCAATCTGCCAGCAGCGCCAGCTCTCTCGGGTTTAGGCTGGGGGCAGAAGCCTCTTCCGGTGATGTGGGCCGGCGAAGCACCCCACCGTTCTCCGCCAGCACAACCGCTTCAGTTTTGGCAACGATACTTTGCTCCCGCAGATGATGGGGCCACTTGCGCTCCACCACAAACAAATCCGCAGGCAGCTGGCCGCTGGCAATGTCCAGTCCCAGCCCTCGCGTGGCGGTGATCCATAAGGCATCGAGTTTGCGATCCTTCGGATCTCTGGTGTAGAGAATTCCCGCAGCTTGCGCCGGTATTACTCCAAGGCAAAGCACTGCCATCGGGCTTTCCACTTCCGGCAGTCCGGCGGACAAGCGGTAGAACAGAGCTCGTTCACTGAAACGCCCGGCAACCACCCGTTTGTAAGCATCCACGATCTGATCGACGGGAACGTTAAGGAAACTGGTGAACTGGCCGGCAAAGGTCCTTTCGCCGCCTTCGCCCACCGCACTGGATCGGACTGCTACTGCGATGCCCGCTTGCTGCAAAGCAAGCGCGCGTTCGGTTAGAGCAACTTCAATCGCCCGTGGCACCGGCGTAGCCATGATCAATTCAGTCAGTTCGGCGGATACCTTGTGCAGGAGGTTCAGGTCATTGAGATCCAGGTTTCGTGTGGTATCGCGGAACCGCTGCCACAGCGGTATCCCGCAAAATTGCTGGTACGCTTGCGCGGTCAGGACAAAACCGTCAGGCACGGGCAATCGCAGCTTGTTCCTTATCTCGCCCAGCGCGGCAGCCTTGGCGCCGGCTTCCGCACCCCAGCTTGCATCAATCTCGGACAACGATGCCGAAAAGTTCGTGGGTTTCAAGTCAGCGACTGCGATGTACCTCTCAACTTCCTGGCGCTGCGCCTGCACAGATGCCAGGAGCGACTGATAGTCATAGCCGGTCAGCTGTCCAAGGGTTTGAACCACCTCGGCGGTCTTGTCGAAAACGTTCTCCACTCGGTCACTCAGCAACTCCCGTGTGGGTGGAGCGTACTGCAGATCTTCCTGAATGCTCGCCATCAGTTCCAAACAATCGTTATTGAGGGAGAGAAGCTCGCGAAAAGAGACATAACGGCCTCGGACTCTGTCCTGCAGAGCGCCTGGCGCTTCAGCCGACTTTTTCTTCTTCCACCACCAAGGCATTAAACATCACTCCGCGTCCCGCTTCACCCTGCCGCCAAGCCGCCCTTCGCGAGTGTAGATCTCGCGGAACTCCCACCACAGACGGCAGATCAGCTTCTGCCGGTGCTTGGTGACAGACTCCACTAATGAATCTTGGGACTCATTGCTTCATGATGTCGGTTCTCGTGACATTCATCATGCGGAGTGCCTGACCTGGCTGCTTGTAGTAGTAACGAACGTCATCTCCTGCCTGCCAAGTGTCATCAGGAAGCGCAAAATACTCGTCAGCCAGCGTGAACTTCACCAACTTCTTGTCGCGAGACGAATAAATCATGATTGCCTTGTTCTTCCGATCGACAATAGGAAATGGGATGCCCTTAACGCGAAGGTCGTCTTTGGCTACGTTCGAAGCTTCCGTCAGCGGCGTATAGGTGATTGTCTTAATGTTGCCGGCAACCGTGTCGAACACCACGATCTTCTTGTTGGCCGTGTCAAATAGCAACCGCTTACCCGCCACCGGCGCCGGCCCCATCTCGTTGGGATCAGCCGGAATCTTTACGGTGAAAGGGGGCAGTACATCATATTGGGGCTTATTCGCCTTCGGTGCAGAGTCGCGAATCACCGTGACTAGTCCTTTTTCCTTATCAAATGCGATGACCCGTCCCTGCTCGACCTTGCCGAGATTACTGCATCCAAAAGTGAACAGCGCCGGAACACAAGCCAGGAGTAGCGTCAACACCCTTCTGCTGATTGCCATGGTTTGCTCCTTTCTAGTCAGCACGAGCGGAATACGCTTTCATCGACTTCAGTTGTGCGCGTTCATTTCGGACGCCATTGAGGAAGGAAAACAGGATATACAGGGAGATCGCCGAGACTACGCCGAAAATCAGAACTGTCGCTGCCCGGTCGGTAACCGGCTTGATGGTAGGAAATATGCCTGAAAGAAGTTTCATAATGATTGACAGACCACAACCAACAACCGCAAAGCCGAAGAAGATACGGATACCGTTGCCTTTGACGTACTTGGTGGCCACCGTGCCAATCTGTGCGCCAACCGCCGCTCCACAGAGCATAATCAGAGCTGCAACCAGCTCAACTCGTCCTTTGTAACTGTAGGTAGCCGCTCCATACAAACCGGAAATTGCCACATTGAACAGGTCCGTGCCAACGGCTATATGCGTAGGAACTCCAATCAGGTAAATCAACGCCGGCATCATGATCAGGCCGCCGCCGATTCCCAGGATGCCCGCCAACAATCCCGTACAGAAGCTAACGCTGATAGGCAGCCAGGCAGAGCAGCGAATTCCCGAAACCTTGAAGCTGACGATCGGCGGGATATTGATCTTATGCAGTTTCTTGTGCCATTCCAGTCCAGTTGCCATGGTATCCAGTTTTGTGCCGGTCGCCAGCGCTGCGCGCTCTTTTCTTTTTCTCTTGGCGGCATCGGCGAACACCATCCAAGCAATCAGGCTCAACAGCACAACGTACAACCAGCGGACGACAATATTAATTTGCCCGATGCGTTCCAGATACATGATCACCCTGGCGCCCGACTCGAATCCGCAAACCGTCCCACATACCATAATTAAGCCAAGCTGATAGTCCACATTGCCAAATTTGGAATGGCGCATCGTGGAGATGAGCGATTTGCCGGCCATGTGAGTTACATCCGTGCCGATTGCAAAGGCCATGGGAAAGCCGAGAATGTTCAGTGCGGGCGTTACCATCCAAGCTCCGCCCATTCCGAAAAAACCTCCGATAACGCCGACACTGAATCCCAGAAGAACCAGCCCTGGCCAAAAAATCTGGATGCCGGCGATAGGCATGAGTGTATATAGCCAATTCATCTTCCTCTCCTTGACGAAAGCGCCTCAATTAATGTTCGGCCAATGCTCTGTTCTTCAGGTCTATGCCCAAATGGGACATCACCAAATCCGCCAAGGTGCCCAAGATCACGCCAATCACCGGAACGGTGATCGCCGTGATGATGGCAAACTCAAGGTGGCCTTCGTTGTAGAGGCCTCCCCACCACGCTTCAATGCCCGTAAGTTTTCGCGTATCAACAACCATGACCAACTTGGACGCATCCTCGGCCAGTAATTGCGCCGGGAAAAACAGAAACACTGTTATCAGGCCCAACAACTTTGAAAAATACTTAGGCATAGATCCTCCTTTCCTGCCGATGCAACGAGGCCGCCCGACCGAACAGCAGGCAGCCTGAACCTGCGAATCGCTTCGCAGACTTTAAGACTTGCCAGTTTCGTGGAAGGCATCTCCCATGAAGCATCCTGACATTCAGAGTCCCCGGCAAACGCCACCTGTGGCGTTTGCCGGGGCAAGAGTTAGTCCGGCGTCGATAGCTCCGGGATACACCTGCCGTGAAACAGCTCCAACTACGCTCCGGTCGCTTTCGAGTGCAGTTTCACTTCCACTTTCTCTTCCAGCTTTTCGTAATACTCTTGCAGGACGGCAATCACTTCCGGCTTCGAGAACTCCGCCGGAACCGGCTTACCTTCGCTCATCAGCTTGCGCAGCAAAGTTCCGGATAACATCAGCCGGGCTCCGCCTTTGTACTGCCCGTTATCGTCGATCACTGCCTTGCTGGTGTGCGGGCAGGTTTTCATTGAAGCCATCGAGCCGCACTCGTAGCAGTAGAATGTCCAATCCAGCGGCAGCGGCTGAATGGCCAGCGCGCCTGCTGGAATTTCATGGAATATCTTCTGCGCGTCGAACGGGCCGTAGTAATCGCCGACTCCGGCATGATCCCGGCCAACGATCAGGTGCGAGCAGCCGTAGTTCTGTCTGAACAATGCATGCAACAATGCCTCTCGTGGACCGGCGTACCGCATTTCCATCGGATAGCCGCCCTGAATCACCCGCTCCTTGCGGAAATACTTGCTGACGAGCGCATCGATGGCGCGCACGCGCACGTCGGCCGGGATATCGCCGGGCTTCAACTTGCCCAACAACTGGTGGATGTACACGCCGTCACAGATCTCGATGGCAATCCAAGCCAGGTAGGCATGAGAATTGTGCATCGGGTTGCGCAACTGCAGCGCCGCCACCGAGTTCCAGCCACGTTCCTCGAACTGCTTCCGCGATTCGGCTGGACGCTCATAGATTCCCTTGAAGGTCTCCGGGAAATCCAGTTCCGAAACCACCTTGACGGGACCAGCCAGGTTGATTGCGCCCTGCTCCATTACCTTCTGCACGCCCGGGTGCGCCGGATCGTTGGTTGCGAACACTTGCTTACATTCGTGAGCCTTGTCGATGCTGTATTTTTCCGTGACCTTCATGGTGGCCACCAGTTCCTGGCTCTCGCTGTCGATGAGCGCGATTTCTTCGTTCATCCCGATTGAGTTTGCCATTTCCTCGGTGGTCGAAAGCGTGATTGGAATCGGCCAGAACAAGTTCTTCTTGCTTGGCATTTGGAAGCTGTCGCAGACACCCTGCCAGTCCGCCTTGCCCATGAAGCCATCCAGCGGCGTGAACGCCCCGATACCCATCATGATCAGGTCGCCGCTCTCGCGGCTGGTGATTGGCACCTTTTTCAATGTTTGCGCGCGCTTGATTTCCGCGGCTCTTGCCTCGCCCTCTAGAAGGAGGCACTTCAGTTCGGAGCTTCCATGCGGTGGAACGAGCTTACTCATAAGTTCTCCTAAGGATTATGAAGTCCCGTTCCTGTCGATATTCTTTCAGGCCAACCATGGCCTTAGCGGATCTCGACAAGAGCGGCATACACCAACCGGTGTTGTTTTCCTACGCCACCGCCATCGCCGGTGTGGAAATGAAAAGGCCGGCAATACGGCGCGCACAGCAGCCAAGCAAATATCTATCCCGAAACCTGAATCACATCAGCGGCTCAAACCGCCTCGACCGTAAACCTGGGTCCTCCTTCGCCATTCGATCCTTAACCATTGCTAGCCATGGCTGGGCCGGCAACCGCCGCCTCCGCGCTTGCGGATTCCAGCGCCTTGCTTCTTACCGTGGCAACAAAGATTCCGAGCGGTCTGTACAGCAGGTGCGACCACTTGCCGAACGGAACTTCCACCACCAGCATCGGCACCGCAATCGCCATGTGTACGACGTACGTGACGTAGGTTGGCATGGGCAGGTTCAGGAGCCGAAAGATGTTGACTAAAATACCCGTCACCGCAGTGAGAAAAAGCAGCACGGGAAACAACCAGTCGGAGAGATGGCTGAATCGGTGCATCTCAGTCCGCTTGCTGATCCTGTCCAGCAGCATCCATGCCGTTGTGACCACCAAAACCACCGTCGAGTAGTAGCCCAGATAGCTGGTCCAGTGGAAGCTGCTGTCCTGAATCTGGAACCATGGCAGGAAGACCACCACCAGGGTGAAGATCGTCGCATAGCCGCTAACTAGAAAGAGATGGCGTATCCAGTTTCTGCTCGCGTCGCTGTC
>JBEKOO010000095.1:0-8870 GCA_049521655.1 Candidatus Korobacteraceae bacterium
CTGACCCAGTAAGGGTAGCCCTGTCTTTAACCAAGATGAAATTCATCTCATCTCGGCGCGGGCCTGTCGCACAAAATTGAGGAAACGCGAGGCGAGTTCACGAATCCAATCGCCCTCACGGAAGCGTAGTGCCTGGCGTGGAATCATATCTTCGCCGACACCGATGGCGGCTGCTCCCGCGCTGATGAATTGAGCAGCGGTGCTTTGCGTTACCCCGCCGGCAGCAACCAACTGCACATGAGGCAGCGGAGCTTTGAGTGCCTTGATATACTTTGCGCCGCCCCCCACATCCGCACAGGGAAAGACCTTCACAAAATCAGCACCCATCTTATGGGCATGCATAATCTCAGTGGGAGTCAACGCGCCGGGTATGATGACAATCTCCCGTTCGATGCAAAAGCTGGTGATCTCCGCATCAAAGTCTGGCCCGGTTATAAACATCGCTCCCGCTTCCAGGTAACGGCTAACCTCGTCGCAGCCGGCGAGCACCTCGGCTCCGACGATGAGCGACGGAAACCGCTGGGTAAGGTCGCGGATTACCTCATCTGAGTGAGGAATAGTCGCCGCAATTTCCACGATCGGTATGCCGCCGGCTGCAACATTTTCAGCGGCAAAGATTGCTATTTCGGCGGATGCCACGCGAACTGATGGAATTAAGCCTATATCCCGAATCTGCTTCCGAATCTCTTCTCTCGTCAAGGGCCTATCCTTTCGCGGATTAGAAATCAGTACCACGGCTGAATCCACGAGCGGTTTTCCGGCGTGCTCGCCTTCTGTCCAGATTGTCACGCGGGCCGCTATGCCGGCAGTGCGACCCGATTTGTGGTTCGTGCCTGCCGCCTAGCCTTCATACACGCTCTTGGACTCTTCAGGCGCGGGCAAACGATCCGTCGAACTCGCCCACCAGACGTAGAACGTCGGCAGCAAAAAAACACTCATCAGCAGGTCGGCGATCAGTCCACCCACAATCACGATGGCAAACGGACGCTGCGAATCCGATCCGATGGCGTGGGACATGGCCGCCGGCAACAAGCCCAGCGTGGCGACCAGCATGGTCATCATGATGGGGCGAAGCCTGCGCGTCGAACCTTCGATGGCAGCCGTTCGAATCGGCATTCCCCGGCTGCGCAACTGGTTGATGTACTCGACCATGATGACCCCAGTCTGCACGCATACGCCGAACAATGCCAGGAACCCAACCCCGGAAGAGACACTGAAGTGCGTGCCGGTGAAAAGCAGGGCCAGAAGACCTCCGAAGGGAGCGACCAATACGTTCACCAGGTTCAACAGCGCCCACTTGAAGGAACCGAAGGCGGCATAGATGATCATGAAGATGATGAAGACCGTAATCGGCACAATAAGCATAAGCCGCGCCGTGGATCTTTTCTGGCTCTCGTATTCGCCTTCCCAGTCGATATGGTAGCCGACCGGCAGCTTCACGTTCTGGCCGACCTTGCTGATTGCTTCATGGACTGCGCTTCCGAGATCGCGGCCGCGAACGCTGTACTTGACGGCGACGTAGCGCTGGTTGCCTTCGCGGTAAATCTCGGAGGGTCCATCGCGCTCTTCGATCTTGCAAAGTTGCGCCAGCGAGACGCGTTCACCAGTCGGCGAAAGCAGGCGGATGTTTTCGATCGCTTCCTTCTGGTCTCTGAACTGTTTCTGATAGCGCAATACCAGGTCATATCGCGCCTCGCCCTGCAGGACTTGCGTGAGAGCATTGCCGCCGACGGCAGTCTGGATCGCATCCTGCACGTCGGCTACGTTGATCTGATAGCGGGCGGCCTGCTGGCGATCCACGCTGACGTTCAGGCTTGGCTGGCCGAGCACTCGAAGAACTCCCAGGTCCTCAATGCCTTTGACCTGGCGCATGGCCGTAGCGATTTCAGTGGCTTTGTCTTCGAGAGTTTGCAAATCATCGCCGTATATCTTTGTCGCAAGCTGGCCCTTTACCCCGCTGACCGCCTCCTCTACGTTGTCGGCGATGGGCTGTGAAAAGCCCCAATCCACGCCGGGAATCTTATCCAACTCGCGTTGCATTGCCGCGATCAGTTCATCCTTGTTTTCGTGAAAAACAGGACGCCACTTCTCTTTCGGCTTGAGCCCGACGTAGAACTCAGTATTAAAGAATCCGGTGGTATCGGTGCCATCATCGGGACGGCCGGTTTGACTCGTACAAGTAGTGGCTTCGGGAAAAGAGCAGAGCAGGATTCGCGCCTGGTTTGATACTCGTACACCCTCGGTCGGACCGGTGCTGCGCGCAAGCGTGCCACGTACCCAGAGAGCGCCTTCATCGAGATGAGGCAGGAATTCGGAACCAATCGTGTCAGTCACCATGAGGAAGGCGCTGATACAGATGGCCGCGCTTGTAACCAAAATCATGGCCCAACGATGATCAACCGACCAGGAGAGCGCCCCGTGGTAGCGCTTTGTGAGCCAGAGCAAGACGGGATTCTGCCAATCGCGGAGTTCTTTGCGGAAGAGGAAGGTCGCTAATACGGGCGCGATCGTCATGGAGAATATCACAGAGCCGAGCAGGGCAAAGGCGACTGTCCAGGCCATTGGACGAAACAGTCTGCCTTCGACACGTTGCAGGGTGAAGATAGGAAGGTAGGCGGTGATGATAATGGTAATGGAGTAAAAGACCGGCCTCTGCACTTCGTGCGCGGCAGCGCGTATGCGCTCTGCCACGGTCTTTCTCTCGGGCCCATGTCCAACGTGGCGAATGATGTTCTCGACCATCACCACCGTGCCCTCCACAACCATTCCGAAATCGAGGGCTCCGAGCGAAAGAAGATTGGCGGGTATCTGTCGCAGGTCCAAACAGATTGAGGCAAACAGGAGGGAAAACGGAATGGTCAGGGCAACGATTAAAGCGCCACGGATGTTTCCCAGCATCAGGAGCAGTGCAAGCGTGACCAGGATGAAGCCTTCCGCGAGGTTGTGCAGGACGGTGTGGGTGGTGAAGTGAATCAGCTCGCTGCGGTCGAGGAAGGGAACGATCTTTACCCCTGGGGGCAAGATATGGTCGTTCATCTCCTTCACCTTCGCTTCCAGACCTTTCAGCGCCGTCTCGGCATCGGCGCCTTTCCGCATTGGCGCGATCCCTGAAACAACGTCATCGTTATCGACGATCTTTCCGTCCTCGCGGCGAATAGCCCGGGCGAATTGGCCGAGTCGAATCTTGGGGCCTTGCGAAACTACGGCGATGTCTTTGACGCGTATCGGAGTTCCGCTCCTGGTCTGAATCACCGTGTTCTCTATATCGCTGACGCTCCTGACCAGGCCGACTTCACGGACGTTGATCTGCTGCAGTCCGCTTTCGATAAAGCTGCCACCGGCATTCGTGTTGTTGTTGGTCAGTTGCTGCTCGACCTGGGCTAGGCTGAGGCCGTAAGCGATGAGCTTATTCGGATCAACTTGAACCTGATACTCGCGTGTAGGACCGCCGAAGGTATTCACGTCCACGATGTCCGGCACAGCCTTGAGGTTCTTCTCGACGACCCAGTCTTCGAGCGATTTCAGCTCCATTACGTCGTATTGCGGATTGGTGCTGTGCAGGGTGAAGAAATAAATCTGGCCGGCAGGGCTCCAATCGGTGCCCATCTGCGGTGTTATTCCGGCTGGCAGGGTAGCCTGGCCGAGGCGTTCGAGCACTCGCTCCCGGTTCCAGTCATTGCTTGAGTCGTCGTCGAAGATGAGCTTGATATCGGAGAGGCCGAAGACGGAAAACGAACGCAGATGCACCACGTGGGGAATGCCATTCAAGGCAGTTTCCAGCGGCACCGTGACCTGCTGTTCGACTTGCTCGCCAGAGATACCGGGCCATTGGGTGATGACCTCGACATAGTTATCGGCCACGTCGGGATAGGCATCCACGGGAAGGCGGTGGAATGCGACCATACCGGCCCCGATCAGTAGCAGGGCGCAGGCCAGCACCAGGAGCTTCTGGTCAAGCGCAAAATCAACGAGTCGCCGAATCATCTATTGCTCCACCGTGTTCTGCATGACCAGCGCATTCTGAACCACCCGGTCTCCGGGTTTGATCCCTGAGACAATCTCCTGCATGCCTTCGGGAAGCATCCCGCCGGCCTTCACTTCAAGCCGCCGGAAGGATCCATTTCCCAGGGGCGCGAAGACCCAACTGCGGTCGTGCATGTGGAGAATTGCGACTGCGGGGATTGCGGCGAAGGTTGCAGCCGCCTGGCCGTGGAAGGTGGCAGAGACAAACATTCCAATGCGCATCAATCCCGGATTCTCAATTTCCAGGCGAACCTTGGCCGTGCGGAGGGTTGGATCAAGAATCGCCCCTATGTTACTGACGCGGGCCTTTAGAAGTTTGTCGGGATATGCGCTCAGATGAATGTCGGCATAGTCGCCGAGGTGAACCTCCGGGAGAGAATTTTCGTAGACGTCGCAGATGATCCAGACATGAGAGATGTCAGAGATTGTGAAGGGATTGGGGCCTGACAGGCCTTGTACGCCCGCAGCGTTGGTAACCTGCTGGTCGGTGATCACGCCCGACACCGGCGCATAAATGCTGACCAATCCAGTGGGATGGTCTTTGTCCACGCCCAGCAAGTGCAGGTGCTCCAGAGTGGTTTCCAAGGTTACTGCGGCATTCTGCTCGGCATCCTCAAAATTTTCAAGCGCGCTCTTGGCTATCGCTCCCTTGTCAAAAAGCAGTTGCGCACGCTCCAGTTGCACTCGTGCCAGCCGTTCGTCATTGACGGCTTTCCTGTAATCGGAAAACGCTCCTGAGACATCACTGCTCTGCACTCGCAGCAGTAGCTGCCCCTTTTTCACCACGTCACCAAGGCGCGCGTGTATCTCCACCACCCTGCCCGTGGCAAGCGAAATCACCGGAACGGTGCGTGCGATGTCAGGCTGTACTACGCCGGTTACATTCAACTCCGGTGCTGCCTTGTGCTCGACCGCGGTGGCCAGCGCAAACTGTTCGGGATGGTCCACCTTGAAGTTGTTGGCATCCGCGTCTGCCACTACAACCGGCTGCGGCGGAGCCTCGGCTTTCTCGTCGGCCTTGCCCGCTTTGCATCCAACCAGGATCACGCTCAAAAGCAAACAAAGGGTTGCCATCAGAATAAGGCCGGAAAACTTGGTTCTCATTGAATCACCTCGCTGCCCACGGCCATATTCAATTGCGCTGCCGCCGTCAAGTAAGAGCCCACCAGGTTCACGTAATTCAGTTGCACTTGCCGGTAGTCGCTCTCGGCGTTTAAGAAATCAAGCAGCGATGCGCCGCCGTTCCGATAGGAGAAAAAAATCGTGTCCCTCACGCGTAAGGACTGTTGCAGATACTTGGCTTTGTATGGCTGCAGCAGGACCACGGTACTGGCCAGGGTGACGTAACCGGAGTCCACGTCGCTGAACACCTGTGCCTCTGCTGCGTCATGCAATCTCTGGTTGCGCGTGATATCAAGCTGCGTACGCAGCTTCTCGCCTTGATTGCGATCGAAGATCCGCAATGGAATACTAATGTTGAAACCGACATATTGATCGATGGGAGGGTTGCGCCCTGCATCGACGCCAAAGGTCGGGTCCGTTGAGCCGTTGGCTGCGGCCAGCTTGTGGTCTGTCTGGGCCTTGTCCACGGCCTGTAAGGCGGCCTTCAGGTCGGGCCGGTTATCCAGCGCAATCTTTCGGAATTCATCCTGTGACATCGAAAGCTCGCTGAAATCGAATGTCCCTCCGACATCGTACTTATCAATCGGAGTGCGGTCGTTCAATAGCGTAAGCAGCGTGATCTTCGCGGTGCGCAGGTTTACGTCGGCGGTTTCCAGATCGGACTCATACTGCACCCGCTGCAACTCGAGCCGGTCGAGATCGATCTGCGCGATGTCACCGGCCTTGAAGCGCGTTCTGCTGATGTCGAGCACATGATCGTAGTAGGCCAGGTTATCCTTCGCAAGTTGCAAGACGGCCTTCGCCTGCAGGGTGGAGACAAAGGCGCTGCGCAGGCCGAAGAGCAGTGAGCGCTCCAGGTCGGCCTGGGTAGAAACGGCGATGGCCGTGCCCTTCTGCGCGCTCTCCAGCCGCAGTCCCCGCTTATGCTCGCGCTCGTGAAGATAACTGAAATCCGCCACGGTCAACATATTTCCGCAACAGCTATGCGATGGGCCTCCGCTGAAGGGATTGAACTGATCGGCAGTAAAGGTAGCGCTGGGGTTGGGACGGAAATGGGCGGTAATCTCCTGCGCCTTGGACTCATCGATGTTCAACCTACCGGCCATCAGGGTCGGGTTGTTCTGTTCAAAGCGATTGCGCACCTGATCCCAGGTCATGGGGGATGGCGTCTGAGCCATCACGCTGGCGCTGGTCACTAACACTAGTGCACAGCACAGCCAACGCAACTTTTGCATCTTTCGCTCCATTCGGTTCCGAGTTGTAACTGCTCGCCTGCGCAGATCCAAGTAATAAAGTGTTGTGAATGCAATATTTATGATCGCCGACCAGGAAAAGGATGGGAAGGCTATCTTTCGTCTTAACGAGGTTATGGTACGGGCAATCGCAAAATCGCGCCAGACACTGCAACTGAAAATTCACCGAGTCCCGAAGCTCATCCCGAGATTCCACGGCAGTGCCCGTTCCCTCTATGGAGCGCATCGCTCTCAGTGCGCTGATTATCTGACGATAATTCGTGTTCAGCTTTTCCGCAAATGCGCGCAATTAGTGTCCAGCAGGTGGTCGCGCATGGGTGGCGCAGGTTGTTTCCAGAAAAACAGATTAAGCGCCGCCATGGAAGCGCTTCGGGTATCTTATCAATATGACAAATGAATCGGCTGACGTGATCGTCATTGGCGCCGGTGTGGCGGGCCTTGAGGCGGCTCGCCGGCTCGCCGATGCGGGTCTGCGGGTTCTCATTCTGGAAGCTCGTAATCGCATTGGCGGACGAGTCTGGACCACTCATACGCCGAGCGGCGTACCCGTGGAGCTTGGCGCGGAGTTTGTTCACGGACGTCCGCGATCCGCTTTTGACTACATACGTTCAGCAAATCTTGATGTGCGCGAGTTCAGCGGCCCGCAATGGGTTCAGTTAGACGGCAAACTCCTGTGCAGCGGAGACTTCTTCGCTCACACAAAGAGCATTCTGGATAAAATGAGCGGCAGCGGGCCGGATCACTCCTTCGCCAACTTTCTTGACGAATGCGAAAGCGAGGATGATGATGCCAAGCTGTGGGGACTGGAATATATAGAGGGACTTCATGGCGCACTGGCGGAGCGCATCAGCGTTCATTCACTCGTTCGCTGCAGGAAGGCGGAAGAGGATGTGGATGGCGGCCGCTCCTTTCGCTTTGTGCATGGCTATGAGTCGCTGTTGCAGGCAATGAGGAGAGCGCTCTCCCCCGATCTCGTCAGCGTCCGGCTCAACACCGTGGTACAGGTTGTGCGCTGGGCCAGAGATGAGGTACGCATTCAGGCACAGACGGCGGGCGAAACGCTCTACTTCAGCGCGCCTCGCGCGATCGTGACCCTGCCGCTTGGTGTGCTGCAGGCTCCGCCGGATGCTCCCGGTGCGGTGCGCTTCGAACCCGCACTGGAGGAAAAAGAGTCGGCGTTGCTCCTGCTCTTCATGGGACAGACGATGCGAGTCTCATTGGTCTTCAGCCAGGAGTGGTGGCGGCAGGTTTCAGCTACCGGTGGCGAAGCGGCCACGATGCGTGACCTGAGTTTCGTTTATTCGCATCATGAGTGGTTTCCTACCTGGTGGACGCGGGTGACCTTTGCTCCGATTTTGACGGGCTGGGCCGCCTCCCGACGCGGCGAGCGCCTGAGCGGAAAATCGGGCCTTTTTATCAGAGATAAGGCGCTCGATGCGCTTGCCTCCATCTTTGGGCGTCCGCGGCTCGAGTTGGAGGCGATGCTGCAGAGCTGGCATCTGCACGACTGGCAGTCGGACCCGTATGCGCGCGGCTCTTACAGCTATGTGGGCGTGGGCGGCGAAGGCGCGCAGGCCGAACTCGCGAGGCCCATTGACGGCACTTTGTTCTTCGCCGGCGAGGCGACGAACTGCGAAGGGCAACATGGGACGACGCACGGCGCCATCGAAAGCGGCGAGCGGGCCGCACGGGAGATTCTGGATGGATCGAGTGTTCTTGAATACGATCCGTAACTTGCCGCGTCCTATCTAAGCAGAGCGCTGCTTCTGCGCGTGCGTGCTGCTTCTGCGCGATGTTATACAATCAGAGAGCTACCCGGTGGCACGACCATGTTGCGCGAGAGTTTGGCGCAAGTTTTGCCGCCGCGGGTTCCGGTGCAAGCGAAAGCTTCCTGGGTGGTTTCCGGGCAGAAGCCCGCCGAGTTTTCTTGCGCGGTGTCCCATGTCCTGCCAGAGCAATTCCGCCGAGCCTTGCGCCGGCCCAGATAGGAGTTTTCAGCAATGGCTAAGATTGCAAAAACAGGTGACCGCAAGAAGGTCATGGATACCTCCAAGAGCACTAACTGTCCGAAGTGCGGCAAGCCTACACGAATCGTCAAGCGTGTAAAGGATCGTGAGCGCAATGTCCCGGGTGGCGTATTCATTTCATGCTCGGCTTGCGAGTTTTACGAAAAGCTCTAACTGGTTTTGATTTGGCAATCGATGCAGAAGATTTGAAAGCGCGCCTCACTTTGGGGCGCGCTTTCTTTGTGGCATGAACAAATTTTGTTTGCTCTTCACGAATTGGTTGGTGAGGCCTTTCACGAGAGAAACTCATGTAAAGGTCATGTACCTCTACGATTCTTTTGAGCGAGATCATTCTGGTTGCAGATGATGTGCTTGTGCTACTCTGGGCCAACCAGTCATTGATAGTTTTGGATTGAGGGGAAATATCCATTATTTTCCAAGGCTGCGGTTGTTGCATTTGATGGTT
>JBEKOO010000096.1:0-16441 GCA_049521655.1 Candidatus Korobacteraceae bacterium
TTGGGACTCGCGGGTACTGATCCCCGCGATGTTCCCCATTTTTGTGACGATTGCCAGAGCCTTGTATGCGTGGGCTTCGTCTACGAAGAGGCGATCGATCCCCAAATCGTCGAAGTAGATGGCGTGGTCTCGGCGGAGTTGTCTAAATCGATGCCGAAACTCAACTCGGGCGCTTTGGCATCGCTTTCGAGTGTCAGTTGTCGTCTGACTCCAGCGGCGGGTAAATCAGTTCGGCCGCCAACTCCTCCGCCTGGTTCAGTGGAAGGCCCGTCGAGCGCGCCTTCGCGAGAATCTCCCACGCCTGGGCCGCCCGTTCCTGAAGTGTGAATCGAATCGTCCCCTCCAATTCCAAATCTGCCGCTTCCTTCGGGCGGTTTCGGTAGAAATTCGTCTCCACCTTGGCGAGCAGGTTCTGGAAGGCGGGGAGTTTCATCAACTCCAAAATGGAGTCGGGATTGTCGGGAATGGTGCTGGATGCGCTGCGGGGAGTCATGACCTGCCTCCTGGTTCAGTGTAGTGAAGGATTCGGATTCCTGGAACGTGCCGGACAACTCCGGGAAGAGGGACTGCTGAAAAGGCCGCACTTGTGGCATTTCAACCTCGTGGTAATGAGGGTACATGCCATTATAATATATTTCTGCTATATTATATATATGCAAGGCTGGCGTTCCGATTTTTCTCCGTAGAGAGCAAGAGGCCGCCAGCGTCTCTCGATTTGGGTTGAGAGGCGTTCATTAAGACGCCCGATTACGGGCATTTCCGTTGGACTAGGCTTGGCGGGTGCCTTGCCGACTTCGCCGGAAGCAAATCTGGCGTGGTCTTCGCTTCAGATTACTTTCGTACCGACCGTTATCCCCTCGGAGGTCTGACGGGACCTCGGGAAGACCTTGCCGCAAGACTTCCCTTTACGAAAGCCCAATTGAAGACCGCAAGCTCTTCATTTACAGCAATCTGAGCTCTCCTTGTTGTGGTATTTCGACGTCTACAGAATCTTCGGTTCAAACAACGACCTGTTCTTGTAAGTCGGTGGCAGAGCGGCTGAGTTCCCTCGCCTTCAACTGAGCGTTGTCGACAGTCCGGGCAACCATCGATATAGCAGCATCTTTCACTGATGCCTCATTCCCCGACCCTCTGCTCCCAAAGCAGATTCTACGGTTTATTGAACCCTGTTGAAACTGAGTGAAAATAAGTGCCTTTGATTGAACTATTTACAGCGTGCCAGCCGAACCTTGTTGATCCTTGTGGATCTTGGGTGCTTTGACAGCTACAAATTCGACTACAGCCGATTTTGGATTCGTGTATGATCTAGTCAGATAGTCAGATTGAATCGGGAGCCAAAAAGTATGCAGTCTCCTTTACGTCGGCGGATAAAACGCTCCACAGAATCCTCCCACCAAGCTGCGGGCACGGGTAGATGGAAACTGGAAGACGCCAAAGCCCGGCTGAGCGAGGTAGTGCGCCTGGCCGGAACTGCGGGGCCACAGCTCGTGACAGTTCGCGGCGAGGAGGCAGCCGTCATACTCGCACCCGAGGAATACCGTCGACTCCTTCCAAAACCCAAAGGCCATCTTCCGCTAGTCCGTTTTCTACAAGGTCTCGGCCTTTCCGGCATCGACGTAGAGCGTGAAATCGACACAGGAAGGGACATCGACCTGTGAATGGCTGGCTGCTCGATACCAACGTGATTGCCGAAGTGAGTGGCGCCAAGCCGGACCCCAAAGTGGAGAGATGGATCAAGTCTCAACCGGAACACCTGCTGTTTCTCAGCATTCTGACCATCGCCGAATATTGGAAGGGTATCGAGCACTTGCCTCCCGGGGACAAGCGCCGTCCTCCTCTGCAAAGAGCGGTTATTGCTCTGGAAGGTCGATTTTCGGGCCGAGTATTGTCCGTGTCCGACAAGATCGCTATTCGCTGGGGAGCAATCAGCGGTGAAGTCAAACGTCTCACTGGTCATCCTCCTTCGGTAGTTGATACACTGCTTTCGGCAACCGCGATTGAGCACAACCTCTACCTCGCCACTAGAAATGTCATCCATGTCGCCCACAGTGGCGCGGCTGTCTTTAACCCATGGAAGGACGATCCGGCATACTTTCCTCTTTGAGCTTGTTCCTCACCAAAATTTCATACGACCGAGATATTGAACAGAAGTCCAGATGCCTTAACGGTTAAGAGTTCATTGGGGCCGCCCGATTTGTACTTGATGGAAGGCTATGAAAATAAAGGCAGACGTCATTTTGGCGAGGCACGGACTGTCCCATTACATAAGCGTCTGGCGCACTGTTGGCGTCACAGGAGAGCTGTGTGATTACTAAGTCTAATGTTCGAGTTGTGTCAATCACTTTAGCCGCTGCACCCGCCGAATCGTTGAAAAGATAATCCACGCAATGCACCCAAGCAACAAACATAATGCAAACGGAATAACTGCCATCGCTTTCTACCCTCCGCTCAATCTCACCGCTTGCCCATACAACGAGTCAACAGGATGAAATGTTAATTGGCAAAACAAGAAAAAGAAGAGAATAATGGAGATCTGAATTCGATATTGGTAGTAACGAGGTGAGCGCTATCTGAACCCCATCTTGTGCGAGGGTGCGCAACGCTGCACTCTTGAGGGATGAGGCAACGCAAGGCGGAAGCGTGGGCGAAGTGGCGGGGGCTGGTTGCGGAGCAGAACCAGAGCGGGCAGAGCGCATCGGGATTCTGCAGCGAGCGGGGTCTGCGGAGTGGGCAGTTCTTCTCGTGGAAGAAGAGATTGCGGGAAGCTGAGGCGGCGAAGTTTGTGGCCGTGGAAGTGGCGCCATTTACAGAGACGAAGTGGCCAGGATCGGTAGTGCACAGCGGGGCGATTGAAGTGCGACTTGGGCGAGGCCGGAGCATCGTGGTTGAGCCCGGCTTCGATGCGCATCACTTGCGCGCGTTGCTTTCGGTGCTGGAAGCGGAAGCATGATCGGTCTGCCCAGTTTGCGTGCGCTGGACCGCACACAGGGAACCCGGATCTGGCTGGCGGTGGAAGCGACCGACATGCGCTGCGGCTTCGATCGTTTGGCGGAGCGGGTAAGAGTTGTCATCGGCCGGGATCCTCTGAGCGACGCTCTGTTCATCTTTCGCTCGCGGCGGGGAGACAGATTAAAGATTCTGACGTGGGACCGAGACGGTTTTGTGCTGTGGTATAAACGGCTCGAGGCAGGAGTTTTCAAGCTGCCGCGGGTGAAGGATGGAGCGCGCTCGGTGGAGTTGCGAGCCAGTGAGCTGGCCATGATCTTGGACGGGATTGACATGACGAAGTTGAAGCGCGTGCCGCGCTACGAGCGAGGAGCGCGAACCAGGCAAGATAACGAGGAAACGATCGCGGTGTAAGTAACTCCATCGCTCACTTATACGTCTACTTATATGTGACTCCCATCGACAAGTTAGTCGAGTTACCCGACGACAGCGAGGCGCTGAAGGCGATGGTGCGTTCGCTGCTGCTGGAGCACGACGCTGAGAAACGGCGTGCCAACGATCTGCACATCGAGAACCTGCGTCTGCGAGTAGAACTCGATCGCTACAGGAAGTGGTATTACGGCCCACGCGCCGACCGGCTGCAGTCGGCAGGCGACCTGGCCCAGATGCTGCTCGGCTTTGCTGAGGCGCTGGACCGCAAGCCCGTAAACCCGGACGATGTTCCACCGCACGTGGAGCCGGACGAAGAACTGCGGCGGGTTGGTCGGCGCAAGGGCCGCCGCCATCTGGCGAACTTTGAGAACCTGCCGGTCACGACGCATGTTTACGAGTTGAGTGCAGATGAGCGGGCCTGTCCTTGCTGCGGCGTCGAGCGCAGGGAGATCGGCCAGGAGGAGAGCTGGCAGATCGAGCATATTCCGGGGCGCTTCGAGCGCATCCATCATATGCGTAAGAAGTACGCTTGCCCGGCCTGCGAGAGCAACGGTGACAACCCGCGCATCGAGACCGCGGCCAGGCCGGAGACGGCGATCGACAAGGGACTGGCCGGACCGGGGCTGCTGGCCTACATCGTGACCAGCAAGTTCGCAAGCTATGTTCCACTCTATCGGCTGGAAGATATCTTCGCGCGGCAGGGGTTCGAGATTTCGCGAGCCACGCAGTCGGTCTGGTGTGGCGACGTGGCCGACCTGATTGAGCCTCTCTATCAGTTGATGGCGGATCAGGTGCGAGCCTCACATGTGGTGGCCACCGACGACACCATCATGCCCATGTTGAGTAAGGGAAAAACGGCCAACGCGCGCATGTGGGTGTATGTCGGCGACGATGCGCATCCCTACAACGTTTTCGACTTCACGCTGAGCCGCAGCCGCGACGGACCGAAGTATTTCCTCAAGGACTACAGCCAGGTTCTGCTTGCCGACGGCTACGGCGGCTACAACGGCGTGGTGGCCGGCAACGGCATCGTGCGCGCCGGATGCTGGGCCCATCTGAGGAGGAAGATCATCGACGCGGAAAAGGCCGCTCCCGAGATTGCGCGGGAAACGATCGACTTAGTGCGCGCACTCTACGCCGTCGAGAAGCAAGCCAAGGATGCTTCCGTGAAAGAGCGCCTCCGGCTGCGTCAGGAACAGTCGACGCCGGTGCTGGCCGAGCTGCACGACAAATTCCTTGTATGGAAAGAGCAGTTGCTGCCCAAGCATCCCATGGCTGAGGCAGTGAACTACGCCCTCGGCCAGTGGGCAGAGTTGAACGTGTTCTCGACCGACGGCGCAGTTCCCATTGACAACAATGTCTCCGAGCGCGAGATGAAGCGCGTGATTTTAAATCGGAAAAACAGCCTCTTCGTCGGCAACGCGCGTGGCGGCCGCACCGCCGCCATCCTTGCCAGCCTCACCTCGACCTGCAGACGGCATGACATCGATCCGCAGATCTACTTTACTCAACTGCTCACCAACTTGCCCCTCACGTCCGACGGCGATCTATCCGCCTGGCTGCCTGACCGATGGAAGCTCGACCAGAAGGCGAGACTCGCCAAGCTGCAAAGCGACGCTGCTCCGGCTTCGTAAGACCTGCGGTTCACATAGCGCTCACGTAACGAGGCCCGGTTGAGCGCTCGCACATGTCGAATCAGTCGAACAGTGCTGCGTATGTCGCTCCCGAATTCATCGGGCTTTTCACCCTTACAAAGAAAAGGAGCCCAAGCATCTCGATGGCCGTTAAAAAACTCTGACCTCAGTCAAGATGGGACCATCGAACGCTCACGGTAATTGAATCTTTTCCAAGAGAGATATTCATGCGGCGAACAATAGGAATGGAATGTTCGATGTTGACCATATCTACTTAAAGGATTCGTAGTAAACATTCCATATGACTGACAATGATCTTTCTCTGAAGTTCGTTTGTCCTGTTTGCGGTGCCGGTAGTCAAGAGCGGTGCCGTGTTCAAATCGGCGTCATCCGACATGAATTTCACCCGGAACGCGTGGAACTCGCCAACAATGCGCTGCTTGATAGCGAGGATGCGAGGGTGCCTCTTCACTCTAGTGCCATATATCTCGTGCCGCCAATGAGACGGGCTTTCTAAGCCGTCGTCCCCGATCGTTGCTGCAGGGCGTCTCCTCCCTCATCAGGAGTAAGATCACCACGCGAGAGGGAGGAGAGGCCAAGTAGTGGCGGCTATGCCGCCCCCGCGCCATTACGCGCGATTAAATAAAGTATGACTGATTTACGGGGAAAGGAAAAAGTAAGCAACCTTGTCATAATCGCGGGGCGTCCTGAAAATCTCGCCGCCAATCCCTTCTTTGAACAGCGGCTCCGTCGTCATCCAGAACATCCGGTGGGAGAATCTGTTGCTCAGCAGTTTGCAAGGGTTGCACATTTTATCTGCGGTGCGGGCAACGGTCACGACTCGGAATTTTCGGAATCTCCAATCCTTTTCACAAGCGTCGATGTTGAAGTACTCGTAGCATTTGGTGAGTTTTCTCACGATACTCGGTTCGCCGTCCCGATAATTCCCGAGCGGCGAGCTTATCCGACCAACCCCTCGACCTTGCCTTTATCGTTGCCCTTGGCCGGACGGCCGAACTTATCGGCGAACAAATAGTAGCTCTGCAACTCGGACATGCAAATAAAACGCGAATATATCAATCCACTTTCCCACAGAATATGAGCAGAAATGAACATCCTTCCGGGCAACCTTTTCGGTATGTTGGCCACACAGCAAAAGCCATCGCAACATTGGAGTGGTTTTTGAAGGACCTTCGTTCCCCGGAGGGTGAAATGACGAATAGCGGATTTGTACGGCGGCAAAATAACGATTCAACGACTGATTTGATTTGCTTGGGTTGTTTTCAAACCGTGGCTCACTCGCAGGAACAAGCTGACTTAGCTGCTGCGGAGAGTGAGCATGCCTGCGATCCTTTTTGTGATCTCTTGTCGTTTCAATCCGGATCTCGGCGAGAGATCATTGCGTAACAAAAAAACGGCCGCCTTATTTAAGGGTTCAAGCCGTGTAAAAGAGTGGTCTTTTCTCTTTTCTGCATAGGTCACATCAGGTTCGACCTGTTCGACCTCGGCGCGCGCATACACGCCTGCAAAATAAGCCGTTGATCCTCACAAGGCATGACAGCCTATCTGTTTTGAGAGTAGCGCGGCCTGCGTGAATTTCCTGTGAAGCTGTGGAATTTACTGAAAGGTTCTTTTTGCCTCAGCGCGCTTTGCCGCTGCAATAAGCCCTTCCAGTTCTTCGGCGTTCATCCGCAGTTCGTTCACTAAGGCGGTGTGACGGCGAAGGGCGTATTGCTTTCGTTCCGGAGATGTTACAGAAGACGCGATGTCTTCCGCGTGGCGGGATTTTTCAAGTCGGACGGCGGCGATGGTTGCGCGGAGACGGGTGAGGTCAGTTTGGTTGAGGAAATCCATAAACCACCTTCGAAGCTCATAGATGAAGGACGGAGTGAAATGAACATCCGGCCGGCGTCTTCCCCAGTGAGCTTGGCGTCCTACTGGGACTTGCATATGTCTTCGACATCCGCTGAGATTTCAAACTAAGCCCTAAACTTCGTCGCACTGGCATTGGTACTCATAGAGCCCAAGCAAATACTGGAGATCGACACAGCGCTCGATGGTCTTCTCTTTGATGCGGCTGATTGCGGTCCCATCCTCCACGGTTAAATCAGGCGTGTATGACCTTCTAACCAGATCCATGTACTCTTGCTGGGACTCCGCAACCTTCGTTCTATAGTACTGAATTCGATTTTCTCGCAACGCTGCTTCCATAGTTCACCCAGCAATAGACACCCCGAGTCTCCGTCTGAGGTTTGGGGGCGCTTCTCCCTATCCGGTCGGGGTGGAGAGTACGTATGGAAAGACTATAGCGGGACTCGAAGCGCCATACTGTGTGATTTGGATCACTCCAGATTTCAAACTGAGCCACTACCGCCCTGTGCGGTTCTGACCAACCCCGCGATCACGGGGAGTATAGGATTGGTTCTACATTGACGGTCGCGTCCCTTGATCCGGAAGGCCGCGGGTGCTCAGTGAGCGCATTGGGATGTTAGCAACGAGCGACTTCCCAGTAGCCTTGATTGGCAAGATTCGGGAGCTTCCCGGGTCCTAGAATCTGGATCGCGTGATTCAGACGGCCGGCATCGATCATTTTGTGGCGCTCCCGGCCCGACGGTTTGCATCGTACCGGTGAAAGGAACACCATGCCTCAGAGTTCGCACGATCAAGCCGCAGAACATCACAATCAAACATCCCACGCCCACGCCGTCGCAGCGGTCGCACACGGCAAAGCAGATCATCTAACCGATCATGAACTCAGCAAGCAGGCTGACGAGCTCTCTCGGAATGCCCTGAAGCACGCCGAGCAGCTCGATACACCAGCGGCTGAGTCTGGCACAGCAGAAACGGGGAAAGGCGAGAAGTAGAAGCTGCGCGTATTATCCGCCCAGGACCTTCCCTTTAGCCAACTCCGCCAGCGTCTTCTTCAGACTGGCTACAACTTCCACATTGAGCGCTCTTCGCCGGGCGCCCCACTTTTGGGACCTGGGATCGGATGGTGCTCAATTGCAACGCACGAAATCACGCGGTCAGAGCCCGTGTAAAGGATTCTCTACACTGGGAGAATCCAGGCCGGAGGAATCAATATGACAAAGCTTACCTAC
This sequence comes from Candidatus Korobacteraceae bacterium, assembly GCA_049521655.1. GTDB lineage: Bacteria > Acidobacteriota > Terriglobia > Terriglobales > Acidobacteriaceae > TOLSYN. Next base: position 8,114 of record JBEKOO010000096.1, read on the forward strand.
GGGAAACGGGAGAACCTTTCCAAGGGCGAATTCGTGATTCCCGAAACCCGCCGCTATCCGATCGAAGACGCCGCACACGCCCGCGATGCCCTGGCCCGGTCCAGTGGAAAGCCCGAGCATGCCGCAGTGGTGACGGCAGTACGGCGAAAGTATCCGGAGATCGACATCGAGAAGTAGAAGGACCGGGGAACAGGGGCCAGGGTTGCGGTGGTTGGAGTGGGATCAGGCCGTAGATGAATTCCAGGAAAGAGATGGGAATTCCGGAGACTAGATCTAGGCGAAGACGAAGCCATCTTCCGCCCTGATGGAGTTTTGGCGAGGCACAATTGAGAGAAAGTTCTCGCTAAAGCTTGCTACGACCTCTTCCGAAAAACAGAAAGAGAATCACGATTAGCAGAATAAGGCTGACGCCGCCCCCGCCGTAGTAGCCGACTCCGGGGCCCATGTAGTAGCCGCCACCACCGAACAGGAGCAAGAGAACGATACTATCAATCGCATGCGCGGAAGTTTAGCACATTAGGGGCGGCTCGGGTCGCTAATGTAGGTTACTTTGAAAGGAAAACGAATGATAAGTTCAGACGAGAATATCGGCGACAGGCCGATACGTAAGCACATCGACGCCATCATCTTCAGTGTGCTAGGATTCGTGGCCTTCGTAGTGTTGATTGGGATGCTCTTCATCCATTTCAAGAAGCCAGAAGTTGGATCGCCTCCCAAGGGGGAAACCAATCAGCCAACCACCTCCACCCAGCCTCAGTGAGTGGAGGTAGCGTTCTCGATATATTTGAGAATGACAGCCTCCGGAATTATGCCGCTCACCGTATGGACGATCTTCCCAGAGGGCTGATTTAAAGCATTGTCGGAAGGCCGCCTACAAAATCATGCATGGTGAACACAGTTCCCGCTTGGGTTGGATCGTCGTAGCCCTCACCACGGCAGCGATGTTCGTCGCGGTGGTAGCCATGTTTGTTGTGTAGGCCGCCGAGATGTATCGGCGCATCGCACAGGCTGTGTTGGCGTACCCAACGGGGCGAGCAAATACATCCTTCTGATCTCTCGATGGAGAAGTTCGATGTTGATTCGCTTATGCTCCGACAGCCTTTTCAATCTTGCCGACAGTCTTTTGAACTTTTCCGGCATTCTTTTCAGCTCTACCATCAGCTTCCAGGTTGGGATTCTCGGTAAGCTCGCCGGCCTCCTGCTTGATTGCGCCTTTGACTTCGTGGAGATTGCCTGTTGCCTTATCGTCCGTACTGGGTTTCATCATGATTCTCTCCTCTGCTTGGTGGTGGGTTTCAATTAGTTGAGATCCATCAAGAGTTCCTTGCGCCTTGAGTGTCTGCGACCCGGTAAGGACCTCTCTTGGGAAGTTTCCTTGCCTGATGTAGAGCCTTCCATCGATCAGTATCCAACGATCAGGTTGCTGAAAGCTGGTCGGAATTGCTCATCAGGGCGTGCGCAGTGAGCCTCCTGCACGGAGCCATCATTCTGAGATTTGCCATTTTCGCGTTAGGCGTAGCGCGCCCTTCGTCAAACCCACAGCGGTATAGAACGGAAGTGCGATTTTGACCAACTCAGAGGACATGGCGTGTATAGGATGGGTTCTACATTGGCGGTCGCGCCCCTTACGGAGTGACTGCACACGGTCGTCCTGGAGTCCAAAATGCAGAACACTAAAGCCGCTCAAAGTCGCAATCAGCCCCAGCAAGACAATCAATTGAGGGTTGGACCGCAGTGCCACGAGGGCAGTGCGAAAGTGGTGGGTGAGTCGTTCAACGTGAATGAGAATGATGTGCGCACTCAGCCCCAGCAGGACAATCAATCGAAGGTTGGAAAGGAGTGCCACGAGGGCAGTGCGAAAGTGGTGGGTGAGTCGTTCAACGTAAATGAGAATGATGTGCGCAATCAGGACCGGTGCGGCACTGAAGCTGTGAAGGGTGGAGCACGATCCGACGCTGACAATAAGAATTGAGCTCTGGAAAGTCGTGTCTCGCCGAGACTCCATGCTGCTGCAAAGTGCTTGAGACATCACATCGGTAACTGGTATTCGCACATCAACCAGGTTAGCCGCGAATCTATGCTTTAGGGAACCTCTGCACAAGTCTGCAACCGGCGTCATATTTGAATAGACTATAAGTATGAAGCGAATGGCGCGGATTCAGCAGACAATGGCATCGCAAGCGATGTTTGAGAAGCATGACTACGCAGCCCTTACGCAATTGGTCACGGTTTGATTGCTGCGAATGAAACGTATCTAGATCGGCGTCAGTTGTCTCTTGTCATACCATGCTGGTTGGACTTCGGGTGGTAGAGCGAGATCAAGATTATATTCTGGATTCCAGCGCTTCCTCGATCGAAAAGGAGCCACAATGCCTGCAGTCAATAAGGAACATCATCACACCGATCGCATTGGCTGGCTGCGCGCAGCGGTGCTGGGCGCGAACGACGGCATACTCTCAACATCAAGTCTCGTGCTGGGTGTTGCAGCCGCGCAGGCGACACACCGTAATCTGTTGATTGCAGGAATGGCTGGGCTGGTGGCCGGGGCCATGTCGATGGCAGCCGGAGAGTATGTTTCTGTCCATTCGCAGGCAGACACCGAAAGAGCTGATTTGGACATTGAGCGCGTGGAGCTAAAAATAGACAATAAAGGCGAACACAATGAGCTTGCGGCGATTTACATCGCTCGTGGGCTCGATCCTACTCTCGCGAAACAGGTTGCTCAGCAACTGATGGCGCACGACGCGTTGGGCGCCCACGCCAGAGATGAGCTAGGCATCTCCAAGAAGCTTTGCCCGCGCCCTACTCAAGCAGCGTTGTCATCGGCCGGAAGCTTCGCTCTCGGTGCATTGATGCCTCTCTTAGTCACAGCGATCGCTCCGGTGCAGGAATTGATCCCCCTTGTATCCATCTCTTCTTTGGCGTTGCTCGCACTTCTGGGTGGACTCGCTGCACGCGTGGGTGGGGCAGGAGTGATGATCGGCGCAATACGCGTGACGTTCTGGGGTGGATTGGCCATGGCGATGACCGCAGGCATCGGCTGGCTATTTGGAGCAGTTGTATGAGCAGAACGAATCGGAAGTTGCCAACCGGGAATGGGAGAGCGTTGACGCCTAACTCGAGATGGGGCAACTCCGACGTTCACTTCAGATAACTCTCAATTGGCGAGAACAAGGCAATCTCACAAGATGAGTGGCAAGGTATGGCTAGCATTCTTGAAAAGGATTGCAATCGCTACTGGGGGCGCTGAGAGCGCACACGATCGAAGGAACTTCGCCTTAAAGCGGTTTAGGCCAAGGTCTGCTCACATTGGACCACCGTGAGCCAAGTGCTCAAGCTTCGCTTCTGAAACCTACTTTCCCCAGCTTCCTGGGCTGAGCCATTATCCTTAGACTGGACATTTTCGCGTTAGGCATCGCGCGCCCTTCGTCAAACCGACAGCGTGTAGAACGGAAGTGCGATTTTGACCAACTCAGCGGTCGCGGCGTGTATAAGATGTGTTCTACATTGGCGGCCGCGACCCTTACGGAGTGACTGCACACGGTATCCCGATCGGGCCTTTGCAGTTTGACCGATTGGAAGCTGCCCGGTCGCCAAATGTATATCCCGAACTCTGGGGAATGTTGGCACGGTTACAGAAGAGGTCCTGATGGCGGATCGAACGTCCACGCTGATGCGCCGAGAAGAGGTTGCGGAAGGGACAATGGCATTTCACTTCGAGAAACCGTCCGGATTCAGTTTCAGAGCGGGCCAGTTCGCCGATGTGACCCTCACTGACCCAGTGGAAACTGACGCCAAGGGGAATACCCGCACATTTTCCATCGCGAGCCCTCCCTTTGCAAAGGAGTTAGTTTTCACTACACGCATGCGCAATACCGCTTTCAAGCGCTCACTGAAGGAAGTGACACTAACCACAAAAGTGAAGATAAGCCCAGCCGCAGGCTCCTTCACCATGCACAAGAACGGGACAGGTTGTTGCAAAAGTTATACCTGTTCTATTCCAATCGGCGCCCTGAAGACGCTGCTTTCCTAGACACTCTCAGGACTTTGGAGACGATAAATCCCAATTTCTCCTTGATCTGCACCATGACAGAAATGTCGAAATCCAAGAAAGAATGGAAGGGCGAGACGGCTTTGATAGACAAGGAGATGTTGTGCAGGCATTTGGCCATCCTGCAGGGACCCATTTACTACATTGCCGGGCCGCCCACTATGGTGACGGCCATGCGTGAAACGCTTGTTAGTGCTGGGGTCGAAGAGAACGACATTCGAACAGATGAGTTTGTTGGCTACTGAGATATCGGCTTGTGCCTCGCCAAAATGCGAAAGATGGCCGTCAGTTCACTCCCTTTGTAGTGGGAGAGTTAACTGGGAAATCAGGAGGAGCTCTGCCTTCTGCGTCGCTTTGCTCTCGTAACATGCAAATGGATGGCTGGAACGAGCCGTGTGAATCGACAGGTTGACACACGGTTCTGTGAGAGGCTGGACGTGAAAGTTCTCCTGCGTACTCGGTGCGTGGCCTCATGCCGCCCGTTTCGCAGCAGTGAGCAAAGCTGCGTCGAACTGGCCCTCAACAGGGCCTCTTGTCGGCACATAACAAACAACTTGACGGATCAAATTGCATCCCATTTACTAAGTATTAACATGCGATTCACAATGTCAGGCAGGTTATGAAGACTGAACAGCACCGCAGAATATCCGCCCACGGCCAATCGTCCGAAGGCAGAGAACTAAACATCGAAAGCGCGACCACCAGTTACGAGAGATGGATGCGCAGTTGTACCGCGGTCGTCTCGTCCGATCTTCGATCGAAACACGAGCAAATGAAAGAGAGCCCGTTCCAGTTCTTGAGGGGTACCTTCTACAGGTGGGCTCAACTCTGGCCGTCTATCTGCGCCGAGTTGTGTAACGCACCGAAGGTTCTCGCGGTTGGGGATCTGCATGTCAATAGCTTTGGAACCTGGCGGGATGCCGAGGGCCGCCTCTGTTGGGGTGTCGACGATTTCGATGAGTCTTACCCCCTGGCCTACACGAACGACATCGTTCGTTTGGCCACAAGTATGAAGATCGTCATTGATGCCGGCAGCTTGTCGATCAGGTTCAAGGACGGATGCGGTGCCATCCTGGACGGATATCTGCAATCACTGCGCGAAGGCGGTTGTCCGATCGTCCTCGCCGAACGAGAACAAAAGCTGGACAAACTGGGAGCAGACAGCTTCAAGCCGCCTTCTGACTTTTGGGGGAAGCTAAACCGTTTGCCAACTGTCAGGCACTCGCTTGCCAACGACCTGAAGCATGCGCTGCAGAAGACGCTGCCTGACCCGAAAATGGAATACAAAGTCGTCCGACGCGAAGCTGGGCTGGGGAGCCTTGGACAGAAACGATTCGTGGCAATCGCCAGATGGCACGGCGGTTTTATTGCCCGAGAAGCTAAGTCGATGCTCCCTTCTGCCTGCTCCTGGTTGAATGATCAAATTGGGCATCGTCAGTCCTACTACGAGAAAGCGATCAGCTCTGCGATACGCTCTCCTGCCCCGTTTCAAGTCATCGAAGGATCATGGTTGATCCGGCGTCTTTCTCCAGACTCAAACCCGATCGATATTCAAAGCCTGCCCAAGCATCGTGATGTGCTCATGATCCTGCATGCAATGGGTTCTGAAACTGCAAACGTCCATCTGGGCACGAAAGGTCAGGCGGCCAAGATTCTGAACGACCTGCAAAAGAGGAAATCGAATTGGCTGCGGGATGCGGCCGCGCGAATGGCGCGAGTCGTCGAAAAGGATTGGAAACACTATAGGAAGTCCTGAGAGCACAGACGCATGAAGGAACTCATGTTCCGCTTTTTGATTGGCGGCACGCTCGTGTCGGCTTTTGCGTTAGTAGGAGATGCCATTCGTCCAAAAAGTTTCGCTGGCCTCTTTGGCGCTGCACCGTCGATTGCGCTCGCTACTCTCGGATTGACAGTTGCAACGAAGGGCAGGGACTACGCTGCGATTGAGGCTCGCTCCATGATCGCCGGAGCGATCGCGTTCTTCATCTATGCACTGATCGTAAGCAAAGTCATGATGCGCTATAGACCGCCGGCCTTAGTTGCGACATCGGCACTCATGCTGGTATGGCTGACGACTGCCTTTGGGCTCTGGTTTGTCTGGGTGCGATAGGACGGAGCTATGAGAATCGGACTTGATGTTTCCTCTATACAGCACTTGCGGTGGAGGGACTACGCTGTGCGTTTCGTCTTCGGCGGTATCATAACGGTCCTTACGGGATTGATAGCCGGGCGATATGGTCCGGGTGTCGCCGGACTCTTCCTCGCCTTTCCAGCGATCTTCCCCGCTGGAGCCACCTTGATCGAGAAGCAGCAGAGGGAGAAAAAGCGGCGAGTTGGTCTCGATGGCACTTCAAGAGGCAGAGTCGCCGCAGGCATCGATGCAATCGGGGCGGCGATGGGGACTCTGGGGCTGATTGCATTCGCAATACTGATTTGGCGCCTCCTGCCCAGTCACTCCAGTCCGACTATCCTTACCATCGCGGGGCTGGCATGGCTCGCAATCTCCGTCTTGGCCTGGCGGATTCGTAAAGCCTTGAAAAAATTGACAGCGGCTAGGCGGCGAAAGGCCGCTTAGCTCTTCACCGGAGCACTTGCGATCGCGGTTCATGCTGACCGCAATTGGCGACTCTCATTCCTGGGTTGCCTTTCTGCCGTGCCGAGATTGGAGCCTCAAAACCCAAGCCTGATCATTATCCAAAAGGAATCAATACGTTACCCGTGTAACCCCTATGGGGAAGCTCGGCTCTAAGTGGGCAGTCGAACAGTGTGCAATGGATGCTTTGTCGAAAGAAGAGCATCCGGCATCCCAAGGTCCTGCTTGCAACAGATCATTCTTTGCCCATCGCGTACCTGCTTTTGTTAACCTGATGGGAGTGCGGTCACGCACACCTCAGTAGTCATCCTGCAGGGGCCGCAATCGGAAGGAGGCCCTTCAATGGTTAAATTTGAAAAGCTGGGATTCGATGCCGCCGCCTTTCTGGCGAGCGCTGGCCTGGGGCGACGAATCATCCAATTGGCGCCGAAGGATGCCTTCTTTTCGCAGGGCGATCCCGCGGACTCGGTTTTTTATCTTCTGAAGGGCCGCGCAAAAGTCACGGTTGTTTCCGCAGCCGGGAAGGAAGCTACTATCACGCTTCTCTCCGTCGGTGACTTTGTGGGAGAAGAGGCGCTCGCGGCAGTGGCTGGGTTGCGTTTGGCCACGGCCAATGCCATTACCGCCTGCACCGCGCTCAAGATAACGCGGGAAGAGATGATCCGTGTGATGCACGAGGAGCATAACTTCTCCGACCTGTTCTTGAAGTTTTTGCTCGATCGCAGCATGCGCATCCAAGCCGATCTGATCGATCAGCTTTTCAACTCCAGTGAAAAGCGCCTGGCGAGGATTCTGCTGTTGATGGCTGAGTTCAGCAAGCCGGGCGAACCGGAACAATACATTCCCAAGATCACGCAAGAGACGCTGGCGGAGATGATCGGCACTACCCGCTCCCGCGTCAGCTTCTTCATGAACCGGTTTCGCGAACTTGGCTTTATTGAATACAACGGCCGCATCAAGGTTCACAAGTCATTGCTCGATGTGGTTCTACACGAACAATTCACCGAGCGGCACCCCGAAAGATCTCCTGCTTCGGCCACTACGCGAAGTCGATCGAAGCCGGCCAGACGCGGCTAACCATGAGCAGAATCGAGCAAATTGGAGCTGAGTGTGGTGACCACGCAGAGGATCAGGACTCACGCTCGCGCAGAACGGACAGCAGGCTTCTCCACGGTCGGTGCGGCCTGGGCGCTGAAACCGTTGCGGACCGACTCGGTCAGTCGTGGGCGATCCATTTCCCTTTTTACGCGGGATACAATCTTTCTTTCAATCTCGATCCGGCTTTTCTTTTTCATGAAGCGGCCCTTCTTTGAACGATGAGCAGTAAATTACCCTCTTGAGTTCGGAGCCGATGTTTCTCCAGGCGTCCCAAATAGGATCAAACAGCATGTGTGCGTGTTTGCCCGGCAGCCGTGCTAGCGCCGCCACCGCGAATATCCCCAACCTCCGCCTCCGAGCAGAAATAGCACCAGTAGAACAATCAAGATAGTTTCCATGTTGTAACCTCACTCGCAAGAGGAAGCGGACCTGCCTTTGTAACGACTGTCCCACTTCTTCTCTACACATGAACCTAAGCGTGGCCGATACGGTTGTCTGCTCAAATTAGATCACCGTGAGTCGGGCGCTCAAGTCTGGTTTCTGAACCTTGCAAATCCGCAGCCTCCTGCACGGAACCATCATCCTG
>JBEKOO010000097.1:0-8555 GCA_049521655.1 Candidatus Korobacteraceae bacterium
GACGAAGCGAAACTGCTGCTGGTGTTCATCGCGGTTGCCGCCATCGCTGGCGTGGGCTACATCTGCTATGCCCGCCTGCATATCCGCAAGGAACAGCTGATGGAGGCCAGCCTCTACCTGCTCGCCGCCTCTTTCGTCTTTTGGGACAGCCTGCGCTATGTGCTCACGTTGGGTGTTGAACGAGACAACGCCTGGCCGCATCCCCCTGTGACCGTCGATCGCAAGCGGGACAGCCAGAACCTGCGTGAGGCGTTCGCCGAAAACTCCATCGTGATCGGCTACGACATCTGTAAGAAGCCGTTGCTCTGGCCGGATGAAGTGCGCGTTATGCAGGCCAACGGCTTCGGCATGACCGGAGCCGGCAAAACTACCTTGTTGCTCAACATCATCCAGCAAGACCTGATCCGCGAGGCCGGCCCTCAGGGCAACCGTCACAAGGTTCCGCTTATCATCATCGACGGCAAAGGGGAACGCGAGTTCCTCGATGACAAGCTGCTGCCCCTGATCGCCGCCGCCGGGCGCCTGGACGACCTGCGCATTATCGATCCCTCACGGCCCGAGATCAGCGTGCGCTTCAACCCCTTTATTGCCATCAGCGGACAGTACCAGGAACACGTCAGCTTCATCTTCGAGTCCTTTGACTTGCGGGAGGACTTCTTCCATGGCCATCAGAAGACTTACCTCTCCGACATTGTTCGTATCCTTTATTACACCGGCAAGCGCTACAACATCTACGACATCCTGGTCATGGCCTACGACCTCGATGTGCTGAGAGAACAGGCGGGCATCGCCCGCTCCCGCATCGAGCAGCTGCCCGACGTCAGCCACCAGCAAAGGCTCAATTTCCAGATGAGCACGCGTAACCTCATCGAGTCCTTCGGTGACCCCAAGCGCGTGCAGATGATTCGCGGTCTGATCAACCAGATGATGACCTTCCTGGAAGACAAGCTCTCCATCATCACCGGACCGTACGAAGACCTGATTTCGATCGAGGACGTCATCGAGGAAGGACGGATTCTGTTCGTCTCCCTCAATACCAACAAGAACGACGATACTACTCGCGCCCTGGGGCGGATGATCCTGCAGAACCTGCAACTGGTCATCGGCGAACGTTATGAGCGCAAGCGGGCCGACATGTACATGCCGTTCGTGTCGGTCATCATGGATGAATTCGCGCCCATCGCGTACTCGAATTTCGCCAACATCCTGCAGACAGCCCGCGGCTCCAACACCGCTTTCCTGTTCGCCATGCAGAGCATCCCTCAGCTGCTGAGTGTGGGAAAGGCCTTCCAACACGATGTTGCTTCGGCACCGAATACGACCTTCATGCTGCGCACCCGCGACGAGGATACTGCGCAATATTTTCTTAATGCGTCGGCCAGGGTGCGCCAGCTGCGGCGGAGCATGAGCATACGGAAAAAGGGAATTTTCAATCCCACGTACGAAGACCAGGGAGTCGGCAGCCAGACGGAAATCAAGGAAACCCGTTCAGAGGAGGAGCACATCAAGAATCTCCCTGTCGGCCAGATGGAGTACCTGATGAGCGATAAACGGTTCGGCACCATCCACGGCCACGCCCATGTGCGTGTCCCCCAGGTGGACCGTTTGTCGTCGGTTGTTCCCGAGATCCTGCCGCGTTATGCAACCAGATACAACCAGGAGATTGGAGCCAACTTGCGCTTCCGGGATGTCAGCCTCGAAGCCAGCCGCAAGCGCGGCATGAGAAGCCGAAGGAGACCGGAGGCCGAACGGTGAAAAGAGCGCTTTCTATTCTTCTTCTGCTCGGGCTTAGCTCGTTGGCTACATTTGCCCAGTCGAATAACCGGCAGGTGGAAACCACGCAGCGACAAACAAGCGCTGATCCCGCGCGGCTGAAAGCACAACGAAGGTATGACCCGCCCGGCGGCCGGAAACAAATCATAAGAGGCGGACCGCTCGAAGGGCTGCTGGATTCGATTAACCAGCAGGACATCGATTACGGAGCGAAGCTCGCCGATGCGCGACAGATATTTCTAGGCGGAACATTCGAGAATTTGTATTTCTGGATCATCGTGGCCGAGGGAGTCACGGTATTAATTCTGGTCCTTTATGTCTTCTGGCTGTTCCGGGAGAGAGGGAACCGGCTGGAAATTTCCGTCAATATTGTCACCCAGCTCGCCAATTCCTACCTGTACACCCGGGCACGGGCCGTCGATGCCATACGCCGGCACAACCAATTGGTCGATGAGTACAACGCCATGGCCGAGAAGCTGGCCAGACAGGATGCCACCGAGCAGACGGTATTGACCTCAGTCGTGCGCTCGTCCGACGGAAACCAGGCAATTGAGATTCCGTCGCAAACCGCTACTCCGCTTCCCCTTCCAGAATCGACCCCGAATTCTAAGCCGAATTCCGGCGAGGAGAGTGCGGCGGCGACGGCAGCGACACCGGCGGAAGTCTTGATGACCAAAGTGCAGCTCAAGAAACTGGTGGAGGACGCAAAGCGTGACGCGACGCTGCGGGCAAAGCACCAGGTTTCCGCCTTGGCCCAGCAGGTGCACAATTTACGCGAGCAATTAAATCAGGCTTTGATCCAAGTTCAGACACTGGAGAAACAGAACCGGACCTCGGTCGGGGCCTGATTATGGAAATGCTGGTGCGCATATTGGGAGTCGGCGCTGAGTGGTGGGTCCGTCCCGGCCCGGACCGCTCCGACCCGCTGCGTTTTACCAAGCATGCCGCGTATTTCAACACCACCGGATTTCCGCAAGGCGGCAAATTCCGCCGCAGCTGGAAAGTGCCGGGCGTTCTCCGCTTTAACGGCAACAGCAGGATTAACCCGCACCAGCCCAAAGACGTGCTTGGTTGCATTTTTGGCTGTGTCGGGGTGACCAGGCACATGGGACAAAACCGGCTGCTGGCAATCGGAAAGCGCTACGGCCCTTTGACGCCTACACATTACTTAGTCGCGGTCGACAGCCGTCTGTACGGCTGCATCAATTTCTCCGGGCCATGGAAAAACGAAGGTGTGACCACGGTTGCGCTCAGCGAGCACGACGGTCAACAACAAGCTTTGTTATTGCTCTCCGCTGCCGGCCAATTCGCGACAGCTGCAGGTGTATGGAGAATTTCCAGGAGTAACGGCGAAGATCGATTGCTATTAGTGACGGACGGGCAGGAGCATTGGGCATGAGATACCGCAAAGGATCAGTCGTCATCAGTGAGGCTTTCGATATTCCTTTGTTGCTGTTGATAAGGAACTCGGGCTACATAACCCACGAGCAGCTCATCGCCCTAAGCGGTTATGACAAGTCGCAGTCAGCGGTGTGTAATTTCCTCTGGAGAATTCGGCGACTGCTGGCAGGCGGATTTGTCGGCCTATTCGAGCGGAGAATTGAGGGCCGCAAGGTTTACTCCATAACCCACACGGGATTACTGGAACTCGAATCCTTCGGCCACTCGCTTTCTTCGCTCAATGCCCAGACACAAGTGATCTGCCACCCGTCGAAGTTGATGCATTGCCTGGAATTAAATGCCGTGCGGCTTTCGATGGTGCGACATGGAATTGCAGAATTATGGCTCACCGACGTCGAGGTTTGCGCGGAGAACCTCATGACCGATGACCGATATGTGAAGGATTACGACGCCGTTGCAGTCCTGAAAGTGGGAGAGCAGAGTTTAACCTGTGCGATCGAATACGAGAGGAGCAACAAAAATGCGGCCCGATATTCGGAAATTCGCCGGGCGCTGTCGCAGGAACAAATGCTGGAAGCAATTCTCTATGTCGTGCGGGACGCGAAGGGACTGCTCGCAATTGCCCGTCAACTCAGCGGCGCGCATCCTCGAATTCTTTTTGTTACGGCAGCAGCAATTCGTCGCATGGGGATTAACGCTTACGCGGTGAGAACGCTGTCACACGGAGGCCCTTTATCGACGCTGCTGGCCCAAGTAGCCCGTGAAGCCGACGCCATTAGGGTTGCAGCGAATGCGTAAACGGCGGGATCAAAGCACCCTCTTTGCCTTTAAGAATTGACGATTTTCGAAGACCTATTGACTTTTAATGCCTTTAAAAGTGAGTTCCTAGCTCTCTTGCGCTCAGCAACTTAACCTCTGACTATCCCTATATTCCTTAAAGCCAAAGACGCTATAAACGTGCCTGTTAACGATATAGTTATCAGTCGCGAAATCTGGCGCAATTGAAACTCCGAGGCCAAATCATTCTGTGCCTTTGGGGCCTGTAATTCCGCTGCGGATTGCGAGTGACTTCCACCGCTTCGAGCCGGTTTCAGGATACATTTGCTGCGCCGATCGCAGTGTACTCGAAGGCCCTGGCATAGAGTGTTTTGGGTTCAAACCTCCTCTTGGGCAAATCCGTGCCGGGTTGTTTGGCCAACCAATCGCTGAATACCTGCATAAAACCCGCGTGCGCAAGCGAGAGGAGAGAACTTGCCCAAATCATGTAGTAGCGCAGAAAGGCCGCGGTATCTTCGGCATTATCACCCACAATATTATTCGGAATCCTCTCACGGTAGCAGAATTCCCGGAAGTCATTCTTGAAGCGGCCGTTACATACCTTCTTCCACATTACCTCGTAGTCGTAAATCGGGAACAGCGCAGGATTGTAGAAATGAAGGAACTTTGAAACCGTCATGAGCGGATAGCCTTTTTTCTGTTTAATTCCTTGCATCTTCGCGAGGCAGGATTCGAGACGGAGTCCGGTCCCGCTCTTCGGAAAATTCAGCAGGTTGACAGGGCCGCCCCAAGAGAACTCGGTGAATTCACGGTTGATCGTGTCGAAAACCTCTTGGGGCGGCCAGCGGCTCGCTCCGGACTGCGGAGAACGGAATACGTTCCAACGGGGACTCGCAAGCTCGTCATAAATCTTGTTGAAATGTCGTAATGCCTCACCTGCGCTCGACGACGGATTGAAAGCGCACCACGATGCATCATAGAGATCCAGCTCTCTGGGGTCGAAGAAATCGCCCAAGGCTTCCAGGGCACTGCGCTGTTCCTGATCACTCACAAAATAGCTACGAAGCGACTCCGCACGCATGCGGCCCTCCTGGCAACTTGCGGTTTTCAGTGTTTCTCCTCATCATTACGTGGGTCAAGGCAATTCGGTGTAAGTTGCTAAGGAAGGTCTCAAGGTGATTCATCCTGATTCTGAACTTCGATTCGTTGGCGCATCGATCGGATATGGAGTGTTCGCAACCCGCCTGATTCCGAAAGGCACCATCACATGGGCAGGCGACCCGCTCGACCAAATCATCTCTCCCACGCGCCTGGAGGCGTTACCGGAATTGCTGAGGATCCATGCGCAAAAATATTCCTATCTGAACGTGTGCGGCGACCGCATTCTGTGCTGGGACCACGGGCGCTTCGTGAATCATTCCTGCGCGGCGGCGTGCCTGAGTCCTGGATTCGATTCCTTCGAAATCGCGGTGCGCGACATCGCACCGGGAGAAGAGATCACCGACGATTACGGAACGCTCAATCTGGAGCCGTTCCGGTGTTTCTGCGGAGCACCAAATTGCCGGGGACAGGTGCTGCCGGACGATCCGGTGCGCCACGCGGCAGGATGGGACAGGCTGATTGCCGCAGCGTTTCCCGCAATCGACCGCGTCGACCAGCCGCTGTGGGACCTGTTGCAGGAGAAAACGGCGATCAGGCAGGTTCTTGCTGGAGAACTCGCTTCACCTTCAGTGTTGACCCTTTATCGGAGCATTGCGATGGGCCAGCCAGCTTAACTTGGCTTCGGACGAATCGCCTCCCATGTCCCCAGCCCGATACACAGCTTGTGCCTACGAACGCATGCCGCGCGGGACAAAAGAACCGTCAACATTTCCGACGAACATCATTGTCCGTAGCCGTCCCGAGCGCGGACAACGCGGAAGTTAGACTTTCTATGAACAGTTGTTGAGATCAGGCCAAGTCGCACCCTATCAGGCTAGGGCAGAAGAACTCCTGGCAGAAGTTGCCCATCTCGTTCCGTTTGGCTAACCAGTGCTATCTCTGCTGCACATTCGGGATCGTTGTTCTTTGGCGCATTGACGCGCGTGCTGACTGGATACGACTTCATCAGGTCAGGGTTGAACGGCCTTAGCATCTCCGACAGTGAATTGAGATCCTCGAATCCCGGGTCGAGCCACAACTCGTAATCATCACGTTCGAGAATTACCGGCATCCGGTCGTGCACAGCGGCGAGCAACGAATTTGGTCTGGTGGTCAGGATCGAACATGTTTCAACCGGGTTGCCGCTACCATCCTTCCATCGGTCCCATATTCCGGCAAAAGCAAATAGCGAATCATCCTGCATCCCGAAATGAAAGGGCTGCTTGCTCTTCCCGGTTTGCATCCATTCATAAAAGCCGTCGGCAGGTATCAGGCACCGGCGGTGTTTGAAAGCTTCGCGGAAGGCCGGTTTATCGGCTACCGTCTCCGAGCGGGCATTGATCATCTTGTGGCCAATGCTCGCCTCCTTTGCCCAGTACGGGATTAAACCCCAGCGAACCTGGGAGAACTCACGGCGTGGTCGAGAGGGATCCTGGCGTATGATGCCGACATCTTGGAAAGGAGCGATGTTGTAGCGCGGTTCCCAATCGACCTCGTTGGCTGTCTCGAAATATTCCTCGATCAGTTGCTTGCGCTTCGACAGGCGGTAGCGACCGCACATATATGCTCCCCATGGAATGACTGGAGTTGTGCAGCAGCCTGCTGCACAATCTGCTCCCCGAGTTGGGCCCGGCTCCTATTCTGCCTCCCGCTCGAGAATCTCTGTGGCGATTCACCAATCACGCTCGATGCCAAACGAAGCAACGCGCCACGAGTCGTTTCGATCATTATTGCAACGGGGGATACTCGCGCGCTACCGACTTGGAACCTGAAAACGAACTCAAAACAGCTCGGGAAACTTCTTCCTGGTGTCATCCAACAGCCGTCTCGCCAGCACCAGAGAATCGCTTAGCGTGGAGACCAGCTTCGGAGACGGTGACAGGTTCTCCACTCTGGCCAGTCGTACCGCAGCAATGAAAGCAGCGGCGAGAAACACCGCCAAACCCGCCCGCATCGGTTTCCCATCAGTCTCGTCGCGTTGAATTCCCACTCCGGAATCATAGCGAATAAAAAGCGAATATGCAATTAGGCTTTGGCTCCTGGGCCGGACGGCGAGATTCGGATGCGGGTAATCCGAAACAACCAGCCCGCGGGGCTGGCGCTCTCTGTTCCGTCCTTGTATATATAGGCCGCAATCCCCGCGAGCCAATTTCCCAGCTTCGAGCAGGCCCACTGGCTCCGCACAGCCATCAATTCCGCCGTCCGATTCGGCGGCAGTAAGTGTTTAGTTTTCAATTTTTTACAGAAAGGTGCCCGCCAGATTTGACGGGACTTTACTCTCCGGTGAAACTGCGCCCCAGTTCGCTCACGAAAGGAGGATTGCGGAGCGATGAGCCTCACCACCGACCAGCCGCGGGGACTGAACCTCCCCAAGCCCAAGCCGCCCATCGTTCCGGTCACGAGCGAAAACGTCCGCGACTGGTGGGCTTTGTTCGTCAATCGTAAGGCGTACACGCGGCAGTCCGCCAACCCGCAACCGGAAACGGGACGCCATTACCACTACCAACCTAAGAATAAGGATGACGGGAGGCCAGAGGAGCTGGACCCCGCCACGGTGCGCAAGCACCTGGCCGGCTGGCTGACCGTTGGCCTGTATGCCATCAACTCTCAATCCCAACGCTGTAAGTGGATTGCCATCGATGCCGACTACGATGACGCGTTCTTCGATCTTGGAAAACTGAAGACCGAGCTCGAACTCGACGGAGTCTCAGCCGCGCTGGAGATGTCACGCCGTGGCGGTCACCTTTGGATCCTGTGCGAGCAGCCGCTCTTGGCCGAGCAGTGCAGGGTCTACATCTATAACGTCGCGCTCCGGCTGGGCGTGCCCATCAAGGGAGCGTCAGGTCTGCGGGACGGTATCGAAATCTTCCCGCGTCAGGACAAACTCGGGCCGCGGGAGTTCGGCAATGCGCTGCGTGGTCCGCTCGGAATTCATCGGGCGAACAATCATCGCTACTGGTTCTATGACGCACCGAGTGACATCACGTCGCAACTTTCCTATCTCAAAAGCCTGAAGAAACTCACCGAGCCTGAGCTGACACGGCTCAGTCTCGGAATGACAATCCCGGCAGAGTTCCTTCGCAAATCAACCTCGGTCGAGCTGCCGCCACGGAGCTTCGACCCGAACCTCAAGCAGTTCTCCATCCTCGACTACGTCCGAAAACCTCGGCGCAAGGCGAGCGGGAACTACTACACGCAGTGTCCGTCCTGCGCGCAGGCGGGCAATGACCGGGCTGGCGATAATCTCGCCATCTCGATCAGCGATCCGCGTAAGTACAAATGCTGGGCAGGCTGCACGAAGGAAATGATTCGTGCCTCCGTTGGCCAGCCAATTCGACGACTGTAAGCAAAGGGCTCACGGTCGGACGGATTTCTCCCCGTGCTGCCGTGAGCGAACGATCAACAATTCAAATTTCGTCTCACGGAAGTGGGACCACAGGGAGCTTACCCATGACTTCGCAGCA
>JBEKOO010000098.1:0-8380 GCA_049521655.1 Candidatus Korobacteraceae bacterium
AGCGCATGGCCGCTGAGGTAGGTGAGCACCGTAAGAGCACCAGCTGCAATCAACGTACAACCGATTGCGAGTCCGTCAAGTCCATCCGTCAGGTTGACCGCGTTGGTTGAGCCCACGAGCACGAAGATGACAAAGATGATGAACGGCAGGAAGGCGATCATCCACAGGTGCGGATTTACCGCCAGCGAGCTGACCACCAGGTCCGGGCGGAATCGCTTAAAGAACGGCACCATCAGGTGGGTGGAATATTCGCCCTCGGCCTGCATCAGTATCAACGCCACCGCGATCACGAACGCAACCAGCGTCTGCAGCAGGAGTTTGCTGCGTCCGTTCAGTCCCAGATTCTGTTTATGCACAACTTTCAGGTAGTCGTCGGCAAAGCCAATCGCGCCGAACGACAGGGTGGAGAGCACCACCAGCCATACAAACTTGTTCGACAGGTCTGACCAGAGTAGCGTGGGCAGCACAATGGAAACCACAATCAGTAGTCCGCCCATGGTCGGTGTACCCGCCTTCTTCTGGTGCGAGCGTGGCCCATCTTCGCGAATGTATTGGCTGATCTGGAATTCGCGCAGGCGGCGGATCACGGAAGGTCCGATGATCAGCGCCATGAACATCGCGGTCAGGCTCGCGAAGGCCGTACGAAAGGTCAAGTAGCGGAAGATCCGGAACGGCCCAACGTTGAAGTGGCGAAAAATGTATTCGTATAAAAGCCAATAGAGCAATGGATCCTCAATTTTTGTGCGGGCTTGCACCCGCCGTTGAACTACGTTCCTCGTTGTGCCTCAAACACCACGAGCGCACGCTCCAGTCCCACGCCGCGCGAAGCTTTCAGCAGCACCGCATCCCCCTCCCGCAGGTTGCGCGCAAGCCACTCGCCTGCCTGCTCGGGAGTTTCCACAAACTCGGCCGTTACGCCGGACGAAGCCGCGCCTTCGGCGATGAACTCGCCATTGCCGCGCACTCCAACCACGTAGTCCGCCTTGTTCAAAGCCATCTTCCGTCCACACTCGCGATGCAACTCCGGCGCGCCCGGACCCAGTTCCAGCATCTCGCCTGCGATGACGATGCGCCGCCTGGCCGGCGTTTGCGCCAGGGCCGCAACCATGCTGTCCAGCGCTTGAGGATTGGAATTGTAGCAATCGTTGATGAGGATTGCGCCACCTACCTCGCGCACTTCGCCGCGCTTGTCGCCGGCGCTGAGCGAGGCCAACCGCGCCGCCGCATCCGAGGGACTGACGCCGTGCTCGGCAGCCACCGCAACCGCCACCAGCGCATTCAACACGTTGTGACCACCGATCAGCGGCACGACTACTCGCTCCCGGAAGCCGGGGCCAACGATGTCAAACTCAGAGCCCAGAACTCCGCGCCACTCAATGTTCCCGGCGCGATAATCCGCCGGATGCTCAATTCCGTAAAGCGTGACCCGGCCGTGAAAGTCGCGGCCAAATTGCGAGACGTAGGCATCGTCGGCATTGAGAAACGCATGGCCTCCCGCCGGTAGCGATTCGATCAACTCGTACTTGGCGCGTGCGATTCCCGCCTGTGTGCCAAAGCTCTCCAGATGCGCCAGGCCGACGTTGGTCACCACACCTTCGTCAGGCGCGGCAATCTGCGCCAGGGTGGTGATTTCGCCTGCATGGGACATTCCCATTTCAATTACAGCGATCTCGTGCTGGGGCTCCAGTCGCAACAACTGCATCGGCAGGCCAAAGTGATTGTTCAGGTTTCCCAGCGACTTCAGCACATGAAACTGCGCTCCCAGCACATGCGCAATGCATTCCTTGGTAGTGGTCTTTCCCGCCGAGCCCGTCACTGCAAGCAACTTCCTGCCCCAGAGCCGCCGCACCGCCGCGCCCAGGTGCTGCAGCGCCAGCGTGCTGTCCGCAACGACGATCAACTTA
This sequence comes from Candidatus Korobacteraceae bacterium, assembly GCA_049521655.1. GTDB lineage: Bacteria > Acidobacteriota > Terriglobia > Terriglobales > Acidobacteriaceae > TOLSYN. Next base: position 1,905 of record JBEKOO010000098.1, read on the forward strand.
GACTTGTCGGCATAGCAAGCAACCTGACCGCTCTCGATTACCGCGGCAACCGCACCCGCCGCCAGGGCTGCTTCCACGTAGTTGTGACCGTCCAGCCGTTCGCCCTTGATAGCAAAGAACAACTCGCCCGCGCGAAGCCCGCGTGAGTCAATCGAGTAGCCCTCGGCGATTGCGGCATGATCGAAACTGCCGCTGCCATGGACGAACTCCGCTACCCTGCCCAATGAAAGCTTCATGCGTGTGCGCCTCCTCGCATGTAGCCGATGCGGTTCAGTTCCTCGCTCGCCACCTGGTGATCGTCGAATGGAAAGACGCCTTCCCTCGTGGTCTGCGTGCGCTCGTGGCCTTTGCCCGCGATCAGAACAATGTCTCCGGCCTTTGCTTCCGCAAGCGCCAGCGCAATTGCTTTTCTGCGGTCCACTTCAGTGATAAAGCGTGTCTTTGTTTCCCGCAGCCCCATCAAGGATTCCTCCATGATGGCCACCGGATCTTCGCTGCGCGGATTGTCCGAGGTGACTACCACAAGGTCGCTTCCCTCTCCGGCGGCACGTCCCATCTTTGGCCGCTTGCTCCGGTCGCGATCGCCGCCGCATCCAAAGACGGTAATCACCTTTCCATTTGTGCGCGAGGCAAAGTCGCGGGCCAGGCGCGTCAGATTCTTCAGCGCATCGTCGGTGTGCGCGTAATCCACAACCACTGCAAAGGGCTGCCCTTCATCCACCCGCTCAAAGCGTCCGGGAACGCGGCTAATTCCTGCGATGCCCTGGGCAATTTGCTCCGGAGTACAGCCGCGCGCGTAAGCAGCGGCACAAGCCGCAAGCGCGTTGTACACGTTTACCCGCCCGATCAGTGGCGATTGCAACTGGATGGGACCATCGGGCGTGGCCAGCTCAAAGTCGTTTCCCTGCGGCGTCATCTCCAGATGCTCCGCGTGAAAGTCCCCCTGCCCGATCCCGTAAGTGAACACCTGCGAGTGCCGGCGCGAAAGCTCCGCCAGCTTACGCCCGTATTCATCATCCAGATTCGTAATCACGCAGCGCGGAGGCTCGGTGCCACAACCCTTGAAGAGAATCTGCTTTGCGGCGAAGTATTCCGCCATCGTTCCGTGATAGTCGAGGTGGTCCTGGGTCAGATTGCTGAAGATCGCCACGTCGAATGGAACTCCGAAGACGCGCCCCTGCTGCAAAGCGTGCGAAGAGACTTCCATCACCGCTTCGGTGGCTCCACGGGCCAAGGCGCGGGCGAATAGCTGATTCAGTTCGAGTGATTCCGGAGTGGTATGAGGCGCGGCAAGAATCTCTCCCGGCAGGTGATACTCGACCGTTCCAACCAGGGCGTTCTTGCGTCCGGCGGCCTGCAGAATTGCCTCAACAATATATGTCGTTGTGGTCTTGCCGTTGGTTCCCGTCACACCCGTAACGCGCAGGCGCTCGGCGGGCCGCTTGTAGAAATTCGCACTCAATCGCGCCAGTGCGCGCCGTCCGTGCGGCACCACCGCCCATGTCACGCCATCGCGCGGAGTTTCACTGGCCGAGTCGGTAACCACGGCTGCGGCTCCGGCCGCCAGCGCCGCATCGATGTAACGATTGCCGTCCGTGCTTTCGCCGTGCATGGCGACGAACACCCACGCCGGCCGCACCCGGCGCGAGTCGTAGTCGATCCCCTTGACTCCGCAATCGCCGCTCTGCGAGAGCACTTCGGCGCCGTCGAGAATTTCCAGAAAGTTCATCACGCCAGTTTGTCCGAAGCCTGCGAGGCAGGCCAGTTTCAACGCGAAAAGCGAACTGCAATCCTGGAGCCCGGCGGCAAATAGCTGCCCGGCGGAGGCTGCTGCTCGCGTGCCGTTCCGCTGCCTACAACCTGCAATTCAAATCCAGCTTTGTGCGCGGTCTCAACTGCTCCGCGCAACGAGAGACCCAGTAATGATGGTACCGTGGAACCGCCTCCCGCATCGAGTACCACGGTTCCGCCCCGCGCATCAATCGCCGAGGCGGGCGGGCGCAAGGCCGGCGACGCGGGCTCGGGCGCTCCGCTGGGCGCAGCCTTGGCAGCCACGGGAGGCAATGTCGGGGCCGGGGCGCTTTCCAATTCGAGGATTACACCAGGAACATGCGGCTGAGCATCTTCCGTGTCGCGCTCGGCGGCGCGCGCGGCCAGCAACCGGCGCGCCGGATTATTCTTCGGCTCCACGTCGTGTGGCACGCCATAGTATGCCAGCACCTGTTCGGCAACACGCTTGAATACCGGCGCCGAAACCTGGCCGCCCTGATGTAGTCCCCGCGGCGAATCCAGAATCACGGCAATCGTCAGCACAGGGTTATTGACCGGGGCAAAGCCCACAAAGCTCGCAACATAATCCGTCTTCGAGTAAGCGTGGGTGCGTGGATCGACCTTCTGCGCGGTCCCTGTTTTGCCCGCCGAGGTATAACCATCCAAAATGGCGCGTCGCGCTGTACCCTCCAGCACAACCTCTTCGGTCAGGCGGCGCATCACCGCGGAAATGTAAGAAGAGATGACGCGGCGCTGCGCCTGGGGATGAAACTCGATGCGCTGGTATCCGTCATTCGGCGGTGTAACGCCGGCGACAATGCGCGGCGGCGAATAAACACCCTCGTTGGCAATCGACGACATCATGGAAACAACCTGCAGCGGCGTAACGCCAATCTCCTGGCCGATCGCCATCGAGCCAATCGAAGAGGCCGCCCAATGATTGGGATTGCGCAACAGCCCGCGAGTCTCGCCCGGCAGCTCCACATTCGTAAGCTGTCCGAAGCCGTATTCCTGCATGTGTTTGTAAAAGCGATCGGGACCAAGGCGCAAGGCCATCTTCACCGCACCCACATCGCTGGACTCCGCGTAGGCTCGCTCCAGCGTCACCGTACCAATGTGGTGCGAATCCCGAATGCGAATTCCGCCCACTATGATGTAGCCGGGATCGCAATTGATGATCTCCTCAGGACGCGCCAGCTTTTCCTCGAAGACCGAGGAATACGTGACTGTCTTGAACACCGAGCCCGGCTCATAGACATCGCTGACCGCGTGATTCTTCAGCCTCTCGGGCGTGATCTCCCGCGAGATATTCGGGTTGAACGAGGGCGCGTTGGCGAGGGCAAGAATCTCGCCGGTGCGCGGATTCTGCACCACCACCGTGCCGCTGACTGCTTGCGTCTCCTGCATCGCCTGTTCCAGCTCCTTCTCGGCGATGAACTGAATTTTTTCGTCGATCGTGAGCACCACGTTTGCGCCCGGCTCGGGCGGATGCTCCATGTGTCCGAACCACTTGCGACGCGCGTCCATGGTGATCACCACGCGGCCCTTCACTCCATTCAACTGGCCTTGGTAGAGATGTTCGATGCCGGCCAGCCCGGTGTCTTCCATGCCCACGTAGCCGAGCACCTGAGCGGCCAGCCTTTTGGGATAGAAGCGCTTCAGCTCCTTCTGAAAATAAATGCCGCGAAGGTTCAGCGACTTGATACGCGCGGCGGTTTCGCCATCCACTTTGCGCGCGACCCAGGCAAAGTTCTTCTGCGCCTGTATGCGCTCCAGCACACTCTCCGGATCCTCGCCGATCACCTTCGCCAGCAGCGTTGCGGTGTTTTTCTGGTCGGGAATTTCGCCGGGCACGGCAAAGACTGAATCGACCTGCACGGTCATCGCCAACTCCTGCCCGTTACGGTCGTAGATGATGCCACGCTGCGGAGAGATTTCGACGCTGCGCTGCTGCTGGCGCTGCGCCCGTTGAACCCATTCGCCGTAGTGCAGTACCTGCAGAAAAACCAGCCGCACCACAATCAGCAGAGCCCACACGAAAAGGATCGCGCCAAACGCGAGGAGGCGAGACTTCACGTTGATTGGAGCCCTGCCGCCTGCCGCCATCGTTTACACCCGCGCCGCCGGGAGGGATGAAAACTCCACGGAGAAAAAACTGAAAATGCCGGCCCTACCGGAACTTCGAAAAGATCTCCAGAAAGCTGGAGAAGAGCGCTGAACGCGCCGGAATGCTGTGGGAAGGCCGTAAAGCTTCACCTTTCCAAGGTAATACAGCGATGACGGCACGTACAGGCGCTTAATGTGCAAAACCCGTACCAGGCCGTCATTCGCCTGAACCCAGTTTCGGGTTCGTACTTAGTTTGGAACTGAAATCACTGAGATATTGCTGGCACGCGCCATCACTGGAGCGCCGCTATCGCGCGCTCCCGCTTCGTCCATCCGCTGCACCTGCCCAACCGCGGGCAGCGCCATTCCCAGCTTGTCCTTCGCCAGTTCGCTGATCCGCTGCGGGTCCTTCAGTGTGGCTTCTTCCAGCTTCAGCGTGCGATTCATGTCCACCATCTGGTCCCGCTTGAGGCGCAGATCCTCAATCTTGTAGCCATACTCGATCGAGCTGCAGTGCTGGCAGAGATACACCAGTGCCATCAGAAAGCACATCACCACGGTCGCGGTAAACACTCGCATTTCGCGCTTGCGCGCCGGATCGACCGAGCGCACCAAGCGGGAGTTATCGATTGATTTATGAAAGTAAATCTCCGGCGCCCCAGGCATGTACCGGCGTGGCGCGGCCGGAGAGGTGTTCTGCAATTTTGCGCTCATTCTTTGCGGCAGTGCCGCTGCCCAGATCGCCATCTTCCACTCCCTGCTCTTTCAAAGTTCTCCACAGCATCCACAGGTTTTTCCACATCATTTTCAGAACAATTCCAAAAAATCTATCTCTTGCCGCTGCGCCCGCGAACTTCCATTCGTGCGGCCGCGCGCAACTTTGCCGAACGAGCCCGCGCGTTTTCCGCAGTCTCCTCGTCCGAGGCAATCACCGGCTTCCTGGTAAGTGGCTCCCACACTCCCTCGCGGGCTCCGTCGCGCATCGCGTCCTTCACCATGCGGTCTTCCAGCGAGTGAAAACTGATGACCACCAGCCTTCCGCCCGGCTTTACCACCTGCGGCGCGCCTTTCAGCAGCGCCCTTAAATCCTCCAGCTCGTGATTCACGTAAATCCGGATTGCCTGGAAAGTCAGGGTCGCGGGATGAATGCCTTTGCCTCTCGGTTGATTCATTGGCCGGGCGGCGGCCGATACAACTTGTGCTAGATGAGCGGTCGATTTTATCGGCCGTGCCCGAACAACGGCTCTGGCTATTCTCCGTGACCTCCTTTCCTCACCGTATTCGTAAATCAGATCAGCGAGATTGCTCTCGTCGAACTGGTTCACCACCTGATCGGCGGATAACTCGGCATGCGGATTCATGCGCATATCGAGCGGACCCTCCGCCTGAAAACTGAATCCCCTGCTGGCATCGTCAAACTGCATCGAACTGACCCCAAGATCGGCGAGCACACCGTCCGCGCTTCCCGGAGCCACGCGCTCGGCCATCTCCGCGTAGGAAGCGTGATGCAGTGTGATCGTGGGCCAGTCCTGCTCCCGCCCTTCCGGGGCCGTCAATCGTTTGCGAGCCATCTCCAGCGCGTTGGTATCCTTATCAAAGCCGATCAGCCTGCCCTCGGGACCGAGCTGTGCTGCAATGGCCAAACTGTGCCCGCCCAATCCGAGAGTGGCATCGACGTAAGTACCTCCGCGCCTGAGCGCTAGGAAGTCGATTGCCTCGTGTAAAAGAACTGGTGCATGGCTGAATCGTCCTCTGCCATGCGCGCCCGTCAGAGCGCTTTCATTGCCTTCAGACTCCAAGTCGGCGTCCACCAACTAGTTCCTCGGCCGCAGCAACTCGTCCAGATCCTCAGGGGTAAGTGGATTTGCCTCCACTGCTCTGCTGAAGTCTTCCATGACCCGGATCTCGATGTGGTTCAGCTTGCCGATCACCGCAACTTCGCCCTTCAGTCCGAACTTGTTGCGGAGCCACTCGGCGATCGTCAACCGGCCCTGGGTGTCCAGCTCCACAACCTGCCCGTAATAGCTGGTCACATCGGAAAACTGCTCCATCTTCCGGTGTGACTTCGACTGCTCCAGAACCTTCTGCTCGAACAGCTCCCACTCCTTGAGGGGATAAAGTTTGATAACAGCCCCGTCGAAGCTGGTGATATAGAATTGGCCGTCGTAGCTCCGCTCGATTTCGCGCTTGAAATCGGCGGGCATCTTGAGGCGGCCTTTTTCATCCAGTCGGGTTGGGCAGTTGCCGCGAAACATGTAAAAGCCCTCTCTTGGGCTGCACTCTCAAGCTGGTTCGGCCAGCATGGAGGTTCAAAGTCGTACCGAAACCTTGGTGGACAGTAGATTTACTCCACTACAGTCCTTTTTGATCCACTTCGCTCTACTATAGTTGCATTCCTTTATCTGTCAAGCGCGAAATTCGTTACTTTGACGTTTTTTTGCCATTTCTTGTGGGCGCCGCGATCAGGCAGCGCGGAAACTGCCGGAGTTTCCGCGCAACGTGCTGGAGGTGATGCGGCAGCCGCTGGAAGACGGCACGGTTTCGATTGCGCGCGCCTCGATGTCGCTGACGTTTCCGGCGCGCTTCATGCTGGCGGCGGC
>JBEKOO010000099.1:0-8149 GCA_049521655.1 Candidatus Korobacteraceae bacterium
GGTGGAAGCCTCAGAGTTTGGGCGAATCTATGGGGCTCTTCCTTACAAGCTTTAGTGTTTCATCCTGCAATCCGGCGCGCTGGTCAATCGAATACATCTGGCGGCGCATCATCGGATGGCAAATCGTTTGTTACAGGTTGCAGTGCTTTCATCGATCGCCAGCAGTCCCTTGCCGTCAGCTACTATCTTCGCCGCTGTTTCCGCGACTGTCTGCGTATTCATTGGGCGCGGCTCCATTTCCAGTTCAGGATCTCGGGCATGTCCTGGCCGTGAGCGTCGATGTAGTGTTTGTGTTCGATCAGTTTGTCCTGCATCTGCTGCTTCAGATAGGCTCCCCTGGAACCGAGATTCGGTACCCGATCCACCACGTCCTGTACCAGGTGGAAGCGGTCCAGGTCGTTCTGCACCCTCATGTCGAAGGGGGTCGTGATCGTGCCCTCTTCCTTGTAGCCACGCACGTGCAGATTGCGGTTAGTGCGGGCATAGGTCAGCCGATGGATGAGCCATGGATACCCGTGAAATCCAAAGATGATGTGTTTGTCCTTTGTAAAGAGCGAATCGTAATCCAGCTCAGTCAACCCGTGGGGATGCTCTGTGCTGGGCTGCAGCTTCATCAGATCGACGACATTGACCACACGCATTTTCAGTTCGGGCAGATGTTCGCGAAGGACGGAGACGGCAGCAAGAATCTCCAGGGTGGGCGTGTCTCCGCAGCAGGCCATCACTACGTCGGGCTCGCTGTCCTGGTCATTGCTGGCCCATTGCCAGATCCCGACACCTTCCGTGCAATGCACGACCGCCTGATCCATCGTCAACCATTGGGGAAGGGCGTGCTTTCCCGCGACCACTACGTTGACGTAATTCCTACTGCGCAGGCAGTGATCGAAAACGGATAAAAGACAGTTGGCGTCCGCCGGAAGGTAACAGCGCACGATATCGGCCTTCTTATTGATGACGTGGTCGAGGAAGCCGGGATCCTGGTGGGTGAAACCGTTGTGGTCCTGCTGCCAGACATGGGAGGCCAGCAGATAGTTCAGCGAAGAGATATCGCGTCGCCACGGAAGTTCACGGCATACCTTCAGCCACTTCGCATGCTGGCTGAACATCGAGTCGATGATGCGAATGAAGGCTTCATAGCTGTTGAACAGTCCGTGCCTTCCGGTCAGGAGATACCCTTCCAGCCAACCCTCGCACTGGTTTTCACTCAACATCGAATCCAGAACGCGGCCGGCCGGCGCGAGGAACTCATCGTTGCCGAATTCGCGCGCATCCCACTGGCGATTGGTTACCTCGAAGACTGCCTGAAGCAGATTCGAGACGGTTTCATCCGGGCCGAAGACACGGAAGTTGCGCTTGTCCTGATTCAACCTGGCAACATCGCGCAGGAAGGAACCCAGCACGAGCGTGTCTTCTACCTGCACTGCACCCGGCGAGGTCACCTTGACCGCGTGGTCGTGGAAGTCGGGCATGTGCAGATCGTGCAGAAGAATACCGCCGTTAGCGTGTGGATTGGCGCCCATGCGGCGGATGCCCTGCGGAGCCAACTCAGCCAGTTCCTGGATGAGTCTCCCATTCTCGTCGAACAATTCCTCGGGTTTGTAGCTCTTCATCCAGTTTTCAAGGAGCTTGACGTGATCGGGATGCTCGGTATCGACCAGAAGCGGCACCTGGTGGGCTCGAAATGTCCCCTCGATCTGCAAGCCGTCGACGACCTTCGGTCCCGTCCAGCCCTTGGGCGACTTCAGGACGATCATTGGCCAGCGCGGCCGAGTCGTATCATCGTTACTGCGTGCATTACTTTGAATCCGATGGATGTCCTCGATGGCAGTGTCGAGGGTGGCAGCCATGAGTTCGTGCATCTCCTCCGGCTCATCCCCTTCCACAAAGTAAGGCGTCCAGCCACAGCCCCTCAGGAATTGATCCAGTTCATGATGCTCGATGCGGGCGAGTACGGTTGGATTGCTGATCTTATAGCCATTCAGGTGCAGGATCGGCAGCACCGCTCCATCGGTCTTTGGGTCGAGAAATTTGTTGGAATGCCACGAGGTCGCCAATGACGCCGTTTCTGCCTCACCGTCGCCAATCACACAGGCGACAATCAGATCGGAATTGTCGAACACCGCACCAAAGGCATGGCTCAGCGAGTAACCCAACTCGCCGCCTTCGTGAATCGATCCAGGGGTCGTCGGCGCCACATGGCTGGAGATCCCACCGGGAAATGAGAACTGTTTGAACAGTTCTTTGAGTCCTGCTTCGTCCTGGGTGACGTTGGGATAAACCTCGCTCCAGGTGCCTTCGAGGTAGACGTTGCCCACAATCGCCGGGCCCCCGTGGCCAGGGCCTGCGACGTAGAACATATTCAGGTCGTACTTCCTGATGGCCCGGTTCAGATGAACGTAGATGAAGTTCTGACCTGGAGTCGTACCCCAATGGGAGACCACCAGCGGCTTCACATGCTCCAGCTCCAGCGGCTCCTTCAGCAGCGGATTGTCATAGAGGTATATCTGGCCCACCGACACATAGTTGGCAGCGCGCCAGTAAGCGTCCATTTTGCGCAGTAGCTCTGGAGTGAGCGTGTGACTGTCCTTAACGGACTCTTCTCTGCCTAACGCTTCGGGCGTCTCGTGGAGCAATTCCGCGGTGCTGAAAATGTCGGTTGGCATGGTTTGATTCCCCCTTTGTTCCCATGGGGTGAAGAGGTCCGGGTTGAACCGGACAGTGGCTAACAACGAACCTGCTCACTAGCGGGGCCCTAATTCGTTCCATGGGCGCACGTATTTATGCCCAACGATAGCGTCGCATCCGCAACAGCGATAAGCTGTTCCCTTTTGATCATGTTTGACTGATCCCCGACGATCCACTTCTAACCCGTTGCCCGTTTGTGAAAATCAGGTGAACGGGCAACCTCGATGGTGCTTTGGATCCCTGGATGAAGTTGCGCAGTCGTCGTGGTGCGTTGCTGTCTTGCAGCCATCCCATTTTTCCAAGCGAATGGCCTGACTCCTTATTGGTGAGCAATACTGCACAGCGTCGTCCTGCTCGCGAGGACATACTTGATACGACGCGCGCAGATGACCTCCGTCGTCGCGATCCGCTCGCAGACAGGAGAAACCCATCGTGTCCCCATTTTCGACGACGACAGAGTCCAAGCCTGTATCGAAGCAGGATTCTCAGCCTGAGGCAAAGATCGCCTCGAAGACTTCAGACAAGGACGGGACGAAGCCCGATTCCAAAGCTCAGGCCAAAGTAGACTTGAACCCTGACGCAAAGCCTAAGTCCGGGGACGACTTAAAGTCCATCCCGATGGCAGATCTTCTGCAAGAGCTAGGGTCTTCTCCCGACGGCCTTAGCCAGGCCGAGGTTCAGAAGCGGCTGACCCAATACGGCCGGAATGAGATCGCGGAAAAGAAGACCAACGAGTTCCTGAAGTTCCTCACTTATTTCTGGGGCCCGATTCCGTGGATGATCGAAGTGGCAGTCATCTTGTCCGGAGTTGTGCGGCACTGGATGGATTTTGGCATTATCGTTTTCCTCCTGTTTTCGAATGCTGTCGTGGGGTTCTGGGAAGAGCATCAGGCGGGCAACGCCATTGCCGCTCTGAAAGCCAGGCTGGCCATCAAGGCGAAAGCCAAACGAGATGGCAAGTGGCTGAATCCTAAAGCGAGCGAACTGGTCCCTGGCGATGTCATCCGGCTGCGTTTGGGCGACATTGTGCCCGCGGATGCGCGCCTGCTGGAAGGCGACTCGATCGAAGTGGATCAGTCCGCTCTGACTGGAGAATCTTTGCCGGTCACCGCCAAGCCCGGCGGAGCGGTGTTTTCAGGCTCGATCGTTCGTCAAGGCGAAATCGACGCCATGGTCTATGCCACCGGCGCGGACACTTACTTCGGCAAGACCGCGCAACTGGTGCAGGAGGCTCACACCGTCAGCCATTTCCAGCGCGCCGTATTGAAGATCGGCGACTACCTGATCGTCCTGGCGGTGGCTCTGGTGGTGTTGATCCTGGTTGTCGCGCTCTTCCGCGGCGATCCTGTTCTGACCACACTGGAGTTTTGCCTCGTGCTTCTGGTAGCCGCGATTCCGGTGGCCATGCCCACAGTGCTGTCCGTGACGATGGCCGTGGGTGCGCGCCTGCTCGCGAAAAAAGAAGCGATCGTGACGCGGTTGCCGGCCATCGAAGAGCTGGCCGGCGTCGACGTGCTGTGCTCAGACAAGACCGGGACCCTGACCCAGAACAAGCTGACGCTGGGCGATCCTTTCAGCGTGAACAACATCCCCGGCGATCAGGTGATTCTCTGGGCCGCACTCGCTTCGCGCGCGGAGGACAAGGACACCATCGATTTGGCGGTGATCGGCGGCGTGAAGGACGACAAAGCGCTGAAAAGTTATCAGGTCTCGCACTTCCAGCCATTCGACCCCGTGCATAAGCGTACCGAAGCCACCGTCAAAGGCCCGGGCGGAAAGCAGTTTTTCGTAGCCAAGGGAGCACCACAGGTCATTCTGCAAATGTCGACGAATGCAGGAGCAGTCAAGCCGGCCGTCGAGAAAGCTGTGAATGAATTTGCCGGCCGCGGCTTCCGCTCCCTGGGCGTGGCCCGCGCGGACGAGGAAGGCAAGTGGCAGTTTGCTGGCGTGCTCCCGCTCTTCGATCCGCCGCGCGAGCAAGCCAAAGCCACTATCGCCAGCGCCCGGCAAATGGGTGTAGACGTCAAGATGGTCACCGGCGACCAGATTGCAATCGCACGCGAAACTTCGAAGCAACTGGGGTTGGGCACGAATATTCTGGATGCCAGCGCGCTCGGCGACACCAAACACCACCAGAGCGCGCAAATGGCTGAGACCATCGAGAAAGCCGACGGCTTCGCGCAGGTTTTCCCCGAGCACAAGTTCCACATCGTAGATGTCCTGCAGCAGCGAGGCCACATCGTCGGCATGACCGGCGATGGGGTCAACGACGCTCCCGCGCTGAAGAAAGCGGACTGCGGGATCGCCGTTTCCGGCGCCACGGATGCGGCCCGCGCCGCGGCCTCTATCGTGCTGCTGGCTTCAGGGCTGTCGGTGATCGTCGACGCCATCAAAGAGAGTCGCCGCATATTTCAGCGGATGAACAGCTACGCCATCTACCGCATCGCGGAGACGCTGCGCGTCCTGTTCTTCATGACCCTGGCGATCCTGGTCTTCAATTTCTACCCGGTGACCGCCGTCATGATTGTCATGATCGCGTTGCTCAACGACGGAGCCATCCTTTCGATCGCCTACGACAACGTCCAGTACAAGGACAAGCCCGAAGCCTGGAACATGCGGCTCGTGCTGGCAATCTCCACGGTGCTGGGAGTCATCGGAGTTGTCGCTGCGTTCGGTCTGTTCTATCTCGGAGAGCGCGTCTTCCATCTCGACCGACTGCACATTCAGACTCTCATGTACCTGAAGCTCTCGGTGGCCGGACATCTCACCATTTTCCTCACACGCACCCGTGGTCCGTTCTGGTCCATACGCCCCGCGCGGATCCTGTGGATCGCGGTTCTGGGCACGCAAACCATAGCGACTTTGATCGCGGTCTATGGTTTGTTTATGGCACCCCTTGGATGGAAGTGGGCAGGCTTCGTTTGGGCCTATGCATTGGCCTGGTTCCTCATAAATGATCGGGTGAAGCTGCTCGCATATCGGATCTTCGATCCATCCAAGCCCTCGTTGCTGGCAAAGAAGCCGCCGGTAGATCTCACTCAGCAGATCGCTGCACGGGCTTATGAACTGTACCAGCAGCGACTCCAGGGCGAGACCCAACAGGACCAGGACTGGCTCGAGGCTGAGCGAGAGACGCGGGGCAGTCCGGCTGTACATCCGAAGGTTGCGTAAACGCCTACGGGATCGAAAAGGAGACGATGAAACTCAATGCGAATGATTTCCGTGTCCATTCCGGAAAGAAGGTGAAACTCAGCAAGTGGCCGACGAGGGTGGAACCATTCTGCCCGTCAGAGGTCGAGTATGACGACCTTCTCACAAAATATGTAGCGAAGTTGAGTTCCCTGCAGCAGCTTCATTGCGCGTCGCATCGCTATGCATTGCTTCTGATCTTTCAGGGAATGGACGGCGCAGGCAAAGACGGCGCCATCCGCCACGTGATGTCCGGCGTCAACCCGGAAGGATGCGAGGTGTTCAGCTTCAAGCAGCCGAGCGCCGAAGAACTGGACCACGATTTTCTGTGGCGCGCGACCTGCCGCCTTCCTGAACGCGGACGGATCGGAATCTTCAACCGTTCCTATTACGAAGACGTGCTGGTGGTTCGAGTGCATCCCGCGCTACTCCGCACCCAGGGACTCCCGAAAGAGTTTTGCGACGAGAAAACCGTATGGGAAGGCCGCTATCGTTCCATCGCAGATCTGGAGGGACATCTGCACCGCAACGGAACGCGGATCGTCAAGATATTTCTCCACCTTTCGCAGGAGGAGCAGCGAAAGCGTTTTTTGGCGCGCATCGATGAGCCGGACAAGAACTGGAAATTCAGCCTCGCCGACATTCACGAGCGAAAATACTGGAAGGATTACGTGAAGGCCTATGAGGCATGCCTGCACGCGACAAGCACCCACCACGCACCCTGGTACATCGTTCCTGCCGATGACAAAGAGAACGCCAGGCTGATCGTCTCCCGCATTCTGCTCGACGCGCTCGAAGATCTCAAAATGGCATGGCCCAAAACCACCCCGAAGCGACGTGCGGAATTGCAGTCCATCCGGAAGCATCTGGCAGCATAGGACCGAGCAGATTCCAGGCGTCCATGGGAAGCTACCCAGATTCTGTTGCAACGGGGACTGGTCTCTGTCTCGAGTAGCAGCTTGCGAGCGGACGGGGCCAGCTTTTAGACCGTGCTAGGGTCCGATGGTGCCGTTCGGATTTGCCCTGCCACCTCTGTGGAAGCGGTGATGAACCATCGCATGGGCGAGCGCAAAGAGAATGACAACCAGAACGACAATCCAAATGAATGCTCCAATTCCTGGCTTGGGTGGCTTTCTTCCTGTACCGGAGGCCTCATTCGAATCGATAGTCATCATCGTCTCCCTGATGAATAGCTATGCGATGAATGGCTAAACCGCGCACTCTGGTGCAACGCTCGCCAGTTGTGAATCATACTGTCGCTTTCGGCGGATTCATATCTCCTCCTGCAGGCAGCACCTCCGGCAGAATCAGACGCGCGACGCCGATCCGATTGTCGGCCATGCCGTAGTAGACATCGAAGCGATCCGGTAATCCGAGGTCGTCGCGGCGATCGATGCCGGTGGGAAACACGACGTTGGCGATCGTTCCGTGGCATTCCGCCGGCAGCTCCGGTTTCAGTACCGGCTCCGCCGAGCGATAGCGGATCACTTGCGGATGTTTCTCTGACAGCACCATGACCCCCGCGGAATAGCACAGTTGGTGTACGTCGCTGTTCGGCTTCGCCAGGTCACTCACGCCGTGATACAGGATGAGCCACCCATGACGGGTAAGGACAGGAGGAGTTCCCGCTCCGATTTTGAGCCGCTCCCAGGGGGAAACCGGAGTTGCGAGGCGGTGATGAGAGGTGAACCGCCCGAGACGATCTGGATTCTGATGCTCCAGCGTCGGCGGGCAATAGGAAATCCAGATGCTTTCGCGATCGAGATCCACTGCGCGGGGTGAAGAATTGCAGGCGGTCTCCTCTGGACGAGTGCCGGAGAAAAGCGGCCGGTGCAGCATGGCCAGCTCCGGATGCCCGGACGGGTTGTGAATCGCGACCGGAAAGAAACTGGCGTCCTTGTCGTCCTCATCGCCCAGTTCGACGCCGCGCCACAGAGCAAAAGTCGCCAGCCCCATTCGCTGCCAGTGGAAGAGATCTTTCGATTGAGCCAGTGCGATTCGCGGGCCGTTGGGCGAATATGCCGTGTAGGTCATGATGTAACGCTTGAGCGGTTGTACAAAAGTAATACGAGCATCCTCGCAACCACCGCCCCCATCGGGGCGCCGCTCATAATCGGCCTCCGGTTCCAGCGCGATGCCGAGCCTCTCGACGCCAGCAGGGTCGCCGGCATCGTTGAATCGCACTCGGGCAATGCCGATGCGCGAGTAATTTCCCTCCGCAACGAGACGCGGAAAAAGATATAGCTGGCCATCTGGGCCGCGGGCGGCTGCCGGA
>JBEKOO010000100.1:0-8098 GCA_049521655.1 Candidatus Korobacteraceae bacterium
CGGAAGATCATCGATGAGCGCACGGAGCCATGGGGCATCAATGTCATTTCTGTGGAGGTCAAGGATGTATTGATTCCTTCGGGCTTGGAAAATGCCATGTCGATGCAAGCCCAGGCCGATCGGGAACGCCAAGCCCGCGTGATTCTGGGAGACTCGGAGCGTCAGGTGGCCCAGAGCTTCGGCGAAGCGGCCAAAACCTATGCCAACGACCCAGTCGCTTTGCATCTTAGAGCCATGAACATGCTATATGAGGGCTTAAAACAAAACTCCACGATCGTCCTCGTCCCCAGTTCAGCCCTCGATACGATGCAATTGGGTGATCTCGCCGGAATTACAGCGCTAACCATGAAGCTGAGCCAGGATCGCGCAAACAAGGAAAAGGAGAGTGCCTCCACGCCTGCACCGCCTTCCGACCTTCCAGAGGCAGCGTAGCCGTCAACGGCGGGCGCATGCACTGTCGGCCCAGGGCAGCTTCTCCCTGAGCCATGCACTGGGTCAGGCAATCTTCAAGCGATTAAATACGGGGACTTTAACGATGTCCGCCACGAATGCAAAAGCAACGGCTCCTGCGAGCGTTCCACTCATGACCAGTAGCGGCACTGGGGCCATGGCAATCCCGAAGCCCGCCATGAGTGAAACAATCAACAGATCTGCCACTGACGAAAGTATGAGCAAGAAGCTCGGACGGATCGACCAGAGATGCTGACGAGTTCGATTTACATAAGTGGTTGCCTGATTCCCGACGACAACGGCCAGGAAGACGAGAGTCCGGAGGGTTTCGATCCCAAAGCCCAGACGATATTTCCCTGTGGCCAGCACTGCAATGAACAACGCCAGCTCGGAGACGCCCATGAAAACGCCGGCCATGGTCAAGTTGCCGATATGCCATGTGTTGGGCTTAGGTGGGCGCGTCCTTCTTGGAAGAATCCGAGAGCGGCATTGAATACCAAAAGCCCCGCGATGACCGCAGCCTCAACATACTCGTGAAGCACGATCTGGAGGATGATCGCGGCTTCAAGCATCCATGGGACCGGCGCCCAGAATTTGGCCAACGCCATCCGCCACGGTTGGATTGCCGTGTCCGGCATTGCATTTGGACCGTACTTGGCAAGAAGCGTTCCTGCTTCATGGCTCGTCAACCCGTGAGGCAGATCGCCCTCAATGCTATTGTGCGATGGTGTTGTCTTGCTGCCGGATATGCTCGCAACCGCGACATCCTGTTCCCTGATTGCCATGGATTCCCCGGTACAATCTTAGATTCCTCCGCAATGGTCTGAATGTTCAACACTGCGCACTCATTACAAGGCATAGCCTTGGGCATTTTATGCACAGTGGTTCCTATTACTTCTTTCTCGCAGCGGCGGCTAACATCTGCAGCTCCTCGTGTGCAGCTTCCACGGACGAAGCAGGATTCTGGCCGGTAATCAGGTTTCCGTCAACCAGCACAAATGAACTCCAGTCGGGCCCCTTTGCGTACAGTCCGCCGAGGCGCTTCAATTCGTCTTCCACCAGAAACGGAACCACGTTTGTCAGTTGAACTGCGTCTTCTTCGGCGTTGCTGAATCCCGTGACGTGCTTTCCTTTTACGATCGGGGACCCGTCTTTTGCCTTCACATTCAGGAGAACCCCGGGAGCGTGGCAGACGAACGCAACGGGCTTTTCTGCCGCATACGCCGATTCGATCAGATGGATCGAGTGTTTGTCATTGGCCAAGTCCCAGAGAGGACCGTGTCCGCCGGGATAAAACACAGCATCGAAATCCGCAGCCCGCAGTTTCGAGAGCTCGACTGTTGTTGCGAGGGCGCTCTGAGCCTCGGCATCTTGCTTGAAGCGCGCAGTCGCCGCCGTTTGGGCCGCCGGTTCGTCGCTCTTCGGGTCAAGTGGCGGCTGCCCTCCGCGTGGGGAAGCCAGGGTAACCTCTGCTCCCGCATCGCGGAAGACAAAATAGGGAGCCGCGAATTCCTCCAGCCAAAACCCTGTCTTTTTTCCTGTATCGCCCAACATACTGTGGGAAGTTAGAACCATCACGATCTTCATGCCAGTACCTCTCGTTTTCATTGTGGTGTTGTGTCTGCGCTGACTCGAACTACCAGCTTTCCGAAGTTTTTTCCTTGCAGCAGTCCCATGAATGCCTCGGGCGCGCACTCTAGCCCCTCGACCACATCTTCGACGTATTTGATCTTTCCAGCCTTGAACCACTCGGACATCTGTTTCTGGAACTCACCGTAGCGCGACCCGTAGTCGTCAAAGATGATGAACCCCTGTACTCGGACGCGACGCTTCAGGAATGTCGCCATGACCTGTGCCGTGCGATCTCTGCCCTTAGGCGATTCGGTGTCGTTGTAGTGTGCAATCAACCCGCACAAAGGGATACGCGAACGGGAATTGAGCAGCGGCAGCACAGCGTCAAACACCAAGCCGCCGACACTCTCGAAGTACACGTCAATCCCATCCGGACAGGCCTGTGCCAATTGCTGCTTCAGTTGTGGACTCCGATGGTCGATGCACTCATCGAACCCAAACTCTTCCACCGCGTAGCAGCACTTTTTCGCGCCGCCGGCGATGCCGACAACTCGGCATCCTTTCAGTTTCGCGATCTGGCCAACCACGGAGCCCACGGCGCCGGTAGCTGCCGCAACAACCACGGTCTCGCCCGGCTTGGGTTGGCCGATGTCAAGCAGGCCCATGTACGCCGTAAATCCCGGCATACCCAGCACGCCGAGTGCGTACGAAGGGTGCGCAATTTGCGGGCCAAGGTTGAGCGCGCCTTCACCGTAGGATATGGAATGTTCCTGCCAGCCTCCCTGGCTCAACACCCAGTCGCCCTCGGAAAACCCGGGAAGTTGTGAACTCTCGACCCGGCTGACGGTCGATCCCACCATTACGTCGCCAAGCATTACGGGAGGCGCGTAGGAAGGTGCGTCAGTCATGCGCGCGCGCATGTAAGGATCGAGTGATAAATAAACAGTGCGCAATAGCATCTGCCCCTCTGTTGGGACGGGCAGTGGCTGAGACTCAACCCGGAAGCTATCAGCGGTTGGCGCACCATCGGGCCTGGAAGCGAGGACGATCCGGCGATTTACATGAGGGTCCATCTGAATTCTCCGTTCGGGTGTCAACACCGGCTGAAGCTCTCAGCCTGCGCCTTATTTTTCTTTTCCAATGCGCCTAGCTCTTGTTTGTCCGATTACAGGGAATGCTCAACGAGACTTCCTCACACCAATTCCAATCCACACTATGATGGCATCGCACTTTCGTGAGGACTGTTCCTTATTGCACAGCTCCCATAAGCGGAGTTAGAGGACGATAGTGATGTTGTGTGGCTGTGCTGTTGGCGGGTCCGCAATTGCGAGTGGTTGACGGAATTGCCATGCAGAACCAGCTCAAACAAATCGTTGAAGGCTATCTTCGGCGGGAGTTGCCACTCGAGCCCGAATCCGCACTTCACTCCACTCTCGACCTCAGGGCGTCGACCGATGCTGCGCCGCTAGAGCATTTTCCGCAATCAGGTCACTCCTGAACCCAGATGTTTCAGTAGCCTTTGCCAGCATGCGGCGTTTCAAGGTTTCGTATATCGGCTCGCTCTGGAGGAGTATCGCAACCAGCATCGCTGCCAACGAAGCCCCTAGCAATCCAAGGGTCAGGTCGCCGCGGCCGGTCATTTCAATAGTAAGCACAATTCCTGTCAGGGGTGCACGCACGCTGGCCGAAAACATTGCCGCCATCCCGACCACCGCAAAGGCGATGGGTGAGAAACCAGGCAGCGGAATGAAATGATTCAGGACTCCGGCGAAAAGCGCGCCCGAGGAAGCACCCAATACTAAGAGCGGTGCAAAGAGCCCCCCTGGCGCGCCTGCGGAATACGACCACGGGCCAAGGAGAAAGCGCGCCAGAAAGACCATCAGCAGACCCCCGATTGCATAGCGGTTGGCGAGTATGGCCTGTGTCAGAATGTTGCCACCCCCAACCACCGCCGGAGCAAACCAGGCGGCAAGCCCCACCATCGCACCGATGATGGCTGCGCGGTTTGTCGACGAGAGGTGGGGAAATCGGTCCAAGCGGTCCGCGAGACGAAGCAGGGCCTCAACGGTGACGTTATAAAGTGCGCCAACCGCGCCCAGCAGTGCACCCAAGGCCAGAAACGGCCCAATCCTCCACGCTTCGATGAAACTGACCTGTTTGACCTCGAAGTCCAGCCCGTTGCCTAACATCATTCGCATGATCCACACCCCAACCAAGGCGGCCGCTAATGTGGCCACAAGCAGCCAAGGCGTGATACTGCCAGTCAGTTCTTCGAACACAAAGATGGAGCCACCGAGGGGAGCATTAAAAGCTACGGCGAGTCCTGCACCCGCCCCGGCCGCCCCGATGACCTTTTTGTCCTGATCGTCATTGATGAGTCTGTGTGAGATCAACCAGCCAAACGCGGCACCCATTTGGACGGTCGGCCCCTCGCGGCCGAGAGCAAGGCCAGAGCCTAGGGCGAGCAGTCCACCAAAAAACTTGACAGGCACAATGGTGGGCGGAGCTTCCTCCGCCTCCCCGCTGAAAACGGCTTCCACGTGTTGAATGCCGCTCCCCTCTGCTAATGGTGCAAACCTAATCACTATGGCGCGCGCCACGGCGGCACCCCCAAGTCCCAGAGCGACCGGCGCCAGCCAGCCAACGTAGGGCCAGGAGTGCGCCCAGGCGATTAACTCATCACGCCAGTGATCAAGGACAATCAGAAGGTAGCGAAACGCTCCGCCGACAAGGCCGATAAGAACTCCAGCAAGGATGCTGCCTGCCAAGAGCCGGATCACACGCGAACTAGGGAGTGTCATTAAGATGTGTTCCTAGTTATACAGCCAGCAGCTGAGTGTTAGAAGCGTTACTGAGTTGGTGGCTTCTATGACTGCGCCCTGTGGAGGCCGACAAAACGCGACTTCGCGGCTTCTCGTTCCCTTGGGTTAATCGCGGTGCCTGATGTCCGTGAACCCGCCAGTTTCGCTTCTGCCTTTCGCCTTGGGCCCATGCTCGTTCACCTAAGCGGTCATTGCTCGGTGTCGAGTTTCTTGCGCAGGGTTGCGGCGCGTCTTCGTGCCTACTCCCAGGCAACCACCGCGACGAGCACAACTACCACGACGACAATCGCGGTCACTCTTACATCCGACGGGATTAGATCCACAACATCTTCTTCACAGACCCTTCCCATGGCGCGAAAAACCATTCGGCTGATCAGTATTCATGATCCGACTTGGAAATGCTGATCAATATTGATCGCATAGTGAGACAAAATTTGCCGTATCCCATTGCGACCAAACAAACAGGCTCCCCCCGCTAACCGATCTGCAGCGGACGCTCCTCTCTCTGTAGAGGAGTAGCCCAGATTATTTCCGCGATGATCAAAAGTGATCAGGCCTCGGAAGAGTATGGAGTTTACAAGGACTAGGAGCCTCAGTTGGCGTTGGAAGTCAGCGTGTGCGATGGGGAGGCGCGGACAACGACAGAAGCTACCGATGGCGTTTCAGAAAAGTGCATCACGAGGCAGGGCTGCACCGGAGCCCAACGGTTCCGTGCTGGTATGACAGGGGCGACGTTGGATGATTTCTGCGCACCGCTGGGTGATTTGTAAGCGTGTGGTCTGAACGGTGTTGGTGAAGACATCGGGAAATCAAGAGACGGCGTCAGCGAAGGCGGGAATGGATGCAAAGACAGCGCGCAAGTATCGGCGTCTGGGAAAGCTGCCGAGCGAGTTGCCGGCAACGCCGCGGTGGCGGAATCGGCCGGACGCATTCAGTGAAGTCTGGGGACAGATCTGCGCCCCTCTGGAAATCAACGCCGGGATGGAAGCAAAGACGGTCTTCGATTTTTTGCAACGGCGTTCTCCAGGCAAGTTTGAGGACGGGCAGTTGCGGACGCTGCAGCGCCGGGTAAAGAACTGGCGGGCAACGGAAGGACCAGCCAGAGAGGTGTTCTTCGCGCAGCAACACACACCAGGGAGACTGGGCGCATCCGACTTGGCCCACATGGAAGAGCTGGGCGTGACAATCCAGGGGCAGAGCTTCCCGCACCTGATCTATCACTTTGTGCTGAGGTACTCGAACTGGGAAGCCGGAACGGGGTGCTATTCGGAAAGCTTCGAGAGCCTCTGCGAAGGACTCCAGAACGTTTTCTGGGAACTGGGCAAGGTTGCGCAGCGGCATCGGACGGATCGGCTATCAACGGCGGTCAGCAACACGAGCGATCCCGCCGAGTTCACCGAACGCTACAACGGCATGATGCGCTACTACGGCCTGGAGGGCGAAAAAACGCAAGCCGGGCAAGGCAATGAGAACGGCGATGTAGAGCAGCTACACCATCGCTTCAAACGGGCGGTGGCGCAGGAACTGATGCTGCGCGGCAGTCGGGACTTCGCCAGCATGGAAGCGTACCAGCAGTTTCTGGAGATGTTGTTCGAGCGCTTGAACGCTGGGCGCAAGCGACGGCTGGCGGAAGAGATATCAGTCATGAAGCTGCTTCCCGAACGGCGCATGGAGTCCTGCAAGCGAGAGCGGGTGAAGGTGGACTCGGGCAGTTTGATCTACGCGGATCGGAATGGGTACTTGGTGCCGAGCCGGTTGATCGGCGAGCAGGTGGAGGCGCGGCTCTACATGGATCATGTGGAAGTCTGGCACGGCCAGAAGAAGGTTGAGCAAATGCTGCGCTTGCGCGGGAGACGGAAGCACCGTAGGAACTACCGTCACATCATCGACTGGTTGGTACGCAAGCCTGAAGCCTTCGAGAACTACTGTTATCGTGATGAGTTGTTTCCGACCAGCCGGTTCCGCATGGTGTTCGATGTGCTCCATGAGAAGCTTGGCAGACCCAAGGGCAGCAAGGAGTATCTGAGAATCCTGGAGATGGCGGCCAAAGACAGCGAGGCCAGGGCAGACGAAGCTTTACGCGTCTTGCTGGAAGGAGGCATCGAGGAGATCAGTGCCCAACGAATAGAAACCATGCTGGGGTTCAGTTGCGATGATACCGCTCGCGATGTGCAGGTGGCCACGGTCGACCTTGCTGTCTTTGATCAGCTGTGCGAAGTGCAGAATGTGTTGCAATGAGCGCGGCTCCCCAGATCAGAACGGCGTTGTTGGAAGACCTCAAAGAACTGCACCTGCCGACCATGCGCGCTTGTTTCGAAAAGACGGCGCAACAGGTCGACAAAGAACCACTCAGTTACGAGCAATACCTGCTGGAGTTATCCGAACGTGAGTGCGAAGCCAGGAGACTGAACCGCATCGTCAAGCTGTTGCGGGAGTCGGAACTGCCGCGGGAAAAGACGTTGGCGAATTTCGATATGAAGCGCTTACCCGCCAAGGTCGGGCGACAGCTGAAGGTGCTGTTAGATGAAAGCTTCCTGGACTGCAAGGAGAACCTGCTCGTGTTCGGCAATCCCGGAGCGGGCAAGAGCCACTTGCTGTGCGCCCTCGCCCATGAACTGATAGCGCAAGGGCGCCGGATGAAGTACACGAGCTGCGCCATGCTGGTGCAAGACCTGTTGATAGCCAAGCGCGATCTGCGGCTGAGCAAAGAGATAAAGAAACTGGCCAAGCACGACGGACTCATTATCGATGAGATGGGCTATGTGGAGCAGAACCGGGAAGAGATGGAGGTGCCGTTCACGTTGCTGGCGGAACGCTACGAACGCGGGAGCGTGCTGCTGACCAGCAATCTGCCCATCTCAAAGTGGGATGGAATCTTCAAGGATCCGATGACAACGGCGGCAGCCATCGATCGACTCGTGCATCACTGCGTCATCTTGGAGCTGAACATCCCGAGTTATCGGATGGAACAAGCCAAGAAGAATCGAGATATGACGCCAGACAGCGGCGAAGCCAAGTGGGGAGTGGAACAGGTCGGTCGCTTGTTGCTGGCAGGCTCTCCGCTCCGCCCCTACGGGACTCCGCTCCGGCCCTGCCAGCAACAACATTTCAGGCAAGGAAGAAGCGCAAGAACTAGCCCGGATTTCTCACCAGAATAGGTTCCAAGAAGTTGTTTTGAGTGGCAAAAGGCCGTTGTTTCGGGCATAACTATGTTGTCGAGACAAAGTTAACGCCACGCAACGAACGGCCTTTCT
>JBEKOO010000101.1:0-7898 GCA_049521655.1 Candidatus Korobacteraceae bacterium
TCTTCGGCAGCCTTACGGTTCTCGATATCCATTGCGATCCCGACGACCCGCGCAGGGGTCCCACTTGGGTCATGGAAGGCCCGTCCTGTCAGGCTCCGCCAATGCAGGCTGCCGTCCGGCCACAACCTGCGATATTCAAGGCTATGGCTTTCGTTGTCACGAACCGCTGCCTCGATTGACTCTCGCATCGCCCTTCGATCATCGGGATGAACGGATTTGATAAATGCTTCAAAGCTGGACGGGAAGCTATCTGGAAGGCCCATTTGTCGCGCCGTGGTCGATGACCAGACCATCTCGCCAGTCGAAAGATTATAGTCCCACAATCCAAGGTGGGCGGCCTCGAAGGCCAGCCGCATTCTTTCCTCCGCTCGGTTTAGCGCTTCCTCTGCTCGTTTGCGCCAAGTGATGTCACGAGCAAACAACAGAAAATGTCCTGTGGCTTGGAGAAAGGTGGCGCTGATCTCGACGTCAAATAGGTCGCCATTTTTCTTGCACTGCCTAGTCTCGAAGCGGTCAAATCCTTTTGTCACTATCTGTTGGATGTGGGCGCGCAGCTTCTCCTTGCTTTCGCCTACCGCTAAGTCATCTAGGTGCATGTGCCAGAGTTCGTCCCGCGAATAGCCACTCATCTGGCAGTAAGTGTCGTTCACGTCGAGCAGTCTTCCCTCGTGGTCAAAGCAACAATAGCCATCCGAAGTGGTCGAGGTGAGAGCAGCGTATTGGATGCCTTGCAACAGAATGATTTCCTGAGACTTTTTCCGTTCGATCGCATAGTTCAGCGCCCTCCCCAAAGCCGCCCCAGAGACGGTCCCTTTCACGAAGTAGTCTTGCGCTCCCGCGTGGGCGGCCTGCACCGCGGTTTCCTCATCATTCAGGCCCGTCAATATCACCACGGGAAGTTTGGGGAACTCCGACTGAAAGCGGACAAAGGTCTCAAGTCCGCAGCTATCGGGAAGAGAGAGATCCAGAAGCACAACGTCGGCAGAATTCGAGCCGAGTTTCTCAAGGCCGGCCCGCAAGCTCCCGGCGCACTCCACCGTGAAGCCTTCGCTATCAGCTTCCTTCAGCATCTCCAGGATCAGCCGAGTATCACCTGGATTATCTTCAATCAGCAGAAGATTTGTCGTCATAACCGTTCCCTCTTTGGACTACTTGGGAGGCAGTGTCACAATGCTGATCCAGAAATTCTGGATCGCCTTTACAACCTCAACAAATTTTTCCAAGTCCATCGGCTTCGTGATATAGCAGTTGGCGTGCTGGTCGTATGATTTCAGGATGTCCTCTTCTGCTTTGGAACTGGTGACGATCACCACGGGGATTCGTAGCAGCTCCAGATCTGCTTTGATTTCCGAGAGGACCTCGCGACCATCCTTCCGCGGCAGGTTAAGATCCAGCAGAATAAGATCGGGCCGGGTTGCATTGGCGTACTTGCCTTGTCTGCGCAGGAAGGCCAACGCCTCTTTGCCGTCGGAAACGGCGTGCAATCGGTTCATGATCTTAGATTCCCGCAGCGCCTCCTGCACGAGCCTTACATCTCCGGGATTGTCTTCCACCAGCAAGATTTCAGCTGGCTGAAACTGCCCGCGCTCTGCGATAGCTACCATGACTCACCTCCGTTATTGGGATCGTGAACGTGAACGTGGATCCCTTACCTGGTTCCGACACCACCCAGATCCTGCCTCCATGTCGCTCCACGATCTTCTTGGTGATCGCGAGACCGATGCCCGTGCCCGGGTACTCGCAGCCCGCATGCAGGCGCTGGAAGATCACAAAAATGCGGTCGGCGTCGCGTGGTTCGATTCCGATGCCGTTATCGCGCACTGAGAAGCGCCACTCGCCGGCTTCCTGTTGCACAGACACGTGAATGCGCACCGGTTCCGGGCCGTGGAATTTCAGGGCATTTCCGATCAGGTTCTGGAAAACCTGGCCCAATTGCGTCTGGTCGACCGGGATCGTAGGCAAAGTATCGTGGCTTATGACCGCCTGCGCCTCTTCGATGGCGGTCTTCAAGCTGAACAGCACCGTCTCCAGCACGCTCTCGCAGCTTGTGGAGGCAAACTCTTTGCCGCGAGTGCCCACTCGCGAATAGGCGAGGAGATCGTTGATCAGCACTTGCATGCGATGGGCACCGTCCACCGCAAACGCGATAAAGTCGTCCGCATCTGCGTCGAGTTTGCCCCGATACCGCTTCCCCAAGAGTTGTGTGTAGCTGGCCACCATGCGCAACGGCTCCTGCAGGTCATGCGACGCCACGTAGGCAAACTGTTGCAGGTCGGCATTCGAGCGGGTGAGTTCCTCGGCTCGCAGTGCCAGTTCTTTTTCTGCTTGCTTGCGCTCCGTGATGTCCACCTTGATACCCACCATACGACTCGGCCGTCCAGCACTATCGAAGAACACCTTCGCCCGCGCATCCACCCAGCGGATCTCACCGTTGTCACGGCGTTGGATCCTCCATTCCGAGGCAAACGTGCCTGTTTCTAACGACTCTTGAATTGCCGTTCTTAGACGTTCCACATCCTCGGGTTCTACAAGCGACTCCCAGTCTTCATACCTGCGGCCGAACGTTCCAGGAGTAAGCCCGTACAATTCTTCGGTTTCGGACGACCAGATATTGAGGTTGCTATAAATGTCCCACTCGAATGTGCCGGACCGCCCGGCTTGCAGGGCCAAAGCGAGTCGCTCACGGCTCAAAAGCAGCTCGCTTTCGGTTCGCTTGCGATCCGTGATGTCGCGAGCTATTGTGGATGCCCCAATGATCCTTCCGGCACGGCTCCTCATAGGGCTGAGTGAAACCAGGACGCAGACGATCTGCCCGTCTTTTCGGACTCGCATCGTTTCGAACGGTCGTATGCGCTCACCTTTTCTGATTCTCCGCATGTTCTCTGCAAATTCTGCGCGACGGTCGAGCGGGATCGTAATAGAAATGGATTTCCCGATCATTTCTCGCTCCGAGTAGCCGTAAATCGCTGCCGCTCCAGGGTTCCAACTCGTGACTATGCCGTCGAGGGTTTTCGCGACGATGGCGTCGTCGAAACAGGGGAAGATCAACGCCAAACTGGCGAAGATTTCTTCCTCTTGACGGTGCACCCAGTCGCGACGTTCCGCCACGAAGCTGCTCCACACCGTCAAGCCTGCCAGCAGCATGATGGTGAATAGGGTCATTAGGGCTAAGCCGGCCCAATCCGGATAAAGGCCAATGGCCTGCCCTTTCCAGCGCACATAAGCGAGGACGAGAGGAACGAGGATCGCGGCCGGGAACAGCCGGCGCGTCAACGTCCCGCCGGAGTTTGCGCTCGCGACCAGTGCCCCCAAACCCGACTCTGGACGGGCAAACACGACTGCGAATGAAAGCAGCAACAGAGCGGAAGGAGTTATCGAAGAGAAATGCGCGTTAGTATTTGTCGGATTCAGAACGGAATCCAGGAGAGCGAACAGGGAAGCAATCGCCACCACAAAAGGCAATGAGCGTCCCGACCAACGAACAAAACTTCTCTGGGCATCCAATAGTAGTAGCGCGGGTCCAAGGCAAAGGAATCCGAAAGCGCCAATAGGAGACATTAGACCCGGCCGCAAACTTGCTGTAAGGTCCTCCGGTCCTGCGGTTAACATTAGCTGATCGATGCCGAGGTCCCAACCGAAGACGTACTCCAGCAGGGAAACGAGGCCTACCACGCAGGCAGTGGCGGCTGCAACGCTTCCGGCCAGCTTCCAGAGAGAAACAGTGGCCTGTTCCGTTCTTGCGGCCCACAGGCTAAACCCTATCAAAACAAAACAAATGGCGGTATTCGCCCTTACCGAAACCTGGACAGGCAAAATGGTGTTCACTGCCTGGAGATGAAACAACCCGGCCAATACCCATAAGCCAAGAGCTATCGAGAGCACACTGCAAAACGAGACAAAGTGACCTAGCTTTCGCGAGATGCGGATGTCGCCCTGAAGTATCATAAGCGGTTCCGGGTCAGTTAACGTCGATGTCGGAAGACGGCTGCTTCGAAAATCTCCGGGCCCACATCCTTGTGGGTCCGCTATCTCAGTTGAAGAGAGCGGCCCGCATTCCGTATCGTCAAGGGACGTACGCGCAAAAGGAGTCTTCGAGAACTGCGCTCACGAAATGAGCTCACCAACGAATGCCTTGCCGGCCGCCCTGCCAAACTTGGGGCTGGGGCGGTCCGACTACATCGCCCCTCGGTATCTTCGAAGACACAACCCAGCACTACGTTCTATCCTTCGAGGAAGGATTGTCAGTGACAAGGAACTGATTTTAGTTACGAAAGTAACCACCACACTTTCACGTGAATACCGGCTGAAAAGGGCAACGCCCTCGGGTATGGGACGAGAGGCTGTCAATAGCCGAGTACCGACCACTAAAGGGCCATTCTGTTACAGACATAGGTGACATGGATCACAGCATTAGTGGCGGAATGGCGTAACAATGGCGCCACTTGCAATCGATCCCCTGTTCGCAGGCCTTAAGAGATTGAATGGTAGGTCGGCCAGAGAAGCCTACGGACAGGGGGAATCGACCTTTCTCCTGAGAGAACAAACTGTGGCCGATTCCAAAAGGGTTCCGAAGGCGGTTAATTGAGTTAGTCACGCGGGATGCTCTTCTGTCTTGGCATCCTGTCCGTTTAGCGCCTTGCTCAACGGTAGGTAATGGTTGTTTATCGATGCGAAGCCGATGATGTGTTCCACTGCCCCCGATCCGTCAGATGCAACTTCAAGATGGAAGCAACTTAATCGGGAACGTAATGGCTATGCCATTGTCTTTAGTTGTCGACCACCAGGAGCGTGTCCAGCCTATTATTAAGAGCGCCTTCTGCCCACCCATTCCTTGCGATGGGAATTTCCACCGCTGGCGTCTCAGCGATTTTCACCGCAACGCCTCTCCATTTGAGCGGAATAATCATCATCTCTACCGCTTAAAGCGCCACAGCAAGGATGAGCATTATCTCCATTCGCTTCCGTTGGTGTCTTTGCGCGCCCTTCGGTTCAACATAAGCTTGCGCGCCATTCTTTCTTCCACATCGCGTGCGTGGTTTGCGGATTAGTCATAGCCGATTCTTCAAGCGCATCGAGAATGCTCAGATCCCACCAACCCCGCTCGGCCTCGCGACGGATTTGATGGATCGCTTGCGTCTGGGAGAAGCTACCTCGGTAAGGCCGGCGTGTTGTGAGAGCGTCGTACACATCTGCAACTGACACCACGCGGGTCAAAAGGGAGATCTGATTGCCTCGAAGACCGTCCGGATATCCAGTTCCGTCCAGGCGCTCGTGATGGTTTCGAATGATGTGCAGAAGAGGGCGGAATGAGGTTAAGGGAGCGCAGATACGTTCCCCCCAAAACGTATGCGAGTTGAGGATGGCCCTTTCTTCGCCTTCCAGCACGCCCAGCTTCAACAAGATCTCGTCGGGGACTCCCACTTTGCCGATGTCGTGCAGTAATGCCCCACGTCGAACCCATTCCTGGTCTTCCGCAGATAAGCCGATACGGATGGCCAATGATACAGCGGTCCGGCTCACTCGGTGACCATGTCCAGCGGTGTAAGGATTTTTTGATTCGACAAGCTGCACTAAGGTAAGCAGCATCTTCTCTGCGTCCTCGACGTTATCGGAGAAGCGCTTCCTCTCGAGCAGCGCTTGCACTTGAGTGATCAATTCAATGTTGCGTCCAGGTTTCGTTGAAAATGCATCGGCATCGGCGGTGCCCCCGATTTTCATCGCAGAGCCGTGGGCGGAATCCCCACCGGTGAGAAGCAGTATGGGAACCATCCAGGTCTCTGGATTGCTCCTTAATTTCCGGCATATAGTTATGCCGTCCGTCTTCGGCATCGTCCCATCGACCAGGGCTATGTCGATGTGTTCATGATGCAAAACTGTCAAGGCTTGATCGATGCCCTTTGCAGAAAATGTTTGAAATCCCTCGGACTGAAATAAGTCGGAATACAGTTGCCGATAGTGGTCATCGCCATCAGCGATTAAGATCGTTGCGCGACTCTCGCTCAGATCAGGGGGGGCCATAACTGGGACTTGGTTCGACAGACTTGACATGGCATCCTTTCTGCGACTTACACAAGACTTAAATAAATGGTGATCGCATGCGCAAACAAATAGAGCATGTGACCGTCCAAAGGGCGTCCAGACAAAGGCAAGTCAGGCACCTTATTATCAATAGCTTAGAGGGGCGCAGTTGGAATCGGCACGGAACCCGATCAGCGGAACTGCATCTTTCGGCCATACTGTGTGGGATTGGTACATGTGACCACAATGTCCGGCAGAAGATCGTGGCAAGGAAGTCTCAGCCGTAGTTCATTGGGGGCAATCGGTCGGAAATTCGCGGTCGCAGATAGGATGGAACAGGTGTTTCCTAACGCCAGAAAAGCTTGTACTCCCAAGTCTACCGTGCTGCGCGCCAAGTTCAAGCCGTATTCTGCGACGGTATCTTTGCTCGCCCTCGGCCTGAAAACAAAGCACTTTCGCCATTCAGGCTCCGAAAACACCCAATCCCCGTACTTGCGGGACGGCATACTAAGTAGTTTGCTGAAGAAGTCGATTGCACTAGCTTGGAAGGGACGCAGCTATAGTTAGCGCCGGACTTCGCGGCAACATCGGCGTCCAAGACTGCCGGCATGTTAGTGCCGGCATCGACAAACAATCAGTGGTGATTAGAGTCACTGACTCTGACATTGGGCAAAGTTAAACTTTCAAATTCGGGAAGAATTTCGAAATAGTTTAGGTATCATCGGTACGTTAGAATTACGCATTTTATATTTGCAGCTTTGTCTACCCCATCTGGCCGATGGCGAGCACAACTCGATCCGCATAAAAGTCGCAAATGCTGCCTACAATCCAGATGAGCGCCGATAGGGCGGTGCAGAATTATTCATCCGCCGTTTTCTAGGCGAAAGTCGAATAAGGACAAAGCAACGGAGATCATCGGAGGTAGCACCGCGGAAGACACGCAACGAAAGACTGCGTTCGATGACCTAAGGGTGGGTCAATAGGCAACCCCCTTCTGATGTGAAGAAGGACACGTCTCCTGACACGTCCCAACCCGGTTCCACTGGTCGCGCTTAGTACCGATCCGCTTGGGGAGTGGTCGATATGTTCAAAGGCCCTCAACAATCGCCAGGAGCACTGGTCCAGTTTTCCCCTCTCGCCGTCCTAGAGCTCAATTCAGATGGCAAAATCGAACGGTGGAATGGCTCGGCCGAGCGCATCTTCGGTTGGGCAGAAAGTGAAGTGTTGGGTAGGGCGAACCCCAGCCTCGCACCTGGGGATACGCTGGAATATGGTGGTGACTTACTGCGAGTCCTTGCGGGCTCGACCATCGATGGCAAGGAAGTGCGCCGACTGCACAAGGACGGCCGATGCCTTGAAGCCAAACTCTGGGCAGCGCCTATTCGCAATCAGCAGAATGAAATCAGCGGTATCCTTACCATCCTCGAAGACATTACCGATAAAAAAGAGAACGAACGGAAACTACGAGAGTTTCAAACGCGCCGGGAAGAAATCAAGTCTAAATTTCAGGCGAGCGAAGAAAGGATGCGCTTGGCCTTGGACATGTCCAATATCGGATGTTGGGACTGGAATGTTGTGACGGGCGAGATGGCATGGTCCCACACTGCCAGTAGGCAAATGGGATTGCCGGAGGACTCTCCAACAAGCTTGAAAATATTTGTGCACTCGGTTCATCCCGACGATCGGAAAGCGATAAGTGAGGCACTGGAGAGAGCTCTTACTTGCAACACTGCCGTCGAGGTTCCGTATCGCATTCTCTGGCCGGACGGCAGCCTGCATTGGCGGAGCCTGACAGGACGGGCCTTCCATGACCCAAGTGGGACCCCTGCGCGGGTCGTCGGGATCGCAATGGATATCGAGAACCGTAAGGCTGCCGAAGA
>JBEKOO010000102.1:0-7493 GCA_049521655.1 Candidatus Korobacteraceae bacterium
AAGCCGATCCCGCAGAACTTCAGCCGGTTGGGAAAATCGGGCGCCGTGGGAAGGTTCGCCGCGTCCAGAACGCTGAAACGCTCGCCCTGCTGCGCCAATTCCATGCTGGTTGCCATGGAAGATTCGTTCTTCTTCTTGAGCAAATCGTCGTACGTTTGCTTCGATTGCTCATAGCCACGCGTCAGATCCGCCATTTCCTGCTCGCTGGCCGGTTCCGCATTCAGCCGCCCTTCGGACTCGCGAATCCGATTTTTCAAATCTTCAATGCTGTGTTCGCGGTTGGCTTGATCGGCTTGATTGGCCTTCAGTTGACCTTCCAGTTGCGCCGTCACCATGCTGGACGAACGGTCGAGTGGGCCGGGGTCGTCCTCTTTGCTTTCGCCCGAAGCCTTTGCCTTCTTCATGCTCGCAACCAGATCGGCCCGGACCTTCTCGGTCCTTGCAATCTCATCCTTTACCGCCAGCACATCGGGATACAACTCTGTGTGGTCAGAACGGAGGTCAGAGAGTTTTGCCCGCAACGTTTCAAGCTGCTGATCCAAAGCGGCAAGGTTGGAGGGTTGCCCATTGGCCGCCCCACCTTCACTGTTTAGCGTCTTCATCTGGTTGAGCAGCGTCTCAAGGTAGATTCCCTGCTGTTTGGACGCGTTCAAAGCGGCTTCGGCGTTCTGCAATTGCGACTGCAGCCCGGCAAGAATCTGAAGGTTCGCTTGCTGCTGCGAAGGCAGTACTCCCTCGTGCTGTGCCTCGTACTCCTTCACCTTCTCTTCCTGCTGCGTCAGGGCGGTTTGCGCATCCTCCAATTGCTTGGAGATGAACGTGGTTGTGCTTTCGGACGCATCCTCCTGAGCGTGAAGATTCTCGCTGATGAAAAGGTCACTCAGATCCGTGGCCACCGCCTGCGCCAGTCTTGGGTCGCCGGCCTTGAACGAAATCGAGAACCCCTCGATGGCACGCCCGTTTTCGGCTTGAATCAACTGGATTTCGATATCCTTCCGCATTCGGTCCACTTTATCGTCGATCGACATATGGCCTTGGTTGTCATTCTTGTAGAGCCCGAAAGTATCGATGATAGTGACCAAACGGCTGCGGCTCAGGAGCTGCTCCGTGAAGCTTTGCATCCGGCTCTCAATATCTTCGGTGACGTTCGGCTGAACGTAATTTGTCGGCACCGTCGATTGCTCGATCAGAATGGCGGTCGTCGACTTGTATTGGGCAGGAAGAACCCATGTAGCGCCCCAGACCGCAGCCCACCCCAAGAAGAGACACGCAATGAAGATGAGATAGTACCGGCGCAGAGCGGTCGTAACGCGCTGCATGTCCAGCCCTTCGGAAGGTTGTTCTTCGTCAAGCAAGTCCGCCATGATTACCTGCCTATCGGTCGAGAGAATTGATAAGAAACCGTGAAATACGCGCGATCGGCGTCCGGGTCAACCGTCAGTGCCGTGCTGCCAGAATAAGTTCTGTGCATCCGCTGATAGCCGATCGTTGAATGCAGATGCTCACCGATGGGATGGTCAAGCGAGATCTCGCCGTTGATCGTGTGGCCGCCGGGAAACGGCAACACGCTTTGCGGTGCGCTGTTCTTGTAGTTTCCGTAGTCACCGCCCACGTCGATTGTCCAGGTGCGCGCAAACTGGTGGCGTGCATGCAAGTTGGCCGACTCGCTAATATACGCTCCCAGCAGCCCGCCCCCACCATTCACCGTCCGGGAGAGAGAAGCGGCCACACTCGATCGCTCCACCTGCCATCCGAAGCTGGCGTTCACGGCCGGCGTCCAGGCGCTGGAGGCCGGAATAGAGGTCACCGTCTCGGTGTAGTACTGCGGACCAGCCGCAATGCTGGCCGAAAAATGCTCCCCCGTCGCGAACGAGTAAAAGGCCATGACGCCGTGCGTCTGAACCTCAAACGTCCCAGCGGTGTAGGTCGCGACATTCCTCGTGTACTGATAGTTAACGCCGACCGTCTGCGCCAGCGTCAAGCGCCGATTGAAGAAGGCGGAGGCATCCTGCCCATTCGAATCATAGCTGCCCGAAGATCCGTAGTTTGGAATCTTCATCAGGTTCGAGCCACCACCGCCTCCTATCATTCCATTCTCGCTGAATTGGTAACCGAGATTCCCGGTCACGGCATTTGAGAGGTGATTGATCCAAGGAGAGATGATGTCCGCTGGCGAAACCGAAAGCGAGCCACTCACGGACGTGCCGGCCTGGCTAAAGACATCCGAGGTCTTCTGAAATGTGTCCGTCGCAGTGACGGTCACATGAGGTGTCCATCGGTAGTCAAAGTTGGCCGAGGCGGCGTGGTTCAGCGCATTCAGCCCACTCGTTTGCTGGTAGATCGTAAATGACGGTGAATAAGAAAACGCCCGGTGCAAGTGCGAGACTGTTTGGTCGAACCTGATCGCCGGAGTGATCGAGTAGGACATCTCACTGGTCGGCGAACTTCCAAGGCCGGGATACACATTGTCGTCGTAGGCCGGAGTGAAGCCGATGGAGCCGTTCAGGACGTTTGACCTGCTTTCCGATCCTGTCTCGGCAGCATACGGCGTTCCCGTTTCCAGAGCAGGCATCTGCATGGGTTCATCCTGATTTTCACCCCCGCTCGCCTCTGGCGCGACTTGCGCCTTGGCAGGTAACGCTACAGACAGGAGGAACACGAAAGAGAGAAGCCAAATGCGCATTTTTTACGACTCAGGGCACAACGACCGTGTCGTTGGGCTTTAGCTTGATGTTTTGCTCGGGGTGCTGCCCCTTGATCACTTCTTTGTAATTGAACGGAATTCGCGTTTCGCCGCCTTTAGGGTCTTGCCGAAGCACATAAATACTCTTCTGCTTGGCAAAGTCGCGAAATCCTCCCGCTGCCGCGATGGCGTCGAGCACGGTGGTGGTCAGCGTGAGTGGATAGGTGCCTGGCTTTAGGACCATGCCGAGAATATTGAATTTCTGGCTGTTGATCTGCTCCACCATGACCGCGACTTCGGGGTTGGAGATAAAATCCTTGAGCCGGGTCGAGATCTCCTGCTCCAGTTGGAGTGGTGTTCTGCCTGCCGCCTGAACTTCCCCAACAAGCGGCAGAGAGATTCGCCCATCGGAACGGACCGGGAGCGTGCGGGAGATCTCCGGCTCCTTCCAAACGTTGATAGCCAGCACATCGGTGTTGCCGATGATAAAAGTGTCGTCGTGCGGCTTGACTGCGGCATTTCCCGACGGTGGTTCGTGGCTCTCTGCATCAGGCCTTGCGGAAGACGGTTGGGTCTTGCCTGCCTGAGAACCGCCGTTCGCTTCCGCCGCTGTGGGTGCTTGCGCCCGCAGCATGAAGCCTGAAAGGGCCATGCCGACCCCAAGTGCCAGAACTAGTTTTTTTTGCCGATTTTTCATTACATCCCTCGTTCCGGCTCCCGCAAAATCCGAATGCCCGCTGACGTCGCGAATCCCCCTTGACGTCCGATCGCGAAATCAGGCTCTTGCACCGGTTGCATGAACCGTCCGTTCACCAAAGCATCTGGTTTCCCATCACATACCAATTCAACGCTCGATGCATCGATCTCTACTGCCACAGACTGGTTCAGGATCTCAACGGAAAGGACCAGCCGAAAAAGATTTCTGACCCGGACGAGTATGCCCTCGACCCCTTCCAGAACGCCGTGCTTTACGCGCACGCGCTGGCCGCATTTGAGAAAAGGATGCGGCTCGATGTTCATTCGGCCTTCAAGCGATCGTCGAATGGCCTCGATTTCATCTTCCGGTACTACTGCCGGCGCATCGCCCTTTGTCAGCATCATGTGAACACTGGAAGTGGTCACAATGCTGAGCCGCCGATCCTGTGCTCCTCGCACAAACACGTAGCACGGAAACAATGGAAGCGTAATGGTCTTGCGCCTGTCCTTCCACTTACGAAGCGAAGCGTAAAGCGGTAAAAAGACCTCATGCCCCTTCGCGGCCAGCGCCCCGGCCACTGCCTTTTCATGCTGATGGCGAGTGTAGACCACCCACCACGGAAACTCGGTGCTGCGACCGTCTGCAAGCATTGGATTTTCCAGCGTTTACCCGCGTCGGTTCCTTGGTCCGACTGATTCTCTCGCTAGCCAGTTTCCAGCCCTCAACGGCCAGCTCGTGGATAAAGCTTCGCCCTGTGAGTCACATTACTGAGACCCAGACACTCTAGCTCCACTGTTCTTTGCGCTCCCTTGCTGGGATTTCCGGCTGACACTGCTCCGGCTGTTCCTATGCAGGGACAAATGACGCAAAAAATAGCATCGAACGAGGGGCACATTGTTGCAGATGGCCTGAAGGGGGCCACTTTCTCAATACTTCAGTGATACCAAACTTCGTTCAGCTTATCCACCGTCCCTATTGTCTTTGGTGGGGCAACTGCTGATCTAACGAAAACACAAAAGACTTTCGCTTCGAATAAGTTACCACGTCCTGACCGGGACGAAAAATGAACTTTGCCTCAAAAAGGGGATTCTCATTGATCTCTTCGGCAAAGAACATTCTGAATCATATATTCCCACCTGTAGATACTGGCGAGCTAGATTACCGGAAAGCACACCATTGGTAACCGCCGAACCCTCATCTGCGCCAGTCGCGTGAGTCTGGAACTCCAATTCCAGGCGGTTTGTTGCCGAACGCCGGAAATGACGTAGAAGTGGATCTCTCGATTTGGACGCGCCGGGAGGCTTTGTTCCTGCCCGTGGAGGGAGGGTTCAGAAGCAGCGAGGCATTGGGTTCTGGCTATGAGGGGGTTGGACAGCCGCGGATACGACCTAAACAGTGTGCAATGTTCTGCTTCTCCTGGCCGGCGGATCCCTTCGCTTTTACAGTAGCTCGCTAAGGGCTACGTTTTGCGCGGGCAAGGTCATTCGACGGCTACGGGTCCTTGGCGACCAACTTCACCGTCTCAGCGCCTGAGGGCGGATCGGCGATGGGCTTCCTGCTGCTGGCGGCGGCGACCACAATGGGCGCAATGCGGCTGGGCAAACCCGGTATGGCCGTTTAGAGTTTCGGGTAGAATCCTCATTTTCGCAAAAAGGGGTGCGCATCGCGCACTTTTTTGCGTGGCGTGCCCGGCAGGGCGCACTCACGTTGGGGTGCAAGTCTCCCTACCAGAGCCTCCAGAGCAACCAAATCCCGTAACAGAACGCTACCCCGGCAGCTTCCAGGCCCAACGCCCACAGGATTCCTAATCCCGCACTGCCGCGGTGTTCCGAGCCCTCGTGCCCTCTCAGGGTCTCATCGAGTTCGAAGCTCAGGCCGGGTGCGGCCTCGGAGAGCCCACCGAGAGCATAGATTCCATCCACCACACCTGGCGACGGCTCTATCGTGCCCAACTTAACTGCTGACGAGGCCATCTCTGTTATCATCCTCTCTCGTCCGGGATTCCGGCTCTATTTCTTGCTCTCCGCACTTCCACCTTGCTTTCCTGATTGGCGAGGCGGTGCCGGCTTCCAGATCCTGGCACCATCATGCCGGATTCGGCTGGAATGGAATGCAAATACCTTATCGGCGGCTCTCGGGAGTTCATGAATGGTCCCGAGGACCGGTTCATTCCCGTTCCGGAGCGGCAGAAGCGAACTTAGAACTTATCCGTAAATAGCCATAGTCTGCCTCCAGCAGATGAGGGGAGCGGCCAGTTGCAGCAGAGCCGTGTAGCTGGCCTCGGTCTTTTCGAAGCTGACCAGGAGTTTACGGTATCGATTGAGCCAGGAGTGGGTTCGTTCCACGATCCAGCGGCGCGGTGTAGAGTCCGGGTAGCGATACTTGATGAGCCGCTCTTCGGCCCGTGATTTCACGCGCGCATAGTAGCGATGCTTGCGGGCGATCTTGCTGACCGGATAGCCCACGTAGCCGGCATCCAGGCAGAGATACTGTTGGTTTTTCCACCCCGTAACCTCAGGACGCTGGACGACGACTTGAGCCAGCGTCCGATCCAGCAGCTTGGAGTCGTGAAGGTTTGCGCCGCTGACGGCGATCGACAGCGGGAGCCCACGGCCGTCGACCAACAGACTGCGTTTGCGCCCTTTTTTCCCCCCTGTCCGTCGGGTTCCGACCAACACATTCGGTAGCAAGTGGCGCTTTGCCCATGCCTCCATCAGCTGCCTGCCACTGCCAGGCAATGCCGTGCATCCCGTCATACTCGGCCAGTCCAGCCTGCCACAGTTTCTGGAAAAAGCCAGCCCTATGCCAACGCTGAAAGTACAGATGCACCGCGCTAGCCGAACCGAACTCGCGCGGCAATGCTTTCCATTGAATGCCCGTCCGCAGAACGTAAACGATCGCCGAAAAGACCTGTCGAGAAGACATGGGTTTGCGTCCAGCCCCAGCCTTGCGCTGGTACATTCGTCCTGCTTCCCGCCTGCGTGCTGGAATCAGCGGCTCAATCTTCATCCACAAATTATCCGAAACCGTCCACGACTTGATTTGGGCCATATTCAGTCCATCATCGCCGCTTCCAGTCGCTGCAAACGAGAGATTTACCCTCACGGACCAATCTTGACACTATTTACGGATAAGTTCTTAGTGACCCTAAGACCGCTCACGAGAATGAGGCCTGCCAGCGGCTACCACTGCGGAGGATTTGATCTTCTGCCAGGTCTGTTGGCGAACAATGAGATGGCTCAACCGTCGAACCCTGCGCTCTCGAAACTTGTGGAGTAAAAAGTGTTCACAAGACTGCCTACTCTATGAGGAACAGGACGCGGCGCATTCCATCATGGCCCGGAGAGAAACCCTCTCCAACAAAGGCCGTCTACATTTGCGCAGACTAACCTGCCACTTTCACTTTTCGCTTGCGGAACGGCGGCGGACCATACATTACTCTGCCGCAGTGGTGTGGTTTTACTCCGCCCCCTGACAATCGCGCCGAATCTCGTCAAAATCGCGCATAAATCAATCGGTCAACGCCCCCAAGTCATCCTCCCCAAGTCATCAATCCCTGGATTAGTTATCAGCTCTACACCTTTTGCGCTATTACCCTGGGTTTTTCATTTCTGCACATCGGTAATTACGCGACGATAAGGCGCACTATTTTCGATTTGGGGGCCAGGGGTGCACTTACGCACGCACTCCCGGTGCGCCACGAGACGGCAGCGCCGCGCTGTCGGTCCTGTACGATCCGACCGCCCGGGGGCGCACACGGGATGAGCTTGCCCCGAGGGACGTGAACGGAGTTGTACATGAACTGTCTGGCTGATCGCAATCTCCGCATTCAAGACCGCATGGTCCACTTTTTGACCTGTAATCTTCCATCAGAACGCACCGCGCGGAGCCGGGGCCTTCAGGGCATCGCGTACGCAATGGCGCTTCTGTTCGCGGCAACCTGCGCCCATGCGCAGTTCGGCGCGCAGACGGTGGGCGCTGCCCCGAACACTCAGGGCATCACGGTCACGGCGACGGTCGCGGGCACGGTGAGCAGCGTGGAAGTGCTTACGCTCGGCTCGGCAAGCGGCGATTTCACCGCCGGCACGGGCTCCTCCAACTGCGCCTCGGCGA
>JBEKOO010000103.1:0-7440 GCA_049521655.1 Candidatus Korobacteraceae bacterium
ATTCTGCCGCTGGATGAAATCCACAGCCCGGGCGGCGACGTCATCGTCAACAGTTTCCATCCGCTTCTTGGTCAAGGGGCCCGTATCCGTGCACACCTGCTTGCCGACTTTGCCGAACCGGGGATCGATCGTCGGATCGTCCACCGTCGAGGCCTTGCAGTCCAGCACGCCGCGCGGGCCGAACTTGGCGCGGAACGCAGGATCTTTCGGGTAGTCGGGCAGTTCTGGCTCTTCTTCAGCGTTCAAGTGGTAAAGGTTGCCGTAGAACTCGTCAAAGCCGTGTACGGTGGGCAGATATTCGTTGCGATCGCCAAGATGGTTCTTGCCGAATTGCCCAGTCGCATAGCCTCGCGCCTTCAACAACTCCGCAATCGTCGGGTCTTCCTTCTGCAACCCTACGGAGGCTCCCGGCAAACCAACTTTGGTTAAACCGGTGCGTAAGCCCGACTGTCCAGTGATGAACGACGCACGGCCGGCGGTGCAGCTCTGTTCGGCGTAGTAATCGGTGAAGATCATGCCCTCTTTGGCGACACGATCGATGTTGGGCGTGTGAAAGCCCATCAGTCCCATCGAATAGGCGCTGACGTCGGTCTGCCCGATGTCGTCACCCCAGATAATGATGATGTTGGGCTGTTTCAGAGTGGCCGCTTGTGCGTGCGCAATTGCACCACCGCTCGCCAGCAAAAAGCTGGAGATGGCAATTGCGCCTAAAGTTACTTTTCGTACGTTTGCACCAAAATCCATACGTGCTCTCCTTATTCGTCAATTCTGTTCAGCATTGGGCTACCTGGATAAAAGTAGGTTTACTACGGACAGTTCGAACCGCCACAAGAGGGCTTTCAGGATTGGCGACACCCACTGCTCGGGGACAACGAGAACCAAAAGCGGCGTGCGTCGATCTTGCGCCGATACATTGCGGGATGTTTGCGAAACGAAGTGTCACGACGGACTTCAGTCCGAAGTCTCCAGACCGCGGCGACACCCTGTTCGATTGGGACAAGGGCAAATCGCGCGGTTTAAGCGATTGGGTGAGTACATTACAGTCTACGGAAGGCGTTACCGATTAGTCCAATGCATTTCGGACATCATCCTGATAACCTAGGTGCATGGACTTCGAAATCCGCCTCCTGCGTTGCGCGCTGGCGTTAGCCGAACACCGCCATTTCGGCCGCGCTGCGAGTTCTCTTCATCTCTCGCAACCGGCGCTTTCGCGCAACATCCAGAACCTGGAGAGGCTAGCCGGAGTACGGATTTTCGAACGCGGCTCAACCCGGGTGGAGGTCAGCGATGCGGGCGAGATCTTTCTTGAACACGCCCGAGAGGTGATCTCGCAATCCGCCGATCTCAGCCGAGAAATGGAATTGCTGAAAGGCCTGGCCAAGGGAGAACTACAGGTCGGGGTCGGAACCTATGTTTCGCTCATGTTTGTCGACCTGGTAATTGCGCGGATTGTCAGTGAGCATCCCGAGGTGCGACTGCGCGTCGCGACCGATAATTGGGCGAGCCTGCTGCCCCTGCTGCGCCGCCGCGAACTCGATCTGGCGGTGGTCGATGTGCGCGCCATCGCCGACGACCAGGATTTCGTGATCACGCGGCTGATTCGGCGACAAGGGTATCTGGCGGTGCGGCCTGGACATCCGCTGCTGAAGCAGAAGCGCGTGCTCACCATGAGCGAGGTGCTGCAATATCCGTTTGTGAGCACGTCGCGGTTTCCGTCGGCGATGTTGCTGGAGTTCCTGAGCGAGTCAGCCACGGGCGAGAACCCCTCACGTCCCGGACCGAAGACCGTTCCGTCGATTGCCTGCGAGTCGCTAGGCATGATGAAGAACATCGTCCAGAGATCAGATGCCGTGGCCTTGCTCACACTGAACCTGCTTCTTCCCGACCTCGAGGCCAATGCAATCGCAGTGTTACCTCTGGTTCTGCCCGTGTTTCACGGTGAGTTTGGCATTGTGCAACTCGCACGGCGGAGCCTGTCTCCGCTGGGGGAGCACTTTGTTCGCACATTGCTCGATGTGGCATCCGAAGTGGCTGCCGTGGAAGAGCGGGCCGCCAGAAAATTGTTCCCGGCCAAACGACGCCGTGGCCGTTCAGCGCACGCCTAGATCTCTGAATGGCGGCTATTCACGAGGCAAACGACTCGAGGACAGGTAATGAACCGGTCGGTAGGGCAAAAATACCCCCAACAGATAGACATTGTTGAGGGCTTGAGATACGGATTAATTTAGGTTCATAACTCTCATCACGAGCGAAATGGTAATGCAAACTGCCATCACCTGCGCGCATCGCGGCATACTCGCGGGTGCCATATAATCCGTTGCATATCAAGAGAGGGCTGCAATGGCTTCCTCGTCATCCGGAAAACACGCGAGTGGCGCTACTAGCGGCCAAACTGCAGTTCCCGAGCCTTCGTTCGCCGAACGAGTTCGCACATTGATGCACTTGGGCCGAATCGGCAGTCTCTCAACACTGTCACGGAAACAACCCGGTTTCCCCTTCGGATCATTGATGCCGTATGCGCTGGACGCTGAGGGCCGTCCCATTTTCCTTGTCAGCACGATGGCCATGCATACGCAGAATCTGCAAGCCGACCCACGCGCCAGCCTGTTTGTGACCGAACCCGGGGCCAGCGGAGACCCGCTCGGTTCATCCAGAGTTACGTTAATAGGGAGCGTTAGCAGAATACCGGAGCAAGAGTTGGCGACCGCCCGTACGGCCTACCTGACGCGTTACCCGGACAGCAAGTACTGGGTCGACTTTGACGATTTCTTCTTTCACCGAATGGATGTACTGGACGTTTATTACGTGGGCGGCTTCGGAGTGATGGGATGGGTGGCGGCCTCGGATTACTCCCAGGCGCAATCCGATCCGCTGGTAGAACACAAGAGCGACATCATGCAGCACATGAATGCCGACCACAAGGATGCGCTCATTCTGCTCGCCAAACGGTTCTCTGGCATTGAGGCACAGGAAGCAGAGATGACCTCGGTCGACCGCCTCGGTTTTAACGTCCGCCTGAAAGCTCAAGATGGCGTGCATGGAGCCCGCATCGCTTTCCTGCGAGAAGTTACGAATCCGACGCAGACGAGAGAAGTGATTGTCGAAATGGTGAAGCAGGCGCGCCAAGTTTAAGCTGGCTGGCGTTCGCGGTCGACTTGCCCAGACCTGTAAAGGCGTCGGTGGCCTGTGCGCATTGGGGAGAAGTCGAACAACGGATCTGCGACCCTACCCAAAAGGAAAAAGGCTGTGACTTTGGTTATGCTCTAGCCGGCAACTCCCGCGAGAGAGTCCCCAGCGTGGACGCATGTACCGTCACAGCCCTTGATGCGGTCACCGCTTTCGCAGTTCCAAACCCCAACTGACACCTCGCAGTGCGGTTGGTTTTTTCGGGTCTGGCAGTATTGGCGAGTTGCCCCGCCTAACTGACCACTCAGCTTACTTCAGGCTAACTACGTTTAAGATGTCAGCCCTTTTCTGCCGTCGACGAGACCAATCCTAATAGGGAAATGTGAGTTGTCAACGCCCGGGGTTGGTGCAACCGACAGATATTTTGGTCCGCCATCTGTTTCGTGCAAGTTACTGAAGACAAGCGGCTTGCAATTATCGTCAGAGGGAATCACGGAAGTTCTTCACATTGTTTTCACAGAACTTGACGGCAGAAAGACACAAGCCATCCGGAAACGCCACAGTTCAGAGCGGCTGAGGCCCTCAGCCGACAGGAACCGTTCATCAACCACAATCTCGCGTATCAGGCTTTGGGCATGCTGACACAACTGCTCCACCATGGCTCTGTTTCGTATCAAAGCGGGTTCTGCAACCTCGCGACCGGGCAACTCGTGCCGTTGCCGGCCCGTGACCGTACGCGGAATTGCTAGCTGACACTACGACCATTAATTGGCCGCAGCGGCCAGCTAATGGTTGCAGATCAGGAGGGTCGACTTCTCGGTGGTACTCACCCCAGCCTGCGCGGTCGCCAGTATAAGCGTCCCGCAGCGGAGTTGGGGGCTTCAGGATGTGAGCCACCACAAGCCCTCTCTACTGGATCTTGTCCGTCAAAGCTTGGAGAACGGGTCCGAGCATTTTCTGCGCTGAGCCCCGGTTCATCATCTCCAGAAGAGTCCAGCCCAGCTCACCCCAAAAGAAGGATCCACTTCCTGCGGCGAGATGTAGGTCTTCATGGTGTAATCGATGATCTTCAGGTGCAGTTGGTAGCTCATCAGAGCAGCAAGGAGCCTGCGCCCGAGTTCATCTTTGGCTTCTTGGTTTGCGTTGTGCTGGTTCATTGGATATCGCCTTTTGTCAACGCGCGCTTCGTGAGAGGCACTGGTTCACAGGAAGGAGTTCTTTGGCCGAAGCCAGCACTGATCTTACACTCCGCACTCTTCAACTTCGCCTTGGCTCAAGGGCTCAGGATTTGGCCTTGCGCCACACATTTTCTGGTTCCGGCTATCTACTCCCGGATTGTCAACTCGGAGAGTATCCTTCGATTCCAAGCCGAGCCCAAGGACTGAGTCTCTGGTTGCTGCGGCCGTTCAGTGGGCTGACAGGATCATGAAGAAAATCGATGCCGTCTACCGCTAGTTAATGTGTTCTAGCAGGTGCCGCTCGGACTCGCGAACGTTTCGCGCACTGGGCACTTACCGGTGCAACAGGAATTTGCTGCGTGAGCACTCTTGACCAGACTTGTGCCTTTTGAACCCGCTATGCTCCTTCGATAAAGCGCGAGCCAGTGGCAGTCGGCCTCACAGAGCAAAGTTGATGTCCCTTCATCCACTGCGACTGGCTCTGCGCGATATGGGGTTCTCCGACAGAGAGAGTGTCAGCATGCATTCACCATACGGGATGGAACTGGTCGAAGACTGTCTCTCCTGCAAGTTGTGCTCCGATGGCTTTTTCTGCCATTTGCCGAAACCAGTAATGGAGGCCTTTCAACTCCTGAAGTTCACAGTCGCGTATCCCGCTGGCGCAACTCTGTTCGGAGAAGGACAAGCATGTCGCGGCATATACATTCTTTGCAAAGGCCGCGTGAAATTATCATGCAATTCGAGGGAAGGCCATACCCTCATATTAAGGGTTGCTCAGCCTGGGGAGGTATTGGGCCTGAATGCAACCGTCTCTGGAATCCCGCACGAGACGACGGCGGAGACTGGCCAACCATGCCAGCTAAACTTTGTTAAACGGGGCGACTTTCTTACGTTTCTGACCGAACATGGCGATGCCTGCATGCAAGCGGCAATACATCTGAGTCACGAGTGCCAACAGGCGTACCACCACATTCGCTCGTTCGTAACGAGCTCAGCACCAGAACGAGTTGCCCGCTTGATGCTGGATTGGACGCACGACGAATCCGGGATAGCCACGGCTCACGGAATCAAGGTGGCCTTGACTCATGATGAGATCGGGCAAATCATCGGCATGTCGCGGGAGACGGTAACCCGTACGCTCGCCAATTTTCGCAAGCAGCACATCGCGGAACTTCATGGTTCCACTCTGCTGATCCAGAACATGCCTGCCATTCACAAGCTGGCTGGCGCGTAGATTGATAGCGCTCCCCTAGGCGGGATTGAGTACCGCCGTCGAGTCAAACAGAGTGGTCAGCTATTTCGTTCTGGGGGCACCGGGTTGATGCCTCTTAGCATTCTTGTGGTGCTGTTGTTGCTTTGCGTATCACCTGCGGCAGCACGGGAAAGCCAGACCCCTCCTCAAACTGTGACGCCGGAATCGTTCACTATTCCTGCCGAGGCTGTCCATAAGGTCAATCCGGCTAAGCCAACTGCTGAGTCGATCGCTCAAGGGAAAAAATATTACAGGTGCGATTGCGGGATGTGCCACGGGAACAGCGGCGATGGCAAAGGCGAAGTAGCGATTGATGGGAAGCTCAAAATCGGCGCCCTCAACGAGGAGGAGACCTTTAAGTACAAGACAGACGGAGAGCAATTCTACGTGATCAGGAATGGCCATGGGCAAATGCCGCCGGAACGAATTCGGTCAAGCCCAAATGAACTCTGGAATCTGGTTAATTACGTTCGATCGCTGCCAAACAAGAAAGGTTAATAGGCAGGCGCACCCGAACTTATGAAGCTCCTGGATGCGTTACCAGCCTGCGAGGCCGACGAGTTAGACGTGCTAATCCTGGCCACTCGCTTCC
Source organism: Candidatus Korobacteraceae bacterium (assembly GCA_049521655.1). Classification (GTDB taxonomy): domain Bacteria; phylum Acidobacteriota; class Terriglobia; order Terriglobales; family Acidobacteriaceae; genus TOLSYN. The sequence goes on from JBEKOO010000103.1 coordinate 6,149, forward strand.
GCTGGGGGGAGCGCGAAGGATCTCAGCTTCTGCACTCCGAGCAGATTCTGTGATACGAGGTTTCGCCATTTCCTCCTTGATCCAGCTAAGCGTAGTTTCTTGCGATTCTTTGTTTGAGTTCTTGTTAGCCATGATTGATGGTTGCACGGTTATCCAATCATGAACGGTCAATTCAGAACATACGAAATCTTCGAGTCATCCGCGCCAGTCGGTCTTGGCTTGGGTCGAAGGTCAGGCTGGTGTCGGCATTGCCTCCCCAGGTTTGTCCTAGGCGCGGCCGGCGCTCGGCCCGATCCAGCCGCGTGGCCTCAAGTTAAGCAGACCATCTCCTACTTTGCTGTTTGGCCTCGAGCGGTAGGTTCGAGGCATCTCGACAGCGGTGGCCATAGGAAACCGCTCCATCGTTTGCGCCCCGCTTAAGGTGTTGTGGTGCTGCCCGTCGGAACGGTGCTAACCGGAGCAGGTGCCTCGCGCAATTTACGCCGCAGGATTTTGCCCAGGTTGGACTTCGGCAGGGGCTCGTTGCGAAACTCTACGATCTTGGGCATTTTGTAGCCGGTCAGGTATTGCCGGCAATGATCGAGCAGGGCCTGTTCCGTGAGCGCCGGATCACTCTTCACCACGACGATCTTGACGACCTCGCCGGACTTGTCGTCGTGTGCGCCTATCGCTCCAACCTCGGCCACGCCGGGATGCATTGCGACGACCTCTTCGATCTGATTCGGGAAGACATTGAAGCCGGAGACCACGATGATGTCCTTCTTCCGGTCCGTGATTCTGAAGTAGCCGCGCTCGTCCACGAACCCCATGTCGCCGGTGCGCAACCAGCCGTCGAAGGTGAAAACCTTCTCGGTCTCATCGGGCCGGTTCCAGTACCCCCGCATGACCTGCGGGCCGCGCACGCTGATCTCTCCCACCTCGCCGACCGCGAGTTCGTTATCGCGCTCGTCGAGGATAGTGGCTTGCGTCGACGGAATTGGCATGCCGATGGCTCCGGTCCACTCCTCGGTGTCCAGTGGGTTGGCTATCACCACCGGAGAGGCCTCGGTCAAGCCGTATCCTTCGATGATGGTCACGCCGGTGCGCTGCTTCCAGCGTTCGGCCACCGCGCGTTGCACGGCCATGCCCCCGGCGCTGGTCACCTTCAGGGCGTGCGTGTCCACCTCCGCAAATTCAGGCGCATCGAGCAGCGCCCGGTACAGCGTATTGACAGCGATGATGATCGTGAAGGGGTATTTCTTGAGGTCGTGGATGAAGGCGTGCATGTCCCTCGGGTCGGTCACCAGGACGGT
>JBEKOO010000104.1:0-6987 GCA_049521655.1 Candidatus Korobacteraceae bacterium
ACTGGCCGCCGCTGGGGTCAAGGGCATCGTCGAAAGAAAGTACTACAACGCTTACTGCTACCACGCTCCCATGGAGACCACCAGCTCTGTAGGCAAGATGGAAAACGGCAAACTCACCCTCTGGACCAACACTCAATTTCCGTTCGGCGTGCTGGAGATTGTTTCCAAATCCGTGGGAATGAAACCGGAAGACGTGCGGGTCATCGCGCCTTACGTGGGTGGAGCTTTCGGCGGAAAGAGCAATGCCTGTCCGAACGCCGTGGAGACGGCTAAAATCGCCAAGCTGTATCCCGGCAAGCCGGTCCTGTTCGTTTACGACCGTGCCGAAGACATGTACTTGACCCAACTTCGCCCTGCAGCGGTCGTACACATCCGCTCGGGAGTGACCAACGAGGGGATGCTCGCTTACTACGAATACAAAGTATTCGGGGCGGGCGAATGGGGCGCGGAGACCACCTACGATATCCCGAACCAGAAAACCTCGTTTGTAGGCGGCTATGGCGTCCACCCCCCGCCCACGCCGAAAGGGATGCAACCTTTGCAGGTGGGACCGTGGCGGGCACCAGCATGCAACACCAATACTTTCGCCAACGAGTCGCAAATCGATGAGATGGCGCACTTGGCAGGGATTGACCCGGTTGAGTTCCGCTTCAAGCATCTGGTCACTGACCAGCGTCGAAGGCGCGTGCTGGAAGCTGCGGTGAAGCAGTTCGGCTATAAGCCGGGTGCCAAGTTGCCCAGCGGACAGGGCATTGGCGTTGCCACCGGCAAGCTTTACAACACGTATGCCGCAGCCATCGTGCAGGTTGAAGTCGACAGCAAGACCGGCGCCGTGCATGTCACCCGCGTCGTCGACGCGGTTGACGCAGGCACGATCGTGAACCCGGTCGGTGCACAGATGCAAGTGGAAGGCTGCATAACCATGGGCATCGGGTCGGCGCTGACGGAAGCAATCCACTTCAAAGACGGAGAAGTTCTGGATCACAACTTCGATAGCTACGAGATCCCGCACTTTTCTTCGATCCCGAAGATGGAAGTGGTGCTGGTTGAAAACCGGGAAATGCCTCCCTTGGGCATTGGCGAGCCTCCAATCGTGGTGATTGGGCCAGCCATTGCAAATGCCATCTTCAACGCCGTAGGAGCCAGGGTTCGGCATCTGCCGATGACTCCCGAGCGAGTGAAGGCGGCGATGGCGAAAGCGTAGAACTGATTCAGTCGTACCGTGTTTCCGAGATTGAAGATTTTCCCGCGCGGCGTGATAATTTCGGAAAATGTTAAGCGAAGCGGTTCGCCATTGTAATGAGCATGATGTGCTTGCGGTCTGCGATTGCTTTTTCGATCTCGGCGTTCGCGTCGCGCTGGTACGGCCGCAACCGCTTGGCACTACTGCTTTGATTCCGCTGCTCCCTGGATTCCGAGATTCACTGAGGTTATATTGCCGATGCTCGATGAAAACACCATCATTTTGAATGCTATTGCACACCCGTAGCCACTACAGGATGCAGTCAAGAAAGTAAGTGCATGGTGCGCAATCTGTTCGTCATTCTGGGGTATGGCGGGGCGAAACCCATCAGGTCACCGTCACCGCCTCTGGATTCGAGTACCGGGGAAAAATCTACAAGTCGCTTACCAAGATTGCCTGCGAGATTACTGGGACGCGTTGGTCGGGGCCGATGTTTTTCGGTCTGCGGAAGCGAAGGACGGAGAAATGACAACGCCGCGTTGCCGTATTCGCTGTGCTATTTACGCCCGCAAGTCGTCTGAGGAAGGTTTCGAACAGGCGTTCAACTCTCGCCAGGCGCAGCGTGAGGCCTGTGAAGCCTACATTGCTAGCCAGAAGCACGAGGGCTGGACGGCGATCCCAAAGGTCTACGATGACGGAGGCTTCTCGGACGGCAACATCGAGCGGCCCGCCCTGCAAGCGCTGTTAAACGATATCGCCGCTGGTCAGATCCAGACGGTTGTGGTTTACAAGGTTGACCGGCTCACCCGATCGCTCTCTGACTTTGCGAAAATCATCGAGGCGTTCGACCCCAAGGGCGTCAGTTTTGTCTCCGTCACCCAGCAGGTCAACACCACGACCTCCATGGGACGCTTAACGCTGAACGTCCTTTTGTCTTTTGCTCAATTCGAGCGAGAGGTGACCGGCGAGAGAATCCGCGACAAGATTGCCGCCTCCAAGCGCAAGGGCCTGTGGATGGGCGGCGTCGTGCCACTCGGGTACGATCTCAAAGACCACAAGCTGTTCGTTAATCTCAAAGAGGCGATCATTGTCCGTGAAATATTCGCCGCATATTGCGCTAGGGCAGCTGGGTTGACCCCAGCGTGAATCCGCTGTATCGCGATGTTCTGGCGCACTACGGCGTGGTAGCGCTGCCATGCCGGATCAGAGATCCGGATCGGAAAGGAAAAGTCGAGTCAGGGGTCGGACATGCAAAAAAACGCCGCTGAAGGGCAAGCGTTTTGAAAGCCTGGAAGAGGCACAAGCATATCTGGACCACTGGGAAGAACACTGGGCCGACACACGCATCCACGGCACCACCAAACGACAGGTGACGGCGATGTTCGCCGAAGAGAAACCCTTCTTACAACCGCTACCGCTGGAGCCGTTCCGCTACTACCAGTATGGCGATCGCACCGTCCACCTGGACGGCTGTGTCGAGGTTGATGCTGCCTATTACGGAGCGCCGCCTGGATGGATAGGGCGCCAAGTTCGGGTGCAGTGGGACGGTCTGTTCGTACGCCTGCTCGATCTGCGGACCGGGCAGTTGCTGCGCGAGCATCTGCGACAGAAGCGCGGAGCTCACCGCATCCGCGATGAGGATCGTCCGCGGCGTACCCCACTTCAAATCCGACAACTGCTGGCGCGGGCTCACAAGGCTGGAGCCAACATCGGCGCTCTCTGCGATGCCATTCACCAACGAGAGGCAGAGCTTGGAGCGCGTCACATTCAAGGCGTGCTCTCGCTCGTCAAGAAGTATGGCTGCGCGGCCGCAGACGAGATCTGTGCCTTGGCCTTGGAACTGCGCGTGCCCGAATACCGCTTCGTGAAACGCTGCCTGGAGCGCAGCCCGCAAGTTCCTCTGAACCTACGCCAAGTCGATCCTCTCATTCGCGAACTGGTGCAGTATCGCGACCTGATCCAACAACGAACCCAATCTGAGGAATCCAAATCATGAACCTGATCGAACTCAATGGCGCCCTGCGCCAACTGCGTCTTAGCGGGATGGCTGGGACATTGGAAACGCGTCTGCTCCAAGCACAGAGCGAAGCCATGGTCCCCATCGACCTGATCTCCATCCTGGTGTCGGACGAACTGTCCTGCCGCAGCGAGCGACTGCTGGAACGGCGGCACAAGCAGGCGCGTTTCCGCGATGCCAACAAGACTCTTGATACTTTCGACTTCCAGTTCAATCCAAAGATGAACCGCGCGCTTGTCTTCGATCTGGCGACCGCAGCTTTCATCGGCCGGCGCGAAGACGGACTTTTCATGGGCCCACCCGGGAGCGGCAAGAGTCATCTTGCCCAAGCCATCGGACATGACGTTATCCTGCAAGGCTACCGCGTACTCTATCGGGAAGCGCACATGCTGCTGGAAGATCTGGCCGATGCCGCCTTGGACGGCAAACGCAAAGAGCACATGGAGATGCTGAGCGCGTCTACAGGTGAGCGCGTCTCAAACCCCTCGGCCATCACGCGAAGTCCGAGAAGCGATCCGTCTCAATCCTGGTTAGGATCTGTTCCAGAGTTCCTCTGAACACGCCAGGGGTTTCGACCTTAATCGAGGCCAGTGCAGCAGCAAATTTTAGGGACTCGGCGACATCATGGTCGATCCTGTATGTCAGATAGGCTGCAAACGTCGAATCACCGCGACCGGTTCTGCCCGCATTGCTTCTATTGGAGAATCTCTCGAAATAACTCTGCCCCTTGCTACGGACTAAAACCCCCGTTGCATTCGTAATCAGCGTTTCATCCGTTCCCCATTTCTCAAAAGTTATCGCTGCGTCTTCTGGATTTTCAGTTCCGGTCAATACTTTTGCTTCGACTGCATCAAGCTTAATTTTAGTAGCAGTGGCAGCAATATCTTTTTTCAGGGGCACATCTTCGAGATAGATTGCACCCGTATGTGTGTCCACTCGGCGCACAAAACTCTGCATATCTACCGATACCATAAATCCTCGATTCTTAAGTTTCGACATGAATTCAAAGGTAAATTCATGATCGGTTATACCAACAAGGTGAGCGCGACATGGCTCTATATCAGGCAGGTCATCGATGGAAAAATAACCGGCGCTCCTTCTCAAGAAAAGCTGCCTCTCGTCTGGGTTTTCCGTTGAATGAATGAGACTCATAAATGTTGACTCGGACGAATGCTGACTGTAAATGACAATGCCTGCTTTACGCATCTCGTCAAGGATGCCTTCATCTTTTTCAGCCATTCTTGTAATAACAGCTATCTTCTTGTCAGACCATGAAGCTGCAGCCATAGCACTAAATTGCACTGCACCCCCATTTATTCTGTGAGTGGCTCCTTCAAAAGGGTGAATCTCATCAACCGCAACGTGGCCGATGAATACAATATCGTGATGAAACGCCACTTTTGTTTTCTCCTAGATCATTCATTTCTTAGCGACTCTTGCGACTGCTCTCCACTCGCCGAACGCAATCTGCGCGCGCAGCGCTTAGTGGATGGCACTTTCGCTTATGCCGTCCGTTGAGTAGTTGTTGGCTTCCCACGGAGCCGTTCTGATCAGATGCGCTACAGGTTACCATGAAAATATCTACTGTCGAAGGATTCTTGGGGAAATATGTTTATCGGATCAGCACGCTAGATGGTACACTTGCCGATAAAACTGGTATAAAGATCACTATGAGGTTAATGGATGACTGTGGCAAGCACAAAGAACATGCCTGATGAGCAGCAACGAAGGCTCGGAGAATGGGCTGACGAACTCGCACCGTTTGTGTCGGTGACCGTCGACCAGTTGCGCACATTCGTCGCGGTGTACGAAACGGGGTCCACGCGCGCCGCAGCGCTTCGCATTCTCAAGCGCGATCAATCCAGCGTAGAGAAGCAGCTAAAAACCTTGGAAGAGCATTTTTGGAATTTCAATAGGGAGCGGCTGATCATTAAACCGTCAGCCCGAGGTGCGGAGTTGCGGTTTACGCGTGGCGGCGAAAGAGTGTATGAACTTGCGCAGCGGATTCTGGAGGAATTCAGGAGCACGCGTACTCAGATGGAAAAAATATATCGGCTACGCATTGCAGTTACCAAATACGCGATCCCTTTGCTGGCAGAGATAGATGCTCCAATTTGGAAGCGGTTGAAGCAGCTTGGGAGACAGCCAGAGCAAGAACTCATCCACATCGGCTCAGATCACACACAAACATGTCTGGAAGATCCGACGATGGATTTTGCCCTCGGCGGCATCATCACTGGCCACCCAATCAAACGCGACATTGAATTTATCCGATGGAACACAGAGAGATTTGTATTGGTGTCCAATGTTTTGTTAGGTAGTACCAAGATCGATGTCAAGCAGCTCCGGTCATCAAGCTTGCCGTTGATCCTTCGAACCGACGGTGTCATGAAGGAGTTCATCACCAGGACCCTGGGCAGCACAGAAGGATTGAACGTCGTGGAGTGGTGCAGCGACCTCCAGTTTGGTCTGGAATTGTTGCGCCTGCGACTTCGCGAAGGCTGCATGATCTGCTCGGAATCCATCGCCGCAGAAGCTGCGAAACATATCGAGTCAGCAGGTGTTCTTCATGTGTACCAGTTTGAAGATTGCGACCTCTTTCATGAAAGGGGGTTATTTCGGAGAGCTGGAACTGACGAGTTATATGAGCCCACTCATCCGGTACGTATATTCTGGGATACGTTCAAGGAGCTTGCATCCAAGCGCGAACCACCTGCAAAGGGTCGTCGTAAGAAAACAGGCGAATAGCGCGGAGGTGTACTGTACTCAAAGACGGACCCATTTAACGTGCATCGGAGGTTACTGTTGCATGTAAGTCGCCAACATTCTTCGAAGACTGGAGAACCTTATCCGAGACGCGGAGCACGAGATTGCGGCGAGTCGGAAACAATCGCACGTCGAAGCGATAGGAGAATGCCCCCCAGAGGCCGCGTGGCATCTTCAGCATGACCACGACGGCGAGTGCGCCCAGGATGATGAGATACCAGCTTCCGAGATCCGAAAGATATTGCCTGAGCACAAAAAAGACGATGGTCCCAATGATCGGACCTTCCAGGGTTCCAATGCCGCCAATGATCACGATGAAGATGATATTGCTGGTCCAGTTGATATCGAATGCAGATGCGGGCGATATGCGAAGTTTGGTGAGGTAGATCAGCGCGCCGATCAGCGCGGTACCGGCGCCGCTCGCCACAAAGACGCCAAGTTTGAGACCGTAGCTGTTGATTCCACTGCTGCGCGCGGCGGTCTCGTCATCGCGGGTCGATTTGAGTGCCAAGCCGTACTTGCTGCACAACAGGAGATAGGAGAGTCCAACCGTGAGTACGGCAAAGAGCAGCGCCAACAGGAAAAGGACATTATCGCGTGACATGAATGGCAGATCCAGACGACGCACAATATCAACGTCGAGACTTGTGCCTGATCCGGCACCCAGGGAGGTCATCTCCGCGAAGCCAAGGCGCGCAACTTCCGCCAGCACCCACGTGGCGATCGCAAGATATGCTCCGTGGAGCCGCAATACCACTGCCGCACCGGGCACCGCGACCACCAGCCCCACGATTCCCGCTGCAACGATCGCGAACAGCGGATGCCAGCCCATATTCAGGGTGAAAAAGAATAGCGCATATCCGCCCACTCCGATGAATCCCTGGGCTCCGAGCGAGATGACGCCGGCGTATCCTGCCAGAATGTTCCAGAGTTCGGCGAGTGCCAGATAATAAAAGAACTCCACCAGCATGCTGAGTTGGCCGCGGCCGGCCCAGGCAGGCGCGCTCACCAGAACAACAAT
>JBEKOO010000105.1:0-6876 GCA_049521655.1 Candidatus Korobacteraceae bacterium
CTATTTGACTGAGGACGAGCGGCGTTGGAAAATCCCGACGCAGATGCATCCTGCGAAGGAGGTTCTTGTGCTGATGCATTCGGTCGAGGAGTCTCTTTTGCAGATGCTGGAGCGGATTGAGAGGTCCGTTTTGAAGCGTCATAAGTCTCATGTTGCTTCTGCGCTTCAGGCTTGTCTTCCGCCTTTTTTGTGGCAGACGCTGCCTGTGCGGTGGGCGTATTCTCTGATGATTTCAAGTGTTGAAAAGCCGCATTAACTTCTTTCAGCCTCTCTTCTGCCTTTTTGCGGAGTTTCACGTCGTTAGGGAAGCGGTCGGGGTGCCACACTTTGACCAAATCACGATATGCATCACGAATCTCATTTCGGGAAGCACCATGCTCAAGGCCGAGTGTCTTCAAGGCGGCACAGCGGGGGCACAGCTTGTCTGACTCGTTTAGTTGCCTACCGCAATCGCACTGTGCCATGCGTCAAGCATTCCACTAGGAAGAAGACCTGTCAAGCATCGGCTCAAGTGACCATGGAAGGCGGGTAGCACACCCTAAGTATTTTGGAATCTTAACCTTACCAGAAAAGTTGGTGCCCCATCCTTCCGCGTTCTTTTCACCTCAACGCACAAAGTTCGGCCGCCAGACTAGCCGTCGAGCAGACTTTCAATGTCACGAGCTCCGTGAATGAGAGGTACGATCTCGACCCCATTGCGTCGCGGCAGATAGAAAACCAACCAGTTATCGAAGCCTTTCACCGGCCAGCGGCGGAGGCGGCGCAGGGCTGGACGGCGAAAGGAGCAAAGTGCGCCGAGCCTGGGCATCTTTGCCAGCGCCTCAAAGGTGCTCTGTGCCGCGTCCAGAAAGCGCTGAGCCGTCTCCTCGCCGCCATGCTCATCAAGATATTCGGCGTTCGACAGGATGTCTCTGCGAGCGCGGGCACGGACAAAGACTTCCGCCAACTCAGGCCACCGGGACAGCCTGGCGCGCCCCTTGCCCGGTCCTCGTCCGCTTGCTCAATTCAGCGCGCAGCGTACTCCAGAATTCGGGCGTGGCCTCCTGCGCCTCGCCTTCCAGCAGCGATTCCAACAGAGTCCGCTCAAGCTGTTCTCTGGCGCTGCGCTTTTGGTCGGCGCGCACCAACTCGCGCATATACTCGCTTGCGCTGCTATAGTCCCGTGCCGTGACCTGCTCCTCCACATACTCCTTCATGGGGTCGGGAAGAGAGATGTTCATGGTCTGCATCGCGAAATCCTTTACGATCAACGTAACGCTTATGGCAAATCTTGTCAAATATTGGCAAGTGGCCGGGTGCCATCCTTTCCGCGTTTCTGTGGAAGGTGGGAATCCACGAATCTCAACCGGCGAGTTTTTCTGACCCCTGACCCCTGATCCCTGACCCCTGACAGACCACCCCAAAAGTGCGAATATACGTCAAAAATTCGCCTCCGGACTCAACTTCCTCCCGTCAACCCGAAAGATCCCCAAAAATCAACTGACGTCAGTGCAACCATTCGCACAAAAAGTGGTGACCGAATTCGCACCATTTCATGCAAAACCGGACAGCTACAGAGCACCACTTTCTCCGAAACCGGTGACCTGTAGCTGTTCATTTCGGGGGTAAACCGGCTATCGATAGCTTCACAGTTGACGAATATCGATAACCTGGAATGCATCACTTCGCCGGCCCCAACGCCGGGTGCCCCAGGTCTCGCTCTTGAGACCTGGGAAACCACGACCCTCAACCGCCCAGTCCCTAGTCCCTGGTCCCTCTAGTGCTCTCCCGGCGGCAGCTTGCAGCAATCTCCGGCGGCGACCGGCTCGTTGGCGCCGGCGTCTAGAACCACCTTCCACTGGCCGTCGGCCCCCTTGCGCCAGATGGTCATGTAGCGCCCGCTCGTCGTCACGGGATTGCCGTTGGCGTCCTTGCTGTGGCCCTCGAAGTGTCCCCAGGTGTAGCCCATGTCGCCCGAAGGGCCCATCAGCGCGTCGGTCGGCGTCCAGGTCAGTTGATAGACCTTGGGGTCCCAGTTGGCGGATTTGGCGATGGCGACCTTGCCGATCAGCGGCTGCGCGGCGTTGCCCAGCGCGACGCCGTCCTCGGCAAACCAGTCGGCAAATCCTGCTCCGCCACGCTCCAGCACGTCCTTGGCGAAGCGTGCCTCCAGATCGAAAAGCAGCATCTTGCCCGGCTTGACCGTCGGGTCGGTCAGCGGATTGGGCGCGGCCTGCGCGTTCGCATCGGGAAACGCCAACTGCCCCCACGCCATACTGGGGACGGCCACCGCCCCCGCCAACAACATACAGCCAAGAATCTGTCTCCAGCTTGCAGCCACGTTCACAACCCTCCGGACATACAAAAGTCTATGTGCCCATCGTACAACGACTGGCAAAGAACTCGCTTCTGTAAAATGGAAGTATGCAGAGCGAGACAACGGCTTCCCCCCATCCCGCAGCCTTTCGCACGCACGACCCCCGCCTTGAGCACATCGCCGCCAAGGTGCAGGACGGCGAGCGGCTGGGCTTCAACGACGGCCTCGCACTCTACGGCTCCCCGGATGTGCTGGCCGTGGGCTGGCTCGCCAACCGTGTGCGCGAGCGGATGCACGGCGACGTAACCTACTTCAACGTCAATCGCCACATCAACCCCACCAACGTCTGCGTGGCGGCCTGCAAGCTCTGCGCCTTCGGGCGCAAGAAGGGCGATGCGGCGGGCTATACGATGGCTCTGGAAGAGGCGTGGGAAACGGCGGCCACCGGCTACACCGAGTCGGTGACGGAGTTCCACATCGTCGGCGGGCTGCACCCGGATCTGCCGCTGGAGTACTTTCTCGACCTGGTGAGCGGGTTGAAGCAGCGCTTTCCCCAGGTTCACATCAAGGCCTTCACGATGGTGGAGGTGGCGTACCTGGCGCGGCGTGCCAAGCTGAGCATAGAGGAGACGCTGAAGAAGATGCGGGTGGCGGGTGTGGATTCGATGCCCGGCGGCGGTGCAGAGATTTTTTCGGCGCGGGTGCGCTCAATCATCTGCGACCACAAGATTGATGGGGAAGAATGGCTGGAAACGGCGCGCATCGCCCACCGGCTGGGCTTCAAGACCAACGCGACGATGCTTTATGGGCACATCGAGAACGACGAGGACCGCGTGGACCACCTGCTGAAGCTGCGCGCACTGCAGGACGAGACCGGCGGATTTCAAACTTTCATTCCGTTGGCCTTCCATCCGGAGAACACGGCGCTCGACCACCTGCCGGTGACTACGGGCCTGACTGACATTCGCCAGGTTGCGGTGAGCCGCCTGCTGCTGGACAACTTCCCGCACATCAAGGCCTACTGGCAGATGCTGACTGCGAAGATTGCGCAGATTGCGCTGCGCTTTGGCGCAGACGATCTGGATGGCACGGTGGTCGAGGAGAAGATCTACCACGACGCCGGAGCGACGACGCCGCAGGGTATGACCCGCAAGGAGCTTTGCCGGCTGATCACCGAGGCCGGAAGGATTCCGGTGGAGCGCGACACGCTGTACAAGGCGGTGACGCGGACCGAGGATAGCTTTACCGTGGCGGTGTAGGGCGGACCCAGAGGCTCGACATCAGGCAGAGTGATGACTGATCCGGCCCTATCGCGCCGCGGACCGGGTGATTTCAAGCACGTTTTCGATTACATAATCGATCTGACTCGCCGTCATTCCCGGGAAAATCGGCAAGGATATATACCGCTGGTACTGCCTGCTGGCTATGGGAAAATCCTCTTCGCGGTATCCATACGTGTTCTTGTAGTACGGGTGCATATGCAGCGGGATGAAATGGACGCTGGTGCCAATCCCGCGCGTTTTGAGCTTCTCGATCATCTCGGAGCGGGTCATGGAGAGTGCTTCCAGGTTCAGGCGCAGTACATACAGATGCCATGCTGATTCACAGCCATCGCTCACGGTGGGAACCTGTAGCGCCCGCTCCGGCGCAAATGCCTCTGAATAGCGGTGGGCAATCTTTACGCGTGCGTCGCGCATCTGATCGCACTTTCCCAATTGCACGATGCCAATGGCGGACTGAATGTCCGTCAGATTGTATTTAAACCCTGTATCCAGAACTTCGTAATACCACGAACCTTCCGCGCTATACCGTTTCCACGCGTCCCGGCCAATGCCATGGAGCCTCATCATGCGGATGCAGATGCTGCCGCCACCATCGAGACGGGAATCAAGATGGGCGCCATCCGTCCCGCGCAACGTAAGCGTCCGAAGCTACCAGCTGGTGCAGTCAGCTGAGAATGTGACAGACTTTTGCGGGAGCAACGAAGTGTCCACTTGAAAACAAGTGGACACTTCAAGCACCGGTGCCTGGTGGTTCTTCAAGCAGCCTGAGAGACGGACTGTGCGGAAGCCCCGAGACTGTCGGCCAGGTTCCAGGGCAGCAGATCGTCGATGCGATTGATGGGATGATCGGCGATGTGACCGAGGACGGTGCGCAGGTAGAGTTCCGGGTCGAGGCCGTTGAGTTTGGCCGAGCCGATCAGCGAATAGATGGCGGCGGCCCGTTCGCCGCCTGAATCGGCGCCGGCAAAGAGATAGTTTTTCCTTCCCAAGGCCACACAACGCAACGCTCGTTCGGCGGCGTTGTTGTCGATCTCCAGCAGGCCGTCGTCGAGGTAGCGTGTGAGAGCGCGCCATCTCGGAAGCGCATAGCGGATGGCGGCTGCGGTTTCGCTTTTGGGCGAAAGCTGGCGCAGCGATTTTTCCAGCCAGGCTCGAAAGTCTTCGAGTAAGGGCCGAGAGCGCGACTGGCGAACCTCGCGTCTGAGATCCTCGGGCTTGCCGCGAATCTGATCTTCGATGCCGTACAGCGCGCCGATGCGGTCGAGCGCTTCAGTCGTGGTCGGCGACGGATGCGCCGCATGAATCTCATAGAACTTGCGCCGGGCGTGCGCCCAGCAAGCCACTTCGTAGATCGCGCCTCTGTCGTAGAGATGATGAAAGCCCGAGTAGGCATCGGCCTGCAGCGCGCCCTTGAAGTTCTTCAGGTGCGCGCGCGGATGCTCGCCCTTGCGGTCCTCCGAGTAAGCGAACCACACGGCCGGAGCGGTCTTTTCACCGGCTGACCGATCGTCGCGAACATAGGTCCACAAGCGGCCAGTCTTGGTCTTGCCGGTTCCCGGCGCCAGCACCGGCATCGGCGTATCGTCAGCGTGGATCTTGCGCCCCGCCAGGACATGCTTGCGCAGCGCCTCGACCAGTGGATCGAGTAATGCACTCGATGCGCCCACCCAGCCGGCCAGCGTGGAGCGCTCGATCTCAACGCCTTGCCGCGCGTAGATCTCCGACTGGCGATAAAGCGGCTGATGATCGCAATACTTCGAAATCAGCACATGCGCTAAAAGAGCCGGTCCGGCCAGTCCGCGCTCGATGGGCCGCGACGGCGCCGGAGCCTCGACCACGCGCTCGCAAGCCGCGCAGGCAAACTTGGGCCGCACATGGCGAATTACCTTGAAGCTCTCAGGAACATACTCCAGTTGCTCGCTCACATCTTCGCCGAACTGCTTCAACACGCCGCCGCAATCCGGGCAGCAGTCGTGTTCGGGAGTGTACGTGACCGCTTGGCGCGGCAGATGCGCAGGCAAGGGCTTGCGCTTCGGTCGCGCCTTCGGCGCTGCTTCGGAGCGAACCGTATCGGCAACTGTTTCCGCAGCAGCCTGCGCGGTCTCCAGCTCTTCCAGTTCAAACTCAAGCTGTCCCAGTTGAATTACGGCCTTCTCGCTCTTGCGCCCGAAGATCGTGCGCCGCAGCTTCTCGACCAGCAGCTTCAGATGTTCGATCTGCTCGCTGCGTGTGCGCAGTTCATCGCCTTGTTCGGCGAGCTTCTGGCGTTGCGCAGCGAACTCAGCTTCGAGAGCGGCCAGGGCTGCATCCATCTCGACAACCTTGAGATGACGCTCTGCCAACAGCGCCTTTAGTGCTTCGTTGTCCAGTTGATCGAGATCGGGAAGAGCGCTGGTCGTCACGCCTTGAGTATGCCACGAAGCTCTGTGGAAAGCAGCGCAAAAACCAGCATGAATACAGGTGATTATTATGCTTCGGCTAAACGGCCATGGGCGGCGCGAAGGTCCGTTCCGGCCTCCGCCAATCGATCCCTTCCAGCAGCATCGACAACTGTGCGCGTGTGAGCGCCACCGTTCCGCTCTCCGCCTTCGGCCACACAAAGCGCCCGCGTTCCAGCCGCTTCGTGAACAAACAAAGCCCATCGCCGTCGAACCACAACATCTTGACCTGATCACCGCGCCGTCCGCGAAAAACAAACACGTGGCCGGAATAGGGCTGCGCGTTGAGCACCGCCTGCACCTGAGCGCTCAAACCATAAAAGCCCCGCCGCATGTCGGTCACGCCTGCGGCGATCCAGATCTTCGTGCCTGTGCGCGGATCGATCACGAACGCAGGCACTCCAACGCCGCCCGTAACAATGCCGCATCCACGCCGCTTTCCACGCGAATCTTCGCGCGTCCTGGCAGCTCTATATGGATGACTCTGGCCGGCATCGCTGCCATCGTCTTGATGGAACTCTTCTCCGCAACAGCCGCGTTCACGGCAGCGCCGCTTGCCTCCGCCGGAGAAAGAACCACCGGCAACAGCGCGGCAGTCTTCCTCGCTCTCGGTTCCAACTTGCCCTTTAGATAGGCTCGCCGCCAATCGAAAACCTGGTGCGAGTTCACTGCTTCGGCCTGCGCAACCTTCGCCACGCTCGCCCCTGGCTCCAGGGTCAACTCCACAATCCGCCTTTTCTCTGCTACCGTCCGGTATACCCGCTTGCCGCTCTCTGACCGCACGCTATCTTCTTGGTCCATGAACTCATCGTTCAGCGACGAGCCATCACTGAGCCAGATGGAATCTCCGAACGCTTAC
>JBEKOO010000106.1:0-7101 GCA_049521655.1 Candidatus Korobacteraceae bacterium
TGTACGGCAGTTTCCCGGCATTCCCAACTTCGTTTGCCTGGACACGTACTTTCATCGCCACATGTCCGAAGTGGTCACTCGCATGCCCATCCCCGAAGAGTATGCCGCAATGGGCGTACGCCGCTACGGTGCCCATGGCCTTTCTTACGAGTCGATCGTTTATCAACTGAAACCCACCGTGCCGCAAAAGCTCATAGTCGCCCATCTTGGCAATGGCGCTTCAATCGCGGCGATCCGTGACGGGCGGGGCCTGGACACCTCGATGGGCCTCACGCCGCTTGGCGGCATCATAAGCAGCACACGCACCGGCGATATCGATCCTGGAGTGCTCCTGTTTATCCTGCGCAAGATCGCGGAGACGGCCAAAGATGCCACCGAAGCCGCCGACCTATTGGAGGCCGTAGTCAGCAAGAAAGCTGGCCTCTTGGGTGTGAGCGAACTCTCCGGCGACATGCGCGACCTGCGCGACGCCATAGGGCACGGCAATGCGAAGGCGCTGCTTGCCGTAGAGAAGTTTACCTGGACGATTGCCAAATGGATCGGCGGCTATGTGGCCGAGTTAGGCGGACTGGACATGCTGGTATTCACGGGAGGTATCGGAGAAAACGACATCGCCTCACGGGCGGAGATCTGTGCAGGATTGGGCACGCTGGGCATCAGGCTCGACGCGGCGCGCAACAACGTTCATGGCTCGGCGGTGATTTCGGCAGAACACTCAGCGGTCATAGTACGCGTCATTCCTCCCGCCGAGGACCTGATGATTGTCAACCACGTGGTGCGGTTGCTGGCGGAGTGATCTGCCACCATGTTGTGCTGACCCACGGCCCACGGAATCTTGCCGATAAACGTTATGATTCCTGGATTTCTTTTGGACTGTGGCTGGCTGAATCCAGGGAGACACCCCTACTTCACATTTGCATCCCGCAGCAGCTTGGCCCGCCGTTCCTCGTACTCTTCGCTTGTGATCTCTCCGGCGGCATATCTCCTTTTCAAGAGTTGAAGCGGCGATTGCATTTCCCGGAAAGTGGATCGGCGCATTGGCGTCATGAATGACAAGAAGAGCATCCAAAAGAATATCCAGGCAATCCACCAGATCCAGTGCATTCCACCAAAATAGTAGTACATCCCTTAACCCCCAAAGTGTGCGGCTTATCGTTTTTCGCTTGGTGCCAGTGAGTTAGAAAATGTCTTCACCGGATCGAGCGAGCCTGCTGCTAGCACCTCGAATGACGAATTGCGTTGCAACTGACGAACAGGTAATAGGTTCGCAGCAACGCGACACTGAGTGAGATGAATCTACGACGGGCAGCCATGATCTTGCTGTCCACAATTGACCATGGTTCGCGGCTAATTCGCACACGATGTCCACAAAGGACTTTGGCTATGCCATTCTCTCGCGGATCCGCAATCGCCGTCTGTAGGCATTAGCGCTTTGGACACAATGGAGCGGCCTGAAGGATATGTATAAGTTTGCTCAGCGTCTTCAAATACAACGTGGAAAACTGCAGGTGCAACAGGCGGAACGTTACCTCGACAATGGTGAACACGATGCCCCAGAGCAAATATGACAATGCAGCGGACCTGCATATCTACGGAGCACACGCCCACACTGCCGCCGCTGCCGCACATCACCGCGGCGATCACGAAGCCGCAGAAGAGCTTAGTTCAAAGGCTCAGGACCACTCGATGGCAGCTTCTGATAAAACATCCGAGCTCGCAAAGCAAATTCACGTTCCTGTGAGGGCATAAATCGCCCTCAATCACAACCTTACGATGATTGGAGACACGTTGAATGGCCGCTCCAAATACCACTTTTAATTCGCAATCAAACCGTCTCATGCGTCCCGAAGCGCGGCATCCGGTATTCGGTGTCAATTCAATATCCTCTCTTCAACTGGCGCCTCGCCCGCAACGTCCGGTCAGGATCGCGGTGATTGGGAATCACCTTCCCAGGCAGTGTGGAATTGCTACTTTTACTACAGATCTGTGTAACGCGATCGCTGCCGAATACGGAGCAGCCCAACTTTCGGTGGTAGCAGTCAACGACGGGAATTCAACCTATTCGTACCCAGAGCGGGTGCGATTCGAGATCAGCGAAGGCGATCTCGCGTCCTACAGTGCGGCCGCCGACTATTTGAATGCAAGCAATGTCGATCTGGTGTGCTTACAGCATGAATACGGAATCTTCGGAGGCAAGTCCGGGAATTACATCATGGAGTTGCTGAAGCACCTTCACATGCCAGTCATCACAACTCTGCATACGGTGCTTCGTGAACCGAATCTGGACCAACGGGTTGTAATGCACAAGATTGCCGCACGCTCCGAACGCCTTATCGTGATGAGCCAATACTCCTCGCGTGTCCTGCAGGAGGTCTTCAATGTCCCGGCAGAGAAGATCGAACTGATTCCTCATGGCATCCCCGACCTGCCGTTTGAGCAGCCGGACATATATAAGAAGCGTCTCTCTTGCCAGGGCAAGAGTGTCCTTCTCACTTTTGGGCTGCTTTCTCCCAACAAAGGGTTCGAAAGCGCGATTCGAGCCATGCCGAGCATCCTGGTTAACCACAGCAATGTTGTCTACATGATTGCGGGCGCCACTCACCCGCACGTCCGGGCTCGTGAAGGGGATCGTTACCGGCTTGAGTTGCAGGCCCTGGCGGAGAAACTTGGCGTGGAACGCCAGGTTCTGTTCCTCAACCGGTTTGTCAGTCCTGAAGAGATGGCTTCGCTGGTCGGCTCGGCCGACATTTACATCACGCCCTACTGTCATGAAGCGCAGGCTGTATCGGGAACCCTGGCATATGCCATGGGCGCCGGAAAGGCCATCATCTCCACTCCATATTGGTACGCCGCGGAAGTGCTGGACCAAGGACGCGGAATGCTGGTGCCATTTGAGAACTCAGCCGCCATCGCAACAGCGACAATCGCACTCCTGGCCAACGATGAGGCACGCCAAGCGATGCGCGAACGTGCCTACCTATATGCTCGGCCTATGGTCTGGAAGCGAGTAGCGCAGTCCTATATGGCCGCTTTCCTGCGGGCTCGCGCCTATTGCGCGGAACCGGTTCACGTGAGGTTCGCCGTCCAGGCCGGCGCAAGAGAGGCCGAACAACGCGTCGTTAACGCCTGAGCGATTCTATGTCGCAAATCCTTGTCCAGGTCTGACATCCCTGCTCAATGCTCAAATTGTGAGCAATTCGGAACAGACACGCCCCTGCGCGCCTAGGAAACTAGTGGTGCAAGCACTGTGGGATGCTCGGGCAAAGAGTGTCCTGCCGCTCCCCTCGCCCGGCTAATCCATTCGTGCTGTGGGATCGATTGTCGTGACGGCCGGTGATTCCACTCCTGGTTTTCACGATCTAATCCCACTTTCAAGCAGCCTCTTCCCCTGCTTCGGGGCAGAGGCTCAGTCCAGAAAGAGACGATCCCTATGGCTCAGGCCGGGACTCACACGATTGACGGAGAACCGAGATTCGACCTTGCCCACTTTCTTACATCCGCCGGGTCGGGCAGGAGAATTGTCCACTGTGATCCAAAAAACGCTTTGTTTTCACAAGGCGACTCAGCCGATTCTGTTTTCTATATTCAGAGCGGCCGGTTAAAAGTCACCGTCGTTTCGGCGAACGGCAAGGAAGCTACGATTACGCTCCTCTCAGCCGGCGACTTTATTGGGGAGAATTCGCTTACCGAAGCCGCTGAACACCGATTGGTCACTGTCACTGCAATCACGCCGTCGAATGCGATGAAGATCACTCAAAGTGAGATGATCCGGGTGATGCACGATGAGCACGCATTCTCCGATCTGTTCTTGTCGCGCCTCCTGGCTCGCAGCATGCGAATCCAGGCAGATCTTGTCGATCAGCTCTTCAACTCAAGCGAAAAGCGCCTGGCAAGAATCCTCCTTCTGATGGCCGATTACGGTGAGCCCGGAGCACCGACGAAGTTTATTCCTCCCATCACCCAGGAGACTCTGGCGGAGATGGTCGGCACTACGCGTTCCCGTATCAGCTTCTTCATGAACCGCTTTCGCAAATTTGGATACATTGACTACAACGGCCGCATCCAGGTTCACAAATCGCTCCTTAAAGCAGTCCTCCTCGATCGCCTTCCTGAGCACGAATCTCAGCAGCCGAGCCTAGTACCTAAACCGAAAGCCGCTCCGGGTCCGTCCATTGCCAAGCTTTCTGCTTGAGGAAGGGTCCTCACTTTTATCAACTCACCGCATCCAGGGGTTCCCGGGATTTGAGAAGTTCAAGTGCGGCAGGAGCGGCCGGAGCCGAAGAAGCTGGATTCTGGCCTGTGATGAGGTTTCCGTCCACCTGGACGAATGGCCCCCAATCCGGCCCCTTCGTGTCGAGGCCGCCGAGTCGCTTCAATCCATTCTCGATCAGGAACGGGACGACGTTGGCAAGTTGGGCAGCATCCTGCGAACAGCATCTGCCAATTCTGCACCATTTTGATCGTCTGGAAAACCACGCGCAACTTGGCCGCAATGCCGGAGTCGGTGTTTGCGCCGAAGTTGAACCGGTTCCATGCGTCCAATCTGACAAGAAACTGATCTACAAACCGATCAAGAAGGGATTACATAGTGAAAAAGTCTGGCCGGATACAACTTGCAAGGGAGATCATCGCCCGGGTAAAGAGAGAGATGCGGGAGCCCCGCTTGAAGGAGCCTGTCCGCAGCGCCACGCGCATCAAGGCTGCACCGTATTCGAATGAACCAGCCATGCGACTCGAGAAAGCGTGACAATAATGCTTTGGTCTTCGTCGGCACTCGGTTAACGCAGTTGGACGCGTAGGGCACGATTTGGAAAGGGATCCAACGGGATGGCGACACCTGATTCGAATCACGCGGTTGAGACCTTCTCAGCAAAGGTGAACGCCGGCGCACTCGGCGCTACTGCGACTCTTCCTGCTCCGGATGAGTCTCAAATCCCTGCGAAGGCAAAGCAACATAACATTCGCGTCTCCCCGGCTGTCCTCGATGCGGCAGGGAAAGACGGGGATGAGTTGCTTCGCTCGTTGCGGACGGCTTCAGCTGGCCTCACACAGAGCGAGGCCGACTCGCGAGCACGCACGGCGGGACCGAACGAGGTTGCGCAAGAGCGGCAGCGCGGCTGGTTTATTCGCTTCTTGATCATCCTCCGCAACCCGCTGGTGATTTTGCTTGCAGTTCTCTCGTCGATCTCCTTTGCCACCGGCGACCCCCGTGCCGGAAGCGTCATGGCGGGCATGATCGTGCTTAGCGTCACGCTCCGATTCCTGCAGGAAACTCGTGCAGGTGCGGCTGCCGCGAAGCTCAAGGCCATGATCCACGTGACCGCCACTGTGGTCCGTAATGGCAAGCCCCAAGAGATCCCCCTTCGCGATCTCGTTCCCGGAGACATCATTAATCTGTCCGCTGGTGACATGATCCCAGGCGACGTGCGGATTCTGTCCGCGAAGGATCTGTTCGTGAGCCAGGGTACGCTGACCGGAGAGTCGCTCCCTGTCGAAAAGTTCCACGATGCCGACCCAAACGCCGCAAACTCGCCGGTCGAGCTCAAGAACATATGCTTTATGGGCACCAGCGTTCAAAGCGGCACAGCGACTGCGGTCGTTGTCGTTACGGGAGTTCATACCTATCTCGGCACCATGGCCAGTTCCATCACGCAGGAAGGAACCCCAACAAGCTTTGACCAGGGTCTGAGCCGTTTTACGTGGCTCATGATTCAGCTCATGGCGGTCATGGTGCCCCTTGTCTTCTTGATCAACGGGTTTACCAAGCACGATTGGAAAGGAGCATTCTTCTTTGCGATGGCCGTGGCCGTTGGCCTGACCCCGGAGATGCTGCCCATGATTGTCTCCGTCTGCCTGGCCAAGGGCGCGCTTGCCATGAGCCGCAAGAAGGTAATCGTGAAGCGTCTCAACGCCATCCAGAACTTCGGCGGAATGGACGTGCTCTGCACCGATAAGACCGGCACGCTTACCGAGGACCGGGTCGTCCTGCAACGGCATTGCAATGTCGCCGGCCGGGAAACGGACGAGGTGCTCCGGGACGGCTACCTCATCAGCCATTTTCAGACCGGTCTCAAAAACCTGCTTGATACAGCGATTCTCAATAGCTCTGATTTCCACGAGAAAGCCCTGATTGAGAAGTACAAGAAACTCGACGAGATCCCGTTTGACTTCTCCCGGCGCATGATGTCCGTACTCGTCGAGAATCCTGAAGGTAAGGCCATCCTCCTGACCAAGGGCGCTCCGGAAGAGATCTTCCATCAATGCTCGCAATTTGAGCTGGACGGGAAGTTGTCACCCATGGACCCCACGCTGATGAAGGGGTTGAAGGACCAGTACGCGAGCTTGAGCAACGATGGATTCCGGGTTTTGGCGGTTGCGGTAAAGGATCTCACGGGAAAGACTTCCTGCGCAAAGGAAGATGAGCACGATCTTGTGCTGAAAGGATATGTTGCCTTCCTCGACCCGCCCAAGCCGACAGCTGCAACCGCAATCGAAGCGCTGCACAAACATGGTGTGACGGTAAAGATCCTCACCGGCGACAACGACCTGATTAGCCGCAAGGTGTGCCGCGACGTCGGGCTTCTCGCCGACCCGATGCTGTTGGGCGATGACGTCGAAAAAATGTCGGATACCGAATTGGCAGAGGCGGCAGAAAAGACAACGCTCTTTGCCCGCCTCTCGCCCGCGCACAAGGATACGGCGGCCGACATCGCCAAGGAATCGGCAGATCTGATTCTGTTGCAGAAGGACCTGATGGTGCTCCAAGGGGGCGTCATCGAGGGTCGAAAGGTCTTCGCGAACATCATCAAGTACATCCGCATGGGAGCCAGCTCAAACTTCGGCAACATGTTCAGCGTGTTGGGGGCAAGCGCCTTCCTGCCATTCCTCCCCATGGCCCCGATTCAGATATTGACCAACAACATGCTCTACGACTTCTCCCAGGTCCCCATCCCCAACGATGCGGTGGACGACGAACAGGTTGCGCATCCACGGCCCTGGAAGATCGGAGAAATCAGGCGGTTCATCCTCTGCATCGGACCCATCAGTTCGATCTTTGACTATACAACCTTCTTTATCATGCTCTATCTATTCAAATGCTGG
>JBEKOO010000107.1:0-6626 GCA_049521655.1 Candidatus Korobacteraceae bacterium
CCGCTTGAGTACGCTGATGCGTCCTTCGCATCCGGTTCTCCACTTCTGCCCTTTTTTGAACCAACGTTTCTTCTGCTCCTGCTTGAGCGCGGCGCTCTTGGTGGAGCGACTCGGAACGGAAACACGTTTCACGCCCATCTGCTTCGCCATGGCAACGTTCTTCGCCGAGTAAAATCCGGCATCGCCTGCAGCCATGTTTGGCGTACGCCCTGTAATCTGCTGGTGGATTTCAACCGCGGCAATGAGCACATCGCTGTCAGCCGGCCGTTGGTCATAAACCTCGAAGTCGATGACGACCTGGTTCTCGCCTTCCTGTATCTTGACCATCTTGCCGAATTCATTCGGTTTCCCCGCCTTGCCCTTTCGAATGATTTCGGTTGCCGGCTCGAAGATACTGAAGAGCTTGCCGTCGGCATGAGTATCGCCTTTGAATACCCGGGCTTTGGTTTGCTTGATCACCTGTTGAACGCGCGGCACCATGGTGTCTATCTCGCGGCGCAGGCCCTCCAGTTTGGCTTGTTGCATGAAGTCTGAGGATCGCTTCACCCCATTAGCGATCTCTTTGGAAAAGCGTTTGGCTTGCCCCACTACCCGGGCCATTGAAGTCAGCAGTTTGCCATAAGCCTGTTTCAGTCTTTCCTGACTCTGCGGAACTTTGGAGCGAGCCGCCCGCGCGATGTCCAGCACTCGCAGTTTCACGCTACGGCTACGGTCGCGCAGTTTTGCCCCCACTGCGCCGGCCAGAGTTGTCACCTTCTTCATCAGGCGCGTCAACACGCGGTTTCCATCATCGAGCAAACTGCTGTCGGTCGGATAGTGGATGTTGGTCTCGACCACTGTGGTATCCACTCTCATCTTGCGGCCCTGCACGGCTTTGTTCTCCACACCCAGCGCCACAAGCCGCTGCTGAATCTGTTTGATTGCCTCCGGACCCAGAGCGCGCGCCTGACTGCCCAGCGTTTTAGCGTCGGGCACTTTGCCCGCGGCCACGCGCGTGAAATCCCGGTATAAGAGGTTAGGCCGGACCTCGCGCTCCAGTTCATCGAAGCTCCAGTTACGGAGGTGCTTGAGCAGCAGCATCCGCACTACAATCTCGGCGGGTACCCCCAAGCGTCCAAATGTCCGGCTCTTGGGAGCGCGCCTCACCAGAGCTTCGTAGACCACGTTGAGTAACTGGTCGTCATCCAATAGCCGGTCGGCCTCACGCATCCAGGGCTCCCAAAGGTCGCCGACTGCGCCTTCCACGAATCCTTCCGGGAATTGGGGTTGAGATACGCAGCGCAGATTAATCATTTGGCGCGCGTGCCCCCCTTCTCTTCGGGTTGAGCACGCAGCAGTAGCTGGTTGATCTCGCAGATCTGCTCGATCGCGGCCTTCAGTCTTTGATAGTTCGCCAGACAACGCTTCACATGGGCGACCTGGTCCTTGCGGAGGCTGATCTGGCGCGTACGCCCACCCGGATAGCCGACAGCGAGAACCCAGACGAGATGTCCTTCACCACGGTCGCATTTTGGGCAGCCTGTACGGTGACGAATGATTCGCTCGAGCAGAGAGCCGCGGAGGACATCCTTGGCGTCGGGAAGAGACGCGGCGAGGCGATCGCGCTTGTGGACAGCAGCGTTATGTTTCACTATTAATAGTGAAACATAAAATAAAACAGAATGCAATGCAAATGTTCGAAAATAATTTGCCGGTTTGGGGACCCCTCCGCGGTTCGGCGTCTCTGGTGGGGTTCAGGCTTCCCGCGTCAGGTAAGCGTAGAGTTTCGGAGGCAAGCAGTCCGGTAATGCGGTGGGCCGTAGATTACCGCAGAGACGCCGAGCCGCAGAGGAAAACGCAGAGGAGGTCGTTGTCCAGGGAACAGTGTTGAATGAGAACGCAAGAATCTGTACGCTCCTGCAGCAGACCGGCAGGATGCTCTACGCAAACAAAAGAATTGGTTTCACACTTTCGCGCCAGAAAGTAGCTAGCCAAGCTAGCCCTGCCCTTTACCCGCAGACTGATGCGAGACAGTCACTCATCGCTCAAAGCGAACCCGAGCGACATGAATCGCAGTGCAGTGTAGCCCTGCCAGATGATTTGATGACCGGGAGGCGGATCGTTTTTGCGTCCGAGATAGCCGCCGATCTTGGCGACCAGTCTTACCGCTTCGCCCAGGAACTCGGGTGGATTCAGCCGTTTTTTTTTTGCGTAGGCTTTTAGCGTTTGCAACTCGACATCGGAGAACAACACTTCGGCAGGCAGGCCCGGCGTCTCGCGGCCCAGCAACGTCATCAGCATTATCCGCCAGGCAATCACCAGGTTGATTGCGATCGCCCGTCGTACACGCTCGGCGGTCTCGTGTGCGATGTCCTCAATGCGGCATCCGGACTTCAGTACGCGATGCCAGTCTTCAATGCGCCATCGTAAACAGTACCAGCGCAGGCATTGCTCAGCATCTTCCGGTGAGCCAAGTTCGATGGTCGTCAGCAGGAACCACTCGATCGCGTCGGTGTTGGGCGGTGGATTTTCCTCCAGAGCATGAATCACCCAAATATCAAGCGGAGCTTTGTCGGCGTGGTAGGGCGCCGGACGGAATTGGACACGCATAAAGCGCACGGTCAAATCCGCATCCCGCCCAGGCCGATACGGCCGGGCGTGCTGTTTGCTTTTCTTCGGCCGGGCACTCTGGCGCGGGATCTGCACGCGAACCCGGCTCTGCGCCGGCATCTGGCGAACCGCTTCCCACAGTTTAAACGGCTCCTCGGCGATATTGCGGTTATGCTTGGCTCGAACCAACAGTTCCACGGATCGGTCGCGGCGCTGTTCGTCGAACATCTCGAAGAAGTCCGCCTCGCGATCGCAGATGTCGATCAGGCGGGTATGGGGCATGTCCGCGGCCACGGCTACCATGTCGCGGTGATGCTCAATCCAAACGAAGGTTTTCTTCTCCTCAATGGGAATGACGTATGTCAGCCGTTTATCGTCCGGGGCTTTCGGTTCCGCGGCCAGACACTGAGCTTTCAACACGCCCAGCGGCAGTCCGCTGGATGAGATCGCCAAGGTGGTATGCAGATGCAAGCCTCGGCTCTTGGCCCCTGTCTGGTTAGTGCCGATCTCTCCCAGTCCGGTGCATGCGGCCAGGCCGTTGTAGTCCAGATCGCTGCCGTCCTGCACGCACAACACGGTATGCTGCCCTAGCATGCGTCGCAGGGTGCGGTCCCGGTGTGGCAGCAGAATGTGGTCCATGGTTACCGCTGAATCCTCCGGCATATCGATCAGCCGGTAGTAGCCCTTGGCGGCGGCGCTGTCTCCTTGGGCCACGCCGCAGAAAGCGCGACCCGGTGTGCCGGCCTTGGCGCTGGCGACGTTCACCAGTCTCTTGCTCAGTCGCTCATCCCCTAACGGCGCGCCGCCGAGTTCCTTTTCCGCCCATGTCTCCGTTTCCAATCCGTCTGCCGGGGCGAGTGGGCTACGACCGGCATCGGCCGCCAACCCCAATTGCGCTCGGAAGCCCTTCTCCAGCGGGTACACATAAATATCTTTGACTGTCTCGCAGGCCTGCAGGAAGCGATCCTGCCTGCCGCGACCCTTCGTCTGGCCCACCCGTATCCAGTTGGCCGCTCGATAGCAGGTGCCTGTAAAACGAGCGTTGTCCACAAAACTTTCCAGCAGATAGGGTCGGTAGTGGTAGCGCTGCTCGAAGTCCTCCGGCAGTCGCTGCACCGCCAGCGCCAGGAGTCGCGAGGCCAGGTTGGCGCAACGCACGCTCGGCCGGATCAGAAACCGGCTCATGTTCACCACCGTGTGCAGAGAGGCTCGCCGTTGTTCCAAGGTCCAGCCGATCCAGCGGTCGCGGTCAGCCAACTGCAGAGCGGGCGCGGCAAAACCCATCGCGCCCAGCCACCCGTACTCAGAGTCGATCAGATAGCGCACCTGGCGTCCTACCAAAGGCCCATGGCCACGCGGGTGTTCGCGAATCATCATCTCGTTCCAGATCCGCATGTGCTCCTCGATGTTCACCAGGATCAAGGCCAGTCCGCGAACCTCGCCCACCTGGGCCGGCACACCGACTGGATCGGCCACTGCATCCGTCAACCGCCTGGGCGTGTTCGGTCCGGTCTTGGCTTGCGCCGCTGGAAGCGCAAAGTGGCCAGAGGCTTCCAGTTCCCGCAGCGCCTTCAGACAGCCGTCGCGTTGTGCGTGGCCCCGCGCGTCTTGGAACCCGCACTGCTCGCAAACAAAATCGGCCAACTCGCTGCGGTGGATGAACTCCCCGCTATCCAGCAATCCGGCAACATAGGCAATGGCAAGAGGTGTCGACAACGTCCGCTTGATTTGGTTTTGTGTATGCAACAGCCAGTATGCGCCGCGCAAGATAGATTGTCCAGCTTTATTTAAGGGTCAATGGCAGGGCTAGCAAGGCCAAAGGCCTACTCCGTATAGCGGCAAGCCGCAAATAGCTTGTGGCGTTCCCCGAGTGTATGTTGGTTGAAGTTACCAAGTTCAGCAACTCACACAAGGAGAACGCCAATGCAACAGTTTACCGCTCGGTTCGAAGACAAGATTCAGGGCATCGTTTCCGGTTTTGACCGGCTGCTATTTCGCGGGTCATTACGACAGCTCAATCACCCTCATGGCATGGAGGTCTTCCTGTTCATGAATAATATTCTGTTCAAGGACTATGAGAAGTACGTGAAGGGCATAAGCCAGCGAATCAAGTGCGCGTCTACGGCGTCCGCGCTGAAGCAGGGACTTCCCGTGCAGTATCTCCGGCGCGGCGATATGGACAAAGATAAGTTGGCGCGTCAGATTGCTTCCGAGCGCGGCATTGCCAGCGGGGATGTGTGCGTATTGAGTGGCCTGGAACTGGCTCCTACGTTCCAACATGAAGGCACGCATATGGTGATTCGGAAACGACCCTGCCTCACGCTGTATCACTATCTGATCGATCCGGTGTTCGGCTGGATGTACGCGCGGCTGCAGACGTGGTTTCCCTTCTGTGTGCATATTTACCTCAACGGCAGAGAGTGGCTGGCTCGCCAGATGGACGAGGAAAAACTGGGCTATGTAAGGCAGGACAACTGCTTTCCGTGGATTGAGGATTACGGCAAGGCTCAGCAGCTTCTTGACGAACAACTGAAAGTGAATTGGGAAGAGCGCCTGCGGCCTTTCGCCCGCCGGCTGAACCCGCTGCACGAAGAGATTTTCCGGGACTTCAACACCAACTACTACTGGAGTGTAAACCAATGCGAATGGGCTTCGGACGTGGTATTTAAGCCGGGCGAACTGGAGCGGCTATCCCCTCGTTTTCTGGAGCATGCCATGCTGAACCTCTCCTGTGCTGACGTGATGCGGTTTCTGGGCAAAAGCCTGACCCCTACGGGCCGCATTCCCGCGCAGTTTGCCGGGGAGATCATCACCGATTTCAAGCGCCGGGTTTCAGGAGACCGCGTGAAACATCGCGTCAACGGCAACTCCATCAAGGAGTACGGCAAAGCTCACACCCCGGTTGGGGATCTGCTCCGGGTGGAAACCACCACCAACCAGATCGATGACCTGCGCGCATTCCGGCCAAAAGAAGGCGGTCCGGAAGATGACCTGAAGTGGCGGAAGTTGCGTCACGGAACGGCGGATCTGCATCGCCGGTGTGAGATCTCGCAGAAAGCCAATGAACGTTACCTGAATGCCCTGAGCGTGGTGGACGACAGTAGCCGCATTTCGGAACTGGTCCGGCAATTGGAACGTCCCTGCGGAACGGGAAAACAACGTGTCCGCGCGCTCCATCCTTTCTCCGCTGAAGATCACGCTCTACTGGAGGCGGTCAATCGCGGAGAGTTCGTGCTGAATGGCCTGCGCAACCGTGATCTGCAAGGACTGCTCTATGAGCAGGGCCCGCTCACTCCCGCGGAGAAGCGACGGCGGTCAGCGGCCGTCGGTCGGAAACTGCGGTTGCTGCGCACCCACGGGCTCATCCAAAAGGTGCCTCACACCCATCGCTATCAGGTCACCAACCGCGGTAGGGTGGCGATCACCGCCGTTCTCGCCGTCGATCGAACCAGCCTCGACCAACTCAGCAAACTCGCCGCCTGAGAAACCGAGCAGCTGAAAAAAAGATCTCTCGCAAAGACGCTAAGCCGCAAAGCTGCTTCCAGCTTTTAACTCTCCCTGCTCTACGAGGTGGCGGGGTACGAAACCTTTGAAAGGTTTCTCCCCCCGCACCCCCCTCTTCCAACTCAAAACCTCTCACCCTCTAGGCGACATCCGGCTGCAACCAGGAATACCAACTCGGCAAGCGGACCAAAGGTCTACCTCACTCACCCAAATTCTTCGCGGCCCGCGAAGATTCAAACTATTAGTAGTACATTGCTGCAAGCCGCAACCAGCTTTTTGATGCCCTTGAGAGAACAGGCGACGGAGTCGCCGTGCCGGATGACATCCGGCACGCAGGCTAACAGCCTGCCCCACAACGAGCTCCAGGATTCGTCGCGGCTCACGAAGATTTTGACTATTAGTAGTACATTGATTCAGAAACACTTGCTGTCCTTGTGGAGTAGGCCTTTGGCCTGCTAGCCGCCTAGCTAGCTAGCTACTTTCTGGCGCGAAAGTGTGAAACCAATTCTTTTGTTTGCGTAGAGCATCCTGCC
>JBEKOO010000108.1:0-6254 GCA_049521655.1 Candidatus Korobacteraceae bacterium
GAAGAGACAGATCGGAATACCGATCGCGATACCCAGCGCCGTCCCAAAATGTTGGACCCAACGAATTGCAACGTCCAGTTGCTTGGAGCAGAGATAGCCCAACCCTACGTAGAATCCTGACCAGAGGAACCCACCTAACGTATCAAGGGCAAGGAAACCGGAGAGCGGCGCTCCTTGCGCGCCGACGAGTGGCGGCATGACGACATCCAGGCCGGGAAGAAATTTGGCTACACACAATACAGGCAGACCGTAACGGCGAAACTTGTCATTCGCATTCTGAGAGCATCTTCGCGGGTCAGCAGAAAACCGGCAGAGCAGCTGCAGAGATCGAGAACCCCAGCGGCGGCCGAGCCAGAACCATATCCCATCGGCTGCCAGACAACCCAAAACACCCAGAAAAACAATGATGCTCGTTCGCATTTCACCACGCGCCGAAAGAGCACCTGCAGCCATCAGGAAAACGACAGACGGGATTGGCAGGCAGAGCTGTTGGGCAAAAACTGCAAGGAGCACGCCGGGATAGGTCAGTTGTAAGGGGGTCACGAGTGCCTCGCCTTGTCCAGCAACCGCTCCATTGAATGACCTCTGAGAAACGCACTGTTGGCGTTCCTGCAGGAACTCATTGGCGGCTTACTTGTTTAAACGTAATGGGTACTTCTTTTCTGGTGGCTCCTGATGGAGCGGCCCATGCCGACTCTACAGCCACCACACGTCTGCCAAATGGTCCCCAGCCTCCATATAAGTAATGCCTGCCGTTTTCAACTCGGAAAATGAGCTTGGAATCGGCCTCCGTGGCTGAATCTTCATCCACAGGAAGCGCAAAAACAGCAGCGATGCTTTTCCCGTCCGTGCTCCGGAACAACAAGTATGATGTCGATTCGACTTGCTCGATGATGTAGTCCCCCGCAGGTAAGCAGCTTCCCTCAACGCAGAACTCGAATGGAATGACCGCGTGTGCCGTTTTCGGATTCTGGGCTCTTGCCTCTGTCGTTAGGCTCAAGAAGACCAACGAGCTCAAGACGGCAATGAAACAGGCGTTCTTTATTGCCATATGCTGGGCCTCCATGCAAAAGGAATAGACATTCACCCGCCCAATGTCTTAACCGACATTTTGTACAAGCACTTCAGTTTCCGTCCGCGCCATTGCCGCAATCTTAGAAATGTTTGAGAAATCGCAAGCCTTCCTAGAGCACCACAACTATGCTTCCTGCATAAGCTTGGGTTGGGAGCGCAGGCAGCTCAGAAGCCCGTGCCAACGGCGTTGGGCACATCCGCGAAGCTGCCCTTATTGGGTCGATACGCCCTTATTCGGTCCGCGAAGATATTCGGTTGGGGCCTGCGTTGCGGGAGTGAAGCAGGCCGTGCCCGAAGTCAGTGATTAGCGTAATTCCTCCCAAATGTTCGAGGTGAGGCGACGTCGGGAGGAGCTCCAAGCCCAGGCTGGAAAAGACGCCTACGCTGGTGGTCAGTCTGGCACGAATCGTGCACTCCTCAATTACCGGAAGCGTTGACCGCATTCTTCATATGTTCGTGCACATGATGAAACCCAGTTTATTAACTCCTGCGCCGCAGCTTTCTAACCGCACCATTGCCAGACATCCCGGCGCTATAACAGCGCCTCTGCCGTCATGCATGCAATTGCTGGCATGTTTAGCTGTTGTTATCTGTACAGCTCTGGGGCAATCGCAGGCGCAATCGACGACCGAGGTGGAAGCACAAACTGCACCTGCGATTGTTATTGGGTTTGTCGGAGGATTTGTTCACAGCGATGACACGCGACACTCGGAAGTGCAGCTCATCCAGCAGCTGCAGGCAAACTACGGCAACACTGTGCGGGCGAGGGTGTTCGAGAATCGACAAAGAAAGCAGGCACGCAAATTTATTCTGGACAGTATTGCGGCGTCAACCGGCCATAAACAGTCGGAAAATGACAAAGCGCGTACCCGTATCATCCTGTTCGGTCATAGCTGGGGAGCATCAAGCGTTATCTATCTCGCCCGCGACCTCCAGCGAGACGGCCTGCCTGTGCTCTTAACCGTGCAGGTCGACAGCATCCGAAAACACGGCGAGGACGACTCCAATATTCCCTCCAACGTGAGCGAAGCTGCCAACTTCTATCAGACCGCAGGAATTCTGCATGGCCGCTCTAAGATAACGGCCTTCGATCCGTCTCAAACGACGATCCTCGGCAACTTTCAGTATCAATACGCCAGAGAACCTGCTGCCTGTCGCGAATATCCCTGGTACAACCGGCTTCTCTTCAAAGGGCACACCGCAATTGAATGCGATCCGCACGTCTGGTCCCAGATCGCCGAACTGATTCGAATGCAACTGCCTCAGTCGGAAGTAAAGCTGGCAGCCGTACGTTGAGAACTGCACCGAAGAGTGTCTTAACAAGTACAGACGGTTATTCGCTGGACTGCTTTGGCCCGACAGCTGCACTACTGAAAGCGAGAGTCTTTCATGAACGTTGGAATTCCTAGGTTTGCGTTCGTCCTTATCCGTGACCGTGCTTCGCGGCGCTTCTGGAGAGTCTTCGAAACCGACTGCAACACGGACTCCCAGACCTCGGCAGCCAGAGTTGTGCTGTCGTCTGGATCGCTGTTCGGAAGCCCTTCCGAACGTGCCCAAATGGGGGCAGAAAGTCACCACTGCCAATGTACGGTCGAAAGTTTTGAAAGGCCGTCCAGCCTCAGTTCGTCAATGCGTTGATTTTCCAGCCACTTATATTGATCACGCCTTGGCATCTGCCTTGCTCCTCAGATCAAGTAGTCCGCAAGTTGAGATTTTGTCGTTCAAATCAATCGCTTGCGCGAAGGACAAGAGGTGGCCAACCATGAAAGAGACCTCAGCAAGACAGACAAGCTTTTGCAGTCGTTACAGCTTCCGTAAACTCCGAGCCCTTATTCTCATGCCCATATATTTGGGCTGTCTCGTTGCGCCCTCGCTCTCCCATGGGTCTGAGTTGAAGCAAGACACTTTGGTCTATTGGAATGCGTACCTCGATGCTTCCCGTCCAGAGATGGCCTCCCAAACACCCTTTCTCTGGGTTGACCAGAAGCCCGAGCGCCTTCAGCTTGTCCGAGACGGTGAGATTCTGGTCTCGTCCGTCGGGAAGGAAAACCCAAAACCGGTGGCCTCAGGGTTGATCCATGATTGGGTAGGCGCGGCCTTTCTTCCGAACGCCAGTATCAAAGAGGTTTTGTCCGCCGCGCGTGATTACAGCAACTACAAGGAGTATTACAAGCCAACGGTTGTTGATTCCAAGTTGCTCAGCAGTTACGGGCCCTGTGACAAGTATTCCATGCGCGTAGTCAACAAAGAGGTCGTAGCCCAGACGGCGCTGGACATGGAATATGAAACCTGCTACTTCAAAATCGACGACCAGCGATGGTACAGCACCACGCAGACCACGCGGGTGCAAGAGGTCCGGCACCTCGGCCGCCCGGACGAGCAGGAGCTTCCGCCGGATCATGGCAGCGGCTACGTCTGGCGCCTGTACAGCGTCGCCAAGTTTGAGCAAAGAGACGGCGGAACCTATGTGGAAGTAGAGGCGATTGCCTTGAGCCGCGACATTCCCACTGCGCTACGCTGGCTGGTCAATCCTATCGTGCGCCGCGTCTCAAGGAACTCCATGGTCGTCTCCTTGCAACAGATGAAGGAGGCGGTCCGCTTGACCGAGGATGGGGAGCGAGCTGCCTATCTACCCACGAGTGCCCACAATGAATCGCGAGGCACTTTCGCTTCAGAGGTAGGCATCACCAAGAGTTTTGCACCGGCCGGGAAGCCGTAACTCAGGATTCATCGGCACGAGCCAGAGCCCGCCTTAAAGCAGCACACGTAACTTGCGCGCTTTCTCTCGGTCTGAAGATCCAGTGCTAGGGACACAATCGATTCAAATCTCGATAACGAACGAGATGGAAGCGGGTGCGAAATTAGCTTGAGCTATCGAGATCTTTAGCGGTATGAACTAAGAAGAAGGAAGTTGCCATGGGCATGACTCGGTATGGCGGTGGAGAGAAGACCTACATCGCGATCTGCGGCGAGGAAGGCGCGGCGACACGCAACCGCCAAATCGTTGCGTGCTCGTTTATCCGTGCATGGTCGCACGCGAACGCCATCCTCGAACCGTGCGGCGCATTTGAATGGGTCGCCCTTTCCTATCTGGGACTCAGCGGCGCCCTGATGCTCATTTTCCACGAGAATCTCGCGCACCCTGCGTTGCATATCATCGTGCACTTCGGAGTCTTTGCCGCAATTCTGGTCATCGTGAATGTTGCCGATCGCGTCAGCCGGGGCGACCTTTCACACTCTCGCATTGCCCGGACGCTTGGCTGGATCCGCGATTGGTACCCGCAGGCTGTCTTTCTTTTCTGCTTCGAGGAACTGCAAATTCTCGTTCACCTGACGGATCAGGCGTGGCGGGATCCCGTCCTGATTGCATTCGACCACCGGCTCACGGGCGTTTATCCGGGCGTGTGGTTCTCTCAGTTCTCCAACCCCTGGATCAACGAGGCGATGCAAGTCGCCTACATGACCTACTATCTATTCCTTACGATTCTCGGAGCCTCCCTTTATCGCCGCCGTCTGGCCCGCTTAGCTGTCTCACCCGCAGGCGATCCATCCGGAGCTTTAGCGTTGCGCGCTTTCTGGACGGTGATGACCGCTTCGATGATGGCCTACTCGATTGGCTATATGATTTCGATTTTCTTTCCCGTTGAAGCGCCGTTCTTTGCCATGCGCTCATTCCATTTGCCCCCGCTCGCGGGCGGCCCCGCCACTAGCTTGATCAATTTCATTGAAAGCTGGGGACGCGTACGCGGCGGCGCGTTTCCTTCCGGTCATGTTACGGGGGCGTTCGTCGCGCTGCTCGGTGCCTGGCGCTACCGCCGCTACTTGTTCTGGGTGTTCCTATCGCTCTTCGTCGCGATGTGCGTTTCTACAATTTATGGTCGCTACCACTACATCGCTGACGTGTTCGCGGGGATTCTTGTTGGCGCGGTAGGTTTCATTCTCGCCGAGCGGTTGATGGCCGTGCCCGGAGCGAATCCCGCCGAGCGATCTAGGCCTTGGACGCCACAATTCGCGAGGGATCAATCTTGAGTTTGTCAAGCGCGCCGAGAACATCGGTAATTAGTTCTTCGCGGGCTCGAGCATAACACGCACCGACGCCGCTCGTCGATCCCATGACAAATTGCCCTACGTCCTCTCAGCGCGGTTTCAAATGAAACCCGCTCCGCCGGGAAGGAAATATGGCCTCGATCTATGAAGATGTTATTAATATTGCTTTGAGAGCCAGGAAAGTATATTGTTCCCGACGGTGATCCATCCTCCCAGACGCCGATAGTGATGCGGATGTTGCAGTTGCAACTGTTTTTGACGGAGTCCCATGCACCGTCTATTTGAGCAATTGCGATACTCGACGACAAGCTAAGAAACAAAATCCACGATGTGATTATGTGATTGCACTTCATATTCATATCTCCGTTTCATCCGGAACCTTCCGTGTAGGCCTCTTACAACCCCTCGAACCCTTCATGGAGCGTGAACTCGGCCTTGTCGGCGAAGGTGACGGCTCCTCCGGGAGGTAATACACATTCGCTTTGTGGGAAGGTATCGAGCGTCACAATGATGCGCCTCTTCTTCAGCCGAACGTGGCTATCGAGACACCGCCTTTTACTAACGCACGCGAATGACCAGGATTGGCTTGGCAACGAAACGCTAGATCATTGTGAACAAACGCGGTAACACGGGGCGGTCATTTTGAGCGATGACGGTCAGCGTGAGCGAGGGCACGCCGAAACGTTCCGTCGTCGCGCGATCGATGTTGCGCATCTCCTTGGCGGTGGTGATCTTCATGCGCGCTCCGCCGCTGACTGTTCCAGCCGCCGCAGGCCGTCCGGCTCGCCCATGGCGATGAGGTGATCGCCTTCATGGATGACCTCATCCGGCGAAGGATTGACGCGCATGATCGATCCTTCTCCTTTGATGGCGAGCACAATCACGCCCAGCTCCTGGCGGATGCGCGAGCCTTCCAATGTCTGGCCGACGACGCGCGAGCCGGCTTGCACCTGCACTTCTTCGATCTGTAACGGAAGCTGACGGTTGATGGCGGTTTCGAAGAAGTCGACGACGTGGGGACGCATGAAGGTCTGGGCGATGCGATATCCCGCGAAATTGTAGGGCGACACCACGTGATTGGCGCCGGCCGTCAGCAGGTGTTTCTCGGCTTCTTCCTCGCTGGCGCGGGCGAT
>JBEKOO010000109.1:0-6218 GCA_049521655.1 Candidatus Korobacteraceae bacterium
AAACAGCATTGCGCCTGCCAGGGATCTTTGGCCAAGTACGGTCATGCCAAGAAACCCGCCGAGAATCACGATGGCGGTCTTGATGTACAGCTCAGGGCGAACAGCTTCCTTCATTTTCGCCGCAAGGTTTGGCATGAAATTGCCAATTACAAGCCCGCCCAGCAGCGCGATGATGAACCCGGATTCATTGGTAAGGTTCAGCGACCAGCCGATCTTAAAGCCAGCGCGCGCATTTGGAGTCGCGGCAATATAGGCCCAGCTACCCATAAACCAGCAGGCATAACTCAGGGCAAAGACCGCGGTAAATCCTTTGGCGAATTTCTTCAGGTCTGCTCCCAGGCCTTTTGCGCCGATTAGCAAGATCACTAACGTGAACAAATAAGTAGCGACTAGAGAAATAAGCACAGGCAAATGAGCGTACGCCTTGGAAACCGGGGCGAGAGACTTCCTAGGGTCAAGCCAGAGTGAGTTAGTAACTCCCCAGCCTAGCGAATCCACTCCAAACAGGAGCGTGAGTGAGAGTAAAAATACGAGCAGACCAATGCACACCGCAAGCCAGTCTTCGGTTAGTCGCGGCGCCGATTTAGAACCCGGCGGAGCTGCTACTGCTTGAGGTGGTGCAGCGGATTTAGCCAGCGTACTCGCCGATACATCTTCCGTCGACGTAGCACTAACCATAAATCACCTCTTCTGAAAGAATTATGAGATTGAACGAACTGCTACCGTGATCTTGTAAAACACAGTGATCATCAACGCGCCAATTGACCAGATGCCTACCACAATTCCCCATTCAGGTATCGTGGGCTGATACTTCGTTACGGTTCCGAGCGGGGACGGGATTAATCCACCAACGATTAATCCCATTCCCTTCTCAATCCAGAGCGAGAAGAAAATACAAATACATGAAGCCGCAAGAACCTGGTTTCCGACGCGTGGCCGCAGGAAATAGAGCATTGCCAACGCAGCGATCATAAGCACTGTGGAGACCCACATCCAGGGAACCAAACCGTGCTGCCCATCGAGGCCTGTGAACAGAAACTCAAAGTGCTCGCGATGTTCCGGGATGTCGCTGTAAAAAGCGGTGAACAGCTCCATCAAAACAAGAAACACGCTGATCGTGGCGGCGTAAGTCATGATGGTCGTTAGTTTGTCCAGCGCCACATCGCCCGGATAGTACCCGGTGGTACGGCGCAGCACAAGAATGAGGAGGATCAGCAACGCGGGACCCGAGGCAAATGCCGAGGCCAAGAATCGCGGTGCCAGTACCGCCGTCATCCAAAATGGGCGCGCGGCAAGGCCGCTATACAAGAATGCGGTTACCGTATGAATGCTGATTGCCCAGGGAATCGAAAGATAGATGAAGGGCTTTACCCATTGAGGCGTGGAGACGCCTTTCTTTTCAGAATTTAGCGCGGTGAAAGCGATCACTGCATTGAGCAGCAGGTAGCCGTTGAGCGAAATCATGTCCCAGAACATGAGCGAGTGGAGTGTTGGATAGAGCAGCACGTTCATGACGCGGGCGGGTTGTCCCATATCAACGAAGATGAACAGCATGCACATGGTTACCGCAGCAACCGCAAGCAACTCGCCGAGAATGGTGATTTTGCCGAACTGTTTGTAGTCGTGCAGGTAGTAGGGCAGCACTACCATGACCGCCGAGGCCGCCACACCGACAAAAAAAGTGAACTGCGAGATATACAGTCCCCAAATCACATCGCGTGAGAGGCCGGTCACGCCAAGTCCGTAGCTTAACTGGTGCAGGTAGAAGATCGCGCCGATGGCGCTGAGGACAAGCAACGCTGAAACCCACAGCCAGTATCTTCGGTTTCCCATCAGTGCTTTTTCGATCATGAATCCCACACCTCAGATCAGATAGTAAACGGCCGGTCCCGTACCCAATTCCGGCCGCCTCTGGATGGCGTAACGCGAAGCGAGGACGCGACGGAGCTCAGAGGTCGCATCGTTCAGGTCGCCAAAGGTCAGTGCTTGTTCACTGCAACTTTCAACGCAGGCCGGTATTTGTCCCTTAGCCAGCCGCTCATCGCAAAAGCTGCACTTCTCCACCACTCCTTTGGTCCGTGTCGGGAATTCAGGATTGATGTTCGTAACATAAGGACGCGGATCGACAAAATTAAAGCTGCGCGAACCGTAAGGGCAGGCTGCCATGCAGTAGCGGCAGCCGATGCAACGATGCCAGTCCATCATCACGATCCCGTCCTCTCTTTTCCAGGTAGCCGCGGTCGGACACACCTTGGTACAAGCGGGCGTGGAACAATGGTTGCAAAGCAGCGACAAGGGGTGGCTGGTGAGTACGGGATTCACTACTTCCGATTGCTGGCGGAAGACGGTCTGGTATTTCTCCTTCCAAATCCACTTCACTTCGTTCGCCTTGTTGGGAACATCTGGCACATTGTGTGCGCGATTACAAGCCGTACTGCACTGGTTGCACCCCTGGTCCCAGCGGCACTTCTGGAAGTCGACCGCCATTGCCCAGCGCTTGCCGTTCTTTGGGGCGGCTGCATCCTTTACAATCTCGGCGCCGGCTACCACCTTGGCGCCCGCAGCTCCTGCCAGAGACGCCGCGGCAAAGAGGATGAACTGTTTTCGAGTGATTGTCATTGCATCCTCCTGGGGGTCAACTTCGGTTCATTGTGGCATTGCCAGCAGGTAGGAGCCGACACCCCGGAGTAGCTATGACACTTGTCACAAAACTCGCTTCGCGAGTGGCATCCCAGGCAGGTGCGCGTAAGGCTCGCGTCGTACACTTTCCCATTGGCGGCGTGCACCTGGCGCACTCCTCTGCGCACCACATTTTCACGCCAGTTAATCAACAGCTGCATGTGCTCTGCGCGCATGTACGGAATTGGCGCAACGCATTCACGGGCATCTGCCGGAAGCTGCAGTTGCGGAGGCTTCGCCTGGGTGGAGGCAACTGCCGCATGCCATAACGGATAGGTGAACAGCACAAGAAAAATCGCAACTCCTACGACGATCACAATCCGCTCACGCATGGATCGCCTCCGATCCATCGGAATTCTCGCCCGGCGCGTTTTCTGTGTTTGTGGGTGTCTCCGGGGTGAGCGGTTCGCCGCGTAAATTTGTCACTCGCTCTTTTTCGCCCCGCATCACCAACGCATTCCCCAGCAACTCGTGAACCCCGGCAACTTCTACGCCGGGCACCCAATAATCCAGCAAGGTTGGCAATGTCGCCTTGTCGATAGCGCAAATGCAGGTGAGTAGGTTCACTCCGTGCTTTTCCCTGACATAGCGCACGGCGTTGGCGCGCGGAAACCCGCCGCGAAGTCTCATCTCGAGGTTCTCGTCCGTGCCCAGTCCGGAGCCGCTTCCGCAACAGAACGTCTGCTCCCGGATGGTGTCCTCTGGCATTTCGTGGAAGTGGTTGCAAACATTCTTCAGAATGTAGCGAGGCTCTTCCAGTAACCCCATGCCACGGGCTGGATTGCAAGAATCGTGATATGTGACCTTCCATTTGTCATTACGGCTGGGGTCGAGTTTGAGCTTGCCGGCATGAATCAGATCAGCGGTAAACTCAGCGATATGCAGCATCTTGGTCGACTTCGTGTGATCGAAGCGCGTGCCGGTCACAGGCGAGACCGGCACTTCGAGAAAGTCGGCCGGACCGTTCATCGTATCCATGTATTGGTGAATAACGCGCCACATGTGGCCGCACTCCCCGCCGAGAATCCATTTCACCCCAAGCCGCTTGGCTTCGTCGTAAATTTTCGAATTCAGCCGCTTCATCAGCTCGTGCGAGCTGAACAAGCCGAAGTTACCGCCTTCACTTGCATACGCGCTGAAGGTGTAGTCCAACCCAATCTCGTGAAAGAGCGCCAGATAGCCGAGCAAAGTGTAATAGTGCGGCGTGCCGAAGTAATCGGCAGAGGGCGTGACGAACAGAATCTCTGCCCCCTTCTTCGCAATCGGTACCTCAACGCGGATGCCGGTGATCTCCTCGAACTCGTCGGCCGCGAACTCCAGGCTGTCCTTAAAGCCATGCGGCTGAATGCCGAGATGATTGCCTACCCGGTAACAGTTGGCGACCGGTTCGGTGACCCAGTTGATGTTGACGCCGATCAGGTTCAGAAGCTCGCGGCCGATCATTGTGATTTCGGCGGTGTCAATCCCGTAGGGGCAGAAGACGGAACAGCGACGGCACTCCGTACATTGGTAGAAGTAGTAGAACCACTCTTTAATCACCTCTTCGGTAAGTTCACGACCACCAGCCAGCGATCCAAAGAGGCGGCCTGTGGCAGTAAAGTAGCGTCGGTAAATCGAACGCATCAGTTCCGCGCGCAAAACCGGCATGTTCTTTGGATCACTGGAGCCAATGTAAAAGTGGCACTTGTCGGAGCAGGCCCCACAGCGAACACAGATATCCATGAAGAGCCGCAACGAGCGGAAGCGCCCCAATCGCTCCTTGAAGCCGTCAAGGATAATTTGCTTCCAATCGGCGGGCAGCTTCCAGTCCTTATCGAAGGGCTGCCATTCGCGTGGATTTGGAAGCCCGAGGTACTGGAGGTTCTTTGCGGCCGCGCTGTAGCAAAAGGTCCCCTTGCGAAAATCGGGCTTGACGGTTGTCCAATCGCCGCCAATCCGATTTTGTTCAATTTGTATGAGCGGCTCAGACATCAGGAGTCTCCATGGGGATCTCTGCGGCTACGAGTTTGTCGCGATACTCCTCTTCCCATTCGGCGTAAGTGTGCTTTTTTACCGGATAATTCCACGGGTTCACATGGCGAACCATGCGACTGGTATTCGCCAGGTTGCGGGTCGGACTCAGGAACACGCCGGCCACGTGCATCAGCTTGCTGAACGGAAAGTAGGCAGCCAGTGCGCTCACCAATAAAAGGTGCGCAAAGAAAAGCGCGCCGATCGTTTGCGGTATGACCGGCGAAAATGTCACTAAGCCAAGCGCGAACTGCTTGATGGCGGCAACGTCCCCCTTGCTCACATGCCTCATCAGTACGCCGGTAACGGCGATTGCAAGCAGTAAAAAGAGCGCGAAGTAATCCGTGAATAGAGAAATATAGCGAACCAGCGGATTGCTGAAGCGTCTCCACAGCAGGTAGAGAAGTCCGGCTGTGAATGCAACATCGCTTAGATAAAGCTCGGGTACACCGATCTGGAAGAAGGCATCGATGCGCTGCAACCGAAGCACAAATGCCGGAACTGGTTCAATGAACAATCGTAGGTGCCGCAGCAGAATCAACAGCATCGCCCAATGGAAAGCCATCGCACCCAGCCACAACAATTTACTGTCGCCGAACACCGCACGCCCCTCCGAAACCTCGTAGCGGCTGTTGCGGAACAGCGACCGGAACAGCAGTACCTCCAGCCCCACTCGCGACGCAGCTGCGATTCCGCTCGAAGGATTTTCCAGGGACGCGGGACGAATCCAGGAAAGCGATTTCTGTTGCCCGCAGGTTGTGGGAATTCGAAAGGGTACCGGCGTTGCCGCCCAACGCCACACGCGCATGCAGATACCGATCAGCAAAATAACGCATGCGGCATAAGGAACGATGACGCCCAGCGGTCCGCGAAGCGCGACCGAAGCACCGCCCGCGAGCCCCACTCCTGCCAGTGCCACGACCACGACGAGTGCATACACTGCCTTCATAGATCGCACCTCGTCTGCCGGACGCTTAATGCACGCTTCGCTTCATTGATGCGCACCATGGCGAGTTCTTCCCGGCACTTCACATAGCGGTCAAATGTCACTAATGCCAGCTCGTCGATGCGATGCTCCATGTCGGCAAATTCATCTTCCGCGTGATGTGCCCGAATGATCTGCCGCAGTAGAAAAATAAAGCAGACTGCCTCTATCGGCGTGCAGTCCTGCACCGCTCGCAGCCTGACAATCTCCTCCACCGCGTCTCCCGCGCGCACCACATTCATTTCTCCCACGAGTTCTTCGAGCAGCTTGGCTAACGACTCGCGTACCGTGAATCCCACAGGGTTGCGGAAGCGCTCCCTGTTCCGCGAAATCGATCC
This sequence comes from Candidatus Korobacteraceae bacterium, assembly GCA_049521655.1. GTDB lineage: Bacteria > Acidobacteriota > Terriglobia > Terriglobales > Acidobacteriaceae > TOLSYN. The sequence continues at coordinate 6,013 of JBEKOO010000109.1, forward strand.
CCGGGCTTGCTCAGGATAGATTTCGATCGTCTTGTCAAACCACTCGTCGAGAATGGCTGTGTGTGCGAGCATTTGCTTCCCCCACCCTAGACGCAGCCTGTTGGTTTGGGGAGGCCGGCGAGTTTGCAGGCGCCCTTGGCGGGGCCGGAGGGAAACAGGTTGTAGATTTCGTTGAGCTTGAAGCCTGTTTCCTTGCACACCTTGCG
>JBEKOO010000110.1:0-6185 GCA_049521655.1 Candidatus Korobacteraceae bacterium
GGCGAGCAGGGTTGAGGGCAAGTGGCATCACAAGCGAATCTAACAACCGTTGCCGCCCGCGGAAAGAGAAAAATGAGGGAGGGGAAACGATCCTGCCTCGCGCGCCGCGCCAGTCATTGCGCACCCCAAGCGCATCATCCGGTATAATCCCCTTGAGACCCGGAGAGATGGCCGAGCGGCTGAAGGCGGCGGTTTGCTAAACCGTTATAGGGTCAAAAGCTCTATCGGGGGTTCGAATCCCCCTCTCTCCGCCACCTTACAAAGCAAGTTATTGATATAACGTATAAAACCAACAAAACAGACGAGTTGACGATTGATTCGGATATGCGCTGTGTGCGCACAGTGCGCCTCGGTTCGCCCAATTCGGACCTTTTACCTTACAAAATGAGATGCACTTTACAAAGGCTATTCTCCCAGTCCGCGGCATGGGGCGTGATCCTCAGCGCAGAGAGATGGGAGAAGCTGAACCCGGTGACCTTGGTGATCACCCGAAAGCGGCCACTTATGATCACTTCAAAACCGGCCACTTTGAGGGGCTGAGACATACGCACTGACGGAGGCAATTAGCCTCCGTTGGCATGGGTAATGTCTTGAGCAGAGAAAAGCGGGAACAGGTGATCGCGCTGGGGCGTCTGGGTTGGTCCCTGCGGCGGATCGAGCAGGCGACGGGAGTTCGTCGCGAGACGGCGGGCGATTATCTGAGGTCGTCAGGGATCTTGGTGCGCTCGCCAGGGAGCTGGGGCGAGAAGTCATTGGAAAAAGCGGCCACTTCGGTGATCACCGGCTCGGACAGTTCGAATCCGGCCATAGAAGTGATCACCGACTCTGGCGATCCACAACCCACCAACAGCTCAAAACCGGCCACTTCAGTGATCACCGGCTTTTTGTCCTCAGGGATAGCTCCGGCGCAGGATGGCCAGCGCACGGCCAGCAGCAGTGAACCCTACCGCGAGCTGATCGAACTGGAGTTGGAGCGTGGCCGGAACGCGATGGGCATCTGGCAGGATCTGGTCGATGGCCATGGTTTCACGGGCGGCTACCAGAGCGTGAGACGCTTCGTGCGGGAGCTGCGCGGCGCCGGTTCGCCTGAGGAACGGGTGATCATCGAGACGCGGCCGGGTGAGGAGTGTCAGGTTGACTATGGCACCGGACCGATGGTGCGCAATCCAGACAGCGGAAAGTACCGGCGCACGCGGCTATTCGTGATGACGCTGGGTTACAGCCGCAAGTCGGTGCGGCTGCTGGCGTTCAAATCGAGCTCACGAGTGTGGGCCGAGCTGCATGAGAAGGCCTTTCGCCGGCTGGGCGGTTCGACCAGGATCGTGGTCTCGGACAACTTGCGTGAAGGCGTGCTGGCGCCGGACATCTACGATCCAGGCTTGAATCCCCTCTATCGCGACGTTCTGGCGCACTACGGCGTTACTGCGTTGCCCTGCAAGGTGCGCGATCCGGATCGCAAGGGCAAGGTCGAGTCGGGCGTGGGCCATGCGCAGAAGACGCCGTTGAAGGGCAAGAAGTTCGAGAGCCTGGAAGAAGCGCAGGCTTATCTGGATCACTGGGAAGAACGCTGGGCCGACAAGCGCATCCACGGCCGCACCAAGCGGCAGGTGGCGGCGATGTTCGCTGAAGAGAAGCCACATCTGCAAGCGTTGCCGCTGGAACCGTTTCGCTACTACCAGTACGGTGAGCGCACGGTTCATCTGGATGGTTGCGTCGAGGTGGAGGGGGCTTACTACGGAGCGCCGCCGGGCTGGATCGGCCGTCAGGTCCATGTGCAGTGGGACGCGATGTACGTGCGGCTGCTGGATCCGCGTAGCGGCGAGTTGTTGCGCGAACACCTGGGCCAGAAGCGCGGCGGCCATCGCATCCGCGATGCGGACCGTCCGCGGCGCACGCCGCAACACACCCATCGACTGCTGGCGCGGGCACACAAGGCCGGAGCCAGCATAGGCGCGGTTTGCGACGCGATCCACCATCGTCAGGAGGAGGCCGGAATCCGCCGCATCATGGGCGTGCTTTCGCTGGCCAAGAGGTATGGCTGCTCAGCCTGCGACCAGGCTTGTGCGGCAGCGCTGGAGTTCGGTGTGACCGAGTACCGCTTCGTGCGCCGCTATCTGGAGCGCAGCCCGCAAGCGCCTCTGAGCCTGCGCCAGGTCGATCCCCTCATCCGCGAACTGACTCAGTATCGCGACCTGATCCAACAACGTCTGGACTTCGAGGAAAACACACTATGAACCTGATCGAACTCAATCGCGCCCTGCATCAACTTCGGCTGGGCGGTATGGTTGCCGTGCTGGAAACACGCCTGCTGCAAGCACAATCGGAGAACATGGCGCCCATCGACCTGATCTCCACGCTGGTCTCCGACGAACTCGCCTGCCGCAGCGAGCGCCTGCTGGCCCGGCGCCACAAGCAGGCGCAGTTCCGCGACGCCAACAAGCTGCTGGACAACTTCGACTTCCAGTTCAACCCCAGGATGAATCGCAGCCTGGTCTTCGATCTGGCTGCCGCCTGCTGGGTCGGACGGCGCGAGGACTCCTTGTTTCTTGGTCCGCCTGGCAGTGGCAAGAGCCACATCGCGCAGGCCATCGGGCACGCCGTTATCCAACAGGGCTACCGCGTGCTCTATCGCGAGGCCCATGCTCTGTTGGAAGAACTTGCCGACGCCACGCTGGACGGCAAACGCAAGCAGCACATGGAACTGCTGACCACCGTGCCGCTGCTGATCATCGACGATCTTGGCATGCGCAAGCTGCCGCTGACCGCCGCCGAGGAACTGCTGGAAATCATCATGCGGCGGTACGAACGCGCCAGCACGCTGCTCACATCCAATCGGCCGGTGGAAGACTGGGGCAAACTGCTGGGCGACAGCGCCGCCGTCTCCGCCATGCTCGATCGCCTGCTGCATCACGGACACGTGCTCAAGTGCGGCCCGCGCAGTTGGCGAACCAAAACCAGCGGTCCGGGAGAAAGCAAATGACAAAGACAAAAGCCAGGGCGATGAGGAGGCCGGGCAAAGAACGCCCGGCGGCGTCGCGACTCGTGATCCAGAGGCCTCTCCCGACGGAGCCCCACCATAGGAATACTGGTAAAGACACGAAACCCTCTGTCAGTCAGCCCATCGGGCAAACCGCAGAGAGTCTCGATTACCGATTCCTTCGGGCTCGAACCCGCGACCTCTGCCGTGACAGTGAGTCAATAACCCGTAACTCATAGAAAACAGGGGCAATGGATGGCCACTCTTAGCGCCCTGAGACACACATGGTAATCGTTATTGTGTCCTTAACGTGCCCGCGGCTTTTTAGCTGATTTCAAGGCAACCTCTGCCCAAACGAGACAGAGGTCGTCGGTTTTTCCGACCTCTGCCGCTGGACTGCAGAGGTTTGGAGCCGCGTTTTGCTCTCACCCTTTCGGCGACTTCTTCCGCAGAATGACAGAGGTTTGGCACATTTTGTGAAGGCACGATTGGGCAGAGGTTGTTGTGCCCGGATTGTGCCCACGTCCGCCTCGCTCCTCCCTCGATTCTATTCTGTGCTCAAAAAGTTCCCTTGCAGGCAACAATCCAGAGCTAGAGAATCATGCTATTATATGTTTGATAAGTTCCTCCTGAGAGAACATTTCGCACATGAACAATCACGTCGCCAAAACGTTGGGTCCACAGACATCCGCCCTCTTCGTCGAGCTCAACGAGAGAAGCAAAGCCACGTTCAACCTCCGGGACGTGGAAGAGATCACCGGCTTGCGGGGTTCTTCCGCACGGACGCTCATCCACAAAGCCGAGAAAAGGGGTGTCGTCACTCGCCTGCGCCCCGGCCTGTACAACCTGGTTCCGTTCGAGCTAGGCAGGGCGACGGAATACGTCGGCGATCCCTACATCATCGCCAGGGAGCTATGCGGCGGGCAGGGCTACTTCCTTTCTTACGCTTCCGCAATGGAGTTGCACCGCATGGTCACTCAGCCGCAGCTCACCCTCTACGTCAGTTCCACCGTCCGCAAACCATCCAGGACGATCCACGGCTACGAGTACCACTTCGTTGCCGTGAAACCGGAGCAGTTCTTTGGACTCACGCAGCTCTGGATCACCAAACAGCAGGCCGTCATGGTCAGCGACCGGGAGCGAACCATTGCCGACGGGCTGCGGCATCCACAGTACGCCGGTGGCGTCCCAGAGGTTGCCAAGGCTCTCTGGATGAGCAGGAGTGAGATAAATATTCCCCGCCTGCTCGAATACACCCAGCGTTTACAATCTGGCGCACTCACCCGCAGAGTTGGATACCTGCTGGAACTCTACAAAATGATTTCGCCGGATCAGCTCGCGCAACTGCGCTCTGCGCTCAGTTCAACCTATGACCGGCTCGATCCGACGCTCCCCAAAGTCGGCCCGTATCAGGCGCGCTGGCGTTTGCAGCTTAACATTGAGTCGGAGGAACTTGAGGCGATTCGTCACACATGATTCCACAACGCAATCTCTCCCTGTTGGCGAACCGGCTGCACAAAGAACACGGTGGCCGCCGTATCCCTGAATCCGTGTTGGAGCGAGATTATTGTTTGGCATGGTTTCTGGCCGGGTTGAGTAAAAGTCAGCTTGCCAAACTGCTCATTTTCAAAGGTGGTACCGCACTCAAACGCTGCTATTTCGGCGACTACCGCCTCTCGGAAGATCTGGACTTCACCCTTGCTCGGGTCGCGGATTTCGCTGAAATCCGCTCTGGTCTTGAAGAGGTCTACGAGCACGTTGGCCAGGCATCCGGGATTCGTTTCGCCTTTGATCGGGAAGACCGCCAGAACCATGTCAACAGCCATACTTTCTATCTTGGCTATCAAGGCCCACTCCCGAATCCGAATACGGTCAAGGTGGACATCACCATCGCGGAAACTGTGCTCTTCCCCGTCGAGCAGAAGGATGTTTTGCGAGCTTACGAGGAGTTCAACGACATTCCCGAGGGCCGCGCGGTGGCCGTTTACAGCTTGAACGAAATCGCCACTGAGAAGGTCGTCGCCCTGGGAGACCCGGCAAGGAATGAACCCCGCGACCTTTACGATCTCTGGTTCCTCACAGCCCACGCCGGAGTTGAACTCCAACTGCTGCTGCCTGCAATCGAGGAGAAACTCCGCTTCCGCAATAAAGAAATCACGGGCCTCTATGATCGAATAGTTGCCAAAGAAGCACGCCTCAAATCGCTGTGGAATAGTCGGCTCGGTCATCAAATGGAATCATTGCCCGAGTTCGACGAGACTTTTCGCGCCGTCCGCCGTGTGCTGCGTCAAGCAGAAATGACTTGATGAAACCACTGATTTGAGGAATGGATTCTTCTCGCTCATGAGAGGAAGGCTCACCCCCGGAACTACCAGTACGCATCGCAATGCCTCCCGGAATATCGCCTGTCGGAAGATTCCTACTATGTGTCAGATCGCTCAGTTTCCTCTTGCTTACTGGAAGAGAATAGTTCAGACGGTGTTAGCTGAGATCATGATGTCCATCGCATGAGATTCTCCTGACAGCCGAGGTGACCCATGTCTCCTCCATCTCCGGAACCACAAGCTGATGGTCCGACTTCCGAGAACTGCACACACATTAAGAAGCTTGGCTATGTCGTGGGGAAGCACGTGAATCTGTATGGCGAACACATGGTATTGGCTTCAGACCCCTTTGACGATGGTGACTGCGTAGCCGTCCAGGCCACCAGCGCAAGTAATCCGACCGCGCGCAAAATCGAGCTTCCCTTAACTATTCTTGCCGGCTGGGAGGACCTGTTTCTAAAGCCGGCGGACCCCACAGCTTCGGAGCCTGGTGAAGCCAGCGGTAGGCCTGCCCACTCTGCTCGTGATCATGGCTCCGAAAAATCAGCACAGGAGGAGTCAAAATGACCAAGCTTACGTATGAGGAGCGCAAGGAACTTCCTACAGAGGATTTTGTCTTTCCAAAGACGCGCCGTTATCCGATTGAGGATTCTGCGCATGCGCGGGATGCGCTGGCTCGGTCCAGCGGGAAGCCGGAGCACGCGACGGTCGTTGAAGCGGTCAAGCGCAGGTATCCCGAGATAGACGTAGAGAGATAGCAGGCGGACTTGCAGTGACGCGGCACTGACAATGTGAGATCTCTACTAACCACAACATGAGAGCTGGGACGGAATGCCGGTGATCGTCTTCCACATGCGTCCCGGTCGGCACCCACCTACACGCGG
>JBEKOO010000111.1:0-6048 GCA_049521655.1 Candidatus Korobacteraceae bacterium
CCGGCGCCTCGGCGCTGGCGTGCATGCTTCTAGCGTTCACCTATACCCGCCCGCGAGCGAAGCAGATCGTCGTCGGCATCGTGACTTATGTAGCGCTGTATGTAGTTGCGGTGCTGGCGTTGCCATACCTCTTTCAAACATTCGTGGTGAAACCCAATGAGCTAAGCCTTGAGACGCCCTACCTGAACCATTACATCGCCTTCACGCGCAAAGCATATAACTTGGATAATATCCAGGAGACGGCCTATCCTGCGCTCTCCGATCTGACTCCCGATGTGATCGCCAGAAATCAGGATACGATTCAGAACATCCGCCTCTGGGACTCACGGCCGCTGCTTCAGACCTATCAACAGACACAGGCGATTCGTCTCTACTACCAGTTCTACAACGTGGATGTGGATCGGTACCGTCTGCCGGATGGCTACCATCAGGTGATGCTTGCGTCCAGGGAACTGGCGTCGCAACTTCCCTCGGACGCTCAGACGTGGGTCAACGAAACTCTTCAGTTCACGCATGGCGAGGGACTGGTGATGAATTCTGTCTCGAACACGACAGGTGGAGGCCTCCCGCAATACCTTGTCGACAATGTCCCCGCAGAATCGCAATACGGCTTGAATATAACGCAGCCCGCTATTTACTTCGGGGAGGTTGCGCCTGGGTACAAGATCGTCTCAACCGGGATAAAGGAGTTTGATTATCCCAAAGGCAATGAAAACGTCTATGCGAGCTACGAGGGAAAGGGCGGAATCCCGCTTGACAGCATTTGGAAAAGGCTCCTGTTTGCGTGGACTCAGAAGGACATCAATGTTCTTCTGACCTCCTATCTGACGCCGCAAAGCCGAATTCAGATATGGAGAAGCGTTCAAGAGCGCGTTTCCCAAGTCGCGCCCTTCCTGCTTCTCGATCATGACCCGTATGCCGTATTGAGCGCGGGGAAGCTGTATTGGATTCAGGACGCATATACGGTCTCGGATCGTTTCCCCTATTCAAACCCGCAGACATCCGGTTCAGCCGAGGGGATGAACTACATCCGCAACTCCGTAAAGGCCGTTGTAGACATGTACGACGGAACTGTTTCCTTTTACGCGATGGATTCCAAGGACCCTGTTCTCGCTATGTACGAGCGGGCATTCCCTGGGGTTTTCAAAGACTTGACCGATCTCCCAGCGGACCTGAAGGCTCATCTGCGCTATCCCGAAGACCTGTTCGGAATCCAATCGACCCAGTACGAGACATTCCATATGACCGACCCGCAGGTCTTTTACAACCGCGAAGATCTCTGGGTTCCCCCACAGGAGAAGTACGATGGGGCGGTCAACCCCATGGATCCTTACTACATGCTGATGAAGCTTCCGGGAAGCGGACAGCTTGAGTACCTGATCATGACGCCTTTCACGCCGCAAAAGAGGGACAACATGATCGCCTGGCTGGCCGCCCGGTGCGACTTCCCAGACTACGGGAAGATGCTGTTCTACGAGCTTCCGAAAGACAAACTGATCTTTGGACCGAACCAGATCAGCGCGATGATCGACCAGAGCACAACCATCTCGCAACAACTCACGCTTTGGGATCAAAAAGGTTCGGGAGTCATTCGCGGCAAGCTCATCGTTATTCCGATCGAGAATTCATTCCTCTACGTCGTTCCTCTGTATCTGAAGGCTGAAGGTACGAACTTCCCTCAACTGAAACGGGTGATTGTTGCAACGGGCGATAAGGTCGTGATGGAACCGACACTCGACGAAGCGCTTGGCTCATTGTTTGGGACTGCTGCGCCGCAGTCGGGAATCCTCGGCGGCCAGCAGAAGGGAATGCAGGCACCGCTGTCGAAGGCGACGCGGGATCAAGCGGAGGCCCAACTTGCAGAGGCCCAGAAAGCACTCAATGCACTTAAACAACTGCTGGCCAATCCGGCTCAATAGGTTGTGCACTCGAGGTGAATTGATGATGAAGCTCAAGCAATCCCCTAGTGGGCGACGAATTTGCTTCGTGCAGTTATTGGCGCGGTTCCGGATGTAAAAGAGCAACGCCTTTTTGGGGAACCCAGAAAATGTTTAGTTGAAACAGTAGGTAGGCGAAGTGTTCTTCTTCGCAGACCTGAAAGCTGAAAAGCCCGAAGTTGCTTATGCCGGCAAGACCGTCGGCGGTGGAATCGCAGGTCCATGGAATCACAGCGCGGGAAAAGTGAAGTTGAGCCGACTAAGCCTACGCCGGGGAGGTTACCGATGCAACAAGCACAGCCGGGGAGAGCGGCTTCAATTTTCGGATTCATCTTGATCTTCCTGGGGATCATTTCGCTTGCCTACTTTGCATCCCCCATACGGCTCATGCTTCGGGAGACCATCGGACTGGGCAAAATCAATTTTCTGCCTCCAATCCTTGGAGCCCTATCGCTCTGTTGTGGTATCGCTCTTTTGCTTTCCGTACGCCAGTGGACGGTGAAGAAGAAGGCGAAGCTATGAGTGGCACGCTGTGGATTCGTTCATAGTGAAGTCCCGATATACGCGAGCATCCTGGGCACATTGCCGACCTGATTCATACGCATCGTGATAGTCGAAACCGCCTTTTTAACGGCTGCATCAAGGGCAACGGTCGCACAGAGTGTTCGGCGCGTGTACCTAATTGCTCAGAACATTAGCTTTCTAGGTGCAAGACTTGCTCAGAAAGCGCAATGCGATTCCACTGCGGGTTTTTATGCATTCCACACGGAACTGACGCCAGTTAGCCGACAATCGTCCCTTGCCAATGCACCGCATGCCGGGAGCAATTCGCCCGAGATAAACCCCATTTAACCGCGAGATAAGGAGAAGCCAATGAGCATTACAAATTCTGTGGTAGCTATCTACGATACCCACGAGCAGGCGGAGCATGCCATCAAGGAGCTGCAAGAAGCGGGAGTGGACATGAAAAGCCTCTCGATCGCCGGAAAAGATACGCATACGGACGAGCATGTAGTGGGCTACTACAACGCTGGGGACCGCATGATGCGTTGGGGCAAAATAGGAGCGTTCTGGGGCGGATTCTGGGGCCTGCTGTTCGGGTCCGGCTTGTTCCTCATACCCGGACTAGGGCCGATTCTTGTAGCCGGACCGCTGGTGGCGTGGATTATCGCGGGCCTTGAAGGAGCAGCCGTAGTTGGAGGAGTCAGCGCTGTTGGGGCGGGCCTGGTGAGCATCGGCATCCCGAAAGATAGCGTGCTCAAGTACGAGGTGGCTCTAAAGACAGACAAATATCTGCTTGTTGTCCATGGCACAGAAGACGCGGTCGACAATGCGAAAAACATCATTGCAGGAACCGAACATAGCTCCTACACAGTTCATGGCGAGAGGGTCCTCGCCTAACAGGATCCAAGAATGCGCCGTGACAGCAATGGACTCAGAGCGAACTCCGTGAGGCCGGCCTATCACGGCGTGGCATGAAAGGAATTCAGTATGAGACAAAACAGTTCGTTTGCAGCTTTGATTTTCATTGTCATTCTAGGCGCGGGCGGTGCGGTCGCCTTTGGCCTTCATAGCGCGTCATCTGACGTGGCCGCCATCGTCGTTCTGGCATGTTTCGCGGTTCTCGCATATATAGCGGCGGCTGGAATCAAGGTTGCAGACCAATGGAGCAAGGCGGTGGTACTACGGCTGGGCAAGTTCCGCTCCCTTGAAGGGCCGGGATTGTTCCTGATCATTCCAATCGTGGAGTCGATCCCATATTGGCTCGACACGCGCGTGCTGACGAGCTCCTTCAAGGCAGAAAAGACGCTGACCAAGGACACAGTCCCGGTGGATGTCGATGCTGTTCTCTTCTGGAAGATCGTTGACCCGAAGAAAGCGGCTCTCGATGTGCAGGACTACCAGAGCGCCATCAACTGGGCCGCGCAGACGGCGTTGCGCGATGTGATTGGCAAGACGATGCTCTCCGACATGCTTGAAGGCAGGGACAAGATCAGCGCGGACTTGCAGAAGATCATCGATGTGCGGACCGAGCCGTGGGGCATCAACGTCATCTCGGTCGAGGTGAAGGATGTCTTGATTCCATCGGCGCTGGAAGATGCAATGTCGATGCAGGCACAGGCAGAAAGAGAACGCCAGGCGCGCGTGATTCTGGGTGACTCCGAACGCCAGGTTGCAGAGAAGTTCGGCGAGGCGGCAAAGACCTATTTGAACAATCCTGTGGCACTGCATTTGCGAGCCATGAACATGCTGTACGAAGGGCTCAAGCAGAACTCGACGATCGTGATTGTACCCAGTACGGCCGTCGAATCGATGCAGCTGGGCGGTCTTGCCGGATTGACGGCATTGACCATGGGCCTTGGAGAGGAAAAAGCCATGAAGGAAAGGGCGGCCAGGGGCGCTGCGATCGCTGGCCTGGAGGACTCTTCGCTTCCCCTTACGCCATCACAGGCTGTTGAGTTGGGTGAGCAGCCGGCAGTCTCAACAAACGGAAGCTGAACGCTCTAGTCCAGGAGTCAACGATCGATCTCAAAGTAGGAGCAGTCCCTGATGAAACTGCAACAACTGAAAGAAACCACACAGGCCCTTTTTATCAGTGAGAAGGGCCTGCTTGCAATGGATGAGAGCACCGGGACCTGTAACAAGCGTTTCGCAAAGCTTGGAATTCCGCAGACCGTGGAAGCTCGAAGAGCTTACCGCGAATTGATTGTGACCACTCCAGGGCTGGGTGAGTCGATAGGCGGAGCGATTCTCTACGATGAGACCATCCGTCAACAGACGAAGGACGGTGCTCCCTTTGTCAAAGTCCTTGTCGATGCGGGGATCATCCCCGGTATCAAAGTGGACACAGGCGCCAAGGAGCAGGCCGGCCATCCGGGTGAAAAGGTCACAGAAGGCCTGGACGGATTGCGCGATCGCCTTCAGGAATATTTCCAAATGGGCGCGCGCTTTGCCAAGTGGCGCGCTGTGATTGCCATTGGCCGTGGCATTCCAAGTTGGGGCTGCATTGAAGCCAATGCCCATGCTCTTGCTCGCTATGCCGCGCTGTGCCAGGAGGAAGGCCTCGTCCCCGTGGTCGAACCTGAAGTCGTCATGGATGGAGAGCATACGTTGGAACAGTGTCGCGAGATTACCGACGAAGTGCTGCGAGCGGTGTTCAGCGAATTGTTCGCGCAAAGGGTGGTCGTGGAAGGCATGGTCCTGAAGCCCAATATGGTGCTTCCCGGAACGGCCTGTGCAAGTCAACCGACATTGGACGAGGTGGCCGACGCAACCGTGAACTGCTTCCTGCGAGCCGTCCCCGCGGCTGTGCCGGCGATTGCGTTCCTGTCGGGCGGCCAACCTGCGGAATTGGCTTCGACCCGTTTGAATGCGATGAACGTCAGATTCAAGTCAAGGCTGCCCTGGGCATTGGCGTTTTCGTTTGCCCGCGCCATCCAGCAGCCGGCCTTGGAGATTTGGAATGGCAGCCAGGCCAACGTCGCGGCAGCCCAGGAAGCATTGGTTCATCGTGCCCGCTGCAATCAGGCTGCACGACGTGGCGAATACTCTGCGGTGATGGAGACGAAATGACAGGAAGCAAGCACAACCTGGAAGGAAATAGTGGCGACAGGGGAGAACCCGATCCGGGTCCATATTGGCGGCGCATGCATCGTGACTGGCGCTTCTGGGTAGGCGCATTTCTCATGGCAGCGGCCCTGTCCGTCTACGTGCTTAGTGGCGATCTGGCGTGGGTTCCAAATGGCCACCGGCAATCTGCGATGCCTGCGAGTGCTGCGAATTGAGTCGAGCTTCACCTGTCGTACCATCGCGGCGCTGCTCAGGTGGGTACAGCCATGCACTCGCAGTAGCACCTTCTCGAAACTGAAGCTTTCGATGTTGAAAGACGGGCACAATGGGTAAAACACATTTGTATCCTCTGCGGTTCGAACCGATCTATCAGTATCGCTTGTGGGGCGGTCGCCGCCTGGCCAGCTTGCTCTCAGCGTCACTTCCGGGCGACGGACCCATCGGCGAAGCGTGGGTGCTGAGCGACCGCACCGACCACCAAAGCCAGGTTGCGAATGGACCGCTTAGGGGCCAGACGCTTGGCCAGGTGATCGAGCAGTTC
>JBEKOO010000112.1:0-5871 GCA_049521655.1 Candidatus Korobacteraceae bacterium
GGAGTTGCGACTCAGCGAACAGGATCTGCGCCCGGTGATCGATGATGTGCTGGCGCTGGCCGCCGAAGAGCTTTCCACCCACAAGGTGACACTGGTCAGCCGTTTGCCGTCCAAACCTCTGGTGGCCAATATCGATGCGGACCTGCTGAAGCAGGCAGTGCTGAATGTGATTCAGAACGGCGCACAGGCCATGCAGCAAGGCGGCCGGCTGGAGGTGATTCTCGAAGAAGAGGGGAAAATGGCTGTTCTGCGCGTCTCTGACGAGGGTCCGGGCATCTCCGAGGAGATTCGGGAAAAAATCTTCGACCTCTATTTCACTACCAAGAGCGGAGGCAGCGGAATCGGTTTGGCGATGACCTACCGAATTCTTCAGTTCCATCACGGCAGTGTGGAAGTACAATCTAAAACAGAACGTGGCGCGGAGTTCCTGTTACGAATTCCTCTTGCCGCCGCGGAATGGGGACGCCGGCATCTTCCGCCGGCGAGTACTGCAAACGAGAAAGGGCTTGCGGGATGAAGTTGCCTGCCAGTAGTGCTGCGTGGTTGCTGCCGTTGTTGCTCACAGCGTGCTTTCATAAGACCGATCAAGCACAAGTTGAGCCCCTCGCGCCGCCCATCGAGGATGCGCCTCTGCCCAAGCCTGTGCCATCGCCGACTGATCTGCCCCCTCCGGTCATCACCGTTCCCAATCAGGCCCCCCCGCCCGACACCAACCCGCAACCGGCGCAGGAGCCTCCCAAGCCGCCGGTCAAGCACCGCAAGCCCCCGGCAAATAGCACACAGCAGGCCTCCAGCGAAAGCCCCGAAGTGAGCGCCATCGGCCAGCTTTCCTCGGGCGATCCCTCCGACCTACGGCAACAAACAGTCAACTCCATCGCAGCCACGGAGCGCGGACTGAGCAGCATCACCCGCCAGCTCAACGATCAGGAGCAAAAGACGGCCGCGCAGATCAGGGAGTTCCTGAAGGAAGCCAAGGCTGCGCTTGCCTCCGGCGATGTGGATGGAGCGCACACGCTGGCCGCCAAGGCCAGGGTGCTGCTGGGCGAGCTGAGTAAATAACAGTAGCGAGTCGAGGGAACTCAGTAACGTAGAGGTCACCATTTGCGGTCTGGAAGCCAAGACTTATGGATTCTTATGTCGTTGGCGAAACCAGCCGCGACCAATAAGTCTCGCCAATCAGTCTTCGCGAGCCGAATTGCGTTCTGAAGCCTCTCCAGATCGCCGTTACTCAGCTTGAGCGCCGCAAAACGGAAGCGGTCATAATATGCTTTCTCTCTGACCTTCGGTAATAAGGGAAGATTGTCGCCGCACTCATCACGTAGAAGAACTCTCACTCGTTCCCGCTGATCTGGATGAAAGAGTAAATCGATTCGTCTTTCTGCTTCAAGACTTAGCGGCATTGGACTCATCTCGTCCATCCTTCAACATCGAGAATAGCTTCTTAATGCGTTACCTTTCTCCCCAACTCAGCTTGCTGCGCAGCGCCTCGAAGAAGCCACCTTCGCTCATGCGGATCAGGTTGACTGTGTACGAGGATCTCCGGCAGCGGAGTTCATCGCCCATCCGCAGTTCCATGGCCTTCTGGCCGTCCACCGTGAGCAGCGCCGGATTGGCGACGCCCTCGACGCGCACAGCGAGCAACGCGTCGCCGCGGACCACGATGGGCCGCAGGGTAAGCAGATGCGGGCAGATGGGTGTAACCACCATCGCGTCCACGCTGGGCGTCAGTATGGGGCCGTTGGCGGCCAGCGTATAGGCTGTGGAGCCAGTGGGAGTGGATACGATGACGCCATCGGCGCGGAAGCGGGCCACGCTCTTGCCGTCCAGTTCAACGGCGAACTCGCCCATACGGGCAATGTCGCCCTTGGAGACGACGGTCTCGTTCAGCGCCTCGTAGGAGGAGTGCAGCACGCCTCCGCGCCACAGTTCGGCGCGCAGCATGGCACGTATATCGATATCGTTGCAGCCACCGTGCCAGCACTCCAGCGCCGGATAGAGGTCGGCCAGGCGAACCTCGGTAAGGAAGCCGAGAAACCCCAGGTTGACGCCGAGGATGGGCGTGCCGGTTGAGGCAAAGATGGACGCAACGGAAAGCAGGGTTCCGTCGCCACCCAGTACGATCACCAGCGCCGGCGTCTGCGCGGGCATTGCCGTGCGATCCACAGCCGGCGCTTCCGCGGTGTACTGCCCGCCTTCCAGGTCCAGCAGCGGCTCATAGCTGTGCTGGCGCAGCCAAGCGATCAGCTCCGGGAGCAGCCGGACCAGCTCTTGCTTCTCCGATTTGCAGACAATCGCGACGCGCACCATGCGGCTTTAGTGTAACGGAAGCCCTGCGGTGGGGCCAATGTTTTCCAGAATTGAATCGAGGCCGATGCTTTTTGTTACAGAAAGCTGATTCGGAGTGCTAGAATCCATTCCAATCCGTTTTTAAATAGAAATCCTTGTTTAACCCAATGAAAGGACGCACGATGAATTGTACCCAATGTGGCACTTCGATTGATACAGGGTCCGCTTTTTGCGGAAAGTGCGGTACCGCTTGTCCAACAACCGAAGGCGCAGTATCCATAGCACCTCCTCCTTCAGCAACAATCACTCCGGAACAAACAAGTAAAGCGTGCCCGTTTTGCGGAGAACAGATCCTGACTGTCGCGATCAAATGCCGCCACTGCGGATCCAGCCTTGTCGCTGGAGCACAGCAAGCGCAAACGGCAGGAGGAATCACTCTGAATGCACCGGCAGGGAACTCCTCTTCAGCAGGACCCTCAATCATCATTCAAAATGTGGTAGCTCCGCAAGCGCCTGTTGCCGCACATCCGGGAATCTACAAGAATGCAGGTGTAGCCTTCATTCTTTCCTTTATCTTTCCTGGGGGCGGCCAATTTTATAACGGTCACGTCGGGAAAGGGATTTTTGTTTTGCTCACTTTCTGGTTTTTCGGGATTACGTACATCTGGTCCCTTTTTGATGCTCCTCTTTCGGCTAATCGGATCAATCGCGTGGGGTTTTAACGTATGGATATTCCAGAATTGGTGGTTTCAGGTGTACTTGTAGTTTTTCTGCTCGTTGCGATTGGCCTGCTCAGTTCGCGGAGCCTTACAGAGCACTTGGTAAGACGCGGTGTGCTTCCGCGTTTTTTTCTAGAATTGATTCCATTTATCATGCTCGGTACTCGCGTGGTTGCCGCAGCCATGATCCTCTTCGGTGTGGTACGATTGCTCGCTGTCTCCGGGCTGCTTTCGGGAGAGTGGATAACGCGCTATGGGCTGGCTTCGTTGTTGATTCTTCTCGGCCTCGTCCTACTTGTGATCACCTTTCGAAAACGGCAATTGCCCTAGGAGCCTTTTGTTTGTGGGAAGATTGAGGTTTATGGCAGCCGCGCGTAGAGCAGAAACTCCCGGTTGCCCTCCATGCCGGTGATGGGCGACGGAATTGTCTCCACCACCAGCCAGCCCAACGAACGTAGGCATTTTGCACCGGAAACGTGCTACGGCTCAGGCAGCTTTGCTGAAGAGTTCAATCTTGGGGAGCTTTTTGCGTTTCGCCTGGGCAAAATCGTAATCGCCTTGAATCTCGAACCACAAACTCGGATGTGTTCCCAGCGCAGCGGAGAGCCGCAGCGACATCTCCGCCGAGACGCCTCCGCGGCAGTTGAGCACTTTGGAGAGCGTTACGCGCGATACGCCGATGTGCTTGGCGAAGTGCGTGAGGTTCACCCCTTCAAGAGCAGAGCGCAGTATGCGTCCGGGATGCGCCGGATTGAACATTTCAGTGGGCATCGTTCCTCCTTGTAACCCTAGTGGTAATCCTTGTAGTCCACGAGGATTGCATCCTCGCAGTCAAAGGTGAAGATCACGCGCCAGTTGCCATTCACTTTCACCGACCAGTGGTTCTTGAGAGTGCCGTGCAAGCCGTGGCAATTCCAACCTTGAAAGTCCATATCGTTCGGGCCTCTTGCTCGATTGAGGGCGGTTAGCTGCTCCTCCAGCTTTGCCGCATGATGCGGTTGAATTCCGGCCTTGCTGCCGGTTCTGTAGAACTTCTCCAGACCAGCGTGCCGGAATGACTTGATCATGTGTGAACTATATCGCTACGGTTTGCGGTTGTCAACACGTCCGCAGATTAAAGTTGTCCGTGAACAGTGGTCAGTTTTTGTCCTGATTCAATAACGCCGCTAACCTCGCCGCGCATAGAGCAGAAACTCCCGGTTGCCCTCCATGCCGGTGATGGGCGAAGGAATCGTCTCGACGACCTCCCAACCCAGCGAGCGGACGCAATCGCCTACCTTATCGACGGCCAACTGGTGCGCTTCGGGGTCACGGACAATGCCTCCCTTGCCAACGTGTTCACGGCCAGCCTCGAATTGCGGCTTGACGAGAATGACCGCTTCGGTGAGCGACGGCGCGGCGGCGAAGACCGGCCCCAGCAGTAGCGTGGCTGAGATGAAGGAAACGTCCATCACCAGCAAGGTTAGTTCAGGACTTCCCTGCCCTGCGGCTAGTGAATTTGGCTCCAGCAGGCGCGCATTGGTGCGCTCCAGCAGGCGGACGCGCGGGTCGATGCGCAGTTTCATGGCAATCTGGCCGAAGCCGGTATCGATGGCGGTTACGTGAGCGGCGCCGTGCTGCAAGAGGCAATCCGTAAAGCCGCCGGTCGAAGCGCCCACGTCCAGGCAGGCGCGTTCCTGAACGGCGATTGGCCAGTGCGCAAGCGCCGCGGCCAGTTTGATGCCGCCGCGGCTGACGTAGGGCTGATCCTCGCCCAGCAGGCGAATGGGAGCGTCCACGGGAACGGCCGCTCCCGGCTTTTCCACCTTTTGCTCGCGGACCAGAACCCGGCCAGCCAGAATCATCGCGCGCGCCCGCTCGCGGCTGGGAACAAGTCCCCGCTCGACCAGCAGAAGGTCCACGCGCATTTTAGTGCTGGCAGCCATCCCTTCCATCGTTTCACACACCAACCGATAACGTCTGGCAGTCGCCAAGCCGGACGCAACAACAGCCAAAGGAGTCTTCCCTCGCGGAAAGACCCTCTTTGGCTGTCTTGCGTTTCATTCGATCGAACGAACTCTCTACGGCAAGGCCTGACAAGCAGCAAGCGATGCGGTGGCCGCGGCGCCTGGCAGGTTGCAGGGTTGGCCATATCCGGGAATTCGGCTCACGTTGTTGTTGTTTCCGGTAGTGCCGTTCTGTGTGCTCACGCGCACATCCACGACGTTGCCCTGCAACAGCAAGGTGGTGTCCACAATGTCCTGGTCGGTGCGGATCAGGGTGAGGACATCGCTGTCCGGCGAAGCTACGTAGACCTTGCCCTGGGTCGAATTCTGGGTTGAAACCACGGTGCGCGGATGGCCCGAGACGGGGAGCGTCTTTTCCACGATGTGGGAACTGAGGTTAACGATGGTCACCGTATGGTCGGTCTGGTTGGCCGTATAGGCGCGGCTGCCATCATAGAGCACGGTCACGCTGGCGGGATTGCCGCCCACCGGAACCGTGTAGGTAGTTCCGAAGGTCGGACTGTCGTTGCCGTACTCGTCCAGGCTTACATCGATAATACTTATGGAGTTGCCGCCGTAGTTGGCCACGACGAGCTGGTTGGTGGCGGAGTTGTACTCAGCGTAGACCGAGCCAGCGGTCTGGGTCATGCCGGCGATTCCGTTGGGGGGAGTGCCGGAACCGGGGTTAATGGCGTTCAGAGCATTTACGGCTGTGAGCGATAGCGGCAGGGTGGGATGGCAGGTAACCGGCTGACCAGCCTGGTTGACAAGCCCGGAGCAGGTGTCCAGCGTGTCGTTCTGAGCGTTGATCACGGAGATGGTGTCGTCACCCCGATTCAGCACGAATAGTCTCTTGCCGTCGCTGCTCTCGACCGCGTAGA
>JBEKOO010000113.1:0-5631 GCA_049521655.1 Candidatus Korobacteraceae bacterium
GATGACCCATCTCTGGCGGCGCCCGGTACGGGTACTTTTTGGGTTCGCGGCGCTGATAATGGCCAGCACGATTTTTCTATCGCTATCCTTGGGAGGCATTCTCGGGTTCGCCGGAGAAATGTTGATCTTGGCGGCCTTACTGGCACGCGGACGGCGAACCCGCCGGGGCCTTGTGTGGTTAGCCCTGCTTGGTGTATTTCTCGCAGTTTGGTTGACCATGCTGCACCCTGTGGGATTGATGGAGAGGCTGACGTCGCTGAAGAGTCCTATGGACAAAGCTGACGCTGGCATTCGGACGATCATCGTCAAGGATAGTTTCAGAATGGTGCGGCAGCGTCCGCTTTTGGGATGGGGACTAGGCACCTTCTCGACAGTTTACCCTTCGTTTCGCAGCTTCTATAGCGAGGACGAAGTGAATGAGGCGCACAACGATTTTATGCAGGTGCTGGTCGAAACGGGTATGACCGGTTTCGCGTTAATGGTGTTTTTTTTGGTTCTGGTTTATCGCAGTGGAATGCGCAGCATCGAGCACTGGAGGCGTGACCCTCGAGCTAGCATAACGATGGCCGCGCTAATTGGTTGTACAGGCCTGCTGATACATAGCCTGTCCGACTTTAACCTGCAGATTCCTGCCAATGCGGCCCTGTTCTTTGCATTGACCGCAATTGCAACAACTGGCGGAGCCCTCGATCGTCATCGGCTAAGTGGATGATGGGTGCATGACAAAGTGAGATATTGGCTCTATCGACATCTGAATGAATGATTGTCAATTCGGACGCTCCTGCGAGGCATCGAAACGTCACCGATTGTTGAAGGTAAGGGGAAATGAGTTCTACTAATAAACTGCTCGAGGGCACGACAGAACTTGCGCCACCGGATTGGACCACGGTAACCACCGTTCAGGATACGTATGGGCTTATGCCGCGGGAACGCACACTGGGCGACTATTGGCGCACCCTGCGGAAACGAAAGTGGACTGTTATTGTTTCGCTGGTTGTAGTGGTGACCGCTGCAGCATTAATTTCCCTTCGCATGACTCCCATCTATGACGCCGTCACGAGTATCTCAATATCCAGCCAGGCGCCTGGCAGCATTCTGAACTTCAAGGACAACCAACAATCCAGCGAGTCCAGTGACGAGGCGACATTTATCGCGACCCAAGTTAACATTTTGCAATCAGACAGCCTCGCCCTGCTTGTCATCCGCAACCTGGGACTCAATAAACGTCCCGAGTTTGCTGGAAAGGAGCAACCAACCACTGCCGGCGCAGTCCCTGTGTCTGGATCGTCGGTGCAGACCTTAGGGCGTGAAGACCAGCTGATCGGGACACTTCACTCCAATTTGAACGTGTTGCCGGTTCCAAACACTTCGATCATTGAGATCAAGTATTCCAGTCCAGACCCTCGGCTCGCAGCGGAGATCGCGAACACCACCGCCAACACGTTCATTGAACAGAACATCAAGGCCAAGTTCGACAGCACCATGCAAGCTGCCGATTGGCTCTCCAAACAATTGGCTGACTTGCAAATCAAAGTGGAAACTTCGCAGGCCCGGTTGATTGAGTACCAGAAGCAGCATGGAATCGTCGGCACAGATGATAAGCAGAACTTGACCTTCGAAAAGCTGAACGAGCTTGGTAAACAGTTGACTCAAGCGCAGGCAGAGCGCATACAAAAGGAATCGTTCTACCAGATCACAAAGGGCACCAACCCGGGTGCCATGGCCAGCGTTTTGCAAGACCCTGCTCTCGCCAACCTGCGCCAGCAGCAGACGCAGTTGCAAGCCCAGTATGCGCAGTTGAGGACGCAGCTTGGATCAGAATACCCAAAGGTGCGGGAGGTTCAGAATCAACTCAGCGAGATCAACAGGGCCTACCAGGAAGAACTGCAAAGCGGCGTACTCCGAGTGCAAAACGAGTATTACACTGCAGTGAAACGCGAGCAGATGCTGAAAGCGGCCCTGGACGATCAAACGGCTGTCGCAAATCAGCTCGACGAGAATGCCATTGAATACAGGATTCTGAAGCAGGAGGCGGATTCCAACCGGCAGCTCTATGATGGTCTACTGGAAAAACTTAAGGAAGCCAGCCTGGCAGCCGGCCTCAACTCGAGCAATATTCGTATTGTGGACAAGGCGCGCGTTCCTCTGTTTCCTGCGCGGCCCAACGTGCCGCGTAATATGCTGTTTGCGGTGTTACTTGGGCTAGTCGGCGGGGTCGCTGTAGCCTTCGCGTTGGAAGCGGTGGATACCACAGTACGCACGCCCGATCAGGCCCAGTCCCTATCGGGTCTGCCGGTGATGGCAATTATTCCGTTTAAGAGTGACATGGGCGCAGCGAAAGCCCAAGGTGCTAGCTCCCGGCTGCTTTTGACCGCAAAGCAGAGCAGCACGCGCACCAGCGCACTCGTTAGTTACCTTGAACCGCAGTCGGAAATCTCCGAAGCCTACCGCACACTACGTACGTCGATCCTGCTGTCGAGTGCTGGACACCCGCCACAGGTTCTGGTTTTCACCAGTGCCTTGCCCCAGGACGGCAAGACCATGACCAGTATCAACACCGCTTTTGTCATGGCGAAACAGGGGAAACGCATACTGCTGATCGACGCCGACCTGCGCAGACCTAGCATACATAAGGCTTTTGACATGCGGCCCGAAGTAGGTCTTTCTAATGTTCTGAGTGGCTTGGCCAAGTGGAAGGACGCCGTTCAGCCCACCATGGAAGCGACTCTTTTCCTTCTGCCATCGGGACCGCTGCCGCCACATCCGTCCGAATTACTGGGTTCCGGCCTGATGCAGGATCTGATCCGTGAGTGGCGCAAGGAATATGATCACATCATCATCGACTCACCGCCGGTGCTGTCGGTTACCGATGCGGTGCTGTTGGCAGTGCAGGCGGACATGGTGACCCTAGTGGTTCGTTCCGGCCAAACCACGATGGGGGCCGTCCGCAATGCCCGCGACCTTCTGCTGCATTTGAAAGCACCGTTACGGGGAATCGTGCTAAACGCGTTTGATCTCCAGTCGCCTGATTACTACTACTACTATTACTCGGGCTCCAAATACGGCGGATATTACACCGATAAGAATGCTCCTAAACTGAAGGGCGGCCGGAACGGCAATGTCGAAGGCACAGATAACGGCGAACAGCAAAAACCGACTGCCGGCTAACTCGTAAGTCTGACGGCCGGAGAATCTGAGGGGCGCCATCGCATCAGCACAGCACAGAAGCATACAAATCGCGCTCGCGTTGGGATGCGTAGCTGCTGCGATATATGCTTGGTTTGCGGCGCGCGACTATGAGGCTTCACGTCTTTCCTCCAGTCTCGACCTACCCTCTTTGGGACGAGCCATCACGTTAGCACCAAAAAATGCCGCTCACCGAGACTTGCTGTGCCGGTACCTGTTGTTCGACAAGCAGGACGCTGCTGCCGCAACCCCCTACTGTAAACGCGCGACCGAGTTGGACCCTTACCAATCTGCCTACTGGCTACATCTCGCACTTGCATACTACAGGACCGGAGCGGAACACGAGCAGCAAGATGCAATACTTAAGGCCATTTCAGTCGATCCGACTACGCCGGATGTGGCGTGGGAAGCGGCCAACTTTTTCCTCGTACAGGGAAAAATTCCAGAGGCGCTGCGTCAATTCTCGGTAGTAATCCGAGGCGACCCAAACTTTGTAACGCCATCCCTTGACCTGTGCTGGCGCGCGCTACGCGATGTCAACGCGATTGAAGCCATGCTTCCGCCCGATCCCGAGGTATATCTGCAGTTCATCAAGTCGTTGATTGCGAAAAACGAATGGGGAGCCGCCCATCACGTCTGGTCGTCGCTATTACAACTCAATCGGCAATTTGATTATCACCACGCTTTGTTCTACGTTGACGCCTTGCTGCAAAACCAGGACGTGGGCGGAGCCGAGGAAGCGTGGAAGCAACTCTCCTCCCGCTCCGCGGTTCTGAGCCGCTACAGCAGCTCTGACAACCTGATAGCGAATGGCGATTTTGCAGAAGAAATCCTGAATGGTGGTTTGGATTGGCGGTATTCGCCGCAACCTGGGATCGCGGTTTCTGTAGACACTACGCAGTTTCACAGGGGCAATCAGTCCGTGTTGATTTCCTACAGCGACACTGGTGGCAACTCAGGACTGTCCGAATGGGTGCCGGTAAAACCCGACACGAAATACACGGTCGCCGCTTGGGTAAAAAGCGAGGAGTTGCGGAGTGCGAATGGACCGGGCATATCCGTGTCTGACGCGTACGATAATACGCGTTATGCGCTTACGCCGGAAACGGTCGGCACGACGCCCTGGCATCTCGTAGAAAAGAGCTTCCAAACCGGACCGAAAACCAGATTGGTGATTGTACGCATCGTGCGTGACCCGGCGAACACGCGCATTCTTGGACAGTTCTGGATCGACGACATTAGCCTGCGGCCGTTCGCTGAGTCCTCGCAAACTGTCAATTGAGTAGCTCACGTTCACCCCGCCTAGGTCGCAGTAGCTTCTTCGAGCGACGGATTTCGTGCTTTTCGTAGACAAACCATCTGGACATCGCAGCCCGTCGTCCCACCTAGGTGCCATTGACTTGCATACATCTTCGGGCTAAAGTTTCTCGAGTCGTTAGAACATCCAGCCAGAGCCGATGTGGGGGGGAGCATGGGAGGTTCAGTGGAGCACCTCAGGATCACTTGGGTACAGCCCTTGTTGGTGGTCGTTTTCGGCGTGGGCATGTTGTCGGCTCAAACCGGCGGAGCAATGCTATACGCTAACGGCGATGTCAAAGTCAACGGTCAATCCGCTGGAATTTCGACTAGTATTTTTTCCGGTGACCGGGTTGATGTTACCGGTTCCTCTGCCGGTTCAATCAACCGAAGTGGGTCGTCGATAGTTGTGAGCCCGAACTCCTCAATCCAGTATGCGCCGACTTCTGTGGAGGTCATTCAGGGTACTGCACGTCTCAATACAGACAAGGGCATGTCTGTTAGCGTGGGGCGCATTCTGGTTTCCCCCAAGGACGGGGTAGCGAAGTTTGACGTCGTTAGGACTGAGAACAAGGTTGTCGTTGTCAGCCGAGAAGGTGTACTGACGGTGCAGGATGGTGGCCACACGGTGGTAGTTCAGCCAGGGGCCAGTACCGAGTTATCTTTAGGCCTCGCGGCGGGTTGGGCCGGGCCAGTTGATCAAGGATCCAAAACAACTCCCGCGACATTCATATCAGACGATCGTCTTGTGGAGCATCCATTTTATGGCGTGGTTAAAGGAATTGACGAGAACCCTTACGAGCGCTTCCTTCCTGTCTGTACAAACGTGACAGAGTGCATACGACCAAACGTGTCTCAGATAAAGCCCTGTTGCTGCCCACCTATTGTTTCGTGTCACTGACACGGGCAGCGCCGCCTCGCATCCTTCATCATAAGTTCGCGCCCAGGAACCAGCTGAGCCATTTTGAATGACTGAGGGTCTCCGGTGTCAGGTTCAACCATCGAAGGCAAATTAACGACTGGTTTGGCGGAAGTGGGCCGCGCCATCGACCGCCTGCCCAGAGCACTGTTCAGTCGTTGGGGACAGGTGGTCATTGATTCGTTTCTGTCAGTAACTGCTATTTGGGTCTCCTACCAGATTCGATTTGA
>JBEKOO010000114.1:0-5581 GCA_049521655.1 Candidatus Korobacteraceae bacterium
ATTCACAACTGTGGACGCGCCCGGCGCAGGTACGGAAATCGGTCCAGCTCCATTAGGACACCCGGAATTCAGGTCGGGACAGGGTACGTGGGCCACGGGCCTAAACGACGCGGGAACAATCACCGGATATTTCATTGACGCGCAAAACATCAGGCATGGCTTCATCTGGGACAAACGCGTGGGCTTCACCACGTTCGATGTGCAGGGCAGCGGTGGCACAGAACCGCAAAGCATTAGCAACTCCCGCAACGTCATTGGCACATATCAGAAAGAGCCGCCGGATGCGAGAACGCACTTCTATAGGTATGGGGATGACCACGGCTTCCTGCGCGGGGCAGATGGAACAGTAACGATCTTCGATTCGCTGGGAAGTGGAGTCGCTCAGCCACAACTCGTTAAGAAATTCGGCTTAGTCACCGGACCTCGCGGAGGAGAGGAGGTGACCGCGTGTAATACGAGTCGGAGAGTTCTAGCCGCCCTTGCACTAAAGGATCCACTGGTCGTTGACAGAGATCGTTTTCGAGGAGCCATATGCTCCGATATTTCTGACGGGACGGTTGTTGGCTATTACTACGAAGATACTTTTAGCAATCGTCACGGCTTCATCCGTGACAGGAACGGCATTTTGAAGACATTTGACGTTTCATGCGAAGACAGCGCAACCGCCATTACATCGGTTACGCCTCTTGTTGCGGGGGTGACGAAGAGCATCACTATTCAAGGTCGGCACTTTGGCAATTACCACCCTCCCGCTGGTGCGTCTAGGCCATACATTGTGATTGAAGACTCGGCGCCGGGTCGAGGATGCGGAGATGATGTGTCTCTAGGTAACGTTCAAGATGGGTCTCTGCGAGTGGAACAATGGGCCGATACCGAAATTATGGTGACGGGCTTTGCGTGGCCGTCGCAAAGTCTGTGCCCATTTCATCCTGGTGACGGGGTCAAAATCAGCGTCTGGAACATCGAAACGGGCGCTGGTCCAGCTTTATTCCAGTTAAGGGTTGGGAGCACAAGCACGAATGTTGCACCGCCGCAAATCGTCTCAGTGACGCCAATTTATCCACGCGCGGATCAGACGTTTGTCATACGCGGAAAGGGCTTCGGTGATCGTCCCGCCGACAGCGACAAGGCCTCGCCTTATCTTATGCTTGAGAACGAAACCGTGAGTTGGGTTGCGTACCGCGTGACCCCGTTCGAATTCAACGCGGTTACGATTAATGTCGGACGCTGGACGGACACCGAGATTGAGGTGACAGGCTTCGCTGGGGCATATGGTAAGGAACATTGGACACTAAATGGTGGAGATAAGGTCAAAATTACGGTTTGGAATCCGCAGACTGGGGCTGACCCAGCAACATACGAAGCAACAATCATTGGTACGGCTGCGGATGTGCTACCGCATATCACATCGGTGAGCCCTATCAGTCAGAATGCTGACGAGACGATTCTTATTAAGGGTCAAGGTTTTGGTAGCCATTCTCCTTACAGTAATCAGACCACTCCCTATCTCGCGATTGCAGATGAAACTGCAAATTGGGTGGCCGGACGCGTTGGGCCGCAGAATATCTATTCGATTCTGCTGAGTGTGGATCATTGGACAGATACAGAGATTGGGGTCACAGGATTCGGTGGTGCATATGGCCAGCGAGATGAAAGGCTGAATCTTGGAGACCAGCTGATAATTAAAGTTTGGAACGCGCAAAACGGAGCTGGTCCAGCAACCTACCGGCTAGCAGTAGGAAGGTAGGAATGTCAAAAGTTAGCTCCTGCAGCACCACATCTTGGTGGGCGTCGGCTAGTGGTTTCGGGAAGTGCTGTAATCCTGGCTGCGGCCTTACTGATTATGACTGCTTAGAGACTTGCGATAAGTATCTACGGATCTGTGGGCAGAATCGCTACGGTTAAACGCGTTTCATTAAGGCGGTCTCATTATGTCTGGATTGTGACCAACCGGAAGTTGAAGGCGCATGTCCAGCTGCGGGCCGAAAATCCGGGGGTCGCCAAGTTTTGTAAAGGATGTGGGCGCTTCTTGCGATAGGGGTACTGCCATAAATAAGAGGAAAACGTAATGGCTAATTTCTGCAACAGTTGCGCGACGCCTCTCGAAACTGGAGCGAAGTTCTGCGGCAGGTGCGGGGCAGTGGTCGAAGCCGCTCCATCTAGCAGCGCCGTCCAGCCAGTGCCGACCTCCCAATCGTTTTCACACGCACAGGGAAGACGCTATCCGGCACTTCGCATCATCGCGGTAATCCTCAAAGTCTTAGCGGCCCTCACCGCCATTGGGGGCGTGCTATCGGGCATAGCAGCGGGATCGATTCCAAGTCCTGGTTTTGGCGTGCCCGGTGGCGGGGCGATTGTTTTGCTTGTCATATTGGGTGGCTTGGGCTACGCATTGTTCCTCTGGGCTTCGGCGGAAATGATTAACGTCGTGCTCGACATCGAGGAGAACACGCGGCGAGCCGCTGGTTAGTCGGAGGGTTCTATATCGCAGTCGAATTCCCGAGTTTCATACCGAACGCGGCACGGAGGGATGCGCCTGAAGGGGTTATTCGTCATGTTCTGTAATCAATGTGGTACCAAACTGAAAGAGGGCGTGAGGTTCTGCATCAATTGTGGAACCAGGATAGACGACGGACCACAGTCGCAAGCACTGCAAGCGGTGACGTCAGCGACAAACCCGCCTTCGGGGGCCTCCGCATCAATGGACGACGCACATTCCGGTGCGGCGGCGCTGGGGAAAAGTCAGCCCACAACGCAGCGCATGAGTCCGGCTCTTTTATGGGGCGGAATAGTCTTTTTGATAACCGCCGCCCTCGTCATCACTTTTCTGATTTACCATTCGTCACCTTCTCGCTCTTCGGTCCCTGATGCCGAGATCGAAAAAGCTCTTCAGGCGAAATTTGCTGCCGATCCGAATCTCAGCAAATGTACCTTGGAAGTTCATTCTCAGGCAGGTGTTGTGACCCTGATTGGGCCTGTCGATTCTGACTCCGACAAATCAGTTGCAACTCGAATTGCCGAGCAACAGGAGGGAGTCAAACAGGTAAATGTATACGGACTCGTGATCAGAACTTCCGGCGTCCCTATACAAGGTGAAGCCGCGGGGGCTTCAGCTACAAGCGTTTCACCTGGTGACATACACAGCGTTGACTTTCGCAACTTTATTTATCCGTCGAATTGTAGGGCAACCTTTGGCGAGGACTTCGATGCTGAGATCCGAACATCCAACGGCCAATGGAAGAAAGACGATTCGTATTTCTTCGTTGGAGATGTGATCTATGGAGATGTCATCGGCGATAGCCATGAGGAGGCTGCCGTAGAAACTGACTGCGGACCTGGGCCCGCGAACCTTAACTACCGGGAGCTGTATATCTTCTCACCCTCGAGCGAAACACCTCGACTGCTTGCTAGGTTCACAGCCGAGGATTTAGGTGGCAGAATCGGCAACGTTCGTACCGGCTCAGGATCTTTGGTGGTTAATGTCCTTGATACCGGCGATGGATCAGAGGCATGCCCCGAGTGGGTCATCACCACACGCTTTCGGTGGAATGGCAACCGTTTTGTAGGCGACCAAGTTGGTCGCAGCAAGAATCCATGTTACTTGGTAAATACGAACCCATCCTCAGCACGCAGCGCCCAAGCGGTGTGGTTGGGCTTCGCCAACGATCTTAGGACTCAGGATCGAGACGTCGAGCTTCGCAAGAACTGTGGTGACTTTGGGCGTGTTTATGTGCCGAGTGAAGTAGGTAACGGATTTACCGATCTTTGCAGTCACGTCAGTAGAACCTGCGAGAAAGTATGCGATTGGGAAGGGAGAAGTCTTCCCTGTGAGGCCGGAACGCCGAGAGCAATGCGAGACGGCACAAGGATTGCCCTTTGCCGGTAACGTGTCGGGCGCCTGGTATAGAAGTTGCGTGTCGCCGTGCGGCTCACCTGCTGAAGGAGGAGAACATGTCTTTGAAGGATTCTGCTAACAGGAGCATCCCTTGGAACGTGGTGTTTGCAGCGTTGGGCATCATGGTACTTTTCACTGGGCAATCGGTCGCAAGAGCGGACGACTACGCTTACGAAACGACAAGCTCCGCGCAGTTCGGGATAATCGATCTGACCACTGGGGTGTTCACTCAACTCGGCAATTCGAGCATACCGCTCATAGGGTTGGGGGTGTACGGCGGCAATCTGTATGGGCCCGGTTTACACAGCGGCACTCTGTATCAAGTCAATACCGCTAACGGCGCACTCATCACTATCGGCAAGGCAGCATTCGCTTACCGAGGTTTTGGTTCCACAACAAGCGGCCTGTACGGCTTCGACCAAAACATGAATCTGTATTCCATCAACCCAGTAACCGGTGCAGCCGTGCTTATCGGACCAACGGGACTAGCTAATCCGGGCGGCTTCGGAGTGTCTACGGGTTCGGCGACCCTTTACATCACCCCGACGCCGGAGGGATCTACACGCACGCCTTTGTATTCGGTGAACACGTCGACGGGGTCGGCGACACTGATTGGATATCCAGGTTTTTACGGCAGTGGGGCGTCAGTATACGTGAACGGCACACTTTATGCGGGAGCGTTTTCTCCTCTTGCGGTGTACACACTGAACACTCAAGCTGGCGTGGGTAAGCTCGTTGCCCACGTCTCCGGAACTGGAAGCTACTTTTATGGGCTGGCACCAGCCTCCCAAGCAGACATGAAAGGGAGTCACATGTCCCCGCCGCCCAACGACTCCGTTATCGGTCAAGTTCTCTTGGGATGCCATGGACGGCAAGCGAGCGCACACCTTTCCCTTTCTATTACCAGCCTGAACTCGAGCACTGGACTCGTTAACGTCAACGGAGTAGATGACCGGCGACCGAACAAGATCCCATTCACTTGGATTTGGGGGGATGGCAGTGTTACTCAAGGTTGGTTTCCTCAATCCCATGTATACGGCAACGCCAAGCAAAACTACTTACTTCAAGTGACCTCACATGAGGATGATGGTTCAACTGACTGTGCACAAATTCTGATTCCGGGCCCTACTTCATCGCGCCTCTCTGCTCAAGAGAATCCATCTCTCCTCAATCCGGCCCGAGCGATTATAGTACGAGCAGATCAGCCGTGGACGCCAACTGGCATCCAATTGCAAGTCGGTGACGATGTGACCGTAACGGCTAGAGGAGTGATCCGAACAAACTTGAATGGCGCGAGAGCAACTCCTGCAGGCACGTTGCCTGACTGCATGGATGTGGGAACGGTTCGCGTGCCTTTTGTAGCTCCTGAACTGCCCTGTTGGTCCCTGCTTGGACGTATTGGTCCGTCTGGAAATGTCTTCGAGGTCGGAACGAGCCGACGTTTCAAGGCAAATGCCAATGGCGAGCTTTACCTGGGTGTAAATGATAATTTCTTTGCGGACAACTCCGGACATTGGACTGCGGGCGTTGCTGTGAGCACAAGCCCACTCGGAGTCCATAGCACCAAGGGAGGATGGTTTGGCTTCGCTAACGACACCAGTCCGCAGGACCGAGAAGTCGAGCTTCGCCAGAACTGCGGTGACTTCAAACGTGTTGATGTCCCGGACGAGGTGGGCAATAAGTACA
>JBEKOO010000115.1:0-5531 GCA_049521655.1 Candidatus Korobacteraceae bacterium
CTCATCGACCTCAAGATTGGCAAACTCTCGCATCAGGACCTCGGCCAGATGCAGATGTATGTCAACTACTTTGACCGGCACGTCAGAACGGAGGCGGAGAACCACACCATCGGCATCGTGCTCTGCAAGAAGAAGAACTCCGCCCTGGTCGAGATTACCCTTCCCAGAGACGCCAACATTCATGCCCGTGAATACCAGCTCTACCTGCCAAGCAAAGAAGAACTGCAACAAAAACTTGTTGAATGGACAAGAGAGCAGGGCGGAGAGGAAGAATAAAGTCTGGAAGAATCGTTCTCGCGCTGCTTGTTGTTCCATCCCGCCGCCGTTTCAAAGGGAAGCGCAAGGGAGGGGACAAATTGTCCCTCCCCTTTGAAGGCCTCGGCCAGAGAGGGGTCCCGGCGGCGCAGCTTCTTCAGGGTTTCGGAGGGAGCGGGCGAGTTCGTCAGCGCGCTGACGATGTCGGAAAGAACAAACTACCACTCCTCATCGTGAAAGACCCGGCGCACCGGCCGTTCCTCGAAAAGCACCATCTCGCTCATTGGAAAACCTTCCCTCCTCTTCTCTGTGAAGCAAAAGACAGGTCACGATATGCATACCGATCTCGCACGGAACGATTCTAAACGGGAAGGCTCCGCTGCCCGAATGACTCCGTGGGCTTCCTGGAACTGCTATACGGCCTGGAGGACCCGCGCGGTTAACATCTGCTACTCTTGTTGGGCAGAGGGTGAAGGACATGGACTTCCTGGTGCCAGCCGGGTTCTCAACCATAGAAGACTGGATTCTCCGCTACATCTACGACCACCCCAAAGAGGCTCACAGCACCACGTCATTGCGGAAGCAGCTCGAATCGGTTTTGAAGAGTGAGCCTTCTCAACTCGCTGAACTAAACAAGCACAACAAGCTGTTCGGGTCTCCTGAAATTACCGCCAAGGAATACGATTCTCTGACGGAACCTGAACAGGGTACGGTCCAACGAGCAATCGAAACTCTCATCAAGGGCGGATGGGCGAAAGGCAAGCGGGATAGCGATGATGCTGGCGTGGTATTCTTCGGCGGCATCGCTCTCACTAATAGCGGAGAGCGAGAGGCTATCTCCCGAGAGCGCGAGAAGGAAACGCAGAGGACACCTCCCAGGAGCTTTGAGAACAGCCTGAGAGATGCCCGCAAACGCGCCGGATTCGACAACGACGACGGCTAGTTTGCGCTTGCCCTGCCCGCGCTAGTACGTTGCAGGCCGGGGTCCTTCCGGCGTCAGACATGCGCGGATTTCATCATCTGTTAGCGGGGCTTGAGTCCTTCGCCAACCGTCTGGCCCAAGGTTGAATCCCCACTCACTTTTGGGCAACCCGGCGTGAAGCCGCTTAACTCTCACGGACAAGGCATTCCCGATGCTCAGCGGGAAAGACGGTGCAAACTCCACCTGAAAACTATCGGGCATTTCGGCGCATAGGGCCGGGGCATTCTCGCTCTGGTAGCCCGCCGTCAACGCGCCGGGAATAGTTAATGCCAACACTTGATGTGACGCGGTGCCTCCCATCGCTTCGGCAACCCGCGTGATGCGGCCATAGAGCTCGCCCAGCGCGGCGGATTTGTCATTGACGGTCATTAGCGTCATAACCCGCATTGTAGCGCACCTGGCATTTGAATGGTCTGCAATCGCGCCCACAGCCCCGTGGACGCGCCCGTGAAAAGTCCGGGGGGGAACCGCCACGTTTTCACCGGCGCTATGGCGGTGCCGTTCGGCGTGGAGGACACATGCGGCTAGGCTATTCGGGTCGCCACGGGCGCAACTCATCGTGGACGAAACCAAAAGGCAAGAGGTCGATAGCGTTAAAGACGCAGCGGGCATGTTGTGCGCCCGGATGTGGCTCTGGTTGTGGAGAGGTTAAGTCCGCGTAGTGATGGTCCTGAAGCTGCTGCATGAAATGATCGGTGAACGTTTGTTGATTGCCGTAAGCAAAATTGAGCAGTGCGCGGGTCATTTCAAGACTCAGCCACGCTTCAGCCGTGGATTTGTCATCCGTGTTCGTTGCGATACACCGCACCGGGAGGGGAGAGTGTTCATGCTCATTCAACGCTTCTAGCTCAAGTGTGTAGCGGTCAATCACTCTGTTGTCCATGACGTTCCTTTCTCAAAATATGATGAGCCGGGGCGTTTGCCGATTTCAACAACAATCGTAGTCGCCGCCGAGAACGTCAGAATTTTGCCGGCACGTTCTCGCACTGAATCGAAAATGGTGTTGAAAATTGCCGTGGGGCTGATAATGGTGTGACGTTGAAACCCGCATGAATAAAGGGGATACACCACTTTTGGGACCACTGTAAAGATTGTTCTTGACTCTCTAGGACTCGTTTAGGCTACTTTGCGTTTCTGTAAATTGTTGAAAATGCTAGAATTATCCATTTTGGGAAGCTGACGTTCTGCCACTGAACTACTCCCGCTTCAGACAAAATTATACCTCGCGGAATTCGCAGAACGAAATCCGGCCTGGCTGCGCCGCGGATCACGACCGCCTCTTGATGATTTGCGAGCGTTGCAGGATCGCCGTGACCTGCTATCCGATCAGGAGAGTGCACTTCGGCAAGGGTCAATCTTCAGTTCAGCCTGCATTCCCCAGCACCGACTCGTAATAGCGCACGTAATGCGGCACCACCAGCGTCGAGCAGAAGCGCTTCTGCGCCGTCTTGCGCCCGGCAAGGCGCATCGCTTCCAGCCGGTCGCGGTCCTTCAACAGACTCACCGCTCCGGCGGCCATGGCCTCCACATCTCCCACCGGGTAAAGCAGCCCCGTCACGCCGTCGTCGATCAGTTCCGGCACGCCGCCCACCCACGTGGCAATCGACGGAACCTTGCAGGCCATCGCCTCCAAAGCTGCCAGCCCAAAGGACTCCAGCTCGCTGGGCATTACCATCAGATCGGCCAGCGGCAGCAGTTCGTTCACCCGCTCCTGCTTGCCCAGAAAGTGTACGTGGCACTGGATTCCCAGGTCGTGAGCCAGCCATTCGGCGGCCGAGCGCTCCGGCCCGTCGCCCACCAGCACCAGTTGCGCGGGAAGCTCGCGCTGCACCTGCGCAAATATCTTCACCACGTCCACCACCCGCTTGACCGGCCTGAAGTTTGACAGATGCATCAGGATCGCCTCTTCCGGCTTGGCCAGCCGCAGCCGCGCCTTGGCCCGCGCGGCCTCATCCTTGATGGCCACGTACTCATTGCAGTTGACGAAGTTGGGAATCACCTCGATGGGCCGCGTGATGCCGAAGTGCTTCAGCGTCTCCTCCTTCAGATAGCTGGAGATGCTGGTCACGCCGTCGCTCTCCTGAATGGCGTAGCGAGTGATGGGCAGGTAGCCGCGGTCCATGCCCACCAGCGTGATGTCCGTGCCGTGCAGCGTGGTGACAAAGGGCAGCCGCCGCCCGCGCGCGGCCAGCATCTGCCGCGCCAGCAGCGCGCTCACCGAGTGCGGAATCGCGTAATGCACGTGCAGCAGATCCAACTCATAGAGTTCTGCGACTTCGGCCATCCGCGAGGCCAGCGCCAGATCGTAGGGCGGGAACTCGAAGAGCGGGTAACTGGAGACCGGAACCTCGTGATAGAGGATGCCGCTGTCGCGTCCGCTCAGCCGGAAGGGCTGCGAATAAGAGATGAAGTGCACCTCGTGGCCCAGCGCGGCCAACTCGATGCCCAGCTCCGTGGCCACCACGCCCGAACCGCCGTAGGTGGGATAGCAGGTAATGCCGATGCGCATATTTTTCTCGTCGCGTGCGGATTCAGACTCTCAAAGATAGACGCGGCTGGAGGCTCAGGAGTTTCTCAAGCCTGTTTCGTGTGTCTGTCAGGTCCGTGAATTCTATGAATCCCGTGCCCAATCCTTGCTGTCATTCTGAGCAGCCCGACTCGCGTCTGCAAGTTACGCCAGCAATGAACCCGCTAACTTGCTAACTCGCGATCACCGCGAAGCGGTGGCTAACTTGCTGTTTTTGTTTACAAAACGCCACACCCAACCATGATGTTCATCAGGAGCGCAGCCCAGTCGAAGGACCTGCTTCTGATCTTCTGGCGCAAGGGGAGGAAGCTTCAAATGATTTCTGCGTTAATAAATCCCCGGAATCAGCCGCTTGGTTTGCCGGCTGTACGCAGCATATTCGGCGCCGAAGGCCTCATTCAATGCAATCTCCTCGACGTGAATTCTGTAGAGGAAGACAGCGGTGATGGGTACGACCAGCACACAGAACCCAATCCAGTTTCGCACTTCAATGCCCAGTCCCAGAAACGCCAGCAAGGAGCCGGTGTAAGCCGGATGGCGCAGATAGCGGTAAAGGCCGCCGCGATAGATCTTTTGGTCGCTGCGGATGGCTACATTCGAACTGAAGGCCTTTCCCAGCGACAGAATCGCCGTCGCGCGAAGGCCGATGCCGGCGAGCAGCACAATCATGGACACCAGGATCAACCAGTGCGCGCCGCCAAACATATTCGAACGCATCCTGGAATGGATCGTCTCTGCGGCGAAGATGGCCAGAAAAATCACCACCCACAGGAGAATCAGCGATCCGCGGTCCTTTACCACACCTCCGCTGCGTCGCGTGCGCGTGGCAATTCCCAGCAGGACCTCGGACGTGGCCCATCCGTAGACCAGTACCTTCCACAAGAAAGTAATGTCCATTCTGCCTCCATCTTCCCGGCACAAAGCAGGGATCTTCTGCCTGTTGTGATGCAAGGGAATACGCAATCGCGGCCTCCATCGTTCCGTTGCTTCACGGTTGCGCGGTTTGCAGCTGGAAATCAAAGCCGAACCGGAATCAGCCGTAACCCAACCGTGAAAAATTGATCCGCTCGATTCTGTCTCTCCATTGGAAGGATGCAAGCGCCAGCCGCTCCGTCTCCCGCGAGGCCAGCAGGCGCGTGTGCGCTCGCGCCAGATCGGCGTCGTTATAGCCCGGATGCGTGACCAGCTCCCACGTGCCGGCGGGCAGATTTCTGAGCAATACAGCCAGCGTGGCGGCGTCGAGGGTTCCGGTAGCCAGCACGCCGAGGGCTCCGTCAGTGGTCACAAAGCCCTCTTCCGCCACAATGCGCCGAAAGGCCGGCTCCCACAGCCGCAGCAGGCTCACCTCGGCGCGGCGCAGCCACGGAGCATGGAGCGTGGCCCGCCGGCTCCATGCCGGCTCAAAGGGATTGCGCACCGCGCGAATCCCCGCCGCCCGCGCCGCCCGCAACACTGGCCTGAGCACGGCGGGAAACATATGTACGTGCTTGTGCGTGTCGATGTGCGTCAGCGCGACGCCCCTGGATTGCAGCAGCGCAATCTGCGCGGCGGTCTCGGCTTCGATCTCGCGGGCGAAGATCGACTGTGAAGGCCAGTAACGAGCCCAAGGGTCGCGGTATAGCCGATGAATGAAGCTCAGCAGCGAAGAAGACCGAAAGCGCCCATCCACCGGGCCGGCTAGATGCGGAATATCACGTGTTGGCGAGAGCACCGGCTCGCCGTCCACCAGCACTACGTGGCAGCCCACCCCCAGAGTCGGCGTGGAGC
>JBEKOO010000116.1:0-5418 GCA_049521655.1 Candidatus Korobacteraceae bacterium
TTTATGCTGGCCTATGCGGCCCAGGGGCTGCCTAGTGACCAAGGCAGCGAATCAGGTGGACAAGTCCGAGAGTTCCTGCATCGTGCCGTGAAGGCCCTGACGGGGCTTTCCGAGGCTTGTGTGCTGGCAGTCAAAGAGGGAGGCCTTGAACCAGCCGACAAATACCTGGCGTTGTTTGCGGTGCTCGATCGCGACGCTCGCGATTCACTCGCTGCCATTGAGCTAGTGCTGGCACAACCCGCCATCAGCTCCCAGTTGATTGACAATCTGAATGCTTCCATCCATCTCCGCGCGCTGCTCACCGACTTGTTTCTCGTGAGCGAGATACTTGGGAAGACTTCCGATCATGCCCGTCGCAGTTAACCATGAAGACAGTAGTGCCTCAGCCGAATGCCCGGTCTGCTTTACAGTGTCTCAGAGGAATTGTCGTAGACCAATCGGGCTGATGCATCTCGCAACACCTGTTCACAAAGCTCTTTCCACCATTATTGTTAACTACTTCCATTGCAGGCATGTTGGTGCGGCAGAGCCGTTGGCAAGGGGGCACTAACATATTGAAAATTGAATGAAAAAGGACTTGCGCAATGGTGCTAGGGTAAAGGCCCCTTGAGTGGTCTATACAAGACCACTGCCCGGGAAATACCTTGAATGTATATTCGAGAGACAAATGGCCCGGTGGGGAAGCTTCAATGCACAACTCTGGCTTGCATCCTGTGGAAAGAGAACGTAAGCAGACCTGCCGCTACGTCGGAGATAGTATGGCTGAGCATCCGTTTGCGCCTGCCGATATCGAAACTGCTTTGAGTGGCCGGTATGTCATCGGCCCCGAAGTCGCCATTGGTGGTCAGGGAGTAGTTTTTAAGGCAACCAGAACTTCTCAGCCGGACGGCACAGCGGCGAATGACGTGGTGGCTCTGAAATTGAACCTCCATCACGATCAGGAGATGCGCGTGCAGCGCGAGATCACCGTGATCGAGAACCTCTCCGATCCAAGCTTGGCCCGGCTGATCGAACATGGCTATTGCGAGCTGGCCGGTAGTCGCACGCGCTATGTCGCGTGGGAGTTCGTCGAAGGACAAACGCTTAGCCATCGGCTGAGAGTCGGAGGGCGGATGCTGGACTCCGAAGTGTTGCCGATAGGGCGCGATGTCTCGGCAGCAATTGCGGCGATTTGGTCGCGCCGCATTGTTCATGGGGACATCAAACCCTCGAACATTATGTTGAGAGATTCCGGGGGCGCGGTCCTCATTGATCTCGGTGCGGCCAGGGATTCCGAGCACGACAATACTATGGCCGCCCGCAGGCCTTTTGGCACGTGCGGTTACTTTTCGCCGGAGCAGGCGCGAGGGGAGATGGTGTCCTGCGCTTCGGACATTTTTTCCCTTGGCGTAGTCCTGCTGGAATGCCTGCTAGGACGGCATCCCACGGCCTATAACCAGAGCGGCTTAGCAGAAGAATTTCGCGCCACCAGCTTCAAGCTTGGAGCGACCGCAGGCTTGCTTAGCATGCTGGACAGGATGCTGTCCCAACGTCAGTTATTCAGGCCAGTTCCTGCAGACCTCAGCCGTTATTTCCAAAAGCTACAGCAAAGGATGGAAGCCGACTCTGCGGCTCATGCCTCCGCACCTCAGAAGGCTCAAGGCATAGCGTAACTGATCCCTGCCGCACGATTGGTTGCGATGCAGCCTTTCATCGACCCGAGAGCTGTTCCTCACCTCGGGTTCCCCCGCTTTGATTTTCGGCTGCTGTGCACTACGGCATTGAGATGTGCGCTGATGGTGCTGGCAGGTATACTCATCGGCAGCCGTAACGGACAATATCTATGGATCTGCGACACCGCACTGCGTGGTCGAAGGCCGTCGCCGTTCGTATTAGCAAAGCCGCGTTGTGCACGGTGCTGGCACTCAGCCTGCTGGCCGCGGCTGCGCCGGTATCCATCGGCAATGCCGATCCCAATCGCTTCCTTACCGATGTCAAAACTCTGGCCGCTCCGGACATGGAAGGTCGTGGCCCGGGAACGCCGGGCCTGGGGCGCGCTTCCAAGTACATTGAGCATCGCTACAAAGCGCTGGGGCTGCAACCTGCGGGGACGGACGGCTATCTCCAGCCTTTCACCGTAACCACGGGCGCAATCCTGAAGCCGCACAACGAGGTGGTCGTCATTGACGGGGCGAAGAAGCAGCCGTTGACGATCAACCAGGATTTCGAGCCCATCAGCTTTTCCTCCTCGGGATCATTTACTGGTCCGCTGGTGTTCGTTGGCTACGGCACGTCGGCTGATGAGTTCCAATACGACGACTACGCCGGAATTAACGTTAAGGACAAGATCGTCGTCCTCTTGCGATACGAGCCTGACAGCTTTGCGGCGAAGGCGGGTCACCTGGGGCTGACACAGCATTCGCAACTTGTTACTAAAGCCATCAATGCTCGCGATCACGGCGCGAAGGCCGTCATTCTGGTGAATGGCAAGCTCGCCGACGGCGAAGAAGATTCTTTGCTGCGTTTCGGTGGCGTAAGCGGCCCTGAGAACGCCGGCATCCTGCTGCTCCAGGTGACGAACGCCGTCGCTGAAAGCTGGTTTAAGGCCGCTGGAAAATCGCTGGTGGATGTCCAACAGCAGATTAATAGCGGCGGCAAGCCGGCATCGTTCGCTTTCCCAGAGGGGCTGCAACTGTCGCTGACCGTCGACATCGGGGCGACCCACGCGCGCCTGGACAACGTGCTGGCGTATCTGCCCGGCAAGACGAATGAGTACCTCATCATCGGCGCGCACTATGACCACCTGGGGCGAGGTGATTCCAACTCGCTGGCGCCCTCGCAGATCGGGCAAATCCATCCCGGCGCTGACGATAATGCTTCCGGCACCGCGGGCGTGCTGGAACTGGCGCGGCTGTTCGCGCCGCTGAAGGGCCAGCTCGATCGCGGCATTTTGTTTATGTCGTTCTCCGGAGAAGAGCTTGGACTGCTGGGTTCCGCTTACTGGGTGAAGAACCCGACAATGCCGCTGAACAAATGCGTAGCCATGATCAATATGGACATGATCGGCCGCATTCGCGATAACAAAGTTTTCATCGGCGGAGTCGGCACCGGATCTACCTTCAAGTCGATTCTTGAGGTGGCACAGAAAAAGGCGGATTTCAAGGTCGAGTATTCGCCGGGCGGCTACTCGGCCAGTGACCACACTTCCTTCGTTGCCGCGAAAATTCCCGTGCTGTTCTTTTTCTCCGGACTGCACGCCGATTATCACAAGCCTTCCGACACCTGGGACAAGATCAACGCCCCGTCAGCGGCGCAATTGCTCAACATTGTCGCCGATGTGATGTTGCAACTGGCGAACGCGCCCCAGCCGCCTGCGTTCATCACGGTTGCCGAAGACAAGCCGATGGGTGGGTTGTCCGGCGGTGGAGGATACGGCCCGTACTTCGGCTCCATTCCAGACTTCGCCGAGGTAAAGGATGGAGTGCGATTCTCGGATGTGCGCCCGGGGTCGCCAGCGGCAAAAGCGGGATTGAAGGCGGGAGATATCCTTGTGCAATTCGACGGCAAGCCCATCCACAACCTTTACGACTTCACCGACGCACTGCGCCGCAGCAAGGTTGGGCAGGTGGTCGAGGTGAAAGTGCTCCGCGACGGCCAGCCCGTGACGGTCAGCGTGAAACTGGAACAGAGGAAGTAGCCCGAAGCAGCGAAATTAGCCTCTATGCTTTGTTGCTAGGCGGCGACACGGTCGTTGCGATACAGTGTCGAAATGTTCCTGACTCCATGGCGCAGAATTGTGAGCGCGTTGACGCTAGCGATAATTCCCGCGATCGCGTACGGGCAATCGACTGCAAATTCCTCCTCGAACTTGCTGTCTCCGGGAGAAGAGAAACACTTGCGCAATATCCGCCAGCTCACCTTCGGCGGACAGAATGCAGAAGCTTACTTCTCCGCTGACGATCGCATGCTCAGCTTCCAGCATCAAGGTCAGGGCGTGCCCTGCGACCAGATTTATACGATGCCGGTGGATACTCCCGATGGAAAACCAGCAACGCCCAAGCTGATCAGTTCCGGTAAAGGACGCACCACGTGCAGTTATATCTTTCCGTCTGGCGATCGCCTCCTGTATTCCTCGACCGAGGCAACAAGTCCGGAGTGCCCTCCGCGGCCGGACTATTCGCACGGTTACGTCTGGCCCATCTACAGCAGCTATAAGATCTACACCGCCAAACTCGACGGCAGTGACATCAAGCTGCTGACCAATGCTCCCGGATATAACGCCGAGTCGACCATCACTCGCGATGGCAAGAAAATTGTCTTTACCTCCACGCGCAACGGCGATCTGGACATCTACACCATGAATGCCGATGGCACGCACGTGAAGCAGTTGACCCACGAACTCGGCTATGATGGCGGTCCCTTCTGGTCGGCGGATGGCAAGAAGATTGTCTATCGCGCCGAACACCCCAAGACGGCACAGGAGATCTCCGACTACAAAACTCTGTATGCGCAAGGCCTGATTCGTCCGGGCAATCTCGAAATCTGGGTGATGGACGCCGACGGCCAGCACAAGCACCAGGTGACGCACAACGGCGCGGCCAATTTCGCGCCGTTCTTTCATCCGGATGGCAAGCGAATCATCTTCGCCTCCAACATGGCCAATCCCAAGAGCGGACGCGATTTCGATCTTTACATCATCAATGAGGACGGCACGGGGCTGGAGCGCATCACCTACTATCCGGATTTCGACGCGTTCCCCATGTTTGCCTCGGATGGCAAGCGTCTGGTCTGGGCCTCGAATCGCAACGGCAAGGAGCCGCACGAGACCAACATCTTCCTTGCCGATTGGGTAAATTAGCGGGCCGGTTTTATCTGGAAAAATCGAGCGATGTCCTCCGGGCTGCTCGCGGCCTGTATTCCGGCACAGTGCGCCCTGGCAATTAAGCCTGTGATCAATTCATGAGCGCGCGCTTTAACTGCCTCACCGCACGCGGAATGTCTGGGACACCAATTGGAGAACTGACGTCTCAGGTTACGGGATCCCACTCAAGGCCAAAAGCAGGCCTTGAATGGGGCACCCGTCGGGGCCGTTGATGAGATGATTGGTTACGACATGGCCTGTTTGCGACAGTTGGCTATAATCGGCGGGCAACTCTTATGAAGCTGAATCTAAGGGCCGCGCTTGATACTCTCCGGCGATCATTGGCGTCTCCCGACAAAAACAAGAGCGAGAATCTGCCCGTTTCTATGGTCCTGCTTCTTCGCGAATCTCATTTTCTTACACTAGTGCTGTGACCGCATAGATAGGTAATCAAGGTATACACTTGGCGTGCCATGGTGTCAGGCTTTATAGCTATGGCATGGGTAGAGGCAAAGCACTCCGGGTTCAGCTTTCCAGGCGGGATCGGCAGCACTTGGAGCGGTTGTTGAGCGGCGGGT
>JBEKOO010000117.1:0-10239 GCA_049521655.1 Candidatus Korobacteraceae bacterium
GGTCGCAGGTGAACTACGACGCCGGGAACCCCGTGGTTTGCGTGGTCAACAACCCGTCCCGAAAACGATCGGTTGCGATCTTTGGATTCGCTTGATCCAACCAGTATTAATATGCAGCAAAGCAGTAGCAACGCCGGTAGTGTCTTGCCCGCAGATCGAATCCCCAACGGCCACCTCACTTCGTTGATGATACCGTACATCCGCTGCCAGTGGGCTGATGGCGGTCCTTATGAATACTTGACCGGCACCACGGGAGGGCTCCCGCGGGACTGGAAACAGCTATCGTTCGCCTTGGGCGATCGCGGGCACGAGCAGGAGCGCATGACCACCTTCGAATTGAATGTCGGCGTACCGCCGATCCGCTAGCGCGCGCCCGAGATTCTGGAATTGAATGGGCGTACGGGTACGGTCGGAGCCTCGACGTTTGCATGTGTGGAGCGGGAGTGAGCCAACAGCTAGATTCACTAGTGTTTCAGACCGCTGTCTAATTTTAGAATCCGGCTAGGGCGTAGTTTCTGCAGCCATACAGGCAGGGACCAGAAACAGCATCTGATTGCGCTGTGCGGCTCGATCCCGCCGGGTGATTCGAGGGTTGCACTGTGTCTCGCTGCCGCTTTGGTCTCAGTGATCATCTCTGCCGTCGCCACATCGGGTTTCTCATTCACTCCTACCTAAGGGGCTTGACTTCCGTTGAGCCATGCAGCTTCTTCACTGGCTTTCTGAGCATCTGCTGCTCTTCCCTGAAGGGCGTAGAAGTGCGCCAGTTGGCTCCAATACGTCGAAGTCCGAGGTGCATGGGCAACGGCCTTCTCTTCGAAGGAGGTTGCCTTTCCCAAATCTCCCAACATGTTCCACGCAAGTGCCCGGCCGTTGTCCGCATCGGACAAGACTGGACCGCTGTTTCCCGCGGGCAATTTTTTCTCGGCCCTGTCGAATGCTTGCAGAGCTTGCCTAGGGCTTCCGGATGCGAGGTACGTGTACCCGAGCGCCGTCAGAATGAAGGGTGGATCGGGAGAAATCACGGCCAGCCGCTCCAGAGCATCGATTGCAGCTGGAAAACGGCGCTGGCTGCGATATAGATCAGCTAGCTCAGACCAAGTAGCCACATTGACCTCGAGCGCGGCGGAGTGTAGCAGGTCCTGCTCGGCTTCGCGGGGATGGCCCATCAGCAGCAGGGCCTTCCCGCGAATGTACCAAAGCGCGGCGCTTTCGTTGAAGAAGGACAAGGCCCGTGTGCTGGCGACTACAGCCTCCTGGTTGCGATGCAGGGCGAGAAGCAAGGCGGCGGCGTTTGCCCAGCGGTTAAATTCCGCTGCCCGGTTGCGGGAATCAGAAGTCGCAGGAAGCGGCGCGATCGAGCAATCGACCTGAAAGCGTTCAATCAGTGCTTGCGTCTCGGGCATCCGTCGCACGAAAACTGCCGACACTTCATCGAGGTACACTGGCCGCCAGTTCTCGCTATTGCAGTGCTGCGGAAGCACGGCTCCGACATACTTCAACCCGTAATAGCGCGCCAGCGAAAGCACAACGGTGTTGATGCCGTAGACATCAGCCTCGTGTTGCCACTCCAGCGAATCGGGTGGCGACTGTAGTACCTGCTGTAGGTGGGTGAACAACTCCGGCCCGAAAGGAATGGCGCGTCCGTCGACATAGTCGCGATACCTTGAACCAAGCCTCCAAACCAGAAACCCACCATCCTCGTAGCCATGAAAGATTTGAGGAGGCAGGTTTTCACGATCAATAAAATCCAGTGCGCGCTCAGGAAACCACCACGAGAGCCCCCCACCGAAGGAGCCGATCTCGCTCCCACTGAAGAAGTAATAACGATTGCTGACCAAGTCAACCGAGCGAAGCCCGGCAAGCAGGATGAGCGCCGCGGCCACACCGCTCCCCAAGATGGCATATAGCCGGCTGTTCCCGATCCACGTCCCCACGTCATTTAACGCCGGCGACAAGACCGCGCCTCCCACCACTACGACAACGCATGCAAACAAGGCCAAGAAGCGAATATGCTGCATGCCCATCCACAGCGTGCCCGCAAGTAACGCGGCGGCAGGCCACTCTCTGCGGAATAAGGCGATGATCGCTGCGACTGCGGCAGCTAATAGCAACCACTCGGCTGAACTCGACGGATCGCGAGGCGACAAGGCCTGCTCCACGCTCGCCGATGTGAGCGAAATGCCGGCCCACTCCGTGATGCGCTCGGTGTGGACGGACATGGCCGCTTCTTGGCGCAGGAGAGCGCGGTAGATGCCCCATCCCCAAGGATTTACTAAGGTTGAGAGCAGTGTGACTGCCAACCAAAAAGGCACCGTCCTGAGACGTTCGCTGGCACCTTGCCTCTGTTGACGGTCAAGCAGGCGGATTGCCTCCGCAGCTACGTACGCACAGAACAGTGCCAGCCCAGATATGAAGCCCAGATGCAGGTTTACCCAAGCCACCATTAAGAGCGGCAGAAGCCACAGCTTGCCAGTGCCGTTTTCATACCGTTCCCACAGGATGCTCAGAAAAGCAGCAAACAACACTACGCTAAACATGTCAGCGCGGGGAGCGGTGCGGGCCGCGACTGCCGGAACAGCGATGATGGCGAGCGTTGCCGTGACCGCCGAGCCGCGCCGAAGCAGCAAGGCAATCGTGCTCACGCACGCAGCCGCCCCCAGCCAGGAGATCAGGCTGTATCCTCCAATGAGAAAAGCGGCATAGAAAAGCAGCCCTGATCCAACCGGGTAAATCCATGGCCGGCCCTGCGCGGTGTAGGAAAAAACGTCAGTCGAGAAGATCGTATGATGTTGAGCAACCCAGCGCCCGGTTGCCATTTGCCAGAACATGTCGTAGTCGCTAACGGTTCGCAACCCCGCAATTAAGGCGTATGTCAAGGCGACAGCCGAAAGGACCAGGAACCACCGTCTCTCACGGAACCAGCTTGCGAAGCGTGATGACACGGCTCGGTTTCCGTCGTCAGCAAAAGGAAGGGGAATCACACTCACTCCAAACATGTTGAGGGATATTGGATTTTCACGTTCCTAATTGGACAGGGTACTATGCGTTCAATCATATGGCGAGATTCGGTTCAGGAGGCTGACTTGATGGCAATCGGAGTGGCGACGATCTGGACATACCACGTCAGGACGAGGCCGAATCGAGGTTGGCCAATACCGGCTATGCCTCAGTGGATTCGGAGAACTCGAATCGCGCAAAAAGGGGAATCCCTCGAACGGGGCATTTACCGTAGCGCTGTTAGGACTATAACGGAGATGCCGGTGATGAAGGTGTATGGCGGCGAGCCATTCCCTTGCGCTGACGCACGAGATATTCGATGGACAAGGGTCTGAAGGAGTATCGGCAACTGCTGGTGAGCCACCTCCCCGTAGTGTCCTTCTTTTTGTTTTTGGCTTCTCTCTTGCTGGGGAGTCTGCAACTCACACCCGTGAAAAACTTTGGTCCAGGGTATGAAATGGTGGCGATCGCAAGAAATCTAGCGAAGTACGGGGCATTCGCCAATCCTTTCCTCGCACTGCCTACCGGACCCACAGCTGCTAACCCGCCGTTGTACCCGGTGTTCCTGTGGGTTTTATTCAAGGTCTTTAAGTACTTCAAAACTGTTTTCTTTGTTGCTCAGCTCGGCTGTGTATTGGCAAATGCAATTACGGCGGCATTATTGCCGCTGGTATCGCTTGTTTTACTTGGGGACGTCGTAGCAGGTATTGCCGCTTCTGTTCTTTGGCTATTCGCCATGCCGATGATGCCAAGTTGGGACGCCAATTATACCGTTGCCACGTTGTTGTTCTTCTGTTTGCTTACCGCCTCTTCCATTCGCAAGGCCCGGCACGTCATCATTTCGGGGTTGCTGTCAGGAACGCTAGCAGGGCTTATATTCCTGCTCAATCCTTCTGCACTCCTAATCATGACGCCTTGGATAGGATTTCTCTGGCTGCGCGAACCGAGAGATCGTACCGTGCAGCTGCTGAAGTACACACTTAGTTTGCTGTTGTCTCTTTGCTTAATCGGGTCTGTGTGGGCGTATCGCAACTACCGCGAGCTCGGGGCTTTCGTGGTGCGAACCAACTTGGGCATGACACTGTATGCCTCAAACAATAATTGTGCCGAATCCAGCCTAATTAAGGATGAGATGAATGGATGTTACCAGGAGTACCATCCGAACGTAAGTGTCACGGAAGCCGAACTGCTTCGCACTCTCGGCGAAGTTGAATATGACCGCAAGCGCATTGTCGACACGAAGAGTTGGATCTCTGCTAATCCCAATCGATTCATGGAGCTGACCAAAACAAGGTTCATGGAATTCTGGTTTCCCCCGGTTGAAGAGTT
Organism: Candidatus Korobacteraceae bacterium; assembly: GCA_049521655.1. Lineage (GTDB taxonomy): Bacteria > Acidobacteriota > Terriglobia > Terriglobales > Acidobacteriaceae > TOLSYN. The sequence goes on from JBEKOO010000117.1 coordinate 4,327, forward strand.
CCCGGTAAAGATGTATGCGATTTGGATTACCACGGGTCTTTCACTAGTCGGACTAGCGATGATGGCGTACCGTCGAGAAGCGGTCGTTCTCTTTATGTTGGGAGTTCTCGCGATATATCCACTTATGTATTATGTGATCGTGTCGGACGTGAGGTACCGGTATCCGGTGCTGTGGATATCGCTATTAGCAGCGGGCTACTGCATCGACCAGTTGATTAGGATATTCAGCGTTGGCCCTCACAAGGCTTGATCGGTGTCGTACGACGCGATCTTTCGGAAGGTTCTCCGGTATCGATCTGTTGCCGTTTCTTGCCAAACGCAGTTCTGTTCGCTGCAAAGTGTGCAAACCATGAGATAGGTACAATGCAGTTGTCGGTGACGAGCCGCCAAATCCAGACAAGGTCGATGCGAGTGGTAGGGTGATTAAATCGCAGCTATAGTTGCTGGGCTAAGGGGCGTGCGCCTGAGTGAAAGCATCGCGCGCCTGTCCTCGTCGCTGGCAGGTTGACGAGAATGATCGCGTGAGTTGGGTTGTGGCGGCAGAATCGGGACGGTTTTTCTATCGCCAGATGAAGGACTCCTAGTAGGACAAACTGCAGGCAGGCGTTATCTGTCTTTCTCAGCATCGGCGTGACCCTGAGCGTTATCGGTTTAGGCGGTTGCACGAAGTCGGACCAGGGGCAGTCGAACCAGGCGTAGCAAAGTCAGGAGGGTCAGGCTCCGCCCGCCACCAACGCCGCGCCCACGGCCCAGCAGTTCTATCGGTTGGTCGGTAGCTGGCTGGCGCACACTGCTTGCCAAAGTAACCCGCAGCGTACCGAGTTATTTTTGCGCGGACCGGCAAGAATACTATTTTTCTGCGGCCGGATTTCAGAAACCATAGGATCCGTCGGAACCTCGCCAGGCCGATAACGGACAAGCTCGACGGCGAACACGGCGAAGTTCACGTCAACAACGCCCTGCTTCGTAGCCGAGTACCAGGCAGGAAAGTGCAGGAACACAGGTGCTGGAAATCCCTGACTGGTCTGAATGAACATGAGCGACAACGCGCGCTGATTCGGCTCCATATCGGAGAGAATCTGCTTGAAACCCCTGGCCTCGGCATCGTAGCGCAGGGTCGCGGAGATAGTCATGCTAATCCAGGCAACCAGCAAGAATATTACGGCTCCGCGCCACGCAGTCCGGGTCACCTGGGAGCGCTCCAAGCCTATGACGAAGAAGGGTAATGCGAAGACAGTGAACCTGTGAAAGATAGCCCACCGCGCGCATTCCCGCCAAAAACGGCAGGATGAACAGAGGGACTCCCAGAGCCAGGCACAGGTTGGCAGGCCTCAGCCCCAGGAGGCGCGGGAAGAACCCGGTGATGCGTCCGCCGAGCGCTTGAGGATCAGGTGAGCTCGTCCAGCCCAAGTCCCAAACCAGGCCTTGCTCTATGCCACTGTTCCCCTTGCTGGTTCGGAGATACCAAGCCAGTATGACCGGAAGCACGGCTAAAACCGGAATGAATACCAAAGCCGCTCTTCGCAGACTTTTGGTTTCTACTACTACATAGACGGCCGCGATCGCGAGAAAGAACAGACAGATCAACGCATGACAGAAGAACAGCAGCACCGCAAAAACGCCTAGAAGTAGGGAGCTTCGCAGAGTTGGCCGCCGGGCATTCCGGATGACATAGGCCAGGAAGAGCAGCCCTAACGGTGTTGCGACCATGAAATTGAGAAATCCCCAAGTGAAGCTGAACCCGTACATGCCCGGGATTGCTAGCAAGGCCCAATAGGGGTCGGCACCGGTTTCTCTCATCAACACAGCTGTTGCCAAGGGTAGCCCTATCAGGGCCAGAGCGATGATCAGCTTGCAGGCGACGACAATCCCAAATACGGGAGCAAGCGCGTAGACAAGCATGTATCCGAGCAGATATGGCGTGAACCAATTGACCCAGAATAGTTCCGCAAAAGGGAATGAGGGATCGTGCAAATTCCGCAGTAGCGCGATCTGTGCCGCGTGCTCTGGCAGGTCTACCATCGGCGGAAACGACGCCAGCCACACTGGAGTTGTGGCGAGCAGGCTGGCTGCGAGCAGAAGCAACATCTCGCGCTTCTGTGTAGGACTGAACGCGGGGCGCGAATCATCTGACCGCCTAGTCGGCACTGCGTTCTGGGCCTCTAAAGTTGCTTCAGGTGTAAGAGTCATCCGACCGCACTGCTCCGTGCTGCGACGGGCTCCGAGCGACGAAATCGCTATGAGCACACGCCCAGTCCACCGTTGGGTGCACCGGCTTTGCCAAACGGCTCGCATCACTGCGGAACTGGAAAAGCCCTCAGACTGCTTGGGTTACGAGGGGATCAAGGGTAAACGGACAATGTTCTTCCACCTCCCCCAAAGCGCCTTAATCCCCAATCTGGGAGTGATTTGGCGCGGCGGATCCGCCTGCCATTCCAGTAACTCTAAGCTGCTCACGGGGATACCACAATTCGAAGCGGTTCCGATTTGGCACACGAGATGCTTCTGTTTATTTAGATGGGTACCGGGGATTTTCGCCAACGAGTTATTTGGGCGACTCCTTTAAAGCAGTCATGACGACCGGAACAACACCTGAAACTGAGACGACAGCGCTACTCGATCCAGCGGCGGCAGGCGCTGACCTCGAACATGCTGCGCCCGCGAGCAAGAATTGGCTCGAATGGGCGGTTCTGGCCGCGCTTGCCGTTGCGATGCTTGCGCAGTTGTGGACCAGCGTCGTTCAGCTTTCCATCACCTCCGACGAGGTCGATCACCTCCATGCCGCCTATCGCTACTGGCAGTGCAACGACTTTGGCTGGAACCCGGAGCATCCCCCACTGGTGAAGATCGTCGCCGGCCTGCCGCTGCAGTTCATGCACATCAACGATCCTTTTCCCCACGCCTGTGGCGCCCAGAATTCCAAGGTCATCGATTTTCTCGCCGGTCACCAGTTCACCTTCGCCAATCCGGAAAGCATGCTCACGGCGGCACGATTCGCGGTGTCGCTATTCTCCATCGTGCTGCTGCTGACAACCTGGTTCTTCACGCGCAAGATGTTCGGGAGCACAACGGCGATGATCGCCGGTGTGCTGGTCGCATTCGAGCCGACGATCCTCGCGCACGGAGCACTGGTCACAACCGACATCGCAGCCTCGGCTGGCATTCTTCTTACTTTGTACGCCCTGTATTGCTACATCACCGGGCCGAACACCACACGCATATTGGCCCTTGGCTTGGCACTGGGTTTCGCGCTTTGCGCCAAACATTCCACCGTTCTGCTCGCAGTCATGTTGCCGGCGGTGTTGCTGGCTGACGCGCTATTTCCGCGGCGTCCGGAGCTGGGCCGCCGCTTGTTGCGGTATGCCGGCGCAGTTGTCGCCGCAGGTGCTATCGGTTACGTGGCGCTCTGGGGATGCTACGGATTTCGCTATGCAGCCCGACCGTACGGCGCAGCCGTCTGGAGCCCACCTTGGCTGGAACACGCTCACGGCAAATTCGCCACCGGAGTGATCCCGCAGTTGAGACAGTGGCATGTCTTTCCCGAGGCCTATCTGGTCGGCCTGCAGGATGTGCTCGTGTGTTCTGAACTGGGCCGTCCCACCTTCTTGCTCGGCAAGCTTTATCGCAGCGGAACGTGGCTCTACTTCCCGGTTTCGGCGTCGATTAAGTTCACTCTACCACTTCTGCTGATGGTGCTCGTGTCGGCGCTGGCCGTGCGCTTTTGGAAAACCAGACGGCGCGAGTTGCTCTGCCTTGTGTTGCCCGCATCGATTTATCTCCTTTTCAGCATAAGTTCGAGGCTGAATATGGGTATTCGGCACCTGATGCCCGTACTTCCTTTGCTAATCATCTTCGCCAGTGCTGGGGTGTGGGACATAGCACGCCGACGGCGGTGGGCCACCGTCGCCTTGGGTGTGCTGCTCACGTTTCACATCACGTCATCCTTGCGCGCTTATCCCAACTACCTCAGCTACGCCAACGAAGCGTGGGGCGGACCGGGCGAAACCTACAAGTATCTCGCCAACTCGGATGTCGACTGGGGCCAGGCGCAGAAGATGGCGCGCGCTTACATCGACAAGACCCATCCGGCGAATTGCTTCTTCCTGAGGACCTATAACAACAAGAACAGCGACTACGGCATTCCTTGCCAGGGAGTTTCCGAGATTCAGTGGGACGCGTTGCAGACGCCCTACACCGGCACGATGATCGTAAGCAGCAGTATGGTGAATGGCATAGGCGTCCGGGGCGCAAGCGTGCAGACGCGGCGCTCTTTCAGCGGCCTTAAGCCCGTCGCCAAACTTGGAGGCAGCGCGCTGTTGGTGTACGAAGGAACATTTGATGTAAGCCCGCTCGTTGCAGCGCAGGTCCTGGTGCGGGCGCGATTGGCCGGCGAGCAGGACCCTGAAGCGGCTCTGACGTTGGCGCAACAGGCCTCCGCGCTCGATCCGGCCAGCGGCGATGCCCATGCCGTCATGTGTGGCGCGTATCGAGGGATTGGGCAGGCGGCGCAGGCCCAACAAGAGTGCGACACCGCGCTGGCGCTGGTGCGCAAGGACCCGCAATACGGGCCCGAGCAAGTGAAGTATCTTAAGGATTTCATTCTTCGCAATGGACTGCAGGTCAGAGACACTAACTAGAGGCTATCTGAACTTCCTGGAAGAGCTGGTTCCATTGGCGCGCCTGCGCTGGCTGCAATTGTTCGTGCTGGCGGCGCTTCTCGTGCTTGTGGGAGCTGTCGCCTTTCAACTCAAATTTTCTGTCCTCGATTTCGACGTCTGGTGGCACCTCAAGGCGGGCGACTGGATCGTCCAGCACGCCGCATTTCCTCATACTGGAATTCTCTCGCGTAGCGCGGCGAGTCGTCCCTGGGCGGCTTATAGCTGGGGGTACGAGGTCCTGCTGTCGCGCTTCTACGCCTGGTTTGGCTTGATTGGGATTGGCCTATTCGGAACCGTGCTTACGCTGATGGTGGCGTTCAGCATTTACTGGATGCTGCGGCGGCTCTCGGGGAACTTCTGGATTGCCTGCCTGTTGTCGGTTCTCTGCTGCTACGCATTTCTGTTCCTGATGATGCCGCGCCCGGTGTTTTTCTCTGTAGCTTTGCTTTGCGTGACCCTCACCCTCTTGCTCGAGGCCCAGCGGACTGGCGATATTCGGAAGCTCTATTGGTTGCCGTTGATTTTTTTCCTATGGGCCAATCTCCACATTCAGTTCATCTATGGATTGGCGGTTTGGGGGCTGTTCGTCGCCGTCAATCTTGCGCAGCACCTGGCGCAACGCTTCGGTCTAGCCCCGGACTACCTGGTGGAAGCAAGGCTGCCGGCAGGACCTCTCACTGTACTGTTCGGCGCATCGGTGATTGCGACCTTGATGGGGCCGTATACCTATCATCTTTACGGCGTCATCTTCGCCTATTCGCGCTCGCAGCTCATCTACTCCATGATCACCGAGTTGCAGCCCGTGAGCTTCCGCGCCACTGAAAATTTTGTAGAGCTGCTGCTGGCCGGCGCAGCATTCTTCGCTATCGCCTGGCAGAAGCGAGTCGATCTGTTCAAGCTAGCGATAATGGCGATGGTGTGCGTGGTGGCCTTCCGCACCATGCGCGATTCCTGGTTCCTGTGCGTCATCGCTGCGGCATGTATTGCAGACACTCGTGTGGAAACGGCTGAACGGGAGCGGGAAGACAGGCCGCTGGAGTTGGCAGGCGTCTTAGTCACCGTCGCGGTCGCGTTAGCGATCCTCGCCTCAGGTCTGGAGTTCAACATGCGCGGCCTGGATCGCGCGATCACCGGCAGGTTTCCGGTCAGTGCGGCGAACTTTATTATCCAGAACCGTATTCCCGGGCCGCTCTTCAACAACTTCGATTGGGGCGGGTTCCTGACGTGGTACCTGCCTGGCTATCCGGTCAGCATC
>JBEKOO010000118.1:0-1491 GCA_049521655.1 Candidatus Korobacteraceae bacterium
AGGTGGGTTTGGTACAGAGGCTAAATATGTCCCTCCCGACTCTTCAATGCTTTCTGAATAGTTCTTGCCCCCGGCAGTGGTGGAATAGGACGCAACCGGCACCGTCACTTGAATACTGCTCGCAGAGCTCTGAATGATTTCTGAAGAGGAGAACGTCCTGGCAGATTTGGAAGAGGCGGAGGTATCTGAAAGCGCAGTTCTCGTATCAGCTGTGGGCGACGAGGAAACTCTGACGGGCGCAGAGGAACTGAAACTGTCTTCCGGGGCAGATTCCAAAATGGACGATGACACGTCCGGCGTTAATTGGCGTGATGTCGTGGTCCGCTCGGCCGCGGGCGCGGCAATTCTTGAGATGTTGCTGATCTGCATGATTCTCCGATTGGATTTCGACGTGAATCTGCGTCAAATCATATATCGGCTGGTATTCTCAATTCGTTCAATTCAAATTCAGTGGGTTATTCATCTTCAAAGTCCACCGTCTGTCCGAACGAGAAAAAATAACTTTCTAGAGACCGTCGATGCCGAGACAGAATCGATACACAACCGATGGCCTCAGGGCCAGTGGGAGCGGTCGCGAACAGATTCACACACCAAGCAGAAATCCAGGTTTCTGAATGGACACGCAACCTCTGGGACTGTCAGGCGATTGCACACAATAAAATCAGAATGAGTGCCATACTCGTCCAGGGCACCCTCACTCCTTTGTAACAAGTATTGTGACCCAGAAGTGGCCCTCGGCGCATTGAAGGGCAACTCTCTCCAGAACCTGGGATCCGCAGATCCGCATATCATAGTCGCGGCCTTCCATCACAGTGGGCATGGAAAGTTGAACTCCTGCCGGCATGCAACACTTCATGTTTCCGCCAATCATGTTGGCCAATTCGCCGAGTACGTCGCGCACGTCATCGTCCACAATGCCGGGTGGGTCCATGGAGAGAATTCGGCCAGCGAATTGGCAGGCCTGCTGTGGATTGCAATCGAGCAGCACTGCGCCGTTCCAATCGCCAGTCAAATGAACGAATGAGGTCAATCGGTCCCCAGCGGGTTTCCAGGATGCACCGCTGGGAGACACGTCAAGGCTCATCATCGTCATGAAAACGGACTCTACGATTTGCACAAGCATTTCTACGCTTGTTTTGGTTTGCATAAGTTCCCTTTCATCGGGCAACATAGACGGTTATGTTTCCCACCGTTATTCGGTCAAACCACTCATCCGTGCCGAAAGCAGACTCGGCGCCGCCAAGTAGGAGCCAACCACCTCGAAACAGTGTGCTGTGGAGTTCCTTCATAATGTTCCGCTTGGTTGCATTGTCGAAATAGATCATGACATTGCGGCAGAAAACCAGATCGAATGGTCCCATGGTGCGCATTTTATTGCGCAAGTCGATCGTCTCAAAGCGGGCCATCCTGCGCACTGAATCACTCAACTGCCAGTCCAGCCCAGAGCGGCTGAAATGCTTGACCAACAGCGCCGCAGGCAGTCCCCGGTTC
>JBEKOO010000118.1:1501-6491 GCA_049521655.1 Candidatus Korobacteraceae bacterium
ATCTCAAGCTGCTGATAACTGGCCGCCTTGGCGCGTTCCACGACCTTCAAAGAGAAGTCGGTGCCGAGGATTCGAATGTCCCAGTCCTTTAACCCTTCCTCCAGGAGCAGCATGGCCAGACTGTAGGCTTCCTGCCCAGTGGATGACGCAGCTGACCAGAAGCGCATTTTCCTGGTAACCTGCCGCTCCTCCTTCAGTCTTGGCAACAGGACCGTTCGTATGGCTTCATACTGGGCGGGATCGCGGAAGAAGTAAGTCTCGTTGGTTGTCATGGCTTCCACAACCTGTTGGCCGATCTCTGGATTGCGCTTGGCAATGAGGAGTTCGCACAATTCGTTGATGGAGCCGAGGCTGAATTGCTTGACGATGGGCGCGAGGCGGCTTTCGAAGAGATAATTTTTGTTATTTTCAAGCACGATGCCTACATGAGCATAGATATGAGCTTGCAGAAAACGGTAGTTCTCCGGGAGGATCTCCGTGACAATTGTCTGGCTTCCCATTGTTTCCTCTTAATTCCTGCCCGTCATGCGAAGGATCTCCGGCACAACTTCATCGAGAGGCAAAATGCGGTCGGCAAGGCCCGCACTCACAACAGCGCCGGGCATTCCCCACACAACGCTGGACGCCTCATCCTGCACAATGACGCTGGCCCCCTGCGCCTTTAGAATCTCCACGCCGTGCAAGCCATCCTGGCCCATGCCAGTCAGTATGACCGCCAAGACCGCGCCGCCATACACCTCCCCAGTGGAAGCAAAGAGCGCGTCGACCGCGGGGCGGCACGAGTTCTGCCGCGGAGACTGATCCAGAAAAACGCGTACACCGCCTCCGTTGGAGGCTAACTTCATGTGAAAATCTCCGGGCGCGATCAAAATCTTGCCCGGCTCAACCAAGTCGTCCTGGATCGCTTCCCTGACCGGCAACTGGCATGTGGCGTTGAGGCGATCGGCAAGCAAGCGCGTGAATAGAGGCGGCATGTGCTGCACAATCAGAATCGGCAACGGAAAGCCGGCAGGGAAGATCGGCATGATTGTGCCTAGCGCGGTCGGCCCTCCCGTTGAGACTCCTATTGCGACCACTTGGGGCCGCCTCCTCATACTCTGCAAGACTGGCGAGCCCGGCCTTGCGGGCTGCTCCGCCGGGGCGTGCGCAAGAATTGGCCGGGCTGCAACCCGGCTCTGTTCCGGCAGATGGAAGAACTGCTTGATCTTCGGGATCATCTCTTCCCGCAGCCGAGCCATTGAGCGGTCGAGAGATCCCTCGTTGGAAACCTTCGCAACGTAGTCGTCGGCCCCCAGTGTCAAGGCCTCCAGTGTTTTCGCCGCGCCGCGCTCGGTGAGCGTGCTGAACATGATGACTCGCAGCAGCGGATATTCGCGCCGAACGCGCCGCAACATTTCCAGGCCGTCCATATCCGGCATCTCGATATCCAATGTGATGACATCGGGATTGTACTGTGGAATCCGTTGCAGTCCGATAGCGCCGTTCGATGCGGTTCCTACCACCTGAATAGTCGATTCCTGCTCGAGAACTTGAGTGACCAGCCGCCGGATGACAACCGAGTCGTCCACAACCATTACGCGGATTCGCTCACCGGGCTGTAAATAGCGCTGGTTCACTACGGCCATGACTACACCCTTGCCAACACAGGAATCCCAATAAGCTCGAGCTTTTCAATGAGGATATCTTTTGTAAATGGCTTCATAACGTACTCGTTGGCCCCTGCCTTCAAGGCCGATGCCATTTGACCCATCTCCGTTTCGGTGGTAACCATCAGCACCTTCAACGAATCGAACTCGGGATTCTGGCGCAAGCTCTTGAGTAGCTCCATACCATTCATCTCCGGCATGTTCCAGTCCGCCAGAACCAACTTCACCGCTGTCTTTTCCGTTTCGAGCATCTTCAGCGCTTCTATGCCGTTGGCCGCCTCGCAAACCTCGTAGCCGAGTTCTATCAGGATCCTGCGGATGATGATGCGAATTGTCCTGGAGTCGTCCACAACCAGCGCTTTGCTCATTATTTATCTTCCTTTACAAATTGAGAGGTTGCCCTGCGGACGGTAACCCATCCGCAGGGCAGTGATCCAAACCGTCGATACGGGTTAGAAGGTGAACTTCGCAACGGACGCCTGGAGCCGCGCCGCCATCTTGCTCAACTCCAACGATGCAGTCTTGGTATCGTTCGCTCCCTGGGTGGTGTTTTTCGCCGATGTGGCGACGCCGGCAATGTTCTTGGAGATGTCGTTGACCCCCTGGGCTGCTTCGGTCACGCTGCGGCCGATCTCGTTAGTGGTCACCGTCTGCTCTTCCACCGCAGAAGCGATGCTGTTGGAGATGTCATTGATCTGGTTGATGATGGTGCCAATCTCCTCTATCGCCGTGACGGCTCCCTTGGTGACGCCCTGGATCGCCTCGATCTTCTGGCTGATCTCCTCGGTCGCCTTGGCAGTCTGCTTGGCCAGTTCCTTCACCTCGTTGGCCACAACCGCAAAGCCTTTGCCCGCCTCACCGGCGCGCGCAGCCTCGATGGTTGCATTCAGGGCCAGCAGGTTGGTCTGCTGCGCAATCGAAGTAATCACCTTGATCACGTTGCCGATCTCCTGACTGGATTCACCAAGCTTCTTCATGGTGTCATTGGTGGTTTGCGCCACTCCGACAGCATTCTTGGCCACCCGCGCCGAGTCGTTGGCGTTCTTCGAGATTTCGCGGATCGAAGCCTGCATCTCTTCAGAGGCCGTAGCCACTGAAGCGACATTCCTCGAAACCTGTTCGCTCGCCGCCGACACCACGTTGGCCTGGACTGCCGTTTCTTCCGCGGTGCTCGCCATCACCTGGCTGACCGCTGTGAGCTCTTCAGAGGATGATGCCAGCGTGCTTGCGTTCTCGGCCGTAGCCTTGAGCGGTCCGGCAACCGCTTCCAGTGTCTGGTTGACGCCCTCAATGATCTTGCGATACTCACCCTGGTGCTGGCTGGCATCGGCGCGCGTTCCAACACGTCCGTCAGCGGCCGCTTTGGCGAGCATATTGGTGTCTTTTACCAGGCTGTGGATGTTGTTCTTCATCAGCACCAGCCACTCGTGAATCTGGTCCTGGTCTGAAGCCTTGGCTAGCGTTGCGGTGAGGTCGCCGTTGGCGATCTTCGTCACGTAGGCGACCAGATCGGTCAGCCAGCCATGCACGCCGTTGATGGCATTCTTCATCTTCTCGTGATCGCCCTTGCAGGCAACTTCAACCTTCTCCCGCAGGTTGCCGCCCCGGATCAACTCGAGGACTCGATTGCCTTCGCCGATGGGCAGCAGAATGGCGTCGAGCATTTCGTTGACGCCCGACACGATGCCCGCATAAGCGCCCTGGAACTGTTCGGGCTTTCCGCGCTCAGAGAGCTGCCCTTCACGGGATGCCACGGTGAGTCTGACCAATTCCTTCTGCAATCCCTGAAGCACGCCGGCGACGTTGTTGATCGCCTGCTTCATCTTTTCGTGGTCGCCCTTGTAGGTCTGCGCGATCACTTCGTCAATCTTGCCGTTGCTGACTTGCGCCAGAATGCGATTGCCTTCACCGATAGGCAGCAGGATTGCATCGAGCATATCGTTGACGCCCGCCACGATGCCCGCAAACGCGCCCTGGAACTGTTCGGGCTTTCCGCGCTCAGAGAGCTGCCCTTCACGAGATGCCACAGTAAGTTTGCCCAACTCCTTCTGCAAGCCTTGAGTGACGATGGCGACGTTGTTGACCGCCAGCTTCATCTTTTCGTGGTCGCCTTTGTAGGTGTGCGTGATCACTTCATCGATCTTGCCGGCGCTGATCTGCGCTAGAATGCGGTTGCCCTCGCCAATTGGTAGCAGGATTGCATCGAGCATCTGGTTTACGCCCTCGACCACTTTGCGATTATTGCCATCAAACTGCTCCGGCCTTCCGCGCTCGGTCAGGCGGCCGTCATTCGAAGCCTGAACCAGCCTGAGAATCTCTTTTTGAAGCAGGTCGTCATCCTGGCGGGTTGACTCATCAAATTCTGGACGGTCCAGAACGGCGGCGCCGCTGGACGAATTCCGGCCGGACGGTACCTGCCGAATGCTGCTTGTTTCCCTTGCCATTTTGATTGCTCCTTGCAGTTTCCTGCTGCCTTGCTATGCCGTTCCCGGCGCCTGATTCTTTTGCTGATCTTGCTTTGCGAGTGCCAGCGGCTCTCGCGGAATAACCAACGCGATGTGCTTAGTTCATGGTCCACTATGCCGAGTCAGCGCCATCAGGCTGCCTTCCCGACGGCTAGATCCACCGTTCTCTCTTCATCGAGGACCAGTAGCAACTGGTTCTTCAGTTTGTAAACACCGCGGATAAGCTCTTTTGCCGCGGGATCGAGGTTCTGCGGGGGCCGTTCGTAGGTGGCTGAATCCATGTCCAGCACGTCTCCGATCTCGTCGACCAGCAGGCTGACAGCTCCATCCGCGGTGCGAACTACAATGTTCATCGGCGCCTGGCCACCAGCACGTTGCGGCAGTCCAAGCCGCCGCCGCATATCGATTGCAGTGACAATCTGGCCGCGCAGGTTAATCAAGCCTTCAATAACCCCAGGGGCCTGCGGCACCGAGGTCATTTGCTGGGAGCGCAACACTTCCTGGACGTGAAGAACATCCACGCCGAAGAACAGGTCCGCTACGAAGAATGTTGAGAATTGCCCGCTTGTCTGCGGCACTTCCGCTTTCGTTGTTGTCATATCGATCGGCATTGGTTATCCCTTTTCTCCCACACATTCAGGCACCAAGCCGGCTGCGTTTGCCGCCGAAACAAGATGTGCCAGCGATTCGAGGATGGCTGCGGAGTCAATCTTCGATTGGCAGTCCTGAAAACCCGCGGACCGAACGGCTGATGCAAGAACATGATCGGTTGCGTCAACGACCGCCAGAACCGGAATCTTCTCCCACTCCGGTCTGTGGCGGATAGCCGCAAGCAGAGCGGAACTGCCATTAGGCGGAAAATCCAGGGCCGCCACGACC
>JBEKOO010000119.1:0-4896 GCA_049521655.1 Candidatus Korobacteraceae bacterium
CGGTGTCTGGTCTGTTAGGGAAGTAGATAAAGCGCGGGGATGCGCTCTTAGTAGTGCTTGCGAGATTGTGATGCTTTCCCTTGCCAAGCCCGGCATGGGATGCGAACAGCTTTGCTAACTCTTCATACGTCATAGCGTGTCCTGTAGCGGTCAGGCCAAATCCTCATCGAAGTCCATCGCCAGCGTACCTCTCCGGATACAGCACTCACCCCATCTCCACCAACTCCGCGATCTTCGCCTGCCACTCCTTCGGGCCGCTCTCGTGAACGGAGTTGCCGTTCACATCCACGCCGACCATCACCGGCATGTCTTCCACTTCGAATTCGTAGATCGCTTCCATGCCGAGATCGTGGAAGCGCTAAACACCGGCATGCGCCGAACAGGGCATGAGTAACAGGCAAAAGACGCCATATAGGGCAACGGTTTTGTCCGAAAGGGCAATCATGAGCGAACCAGCTAATCGTTGCTGGTATTTACGATGACGATATTCATCTGTACAGCTCGCTCGCTGTTCAAATTTAACACGTCTACATGGCGGGAAGACTTTCAGTACTCGTGCAATCAATTGCAAACTGGGCGACATCAGGCGAGGCTTATCGGGCTGGTGGTGCTGGCACCGTCCGACTGACATCCCAAGGTGCTGGCGACACGGTAGACATCGGCTTTTGACCTGCCCAGCTCATCCGCGATTTCGCCATAGCTTTGGCCTGCATCCCGCATTTGGCGAATGACCTTGGCGTCCTTGTCGCGCTCACGCTTCACTTTGGGGCGGCCACCAACCCGACCCTGAGCCTTGGCCCGTTCCAGACCCTCCTGAACCCGCTCAGAGAGCCGCACCCGCTCCTGCTTCGCCACCGCCGCCAAGATGCCGATCACCGCGTCCTTGAAGATGCCAGTGCTGTCCAAATACTGTTCGGTGAAGGAACGCCACGCCACCCCATAACTGGTCAACCGCTGTAGATGTTGCAGGGTCTCCACCGTGCCTTCACGGGAAAACCTGTCAAGACTCCAGAACAGCACGAGGTCAAACTCACGGCGACTGGCAGCGGCGAACATCTTCTGGAATTGTTCCCGGTCACCGTGCTTGCCGGATGCCTTGTCGGTGTACTCCGTGACGATCTTCCAGCCTTGTTTGGCGCAGAACTCACGCAACTGGCGTAGCTGGTTGGACACATCCTGTCCCCTGTCCTTGGTGCTGACTCTGGCGTAAAGTGCAGCGTTCATTTGGTAGCTTCCCACATCTCAATCGTATCAAAAAACGACTGGTTTTTGAAACGACATGGCCGCCGTTCTAAATCACTGAAAACAGGCTTACGATGACCTCAACTTTTGTGAGGGTTTTTTGAAACGATGATTCTGACGAACGGTGGTCGAGTATAACCCTTGCAACCGCTGTCGTTTCTATTTGTGTTTCGGCGGTGTTTTGATTGGGCGATTGAGCAGACCATATATCACCCACAATAAACTCGCGAGAGCGAAGATGGACCACGTCGTCAACGATTGTCCGGAAGCATGATGGCTGTGCGTGAAATACAATTTGGAAATCGACGGTAACGTAGCGAGCGGCTGCACAATTCCGGTAGCAACCATCAGCGGCTCGAAAACTCTAAGCCAACGCAGATGCGCCGGTGAGCCTGTCTTGAGGAAATACATAGAAAGGCGATCCTTAACCTTGCTTAACGGGCAATTTTCTTGGTGCCGTGCTGGCCTGAAGTGGTGATGCGAAAGCGTTCTCCCGAATATTGATTGGTCCATTCTTGTTCCAGCCATTGACGGGCATCCGACTGGTACGGCGAGATTAGGTGAAAGTGCTCGGGATCGGCTCCGATAGGGTGGCCGAATGCCCTAACGTGACAGCTCAAGAGAAAATTGAAAGGTTTGATTTTGTCAGGATAGCGCTTGCCACGATTCAGGTTCTCAAGCGGACGAATGACTGCGGGGCTGGTTACGCTGACGCGTCCAACTGCGGGTCTCCGATCGAAGCCTAATTCCGCAGTCTTAACAGGCAAATCCTGTCAGCCGATGATCACAATCTGTGCGTGCACGGTCACGCGCCACGTTCTCTTCCAGCCTCCGGCGTCGGACGACTTCGTGCCGGTTCCGGTAAAGGTGTAGTTGTTATTCAGCCCGCCCTGTATGTCTCCGCCGGTGAAGCAGGTGTCGCAGGTGGGAACTGGGGAGTCGGGCGCCGGCTTGCCGTAGAAATCAAAACCGAATTTGAAGTTCATCACCATCGGCGCCGCATCGGAATGGGCGGACTTGTTCTCTGCCGTGCTGGCCCCGCTGTAGATGAAAGCATGGCCCATGCAGAAGTTTCCCGGCGGCAGGCTTGCCGTGCATTTGCCCTTCAATTGCCCGTCCATCGCCACGCGGATGGCCAAGCCGCTGCCGCGGGTGTTGAAGTTCTGGATGACTATGGCCGTTCCGGAAGCAGTGCCTTGATCGGAGCTGGTGCCGGATTGCGGCCTGCTCCCGAAGTTTTCCGTGAACGTCTGATCGGGACCGGGAGGACTCTGATTCTTAGTGTCCGTACTTGCACTGCCCGAAACGCTGGAAGAGGCCGGGCCCTCCGCGTGGCTGAGAGAAACGAACCCGCTCTGAATCGTGACCGCGTAGTTCTGCGAGTACTGCATCTCGAAGTGCGCCGTACCCTTCCAATGCTGGTGTTCTTTGCCTTGATCGCGGTTGTACTCGTAGGTTTCGTCCGTGGTTGCATTGACGACCAGCCGCGCGTGGTAGTGCTGGGCCTTGGCCTGGCCAACGGCGACGCGGGCTGTGCACAGGACGGATACGATGCAAATAATGGCAAATCTCCAGCGCATGCAAATCCTCCATGTGACCCGAAACTCCGGGCCTCATTTTTCACATGACTACAGGGATAGGCCCTCGATGCAGTCAGCAACGAAATCGAATTCGCTCTACTGCTTGACGATCTCAACCCGACGGTTCTGGGTGCGGCCTTGCTCCGTGTCATTGGAGGCGACCGGGGCATAGGGGCCGTTGCCGAAGGAACCGAGTCGCGCCGGCGCAACGTGATACTGCGACACCAGCGCCTGCATCACCGCCGCAGCCCGACGCTTGGAGAGATCCATGTTCGCCGCCAACTGTCCCACGGTGTCCGTGTGCCCAACCACCCAGATCTTCCAATCGGGGTGCTCGCTCAGCAGCTTGGCCACCTGCTCCAGGGCAGGCTTGGACTCGTCCTTCACGTCGGCCTTACCCGTGTCGAAGAGAATTCCCGGCACCACGGCGTGTCCCGTGTTGCCGATACCGGTGCCCAGCTCCGCAGCGGTTGCCACCATGTCCTGCGTCAGGTTGGTCAGAGTGACAGTAATAACATGGTACCGGCCTCCACCCATGGAAATGGCGAGCCATGTGCCGTTCTTGTGCCATGTACTATCGCCCTCGGAGCCGCTCTTGTAATCATTGGTCCAGTTGGCCTGAGCCATAGCGGTGTTGATGTTGCGTATGAGCGGCGCCCAGCCGACGTTTGGCGGCATATTGTAGACGACCTCATACTTTTTGCCTTCAACGGCCTTTCTGGTCTTTCCTCCTTCCACGGTGAAACTGTAGGAGTCGTCGTCACTTTGATGGCAGTAATCGATTTCGGCCCCGGGAAAGCGGCTGAGGTATGGCGAATCTTTGCACCCCTTGGCGTCCGCCGCATACAAAGAGTTTGTGATCAACAGGCAAAGGGCGAATGGAATAGCGTTGAGTAGACTCCTTACTACATGGGAAAGGCCTTTCATCGTAGCGTCCCTCATGGCAAAAGTAGTCAGCTGTGCGGCTTGGGTGTTGCGGAAAACAGTCGCAGGATTTCACGCCGAAGGATAGTAGCATCGGTTGCGCCGTGATTTCAACCCATATTCGAAACCCAGTGATGACGTGACTTCGAATTGCCCGATTCGCTGATGGAAGCAATAAGCCGGAATTTCCTTTTTGGATTTGAAAACGCAGCCATAGTACAGCCGTCTCGCCTGTTCGCGACACCGTAAAACGATTTTTCATCGGGGGCCCTCCCGACGGTCTACCACCCGTACCAGCACACCCCAACATTGCCCCATTTGTGCCTACTTTCGCAACACCTCTCCTTACTCCAACCCCGCTGTAGCCAGATTCTGCGCGGCTGCCTTCCCCACCAGCTCGCTATCCCGTCTGGACGCGGCGGCGGTTCGGGGCGATGCTGGGCCGGGTCGCGCTGCTACCGCTACAAAACGGGCGGACGGCTGGTGAAACATGCCCGCTACTACTGGCTACTGCTGCCGGAAGGACATCTGTCACCAGCCGCTGCTGCAAACTGGTCAACGACCAGTTCTCGATTCGCTTGGGTAACGCCAGCCGCCGCCACAAATTCCCCAGGTTGTAGGCCAGCAGACTCAGCCCCAGCCGTACCTGGTTTGAGCGGAAACGATGACAACTCAGTCGTGTCATCTTCACCGCTTGCTTTCCTACACCGGCGGCACACCCGACCAAGCGCTCTGAGATAAACGAGCGAATAAGGCTTCAGTCCGCACGACCTATTACTCTTTGGTAACGGTGGAGTAACTTCAGGGGAGATGTAATGCTTACCCCATCTACAGACCCCGGCAATTACTGCAAAAACGGGGAACAGAAGGCTCGGTAATCGGATTCTCCAGACCCCATCCAGCGGAGGGATCGTAACGATCAGCCGGCCTGCCTAATCTGTTCGAGCATACGCGTGTGGCGCTCGATGGCAAGCACAGCCAGAATAAGCCCGAGCAATACAAAAACGCCGAGCGCCAGCAGAGCCGACCAAAGCGACCAAGTTCGTGTTTGTTGTCTGTTCGCGACGGCTGCTTCGTACGCTCGCTGATCTGCAGCTTGATTCTCGTGAGCGGCGCTGAGCGCCTCCGCCCGCTTCACTTCTCGTTCCTG
>JBEKOO010000120.1:0-4844 GCA_049521655.1 Candidatus Korobacteraceae bacterium
ACGCCTCGCTGCCCACCACTCCCGCAACGCTGACCGTGGTGAATCCGGCAGGCACCTCGGCTGCCTTCAAGTTGCCATGAGCGCCGTCACCTGCGAATTTCAGGCGAGCCCTGAACGTGGGGGGCCGCAGTTAGGGTGAAAATCGGTGCGGTCGTCAAACTGCAATCCCCAGCTGGCGTTGACTTCAGATGACACGAATGGGGCTGGCGGCGGCTGTTGCCTGCGCTGAGCTTTTTCGTGCCGTAAATTGGGTTGGATAATCACCGCGGTCAACAGAGTCGCCAGCAAAACGCGAGCGCGCTGGCCCAGCCGGGACGGGTATTTAAGTGTAGACTACATCAGGTATTTAGGGGAGCCTCCATGCTTACACAGAACGTAGATTGAGGATTAGTTCTTCTTCCCCGGAGAAGTCTGAGGTGATTGAGAGTGGCTCTTGGGGTTTCCATCGCTATTGGTGCCGAGCCTTCCTCGCCCCTTACGCAGTCTTCCATCAAGGTGGTTCGCCTGATCACTGGATTAGAGGTTGGCGGTGCGGAGCTGGGATTGCTGGACAGCCTTCGCCACTTTGACCGAAAGCGCTTCGACTTTGTGGTGGGGTGCCTTTACAACAACGGTAGTGTGGGACGGCAGATCGAAGAACTTGGCGTTCCTGTCTTCGATATGCGGATGCGTTCCTTCGGCGATCCGATGGGGCTGCTACGACTGTGGCAATTTCTGAAAACGCAAAAACCGGACATTCTGCACACGCATCTTTTCAGAGCAAACACTTGGGGGAGATTACTGGGCGCGGGGCTCGGCATTCCCATCATCATTTCCTCAGAGCACAGCTTGACACGCGACGCAATAGAGGGACGTAGGCGTACGCGAATGCTGTCTGCCATCGATACATGCACGGCGCGTTGCTGCGATAAGATCATTGCCGTTTCGGAGGCAACGAAAAAATACCTGATAGAAAATTCCATCCCAGGGGAAAAAATTGAGGTCCTGCTCAATGCTGTGGATACGCGACAATTCGCGCCGGATTCGACCGGAGAAGCGATCCGGGATGAATTCGGTCTCGGGAGTGGAGCTGTCATAACGATTGTAGCCAGATTGCATCGCTACAAGAACCACGCGCTGCTGATCGAAGCTTTTTCGAGACTTCTTGCGCAGTGGAAAGATGCGAAGTTACTAATCGTGGGAGGCGGTTTATTGGAGAGCTCACTGCGAGCACAGGCGGAGGCCATGGCTCCGGGTGCGGTGACATTCGCGGGAGAACGGAACGATATATCTGAAATCATGGCTGCCAGTGACGTGGTGGTACTGTGCTCTGAGTGCGAAACATTCGGAAGAGTGCTGGTGGAAGCAATGGCAGCGGGAAAGCCGGTGATCGGAACGGCGGTGGACGGTATTCCGGAAGTCATCGCGGATGGGCAGACCGGGATACTGGTTCCACCGGGCGACTGCTTCGCCCTCACAGAAGCGATGGCGAAGTTACTGGCGGAGCGAGAACTGGCTGCCAGCATGGGACGAGCAGGGCGGGCTCGTGCATACGAGCTCTTTGACATCCGCAAGTCGGTAGGAAGGCTGCAAGAAATCTATGCCGAGTTGTATGCGAAGCACGCCGTTGCAGGGTCGCGTCCGCAATGGTAACGAGGCTCTGGGCAAGGTCGCTGCAGGCGGCATCGGCCCACCCCGTGGGCGGCTCGAACCAAGCATCTCAGCTAGTGAACCTTCCAGAGGACGCCTGGGTTCCAATCCATCATGACGGCAAGCCCAGGGTTTTGTATATCATCACACGTGCCGAATACGGCGGAGCGCAGACGCATGTTCTTAACCTAGCGTCCGCCATGCAACAGTGCTTCGATGTTTCAGTCGCAATGGGAGAGGAAGGGTACCTCGCTGAAGCGTGCCGGGATAAAGCCATTCCGGTTCATACGGTGCCGAATTTGCAGCGGGAAATTTCGCCGGTAGCGGACGCCCGAGCACTATGGGAACTCCAGAAGTTGATTAAGCGGCTGCAACCTGATCTCATACACACACATACATTCAAAGCTGGTTTTCTCGGGCGACTTGCCAGCTATCTGCTCAGCGTTCCTTCTGTTCACACAGTTCATTCATGGTTATACGGCACCTCTGCGCTCCCGCGTCTTTGGAGTATTCTGGGAGCACCGTCTGAGCGTCTTGCTGCGCACTGGTGCCAGCGTCTGATCACTGTTTCCGAGGCAGGTGCACGCATTGCACGCGAGCATCGGCTAGTCCCCGATGACAGGATCGTCACCATCCACAACGGCATCGCCGACTGCTCCGAGCGTGCCAATCCGTGCCGTGGTGATCATTCACCAGTGGTAACCATGGTGGCGCGCTTTACCGAGGTTAAAGAACATGACATTCTGTTACGCGCGCTTGCCAGTATCTCTCCGGGGCCTCGTCTGCGACTCATAGGCGATGGCCCGCTGCGGAAAAGTTCTGAGAAACTGGCGCAGGAACTCGGCATTCGCGACTATGTCGAATTCCTGGGAGATCGTGAAGACGTTGCTTCGCTTCTGGCGACGTCCGACGTGTTTGTCTTGGCCTCTAAGTTTGAGATGTTTTCGCTCAGTATTCTGGAGGCTATGAGAGCGGGATTGCCGGTAATCGCGTCCGATGTTGGTGGCAACTGCGAAGCGATTGAACACGGCAAGACTGGATTCCTGGTACCGAGCGGCTCCGTAATCGCGCTGGCAAGGACTCTTTACCAGGTTCTAGACGACTCTGAGCTCCGTATACGCCTCGGGCGCGAGGCACGCCAACGTTTCACAGAGCGGTTTCTGTTTACCCACCAGGAACGAAATACTCGTTTTCTTTACCGGGACATTTTGGTCGAATGTCATAGGGTCACTTCCAAAAGTTAAAGCGGGAACCAGCACTTGGCTCCAGGATTGAGTGTGCTACGAAGCTGGCACCTGCTCCTGGTGGCGTAGCGCGCGGCGAAGAATTGATGCCGCCATCGACACCTGCACAAGCGAAGAAAGGAGCAGCGAAGTCGCCGCACCCATGGCATGCCAGCGCGGCACGAGGATGATCGAAGCAATGGCCGTGGTGGACATGGCCGCCAGCATGGTCCATACCTGGTAGCGGAAAACATGGGCTGCCGTGATGCCATATCCGAGAAAGGAGGCAACGGCAGCTACACAGGAGGTTACGGCCAGCACTAGAAATACGTTGAGGTGCGCGGCATATTCTGGGCGGTAGATGAACGCCAGCAGAGGACGCCCGAAGAGAGCCGCAATCCCCAGGCCACAAAGACCTAATGCGCCGCCCATACCGCACAAGAGCAGAATTAAACGCCGGAAGCGCTGTACCTCTCCGCGGGCGTAGAAGCGCGCGAGCCTCGCCGAGACCGACTGCCCAAGGCCATTCACAACCAAGCCCAAGGCCATTACTACGTAGCTGAGCGACGCAAAAATTCCGAGTTGGGCGCTGCCGGCATAGCGCATAAGCACGTAGCGCGGAATATTCACGTTCAGCGAGATCAGCAACATGATAAGCCCAAGTGGAAGACTGAAAAGCGTAAGACTCCGCAACCGCTGGCCATGCCATGCGAGGAGCGGAGCATGATCGAGCACTCGCCGGCCCATCGGAAGATCCCAGGTGAGGAGCGCGATCATTGAGACAATGGGCAGAACTGTCGCCGCGATCACGGTGGAATGTGTTTGCCGAAAGAGCAATGCGAAGGCCACGACCGACAGTACTGCTCGCAAAATGAGGCTGATTCCAAGGCGGTCCATATGTTCGTGCTTCTGTTGCAACCCACCAAATACATCACAGAAGGAATCGGCGGCAAGTCCCAGCGTCAATACAAAAGCCAGCGAGGAGAGGGAAACATTCCATCGCAGGAAGAAGACGAGTGCTGTTAACAAGAGCAGCGCGCCGCCCGACGATAACAAGCGCAACATCGTAAAATCCGAAAACGCGTATTTGTTGCGCGCGTCCGTGACCTGCACTGCGCTCGATTGCAGGTTGGTGAACAGGAAAACGGGAGTAACTAGAGCAAGGGCCAAGGCATATTCGCCAACCACAGCCGGAGTAGCAAGCTTGGCGAGAACCGCCACACGCGCCCACTGAGCGAGAGAAAAAGCTCCATTGCCCATCAGTATCCAAGAGAAGTTGTGATGAATCGGCGGCCCCATATGAGCCGCGAGATCATGGCCGGGGCCGGAATGTTCTGGCTCATCACCGGCTATGCACGACGAGGGCTTCATGGACTCCGTGCCTGAATGAACGTGCCAAACCCAGTGCGAGCCGCGACAATCCGCCAAGCGACTTCCGATTGTTTAGCGACTCTGTCTGATCGATTCTATTTTACCAACAGATGTGCCTTTCAGGACCGGTCTTTGATGCGCCTCGCCTGTCTGTGAATCGCTGCCGCACCATTTAGTCGCCTGATGGAAACTATTGAAACTATTTGCTTCTTCTCTTGTAGGATGGTGCACCTAGGTAAAATTCAGGAGGTTTCGATTGGCCACCCTCAGATTATTCCTTTTGCTTACACTGGTCACAGGCATGGCAGTTTCTCAGTCCAGCCCAACAGTTTACCCAATGACGATCGTTCCTGAAGAACTGATATTCAACGGCCAGCTTTCGGGTGCTGGTCCGCGGGGAGCTCGTACGGTTTTGTCAAGCACCTCGGCGGTCAACTCAGCCGGACCGTCCGCTTACATCAATTCCGCAGCGGTAGGCTCGGCCGCCGCCAAGATTGCCGCCACGCCTGCACTCGCGGTCTCAGGCACCGCCAGCGCCGGATACTTTCCTGTCTTTACTGACAGCAGCGGCGACCTGACCAACTCGTCGCTCTTCCAGATCAACACGGGTACGACTACCTA
>JBEKOO010000121.1:0-4705 GCA_049521655.1 Candidatus Korobacteraceae bacterium
GCCGCAGAACGCGCTGCCACCCCCGGTGCATATCGAGGACATCATTGCGGATGGCACCAAGTACGATGCGACGAACGGCGTTCGGCTGCCGCAGCGGGTCCGCGATCTCGCGATTGATTACACTGCGCTGAGCCTAGTCGCGCCGCAAAAGGTGCGCTTCCGCTACAAGCTGGAGGGCGAGGACAAGGACTGGCGGGAGGTGCTCAATGATCGCCAGGTGCAGTACTCAAACCTGCCGCCGCAGAAGTACCGCTTCCGTGTCATCGCCGCGAACAACAGCGGGGTATGGAATGACACCGGCGACACGCTGGAGTTCGTGATTCCGCCGGCTTGGTACCAGACGTGGTGGTTCCGCTTCGTTTGCGGGCTGTTCTTCCTGGCGTTGCTGTGGGGTGCCTACCAGTGGCGCCTGAGACAGCTGCGTTATCAGTTCGAGATGACGCTGGACGCCCGCGTCGGCGAGCGCACACGCATTGCGCGCGAGCTGCATGACACTCTGCTGCAAAGCTTTCACGGTGTGCTGCTCCGGTTTCAAACTGCTTTCCAGTTATTGCCGGAACGTCCGGTTGAGGCAAAAGAAAAGCTGGGGAGCGCGATCGAGCAGGCGGCTGAGGCAATCACGGGAGGCCGGGATGCGGTGCAGGGATTGCGCGATTCGACAACTCAAACCAATGATCTGGCACTGGCGATAAGCACCCTCGGAGAAGAACTCGCAGCGGACTCAACCGGCCACCGCCCTGCATTCCGTGTAGCCGTTGAGGGCCAGTCGCGAGATTTGCACCCCATCCTCCGCGACGAAGTGTATAAGATTGCTGCCGAAGCACTCCGGAACGCTTTTCTTCATGCAAATGCAAAGCAGGTCGAGGTCGAAATCCGTTATGACAATGAGCGCTTCCGGTTGCGGGTGCGCGACGACGGAATAGGTATCGATGCGGCGATTCTCTCGCAACAGGGGAAAGAGGGACACTTTGGCTTGCCTGGTATGAAGGAGCGCGCCGCACTGCTAGGAGGCAAGCTGACAATATGGAGCGAAGTCGATGCCGGAACCGAAATGGAACTGCGCGTTCCTGCCGACATTGCCTACGCCTCAGCCAGGAGACGGTCGTGGTTCTCACGTAATTTCGCCGCGAAGGCGAAGGCATGAGATAGGTCATGAGCACCGGTAGCTCGCAAATTCGAATCCTTGCGGTTGACGACCATGCGCTGGTGCGTGAGGGGATCGCCGGTCTGGTTGGCGTTCAGCCGGACATGGTTGTGGTAGGTGAAGGGTCCAACGGTCGCGAGGCTATCCAGCAATTCCGGATGCTCCATCCGGACGTCACCCTGATGGACTTGCAAATGCCAGAAATGAGCGGCATCGAGGCGCTCATTGCTATTCGAAATGAATTTCCCGACGCAAGAGTCATTGTGCTGACAACTTACGCCGGCGATGTGCAGATTCTTCGTGCGCTCAAGGCTGGGGCTCAGGCTTACCTACTGAAGAATACTTTGCACAAGGAGTTACTGGAGACCATCCGTGCGGTCCATGCCGGGAAGAAGGCCCTTTCCCCAGAGGCCTCTTACGAAATCGCCGAGCATGCGACGGATGATGCACTTACCCCCGCGGAAATCGCCGTTTTGCGACTGATCGCGGCCGGCAATGCGAACAAGCAGATTGCGGATCGGCTTTCCATCACGGAGGAAACCGTCAAGAGCCGAGTCAAGAACATCCTTTCCAAGTTGGGCGCTAATGATCGAACCCACGCGGCGATGATCGGACTAAAGAGAGGGATCATCGAGTTGTAGTCCTCGCCAGCCGTTCCTTGAGCAGCCCCTTATAGATCTCAAAAGAGTGACGCTTCCGACCCTTTTGGGGTATCGCGCACGCAGTAAGACGTGTCAGTCTAGAAAGGTTAAGAAGGACGCGTAGTGCGACGCCTCTATTCCACATTCGCGGGCGGCTGGCCTGGCACAGGATTGCTTCTCATGCGCCTGGCGATGGGGTCCGTGTTGGTTGCGCGCGCGGGCTTGCGGCTGTGGGCCGACCCTCCGCTCAACATCACGGTAACTTCTGCAATCCTCTTGGGATCGGGGATTCTCTTAATACTCGGTGATGGGTATCCCCTTGACTCAGGTAGCCCCTACAGATTGTGGTTTGCCTTTAGCTTTCCCGGAGGTCGGGTGGACGATCCGGTAATAAGTGATGGGATCGACAGCCACCGCTTGCTGCGCGAGGCGAAAGAAGAGCTTGCCTCGACTTTTTGAGCGCCGACGATTAAACCGAAATGTGAACTCATCCAGATAGTAATCGAGGTGCTTATGGCTGACCGCTCCCTGGTGGGTTCCGATCAGCCACCGTTTGAGCAGGGAGATGACGCGGTGAACCCGTGGCAACAGCTCCGATGGAGTCTTCTTCTTCCCTTTGAGAAACGTGACCTCGTGTTCGTAGCCTTTGCTCTCCAAGGGCAGATACCCCAGCCAGCCATCGGTGTGGATGACGCTGCCTGGTGCGACCGTATCCTGCACAAAGGGCATCAGGCTTTCCGCCGAAGCGTCTGCAATCTGGCGCATGCGAATTCGACCGGTCCCCGGCCCATCTTCTTGAGCGGCAACCACAACCAGGGCTTTCTCCAAATTGAGTCGGCCGGGCAAGCCCTCTTCCAGGCCGCCGACATAGCATTCATCCACTTCGACTCTGCCGGTGAGCAAATCACGTCCCGGTCTTACCATGGCGCGGCGCAATTTATGCAGCATCGTCCAGGCTGCCTTATATTTTTTCAGCCCCAGTACTCGCTGCAGTCCCAACGCGCTGGCCCCGTTCTTCTGGGTGGTCACCCACCACATGGCGCGAAACCACACCGGCAAAGGAATGCGCGTGTCCTGGAAGATCGTTCCGGCCGTCACCGAAGTCTGGCACCTACATCCCGCACACTCCCACAATCCCCGCACCGGCCACGCTTTCTCCGACCCGCAGCGGGGACAACGGAAACCGGTCGGCCACCGCAGTCGCGCCAAGTACGCCCGACACGCCTCTTCGGTGGCGACGCTGGCGGAATTGGCGGGGCGCGAAGCGGAGTTGCGGCCCGACCATGAGCCCCAGGTGAACGTCAACGGGATCGAAGAGTTAGTCGCCGATAAGGGCTATCACAGCGGCGCCGTCCTCCAGCGGGTGAAGAGTTACCAGGTAAGCAGCTACATTCCGGAGAAGCAGCAAAAGGGGCGGCGTAACTGGCAAGGCAAGGCGGAAGAACAGCAAGCAGTCTACGAGAATCGGCGACGGGTGCGAAGCAAGTACGGCAAGAGCTTACTGCGGCGACGTGGCGAGTTGGTGGAACGCAGTTTTGCGCATTGCTACGAGACCGGCGGTATGCGGCGCTGCCACCTGCGCGGACGGGACAATATTTTGAAGCGGCAGCTGCTTCATGTCGGAGCGTTCAACCTGAGCCTGATTCTGCGCCACCTGCTTGGTGCGGGTACGCCGCGAGAGCTGAGCAACCGCTCTAGCCAGCTTGTGCTGAGCTTACTCTTGCTGCTCTCGTGCGGAAATGAGCGACGTCGCAGCAACCGTATCTCCGCATCGGCTACTAAGTACGTCGCAAGATCGCGTACCCGACTGCGCTGTCTGCTGTGCAGAAAATCAGCTACTTGAACCACGGCCTGTTAGGGAGGCAACCAAGTCGATGTACTGCTGCATGGCATCCTCGGCGGAGGTCCCTTTGATCTCGCTCCAGGCATCGAACTTGGCGCGCCGGACAAAGTCGAAGACGCCCGGCCGCTCACCGGCGGCATCGCCCTGAGTCGCCCGTTTGTAAAGAGCGTAAAGCTTCAGCATCGTGTTGTCCGGGCGCTCGGCTAGGCCGTTCACGTCTTCATGAGCTTGAGCAAATCGATCCTGTGAAGCCGACATAAATTTCCTTTGCACTACTGTTCTGGTTGTAGCACAAACTCGCCAGCAAAATGACACCTGGGCGAACAGGTGAAAGTCGGCCCCAGTTTGTAAAGCAGGAGCCTGCTGCGTAGCTTCATTCTCGCTCTCTTTCAGTAATCCAATCCCTGAAAAGCCGAAGCGAATACCAATGCAAGTCACACTGGAGCATACCCATGAAACTCCGTCGGAATGAATACTGCCCAATCCACCGCTCCTTGTTCTGCTGCGGTCGCGAGCAGGCGCGAAAAGAACGCAGATTTCAGCGTGGTGTTCAGCGCGTCGAAGATCCGCAACACCCCAGAGGATACCGAGAACTGCGGTCGCCACGTGAGATGCGGAAGGTGCTGAATCGAAAAATCGTTGAGCAAGACGGGAAATGTGCAATCTGTCACGAGTCGTTTACCGATTACAACGAGATTGTGCCCGACCATATCTGTGGTTTAAAGCATAACTTTGCCGGACCTAAACCATAACCTTGCCGCATGATCTCCTTCAAGTTGTTGATTTCGCGTAGAAGGCCGCCGTCGCCGGCGGAGGCTCTCAAGCCATAACCTTGCCGGAATTGCAGTGCGGCCGTAGGCTTCCCAATCACCTGCGGTTGATTTAGCATCAAGAAAGTTGTAGTATTGTGTTATGGCCCAGTCTCACCGTGCAGCCTCGCGGCAGCTCTTCGAGTTTGCTGAGCAGCAGCAAGGTTTCTTCACTACCAAGCAGGCTAAGGCGGCCGGATTCGCCGAAAACACGCACCCCTATCATGTGCAGGTCGGGAACTGGATCCGCGAGCACCGGGGTATCTAC
>JBEKOO010000122.1:0-6132 GCA_049521655.1 Candidatus Korobacteraceae bacterium
ATCACCGATGCAGCCGCAGGGGTTCGTGCTGAATGCGTGATGCTCAACAAGGGGCCGTACATCCTCAAGGCCGTGCGCGCTCTAGATGACATCCTCCGGCGGATGGAAGGTCATCACCAGAAGGGCCGCTCCACTCTGCGTAAGCTCCGACTGGCTGAACTGTTTAACACCTCCCAGGAGGCAAGCAAAGCTGACCTTGCTTCGCCAGCAGCATGAGTTCACCCGCCGTTCTTACGGTGCAAATCAGAGGCGCCGATGGGTTTCTGCGCAGCTATGGGGGACGGCGCCTCACGAATTGAATTTGGGAGATCAGATGAACAACTCTGAGGCAGAAAGTCATGAGCGAACAAACCCGGGCCAGCCATCCGATCTATAACCTGCTACCCACCGAGATCGAGGGGTTCGATTCCCTGGCGGAGCTCGCCTTAGATTTGCATTGGTCTTGGAATCATGCCACCGACGAAGTATGGCGGCAGCTTGATCCCGAACTGTGGGAGATCACGCATAACCCTTGGGTCGTCCTGCAGACGGTCTCGCGGGACCAACTCGAGAGGGTGTTGGACGATCCCGTTTTCCGCAAGAACGTGGATGAAGTGGTCGAGGCCAGCCGGCAAGCAGCCAGGGCGCCCGCATGGTTTCAGCGGAATCATTCGGGTGCTCTACTGACCTGCGTTGCATATTTCAGCATGGAATTCATGTTGAGCGAAGCGCTCCCGATCTATTCGGGAGGACTTGGGAATGTGGCCGGCGACCAACTCAAAGCTGCCAGCAATTTGGGCGTGCCGGTGGTCGGGGTGGGACTGCTCTACCAGCAGGGCTATTTTCGGCAGGTGATCGACAAAAACGGAGAGCAACAGGCCCTCTTCCCGTATAACGATCCCGGACAGTTACCGATCACGCCGTTGCGCCAACCAAACGGGGAGTGGTTGCGGTTGGAAATCGCCCTACCTGGTTACGCGGTGTGCTTGCGGGCCTGGCAGGTACAGGTAGGTCGAGTCAAGCTTTACCTGCTGGACAGCAATGATGCAGCGAACTTCCCCGCTCATCGAGGAATCACCAGCGAACTGTATGGCGGTGGTCCGGAGTTGCGCCTCAAGCAGGAACTACTCCTTGGGATCGGCGGATGGCGGTTGCTCCGCGCGCTCGGGATCAAACCGGAGGTGTGTCATTTGAACGAAGGCCATGCGGCCTTTGCCGTCCTGGAACGCGCCCGAGACTTCATGGAAGAGACAGGGCAGCCCTTCGAAGTCGCACTGGCGGTCACACGAGCGGGCAATCTCTTCACCACCCACACGGCGGTGGCCGCCGGTTTTGACCGTTTTACTCCCGCCCTCATCGAGCAATACCTCAAGGGGTATGCCGAAAAGAAGCTCGGCATTGCCTTACACGATTTGCTGGCCTTGGGCCGCCAGGACCCGACCGACTGGTCGGAGCACTTCAACATGGCGTATCTGGCAATCCGCGGGAGCGGAGCGGCAAATGGTGTGAGTCGCTTGCATGGGAAGGTCAGCCGACACCTCTTTCGGCCTCTCTTTCCGAGCTGGCCGGACCCCGAAATCCCGATTGGACACGTGACCAACGGCGTCCACGTGCCCACCTGGGACTCCGCCCCGGCCGATGATCTGTGGACGGAGAGCTGTGGAAAGAGCCGCTGGCTGGGAACCACGGAGACCCTGGAACAGGACATTCGCCAGGTCTCCGACACCAGGCTATGGCAATTTCGAACCGCCGCCAGCAAGTCTCTGGTCGAATACGCTCGCGAACGATTGTCCCTGGACCTTACCGCAGCAGGCGTGCCGCCCGAGGAGGTCGAAGCCGCGAAGCGGCTCTTTGATCCCAGCGTCCTGACGCTGGGCTTTGCACGCCGCTTCGCGACATATAAAAGACCGAACCTGCTCCTGCACGACCCAGAGCGACTCATTCGTTTGTTGACCAATCCGCAGTGCCCGGTGCAACTCATCATCGCCGGCAAGGCGCACCCGGCGGATCAAGCGGGGCAGGCTTTGATCAAGGAATGGATACGTTTCATCCGTCAGCCCGAGACACGCTCCCATGTGATCTTCCTCAGCGATTACGACATGCTGCTGACCGAGCACCTGGTGCAGGGCGTGGATGTCTGGATCAACACCCCGAGGCGGCCCTGGGAGGCGAGCGGAACCAGCGGCATGAAGGTGCTCGTAAATGGCGGCATCAATCTCTCGGAATTGGACGGCTGGTGGGCGGAGGCATACACGCCTGAAGTGGGGTGGGCGTTGGGGGACGGCCGAGAACATGGCGACGATCCTGCTTGGGACGCCGTCGAAGCCGACGCCCTCTACGACCTGCTCGAACGGGAGGTGGTTCCAGAGTTTTATGCCCGCAACCAGAGCGGCATTCCCACAGCATGGATCAAGCGGATGCGGGAAAGCATGGCGCGCTTGACACCACGCTTCTCTGCCGACCGCACGGTGCGCGAATACACTGAGCAACATTACCTGCCGGCTGCAGCCGCCTACAGTGAGCGCGCGGCAAGCAAAGGGGCAGTGGGCAAGGAAATAGTCGATTGGCAGCACAGTCTGGAACAAAAATGGGCCACGTTAGACTTTGGCGAAATGAAGGTTGAGACTCGTGGCGAGCAGCACCTATTTGAGCTTCAGTTCTTTCTCAATGACCTCGACCCCGAGGCGGTGCGGGTAGAGCTTTACGCCGACGGCGTCATGGGCAGTCCCCCCGTGCGTCGGGAGATGAAACTGGTTCGCCGACTGGCCGGCGCGTCGTGCGGCTACGTTTACAGCGCGGCTGTGTCTGCGGCTCGCCCACCAGCGGACTATACGGCGCGAGTGATACCGCACTGCGACGGCGTTGCGATCCCACTGGAAGACACACGAATCCTGTGGCGGCGATGATCCGATCGACGGAAGAAAAGACTATGAAGAAAGCGACTGCCATCAGCTGCGTGTTCTTGGTCTTGCGTTCATCCAGGACCGACTGGGGCGCCTTCGCGCGCCCACGGCATGGAGAGTCTAGAACCGTTAGCGCAGAAGGTAAGCGTCAACCATAAATCTGGGGAATACGACCTCACGGTTGCTCAGCGCAGGCGCTCAGTTCGCTCCCCACGAGCACTCCCTCGGCCCCAGGTTCTGGACTGAGAATGGCTGCCCATTATGAAATCGACGAAAGTGAGCAACAGGCTCGTTTACGCTACCGCCGCCGTAATCCCGTCTTCCGTAGCCTCTGCTTCAGCTGCAGTAGCGAGTTTCTTCCCGGTTATTTCGGCCTCCGCTCGGAGCCAATCATCGAGGTCGTG
Source organism: Candidatus Korobacteraceae bacterium (assembly GCA_049521655.1). Classification (GTDB taxonomy): domain Bacteria; phylum Acidobacteriota; class Terriglobia; order Terriglobales; family Acidobacteriaceae; genus TOLSYN. The sequence goes on from JBEKOO010000122.1 coordinate 3,287, forward strand.
ACCGCCTTCACAGCGCCGTTCCTCGTAAAGCTGATACGCACGCACTCGAATTAACTCTTCGGTTGAGTCGAGCGAGCGCTCGTCGGGTTTCGCTTTTGAATCACTTGCAGTTTTATGTCTCATGGTGGACCTCCTGCATCGGTAACGGCGCAATGCAAAGTAGGAAAGTGGAAGGCCGACTCTGAAGAGTTGCGCGATGCACAGACACACATCCGTACACTTGCAATTATATTGTCGTTACTGTCCTGCAAGTCAGTGACAATTGTCACCGGCTATCGGGCAACGCACGACTTTATGGCACTTGTCAGATTTCGGAGAGAAGGCGAAAACTTACAGCACAAATCCGCGATGACCCTTTCTTAGGCTGGCCGAAAGCCTCGGCTACGGAGGCGGTTGGAAATGTCGCCAACGCTAGCTAGAAAGCCAAAACGGGAATTCTGGAAAAAGGCACGGGCCGGATGTTCAATTTTGACCGGACTTGGGATTCTCGGTGGCCTATATCTAGTTGGGTAATACCCGGAATTCACAAATGTGAATACGCAGAGATAGAGGAGACACCATGACAGCAACAATGGAAAGAACACCGACAGTAATCGCGGCCGACACCTTGACGGGCGATAAGGTCGTAAATTTTCAAAAAGAAGATCTCGGAAAGATCGAACATCTGATGATCGACCTGGAGTCAGGCCGCGTCGCTTACGCGGTTCTTTCGTTCGGCGGGTTCCTGGGCATGGGCGATAAGTTATTTGCCATTCCATGGAGTTCCCTTAAGGTCGACACGGTTGAACATCGGTTCATTCTGAATGTCGACAAGGAATTGCTCAAGGCCGCTCCCGGTTTCGACAAGGAGCACTGGCCGAACATGGCTGACCGCGCCTGGGGCGCCAAGGTCTACACGTATTACGGCGCCAAGCCCTATTGGAACTAAAAGCGCAGGCTGAACGGCGATGGCTAGCCGCAACAAGGCTAGCCGACGTTATCCAAAGTTCCGCTGATGCGACAGCGGGGCGAGACCAACGTCAAGGTGAGTTGCTGATTCCAGAAGGCTTCGTGCCGCAAGCTCGTGGCCTTTTTGGGGTGGTCCCTTACAACCGCGACTAGTTGGAATGGAGCCACCCCCGCTTTACACGCGAAAGTTCAATCGCGAAGCGCCTTACTTAACGTTTGACTCCGGGATGTCTCCTTGCGAATCCGCTGTCGCAATGACCGCGGAGTATTTCTGCCAACGCACCCAGACAATGCGGATGGTTGCCACGACTGGGATCGAAAGATACACGCCCAGCACTCCGCCGAGTTCGCCTCCCATCAACACAAACGGCAAAGAACAGGATCAGCGCCCACAAATGAGGATAAGCAGTCAGAAATCCTACAAAGACGATCACCAGCGCAGCCACCAGCGGACCAACGACGGGAATGAACTCCATAGCTCCGGCAGCGAATCCCAGTACCAGCGCGTACGGAAACCGCAGCACCGACAACACCGCGCTGTACGCTACCAGCGATATGCCGGCGAGTATCAGCTGCGCGCGAATGAAATGAGCCAGCATCACGTCAAGGTCGGTCATGATCAAGCGCAGAAATCGCCGCTGGTTGAGCTCGCTAAAGGTGTGCAGCAAGGTTGCGGAGAACTGCCGTCCGTCGCGCAAGAAAAAGACAGCAAGAACGGGGATCAGAACAACCCAAATGACACTCTGCAAGGATTTCGCAACCGCTGTGCCTGCCTCACCACTCCAAGCGAGAATCTCAGCCTGATGGGCCGATGGGCCGCAATAAACTGCTCGGTTTTGAGCTGAGTGTCGTAGCTCCAGCCATAGCGATTACCAAATTGCCAAACGATCTTTCCGGTTGTAACTTTCTCCAGCAATCCGGGCAGCGACTGGCTTAGCAGCCGAGTATCCTCCACCAGCTTCGATCCGAACAGGATGCCGAACACCGCGAGAATCGCACCAATCGCCAAATAGGTTTCCAGGATTGCGAGCCATCGAGAGCCTCTTGCAAGACTTGACCGTTCGATTCGGTAGACAACCGGTTCTAACAAGTAGGCAAAAAGAACCGCGAAGAGAATAACGACGAGGGTGTGACGAACCCCGTAGAGAAAGGCCCCGATGGCGACAAAAGCGCAAATTGTGGCCAGCACCCTGGCCGTATGCTGATCGAAGATTGACATTGAGCAGTTGGACCGTGCTTTGGCTTGAGCCGGGACCTCCGTTACCTGAATCCGAGCAAGCCGAATCGTCCCTCACTTCGCTTCGTCTCGAAGTCCGCTTGATCCTTGCGGCTTCTAAAAAGGCCCATGCCGCATCCTCCCGATCCAAAACTGATCGAGGCCATCCCCGAGCGACGCCGCAACGTGCGATTGCCGGCATGCGCAATTCGGCAGGCGCAAAGGCTAACTCAAACTCAAACTACTTCTTTTCGGCAGCTTCGTGCTGGTTCGCCTTGTTGACGGCAGCCCTTACCGCCGCGAGAAACGGGTCGCTGCCCGCTGGAGCGTGCACGTCACCTGATAGCGTTTTACGGAAAGAAACATTCTTGCCGTAGAACGCAACTGTCGAGTCATTGTCCTGCTGGATCACGGCGCCATCGACTGCGACTCCAGCAAACAGGCCTTTGGTACGCGAGTAGCTCAAAGCCTCCGTGTTCATCTTCCAGTCGGTGCCTGCCGAGGCATGCCTTCCGACCGGACCCGCGGTGGCTGATGCCTCGCCGCTGAGTTCGAACTTACTCGAGAGCAGTCCCTGCACACCCTTGTCATTCATGAACAAGATGACGAGATCGACTGACTGGCCGCCAGCCTGGAAGCCAAAATTGCCCCCACCAATCGAAATGAATGCCGGCGCACTCCA
>JBEKOO010000123.1:0-5252 GCA_049521655.1 Candidatus Korobacteraceae bacterium
CACTGACCGGTCGCCTTCGGGATAAATCAGCGTGTCGCCCTTTTCATCGGTGATGGTATTGAAGTCGCCCGGCACCAGCACTTCGAGCCCATTGAAATTCCAGCTCTTCCAGCGCTCGATGGGAAATCCGAACATGGTCGAGCGCGAAAATACGCCGGTCACGTCCACGCCCATCGCCGCGCGCAAGTCCTCGTCGATGAGCGCCAGCATCTGGAACGGCTCGTGTACGCGCACCGGACGTTTTTCCAGACCGTAGTGGTCGCGCAGAGCCGCCACGCAACTGGCGTGCACGCCGGTCACGGCCGACCCGCCGAAATCAATGGGAATGCGATCCGGCGTTTCGTGGCGGAGAGTCTTCCTCAGCCGCTCGCGGCTGGAACCTGAGACTTGTATCGCTGCCTGCACCTGTGCGTCGTTGCTCATTGCTCTCTGCTCCTTCCGCCGTCTCAGCCGCGGGCGAAAACGCGGCAACGTGCCGCCGTTTCCCGTCCGCGCAATGCGGATCGCTTTCACTGGAGGTTCGCAATGAGTATAAATTGCAACGCGACAATTCTTTTGCTTCGGTCTTACGCCTCGCCCCTACGCTTCCGCTGCGTTCTCTTCGGTTTTGCTCTCGACAACCGGCGGCGCCACCTCAACGCTCTCGTTAAACCGGTAGCCGATGTGCGAATCCGTGATCAGGTACTGCGGATTTGCAGGATCGTCTTCGATCTTCATGCGAATCTGGCGGATAAACGTGCGCAGGTACTCCAGCTCGTTGCCGTATTCCGGACCCCACACCGAGCGCAGCAGCTTGGCGTGCGGAATCGGCCTGCCCGCGTGCATCATCAGGTAGTGGAGCAACTCGAACTGCTTAGGCGTCAGGTGCACCGGCCGGCCCTTCTTCTCCACCAGGTGGCGGCCGGGATCGATTAGCACGTCGCCGATCTGGATGGCTGCCTCATCGTCGTCGAGCGTCTTCGAGCGGCGAACGGCGGCCCGCAGCCGCGCCGTCAGCTCGCGTAACTGGAAGGGCTTGGTAATGTAGTCGTCGGCGCCGGCATCCAGCGCTTCCACCTTGCGCTCCTCGCCGCCCTGCACCGTCAACATCAGAATAGGCAGTCGAGGCGCGGCCTTGCGCATCAGCCGGCATACCTCGATCCCGTCCATGCCCGGCATGTTGATGTCGAGCAGCACGGCGTCGAAGGGTTCGGTGCGTACCAGCGCCAGCGCCTCTTCGCCGCGGGCCGCTTCCACAATCTCAAATCCAAAGTTTCCCAGAATGGTTCGCAGCGAGAGCCGGATGGAGCGCTCGTCATCCACAATAAGCAGGCTGCCGGAAGTGTCCTGATTCACTGGCTGTTCCCTCCATTTAAAGGAAGCGAAAAGTAAAAGGTGGTGCCTTCCTCCTGGTTGCTGATCACCCATACGTGGCCGCGGTGGGCCTCGGCCGCCATCATCACGGTGGACAATCCAATGCCCGTGCCCGCCGCCAGGTGCCGCGTCCCCTCGCTGCGGTAAAAGCGCTGAAAAATCCGTTCCCGGTCCGTGAGCGGGATGGCCGGACCGAAGTTATGCACCGCCAGCATCACTTCGGCGTGGCTCTCCCACGCCGACACTTTCACCGCGGTGCCATCAAAGGAGTACTTCGCGGCATTATCGAGAAACTGCGTCAGCGCCATCGAAAGCAAATCGCGATCGCCGCGCACCACCAGGGGCGAATCCGGAACCGCAACCTCTACGGGATGGCCCGACATGCGTCCCCGCTGATCCTCGAGCACGGTTTCCACCAGTTCGCGCACCGCAATTTCGTCCTTCGCGACGCTCATCTCATCCGCTTCAAGTTTGGCAGTTTGCAGCAGCCGCGTACTCAGCAGGCTCAGCCTGTTTGCCTCGTCTTCAACCAGTGCCAGCAGCTCTTCCTGCGCGTGATTGAGTTTGCCCACCTCGCTCAGCCCGGCAGTCGCGGCCTGAATCGCGGTCAGCGGCGTCTTCACTGCGTGGGCCAGCGAGTCCAGCACCGCGGCGCGCAACCTTTCGCCCTGGTGCGCCGCTTCCACCTCCGTCTCCTTCGCGAACACCACGCAGCGATCCAGAGTAACCGCCGTCAGTGAAACCAAAGCATCCAGCACCAGCCGTCCCAATTCCCCGCGGATGGCAATCGCCCCGATGGAATCGTTGCCGACGCGCAGCAGTCTGCGGTAGGTATGCGTCGCATGATTCTCATCGTCGGCCTGAGCCAGGAAGCACTCCTTGGCCAGATTCTCTTCACCTTCGGCCCACGTCCCCGCAACGTCGCACCGGCCGGAGCTGACGTCGAAGATGGCTACGCCCTCGGCGGAAAAGATGCGTTGAATCAGGTGTGCCAACTGCGGGCCCGGCGCCTGATGCAGGTTGATGAGCAGCGTACTGCGGCTCAATTCGTAAAGCTGTTCCATCGACGTCCGCTGCAGCTGGGCATCCCGCGAGGTGATTTGCTCGCGCGAGGAAAGCCGGCTCACCAGCAACGCGCTGATCTCGAAGGAGCCTAGCGCCACCCAGTCCTGCGGATCGTTCACCGTGAAATGAAAAAGCGGCGGGTAGAAAAAGTAATCCAGACACCCGCACGCCAGAACCGACACCACCGAGGCTTGCCAGAACCCGCACAGAATCGACTCGCAAACCACGACCAGCAAAAACAGGAAACCCACCGGCGCGGGATTGAAGTGCAGCACATATCCCGTGAACGTGAGCAGTACGACCACCCAGCAACCGGCCAGCGTTTCTCCGATCCATTGCCCCCGGGTAGTATGACTCCGCGCTCCGAGAAGATTGGCGATATTCATGACACCCAAGGCTTTCCGTCCTCGCTTACCCGTAGAAAGAGGTTAGTCAGCAGGGCATCAGCGAAACATAAATATGTTGCAAAGAATCTATAGGAATCAAGAACTTGCCGGCGTGCGTTTTTATGGGCTTACGCACGCCGGCGCTCTCAGGTGGTGGAGCGGTTTACTTCGCCTTGGCGGCAAGGCCTTCGTAGTACGCCGCCTTCTGGCTCATCTGATTTGTTTCGTACATGAAATAGTCGTAGCGGTTCCGTGACGAGGCATAGGGCTGTGGATACTTGGCATAGAGGCTGAAGGTGAACTGGCCGCGCCACGCCATCAGCGGAACCTCTTCACGCGCCTGCTCCCTGAAATCCTGCTGGCGAGACCGGAAATACGATGCCAGCGCCGCGTATTGTTCGGGTGTCTGCGCGCTCCGCTCCATCTGTTTCAACTCGCCATTGCTCAACTTCACCGGGGTAGAGGTCTCAGCACGCGCCGCGACGGAACCCGCAGCCAGCGCAATCGCCATGCACGCAACATAAATCTTGGAATTCATGTGATCCTCCTTCTTCATGAAGAAGCTTGGAACGTTTCGCGTGAAGGAGGCATGAACAAGGAATAAGGGAACAGTTGTTTCGTGCGATTGCTTATGGGATCTTTACGACTTTCGACCCGCGGACCCCGGGCGCGACCCAATCTTCACGCGGCCGCGCGCGTGCGCCTTCGCGTTTGAGTTGTTCGGAAGACGACACTGATTTGAGAAAACGAGTTCGCGCTCAGCCCTTCAGCGCCACGCGAATGTGCAGCTCTTTCAATTGCTGCTCACTCACCGGCGTCGGCGCTTCGGCCATCAGGTCGATAGCCTTTGCCGTCTTCGGGAACGCAATCACTTCGCGCAGATTACCTGCGCCCGCCAGCAACATCACAATGCGGTCGAGGCCCAGCGCAATGCCGCCATGCGGCGGTGTGCCGTACTCCAGCGCGTCAAGAAAGAATCCAAATCGTGCCCGCGCTTCTTCCTCGCTGATGCCCAGCGCCCGGAAGATCGCCTGCTGCACATCCTTGCGGTGAATTCGAATGGACCCCGAGCCGAGTTCGAGGCCGTTCAGCGCCAGGTCGTAACAATTGGCGCGCACCGAAGCCGGATCGGTCTCAAGATTTTTCATATCGGCTTCAATCGGCGCGGTGAAGGGATGGTGCGCGGGAACCCATTTGCCCGCCGCCAAATCGTACTCGAACATCGGGAAATCGGTCAGCCACATGGATTGAAAAGCGTCGCTACCGTCGATCAGATCAGTCGAAATACCGCGCGCAGCAGCCTCCTGGACAACCTTATCGGTGATCTGAAACGCCCCGTGCTTGTCGGCATATTTCTTCGCCAGCTCCGCGCGGAAATTGCCGGCCGCCGCGTACACATTGATCTCGCGCTCTGACAAACGCCCCGGGAACTTGGTATCGCTGGCCTTGATGTGGTGCGCCGGATCGCCGGCAACGACGATGACGAAGTCCTCCTCCGCCGCGCCCGCCAATTCGCGCACCTTGGCAGCAGACTCGGGAAAGCTCTTCGCCAGCCGCTTGAAATCGTCAATGAACTTCGCGCCCTTCTTCTGGTCGAAGAGCGGGTGATTGTCCTCGCGATCGTCAATGAACTTCGCGCCCTTCTTCTGGTCGAAGAGCGGGTGATTGTCCTCGCGCTCTTTGCGGCTCAACTCGCCCACCTTGGGAATGCGCAGCGCCACAATCGGCAGCGCCGGATCAATCTGCAGCGTTGCCAGCGCTTCGTCAGCAAAAGCGGAATGCACGTCGGTCAGCCCGGGCAACCGCAGGTCGGGCTTGTCGGTGCCAAATTGCCGCATCGACTCGTCGTAGCTGATCCTCGGAAAGGGAATCGGCAGATCCACGCCGGCCGCGGCAAACGCCGCCTTCATAAACTGCTCCACCACGCCGAACACCGTCTCCTGGCGCGGAAAACTCATCTCCAGGTCGACCTGCGTGAATTCCAGTTGGCGGTCCGCGCGGAGATCCTCGTCGCGGAAGCATCGGGCGATCTGGAAATAGCGGTCGAAGCCCGAAATCATCAGAATCTGCTTAAAAATCTGCGGGCTCTGCGGCAGCGCGTAGAACTCGCCGGGATGCACGCGGCTGGGAACCAGAAAATCGCGCGCGCCTTCCGGCGTTGACTTGGTCAGAATCGGCGTCTCGATCTCGAGAAAGCCCTGTTGGCTCAGGCTCTCGCGAACCGCCAGCGTAATCTCGTGGCGCAGCATGAAGTTGCGCTGCATCTCGGGCCGGCGCAGGTCCACGTAGCGGTATTTCAGGCGCACTTCTTCGTTCTGGATGGCCTCTTCAGAAGGCGAAAACGGCGCCAGTTTTGCATCGTTCAAGACTTGCAGCTCAGTCGCCTCAATCTCGATCTCGCCGGTCGCCATTTTAGGATTGATGGCGTCCTTGTCGCGCAGCCTCACC
>JBEKOO010000124.1:0-4408 GCA_049521655.1 Candidatus Korobacteraceae bacterium
GGCTCCGTCTGAAAAGTCTCTACACCCTCTCGAAGGAATTTGGATTCGGAGCCGAGAGGGGCTGGAGGAACAACTTGAACTTGAGAGCGAGGTACTGGCTCGCCAGATTCAACAGCTCGAACAATTGAAATCGAATTTTCGCGAATACCTAAAGAACATTGGACTGAGCGTGTCCCCTGAGAGTGCTGATTCGTTTCTGCTCCCAATTGAGGATGACATTCTCTCGATGGTTGCCGTAATTTCGAACGTCAAGCAGTTGACATCTGAGCTCGAACGATTGCTTGACGAGAGCAAAGAAGGACTCGTCGAAGCAATGCGTTTTTACGGCATCTACGTACTCTTGGTCCTGGCAGTCGACAGAATTGAGAAGCACTTTATGAAGAAGGTGGACGACGTGTTCTTGCCGCATCTGAAACAGATCGCAGCCGAAGCTCGCAGGATCATCCTAGACGCGCGGACGCAGATTTCCCAAGGCGGCGTTGAGGAAATTCTCTCGTCAAACATCGATAACAACAAGAAGACTATAGAGGGCTGCAAACTGTTTGCTGAAATTCTTGAAAGTCAACGGTCCGCAATCTTAACCAGAAACCGTGAGACCCAGCGTGTACTTGGAGCAGCAGTCAATACATACCGAACCGTGAGGATAGCTACCGATGTTCGAAAGGTGTTCGGCGAGTGCCAAACCGCGTTCAAGGCACTGCGCGAGCTCAGTTTGCCGGTTTTAAGAACATTTCAAAATGTACAACTCAAAGACGAACTGCAACAGCTAGCCGAGCGTCTGGCGCTCAAGGGAGTAAGTGATGGGCTGGTCCATTAGGAAGTCGCTTCGGCTTTTGCCTGGTGTCCGCGTGAACATTTCAAAGAACGGCCCGAGATTAAGTGTCGGCTTCCCCGGCGCACGTGCCAGCATCGGGATTGACGGGAAAGCAAGCATCTATGGCGGGAAAGGGCCGCTTCGATACAGAAAGACAATCACCATGAATCATGTCCCAGGACTGAGGGATCACGTTTCGGCGATGCTCAAAAGAGTCTTCGGCATTGGCTAGCCCGACATGTTGTGTAAACGCCGCCATAACGGGTTTCATGATCGACCAGGGAATAAATCGAGACGCCCATCTGATTAGTTAGTACTGCTAAGTCGGCCAGTGTTCACGAATGTGTCCGCTCCAACCGGTGCGCTTTAATTGGAATGGCACTTGATGGAAACAGAGCTTAGCGCTCAGTGAAAGATCGACCGGCCTTCCCTTACAAGTTTCCGGGGTGATGGTCGCCCAGCCGGGAAACGATCCGAGATCGCGGTGCAGATATGGCTTCCAGAGCGACCTCCGGCGGTTGAACGGTTGAACCTCCCGACCCGAAACCTCCCTTCCGAAACACGGCTTTGTGTCACGTCGATGCGGTTGCAATTGCATGCATAACCGCCATCACCAGTAGAACAGCCGTGAGATGGTCGCAACTCTTCATCCATCGCATCCGCGTCTCTGTCTCTTGTTCCGGCTCGCCGTTCCGCATTCGCTTGTCGAGGAAGTAGCGACAGAGCTGAACTGCGCCAATGGCCAGTCCAGCCATGCGGTAAACCCTGTCAGCCCAGAAGTGGCACCCCAGCCCGAAGGCCAGCAGTGCCACTCCCAAGCTCAACAATCGAATTGCAAGCCGTGAATCGTCGAGCATCGCTGTCTCATGCCACCGCTGCCGACACCTTCACGTTTTCCAAGTCCGTAACTGGCACTTCGATCGCCGGCGGCTCCAGTAGGTGCTGGTGTTTGCACTTCGTACAAGTCACGGCCTCGGTCATTTTGTAAACCGCTTGCTGAAACACGTGTGGCACTTTTGCTTCGCTGCCGTTCGACATAAAGAACTGCGGCGCGATCCCGCCGCGAAACATTTTGTCCTTCCCCCAGAGTTCACGATCGAGGATGCCGAAGCGATGAAAGAAGATCAGGCTGGTCTCGATCTTGGGTTTTTGTTTTCCCTCTTCCGCTACCAACTGGTGGCTCGTGATCAGCAGGTCGTAGCTGGTTTCGAAGCGATACATATCCAGCCGTACCATAGGTCCCCTCGCCACCAGGATGGCGTGCAGACCGTTAGGCATGAAATTCTTGATCGGCTGCAGCCACGGGAGAGCGCTGCCGTCTTCTCGGCAGAAGCTGACGTAGCGCCCGATGTCGGTGACCGCGCCTCCAGATTCCTGGCCGCGAATCAGCCATTCCTGATCGCGTCGTTGGAGTGTCAGATTCGCCTCGCACCAGATTCCCACGGTGCGCAAACGGGTCAAGGTTGGTTCAGGTAGAGTCAGGCCGCGACGAGCGATGAGCTCGAGTTGCTGCGAAGTCATGGATAAGCTCCCTGTGGTCCCACTAGCGCGAGACGAGATTTGAATTGTTGATCGTTCGCTCACGGCGGCACGGGGAGAAATCCGTCCGACCGTGAGCCCTTTGCTTACGGTCGTCGAATTGGCTGGCCAACGGCCGCACGAATCATTTCCTTGGTGCAGCCTGCCCAGCATTTGTACTTTCTTGGATCGCTGATCGAGATGGCGAGATTATCGCCAGCACGGTCATTGCCCGCCTGCGCACAGGACGGACACTGCGTGTAGTAGTTCCCGCTCGCCTTGCGCCGAGGTTTTCGGACGTAGTCGAGGATTGAGAACTGCTTCCGGTTGGGATCGAAGCTCCTTGGCGGCAGCTCGACCGAGATTGATTTGCGAAGGAACTCTTCCGGGATTGTCATTCCGAGACTAAGCCGTGTCAGCTCAGGCTCGGTGAGTTTCTTCAGGCTTTTGAGATAGGACAGCTGCGACGTGATGTCGCTCGGTGCGTCGTAGAACCAGTAGCGATGATTGTTGGCGCGATGGACTCCGAGCGGACCACGGAGAGCATTGCCGAACTCCCCCGGTCCGAGTTTGTCCTGGCGCGGGAAAATCTCGATCCCGTCCCGCAGACCCGAAGCGCCCTTGATGGGCACGCCGAGCCGGAGCGCGACACTATAGATGTAGACCCTGCACTGCTCTGCCAGAAGCGGCTGCTCGCACAGGATCCAGAGGTGACCGCCGCGGCGTGACATCTCCAGGGCGGCGGAGACGCCGTCGAGTTCGAGCTCTGTCTTCACCTTGCCGAGATCAAAGAACGCATCCTCGTAGTCGGCGTCGATGGCAATCCACTTACAGCGCTGCGATTGAGAGTTGATGGCATACAGGCCAACGGTCAGCCAGCCGGCCAGGTGCTTGCGCACCGTGTCGGGGTCCAGCTCCGCCGGCCTGCCGTCATCCTTATTCTTAGGTTGGTAGTGGTAATGGCGTCCCGTTTCCGGGTGCGGGTTGGCGGATTGGCGGGTGTACGCCTTGCGATTGACGAACAAAGCCCACCAGTCGCGGACGTTTTCGCTGCTGACCGGAACAATGGGCGGTTTGGGCTTGGGGAGGTTCAGTCCCCGAGATTGTTGCGTGGTTACGCTCATCGCTCCGCTATCCTCCTTTCTTGAGCGAACTGGGGCGCAGTTTCACCGGAGAGTAAAGTCCCGTCAAATCTGGCGGGCACCCCTCTGTAACAATTTGCAAAATAACCACTTACTGATGTCGAATCCGGACGCTGGAATTGGCGCCTGTGGAACTCCAGGCTGCTCAAAGCCGAGAAGCTGGCCCCTCGGGGATTGCTACCTACATATATAAAAGGAGGGAAAGAGAACGCCCACGCCGCGGGCTGGCCGTTGATGGGACTGCGCGCATCCGGATTTGGCGGTGCGCGCGGAGCAGTAACGGCCTAGTTGTTTATTCGCTTTTTATTCTCTACGATTCCGGCGTGGGAGTTCAACACGAAGAGACTGACGGGAAACCGATGCGGGCGCCCTTGGCGGTGTTTCTCGCCGTTGCTTTCATTGCATGCGGTCCGCCTGGCCAGAGTGGAGAACCTGTCACCGTCTCCGAAGCTGGTCTCTACGCTAAGCGATTCTCTGGTGCTGGCGAGACGGCTGTTGGATGACACCAGGAAGAAGTTTCCCGAGTTGTTTTGAGTTCGTTTTCAGGTTCCAAGTCGGTAGCGCGCGAGTACTCCTCGTTGCAATAATGATCGAACCGACTCGTGGCGCGTTGCTTCGTTTGGCATCTAGCTTTATTGGTGAATCGCTACAGAGATTCCCGGGCAGAGGCAGAATAGGAACCGGGCCCAACTCGGGGAGCAGATTGTGCAGCAGTCTGCTGCACAACTCCAGCCATTCCATGGGGAGCGTGTATGTGCGGTCGCTACCGCCTGTCGAAACGCAAGCAACTGATCGAAGAATATTTCGATACAGCCAACGAGGTCGATTGGGAACCGCGCTACAACATCGCCCCTTCCCAAAACGTCGGCATCGTACGCCAGGATCCCTCTCGACCACGCCGTGAGTTCTCCCAGGTTCGCTGGGGTTTAATCCC
>JBEKOO010000125.1:0-4197 GCA_049521655.1 Candidatus Korobacteraceae bacterium
ACCGCCTCCGGGATGGTCATGAAATAACGGGTCATGTCCGCGTCGGTGATCGTTACCGGTCCGCCGCTAGCAATCTGTCGCAGAAATATGGGGACCACGCTGCCGCTGCTGCCCACGACGTTGCCGAACCGCACACAGGTGCAGCGCGTCGAGTTCGGATTGCCGTTCTGGCGTCCTGCCAGGTGTTGTACCAGCAACTCCGCCATGCGCTTGGTCGCGCCCATCATACTGCTAGGATTTACTGCCTTATCAGTCGAGATCATCAGGAAGCGTTCAGCTGCGAACTCGATCGACGCCTCGGCAACCACCCGGGTGCCCATCACATTGTTGAGCACGGCCTCAGTGCAGTTGTCCTCCATCACGGGCACATGCTTGTACGCGGCGGCATGCAACACCACTTGCGGCCTGTACCTGGCAAATACGCTCCAGATTCGGTCTCGGTCGCGAATATCGGCGACCAGCGGAACTACCTTGCTGTCACCGCCCTGGCTTAGTTCGCTATGAATGTGGAATATTGAATTTTCATCCTGATCCAACAGCAATACCCGGGCCACCGGGAGCCGTGACACTTGCCGGCTCAACTCAGAGCCGATTGATCCTCCCGCGCCGGTGATTAACACCGTGCAGCCCCTGAACGTCTCAACTAAAGCCGGGTGAGTTTCATTGGCAACGGCAATGGGGTGGTCAATGGCCAATTCCGCTCTAGGGGTTGTTGATACCCGGACGTCGCCGCTGATGATGTTCGCCGCTGAGGGCAGCAGGCGCACTTCCACGCCGAAGTGCATCGCAGTTTCGATGATCCTGCCGATCGAATCCGGATCCGCATCCGCCACAAGGATAAGGTCGATTTGTCCGCTGGCCAGCTGCTTTGGCAACGCCGTTGGGCCATCTAGTACCTCGAAACCGCTGATCCGAGTCCCGTGCAGTTCCGCGTCAGGTGTCAACAGGGCGACAACGTAAACCTCAGGGTGGAGCGCCACTTGCCGTAGGGCCGACGCCAGCCCTCCCTCGGAGCCAACCAGCAAAGTCCGCTTTCGCTTGCCGCCCCGCAGCGATGCCTCATACAGCACTCTTCGCAGGCTTCTGATACTCAACCCAAATACGAGGAATATCCCATACTCAGCCACTACTACCGTAAGCGGCAGGCCAACTTTCGCAATCGCCCCAGTCCAACCCAGACGCACGCACAACACAATAACGGTGGGAGGCATAGCTCCAAGCGCGAACAGCATCGCGTCGTTCAGGTTAAAATGGCGCCAAATGCCTCTATAGCCTCCCAGGATCCATATGCAGAAAGGGCGAAAAAGCGAAAATGATAAAGCCCAAATCCACAGGATTTCCTGGTGCTCATGGGGAACGGCAAAATCAAATCGAAGCTGATAGGAAAACCAAATTGCAGCTACAGCCAGAACGGAATCGATCCCCACCTGTCCCCAACGACTGAACACTAATCTAGGCAGGCGGTCGATGGCGCGGCCCAGTTCCGACAGGCCAACTGCGATCTTTTGCGTAATGTGCGAACTCGACACCTAGTCGACCTCACAAGCTTTTAAGAGTGGCGCAACGGTTACTGAGTGACGGACTTCTGGCGCTGGGGATTAAGTCAAGCGCCTTCAGGCTAATGTGCATTTCGCTTTCATCACACTCCAATGTGGGGTAGCGCAGACTGTTATTGACACAGAACACGCGGCGGGCAACAACACGGCCTGATCTGTGACACATTCGGGCGGACGCACTCTGTAAAGTCCGCACAGACAGGGAGGGTGGCAGGGGTGATGTCAACTCCTTTAAGGACGCCGTAAAATGGATGCTCCAAAAGATGGTCTTTCGGAAGGAAACTAGCTAGCGCTGCATTGGATCCCTGATCCCCTGACAAGGCCTGACCCGTCGCGAGACCTAACGGCAACTCGATGCTGGCCCCCGACTGAACAATTGTCGTACTGCTACCATTTTTCACCGTCAGGGCACCGTCTCGGCTCACGACGACAACCTTATTGTCAGCTTTTACGACGTCAAACTTCGCAGCCGCGTCCTTGGGGGAGACCACGATCTGCCCCACGCTGGCTGACATGCCCTTGTTTGTACTGACACGTGCAGTGCCCTGAAGGACCTCGACAGAGGCCGCGGCGTATTGGATTGAGGAGTTCGGGCTTACAACTATCGACGATCCACTTCGATTGATTGAACCCGCAGAGGAACCGGTAACATCAACCCGGTCACCGGAAAAAATGCTGGTCGAAATTCCAGCCGATTGACCGTTCACTTTCACATCGCCATTGCTGTAGAGCATTGCTCCGCCCGTTTGGCCGGACAACATGCTCGCACCAAAAACCACCACCAGCAAAAGCCATAACCAACTCATTCTGCAATGCGGCATGTGACCCCCTCAGTTGCTTCCAGATAGGCGGTGCTCAAGTCCCCGAACTATAGCCCGAAGATGCACACAGGTCAATGGCACTTAGGTGTAAAGATTCACTCGCCGGTGGTCGAAACCCCACGAATCGGGCGCAGGCTAATGTCATTTATCCAGAGTTGTCCGAGAATACGCGTATTCGCCGGGTCCCGCACGATACGAACGATCACCAACCTGGTCGTCGGCGCCGTTTGGAAGCTATTCTCTACCACATGCCAGGGCGTTGTACCAAGGGTTTCCGGCGTAAGAGCATAACGGGTATTGTTGTATGCGTCAGATACGGATATGACTGGTCCATTCGCACTCCGCAACTCCTCGCTTTTTACCCAGGCGGCAACCGTGTATCGAGTATCAGGTTTCACGGGCACGTATTGAGAGAGTCCGGAGTTGCCGCCAGCATCGCTATAGGAAATCAACACGGACTGATTGCCGGTGTGGAACTGCGTTGTGTCCACAGAAACCGCAGTCCCAGGTTGCGCCGAATACCGCCAATCCAGGCCTCCATTCAGAATTTCCTCTGCGAAATCGGCATTCACGATCAGGTTGTCAGGGCTGTTGTAGCGACTCAGAACTGAGGAGCGCGAGGCGAGTTGCTTCCACGCTTCATCGGCTCCAGCTACGTCCTGGTGTTGCAGCAGAGCATCTACGTAGAACAAGGCGTGGCGATAATCAAATTGCCGATTGAGTTGTAATAGCGCGGACCAGACATGTTGGGCGGCTCCCCATTCGTTTTTCGCAATCAGCAACTTGATGAACTGCAGATATACCTCAGGATCGGGCGGAAGCATCGCTTCGATCGGGTTGACGTCGCGAAGCGCGCGCCAGCACAGGTCAAGCGCAGGCGTTACCATGCTCGGGTCACCGCCGATTACGACCGAGAATTGACGTAGCGCCTCCGGAACCTTGCCCTGCACGAGGAAAAAATTGGCCGCTTCCCACGCCACGTCCGGGGTGGTCGGATCGACTGAAACGGCTTTGAGTATCGCATCCTGTTGCTCGGGTTCCGCCCCAGTCCTGTAATATGCCAGTGCAAGATGCAGCCAGTATGCAGACTGGTAGGAGTTCAACTCAGTCGCGCGTTTGCAGTAGGGGATTGCGGCGGCAGCATCCTGCTTGTCGAACAGCAGGTACCGGCAAAGCAAGTCTTGGTGGGCTGCATCCCCTGGTGCTAACGCAATGGCCCGTTCCAGAGATGGCAGATCGAGGCTGGATGCGAGTCGCGACGATTCATAGTCTCGTGCCGCAAACCAGCCGTACAGGCCGGCGACTAAAATGCATCCTGACAAGAGGGCCAGCGATATGTTTCTATTTTGTCTGAGCGCTATACCCATTTTACGTGTTCCCCTGAAGCTCAGATCAAGCTTGGCTGATGACCATACTGGGGAGTCGACTACCCGTGGCAATAGCCGCCAAGGTGAAGAAAAGTGCCGCATTAGCGGGAATCTGCAGATTGAAATCCGAAAGGCCATGCACCAGCAAACCGGTGCAGCCGACAAGTGCAGCCAAAGCCATACTGGCTCGAGGGTCGCGCCGCCAATGCTCCATTCTGCGCAAGCCGGTCCGATACAGCAGCACAACAAAGCCAACCATTACCGCGCAGCCTAACAAGCCGGTTTCTACCGCCAGTTGCACAAAATCGTTGTGCGCTTCGTTCACCAGCAAATTTGTGTAGAAACTGCGGGACAAGGGATAGACGACGGGAAATGTGCCTAGCCCCCATCCCAGCACCGGACGCTGGCCTATCAGTTTGAAACTGTCCTTGACGATCAAAAGTCGGTCGCCGC
>JBEKOO010000126.1:0-4174 GCA_049521655.1 Candidatus Korobacteraceae bacterium
TCAGCTAGAAATTCAGTTCTGATCGTCTTTAGAGCACACGGCCGCCGTATGACGCGGTCATACGCTAGGTAGACTTCGCCGAAGCCGCCCCTGCCGAGGAGGCTGTGCATCTCGTATTTATTACCGATTACGTCGCCTTTTCTGAACGCCAGAGCCGGTGTTGCCAATGTCATCCTTCCCTGATCCGCGATGCGAGTCAGCCAGCTCAGGGCAAATGATGCTGATCTCATAGCCTGACAGCAACTCGAAGGTAAGCGTGTTTGCACTGGCTGCGAAGTTACTCGCCGCTTCACATTCTGCTTGAGATTCCACCCATTTCTTGGTCAACTCCTCCCTCAATTGCTGGAGGCAGGATTCGTGTGCGCGCACAAGGTCGGCCGAGACCGGGAGCAGTGTACCGATATCGCCCCCATACTGACAGATCTTCTCCTGATCGCTCCGACACGCCATGGCATCATAATCACCGAAAACAAACTGCTCGGCCGCAACTCCGCTTGCGAGGACTGTCAAGACCTCACACCCTCCGGCCGCAAGATCGATAAAGGATGTCGGCATTCCGTGCACGACTGAAATGCGATCTACGCGCAAGCCAAAGCACAGCGCGACTATCACATGGCCGGCCTCGTGACATATAGCCCGACTAATATCCATTCTGGGCAGCCTGCGAGCGCAGACATCTTGGCTGAACAATGACACGGGCATCATAGCGCGGGTCTGGTCTGTCCGCTCGCAAAAAGGCGCGTTCCTTTAAAATGCGTGGCCTAGCTAGTCTCCTGGGTTCCGGGACCCAGTTGCGGGAGTCACTGCGGAATGGCGATCTTACAGGTAATTACAGCGCCTCCTTGATTTCGTAGGAGACGGAGAACAGGCGATTGGGCCCGACCGTCCAGGAGCGCTTGTTGCTCTTCAGCCGAAATAGGCCGGTGGGATTATTCGGGATGATGGGGTCGCCATCATTCGGCGCTTCGCGGATCGACGGTCAGATGTTGATCGTCGGGTTCCCCTGGTCGTCAGAATCCACGTCCTGGCCGATCACCATGTGCAGCCACTGGCCGATTTGCAGATACTCGCCCACCTTCAACTGCGCCTGAATGCTCGGCTGCCAGCGGATGGCGAATTGATTTCACACCGGAGCAGATCGCGTGGTTAGAAAAGAAGCTCCTCGGTGGTGAAACCCCGCGTGCAATACACGTGCGATAAAATGCCCACTTCTGCTTATTCAGCGTTTGCGGTAGTCATTGTGCGGCTAAAACTGCTGGCCCAGCTGCTGGCCATTCGTCTGCAACTCAGGTCAGTTGGTGCAAGTCAGAGTGCTCTAAATCGAACAAAACACGTGAAGGGAAGTGAGCGCGAACAGGGCAGGTAGATTTAGCAAACCGCCGACGCGCAGAACCGTTTCCGGGCACACGACCATTGTTCCTATTCCGCACGCCCGCGGGTTACCGCGTGAGAGTAGCCGTCCAGATCTGGGTCCAATTAGGGTCCAATAACGCTTCCCGAGGGTTCCTTTGGGCACCAAAGTTGGCTGTCAGTGCCGTCGGATTTCAATCGGTTACGGTCTGTGGTCGCCTTGACACGGTAGAGGTCAGGAGTTCGAGTCTCCTCGTGCCTACCATTCTTTCAATCACTTCCGGCGCTGGCACAGCCGTCACCTTCTCATTTGTGTCGTGGTTTGTGTCGTAACCCTCGATTTTGCTCCTCCTGGTAGTACTTCCCAGCGGTTTTGCCGAGAGCACCGTTACCGCCTGCCGTCTCGCTTCCGAGCGCACATGCGAGTAGCGAGCGAGCATCTTCTGGCTAACGTGGCCAGCAATCGCCATGATGGTTTGATCGGAAAGCTGCGATTCGGCTAGCTCGGTGATGGCATGATGCCGAAGGTCATGGAAGCGCAGCCCGGCGAGGCCAGCAGCCTCTGTGAGGCTACGCCATGCCGTCCTAAAGCTCCTCTGGTTGCGCGTAGGGTCAAGGTGGCCGTGCTCACAGGCGGGGAAGACATAATGCTGCGCTTCGGCACCGTTGAACCCGATGGCGCGTTCCCGCAATCGCATGACGACCTCTAGTGTTTCGTCGTTCATCGGGATCAGACGCTCTCCCGCATCCGTCTTGCTCGTGCGAACGAGAATTGCGCGGTTTAGAAGGTCGATGTCCCGCCACTGTAGCCGCTTTATTTCGCACCCGCGCATGGTGGTGCAGAGCGCCAGGGACATTGCGGCCTGGGCGCGTTGCCATTCCTCATTCTGTCCGGCAGCGCGGATTAGTCGGAGTTTTTCCTCATAGGTTAGCGCCCTTCCGATAGAGCGCGGCTCTTTGAGCGGACGGATATCCGCACTTAGCTGATGCCAGCGCCTCGCCCGTTTCAACATGCGGCGAATGACGCCCACTTCCATGTTGATGATTGCGGGGCCTACGCCGCTCTCGCTTCTCCACTCTCTGAAACGCAGGACATCCTCCGTCGTGATCTTCTTGAGGCACTTTTCCTGAAAGAACTCACGCGGTTTGACCAGAAGTTGCCGTTCCTTTTTCTGGCTGGATTCGCCCAACTCCAGCTTGCGCCCGTTGAAGTAGCTTGCGGAAGCTTGGGCGAACGGGAGCTTCGCGAAGCCCTGATTCGAAGCGGCGACTTTGCCTTGAGTCGCTTGCGCTATCAGCTCCTTCTCCCTCTTCTGAGCCTCCCGCCAGTCAGTAGTTCCCAGCGATTGCCGGAACCGTTGACCATCGACAAAGAAATGTGTGTAGTAGGTCTTACCGCGTCTTGTGACTGCCATTGCGCCTCCTATTCCGCGCCATAATCTTTGAGAGTTCTTGTTTTGCCCAAGAAGGATCGACCTCGACCTTGCTGCCGGACTTCCGTTTGGCCCATGCGGCGATCCATTGCCAGCAGTCATGCCTCTTCTTCTTGCCTGGCGGCAGTGTCTCCCATGCCTGCCTGCCTTGCACCAGCAGTTTGATCTTGTTTCGCCGTTCGGTAGTGGTGACGTAGTTGCGACACTTTTTCGTGCAGAAGCGGTCGCGGCCACGAATCTGATCTAGCCACTGGCCGCACCGAGCACACCGAACCCAGGCTCTCGATGAAAGATTACGGTCTATGTGAATGGATAGGCAGATGGCTTCAATTGGAGAGTCGGCATAGACGATAATCGCTGGCCTTCCCTCGCAGTCCCAAGAAAACCTCCCCGGCAGCGCCTCGGAGATGGCGCTTCCCCTCAAGGCCAAGCCGAGGATGTGGCGATCAAGATCAGCAGGTGCGCCTGTTTCCTTCGCCAAAACTAGATCGCCAGAAGGGCATTGACTTTTCAGCAGCCTAGAGAGAACAATCAGCGGACATGTCCGCGTTCCTGCTAGGTTGGTTTCGATTGATTTGGCTGTTTGCCCGAGGCCATCAGGCGCTTGTGCTGGAGAACCTCGCACTGCGGCAGCAGTTGGCTGTCTACAAACGGCACAGCAAGCGCCCGCGGTTAAGGCGCTCCGATCGCATGTTCTGGATCACTCTGGCAGGACTTTGGAAGGGCTGGCGACGAGCCTTGGTTCTGGTGCACCCAGATACGGTCGTTCGCTGGCAGCGGCAGCGTTTCCGTACGTATTGGGCAGAACTGTCTGGTAAGCCGAGGAGGAATGTGGGACGGCCATCGATTGGCAAGCCGATCCGCGACCTGATTCAGACCATGGCTCGGGCGAATTCTTTGTGGCGTGCGCCGCGTATTCACGGCGAGCTTCTCAAGCTCGGAATCAAGATTTCCGAGCGCGCCGTTTCTCGCATTCTGCGGACTGTCAAACGTCCCCCGTCCCAGACCTGGAAGACCTTTCTACAGAACCACCTGGGGGAGATCGTCGCGACTGATTTCTTCACCGTACCCACAGTCAGGTTGCGCATACTATTCGTATTCATCGTCCTGGAGCACCAGCGGAGGAAGGTGCTTCATTTTGGAGTTACGGAACATCCGACCGCGGAATGGGTAGGGCAGCAGGTGGTGGAGGCCTTCGCCGAGCGGGAGGCCCCACGATATCTGATCCGCGACCGTGACGCCTGCTACGGCAGTGAGTTTCGGCGTCGAATCCAGTCGCTGGGGGTAAAGGAGGTGATCACCGCACCTCGAAGCCCGTGGCAGAATGCTTTTGCCGAACGGCTGATTGGCTCGATTCGACGTGAGTGTCTGGACCATGTGGTGGTTTTGAA
>JBEKOO010000127.1:0-4171 GCA_049521655.1 Candidatus Korobacteraceae bacterium
TTACGAAGAGTGCTTGAGCGCAACCAGCACGCATCACGCTCCCTGGTATGTTGTTCCCGCAGACGATAAGGACGACGCCCGCCTGATCGTCTCTCAGATTGTTCTCGATGCGCTGAGGGGCCTGAAGCCGTCCTATCCAACAACCACCCGGAAACATCGGGCCGAATTGAAATCAATCCGCAAAATGCTAGCTAAGTGATGAGAGACCGCATGACGGTCGAAGCGAAACAACCTGAAGTCTGAAAGCCGCTGCCAGAATGTGAGCAGTTGCAAACAACGAGAGAGGATACGCTACGATGGCCACCACCGAACTCCCCATTAAAGTTGAGAAGGACGACACGCCTCAGCCTTTTAGCAAGAACTCCGATCAGTTTGGCAATTCGTCCGGGTTCATCTTCGACGTGAGCCTGTCGACCGCAGTTGCGGCCAACGGCAAATGCGAGGAAAGAGCGCCACAGCCCAAGGGGCCTCTCTCGCCTGAGATGCTGGACAAGATGAATCGCTATTGGCGCGCTGCGAACTATCTTTGCATCGGCCAGATCTATCTGTTTGACAATCCCCTGCTTCGCTCGCCGCTCAAGGCGGAACAGATCAAGCCAAGGTTGCTCGGTCATTGGGGAACCTCGCCTGGACAGAACTTCATCTACATTCATTTGAACCGCATAATCAAAGAGCACGATGCGGACATCATTTACATTTCGGGCCCAGGACACGGGGGCCCTTCGCTGAATGCCTGCTCCTATCTCGAAGGCTCTTACACCGAGGTTCATCCGGAGATCACACACGATGAAGACGGCCTGCGGCTCATGTTCCGCAAGTTCTCCACACCGGGCGGCGTGCCCAGCCACTGCGGGCCGCATGTCCCAAATTCTCTGCACGAAGGCGGAGAGCTTGGCTATTCGCTTGTCCATGCATTCGGCGCGGCCTTTGATAATCCAGACCTGATTGTCGCCTGCGTCGTCGGAGATGGCGAGTCCGAAACCTGTCCACTGGAAGGAAGCTGGAAGTCGGTCAACTTCGTCAATCCGGTGCGAGACGGTGCTGTCCTGCCAATCCTTCATCTCAATGGATACAAAATCTCCGGCCCAACCGCACAGGGACGGACGAGCGATGCCGACTTGAAGGCTCTTTACGCAGGCCGTGGTTACAACCCCTACTTTGTTGAGGGCGATGACCCGGAGGTCGTGCATCAGCTATTGGCCCAAGCCCTTGACGATTGCTATTCCGAGATCCGGGCAATTCAACAGGAGGCGCGCAAGAACGGCTTCAAGGTGCAGCCCGTCTGGCCCATGATCATCCTGCGCACTCCCAAAGGATGGACCTGTCCAAAGGAAGTGGATGGAATACCCATCGAAGGCACGTTCCGCGCGCATCAGGTCCCGCTGGCAACGGTCCGTGAAAATCCAGAGCATCTCAAAATCCTTGAAGCCTGGATGAAGAGTTACAAAGCGGAGGAACTCTTCGATGCGAACGGCAAGTTCATCGAAGAACTCGCGGCTCTCTCGCCCGTAGGCAACCGGCGTATGGGAGGCAATCCACACGTAAATGGTGGACGCGAGCTGATCACCCTCGCGCTGCCCGACTTCACGGACTACGCGCTTGAAATCCCCGGCCCCGGTCAGGTTCTGGCAGAGGCGCCGCGCAAACTGGGAGATTTTTTCCGCGACATCTTCAGAATGAATCTGACAAACTTCCGCATGTTCTGTCCCGATGAAACGAATTCCAATCGTTTGAACTCCATCTTTGAGGCAACGAAACGATGCTCAATGGCGGAGATAGTTTCAATCGACGATGAACTCGGTCCAGACGGCCGCGTCATGGAAGTGCTGAGCGAGCACCTCTGCCAGGGATGGCTTGAAGGCTACCTGCTCACGGGTCGTCATGGCATGTGGTCCTCCTATGAAGCCTTCGCCCAGGTGGTCGACTCTATGACGACTCAACATGCAAAGTGGCTCGAGCAATGCCGCGAGTATCCCTGGCGCAGGCCGCTTGCGTCTCTCAATGTTCTACTCACGAGTCATGCATGGCGTAATGACCACAATGGCTTCAGTCACCAGGCAACCGGGTACGTGGACAATGCGTTGGCGCGTAGGAGTGAAGTGATCCGCGTCTACTATCCACCGGACTCCAACTGCCTCCTCAGCGTCTTCGACCATTGCCTGCGCAGCCGCAATTACGTGAATGTCGTCACCTGTGGCAAACAGCCGCAGCTTCAATGGCTGAACATGGATGAGGCTTTGGAGCATTGCTCGCGCGGCGCATCCACATGGAAGTTCGCAACCAACGACGGAGGCGAGGAGCCGGATGTAGTGCTGGCCTGCGCCGGCGATGTGCCCACCATCGAGATCTGCGCGGCCTCGTGGCTGCTGCAGAAACATGTGCAGGGGATCAAGGTGCGGGTTGTCAACGTTGTTGACCTGATGACTCTGATGTTTCCCGACAAGCATACGCACGGAATGGACGAAATGTCGTTCAATGCGCTCTTTACCGAGAACGCGCCGGTGATCTTCGCCTTCCACAACAATCGATGGCTCATTCATACCCTTGTTCACGGGCGTTCCAATGAAGGCCGCTTCCATGTGCACGGCTACATGGACCGCGGTACGACCACCACGCCATTCGACATGGTGGTTCTCAACGAAATGAGCCGCTTCCACCTTGCGCTCGACGCATTGAAGCATATCTCTCGACTCCGTTTGCAGGCCGAGCATGCAATCAACTTCTTCAATCAGGAGTTGCAACGCCACCACGTCTATATCCGCGAACACCTGGAGGATATGCCTGAGATCGGGAACTGGCAGTGGACGAAGGACTTTAGTGACGCCGCCGCTCCGGCTCCGCTTGCCAAGGGGCATCCGCTGAAGGCCATGTTCACCGACAGTTAAGCTCCATCCGGCTGAACTCAAAACGGAGGCCGCCATCGCATAAGGATTGCGATAGCGGCCTCTGCAACTTGAAGCCGCCCATCGAATCTCGTCGCCCGCTTGCTCTATCCGTCTTTCGTCATTTATCGCCAAGGCAGGCAAGGATGGTACTGATTACGAGATTGGTGTCATCCGGCCCTTTTACAGGAATCGACACAACACCTGCCTCTTCCGCCGG
Organism: Candidatus Korobacteraceae bacterium; assembly: GCA_049521655.1. Classification (GTDB taxonomy): domain Bacteria; phylum Acidobacteriota; class Terriglobia; order Terriglobales; family Acidobacteriaceae; genus TOLSYN. The sequence continues at coordinate 3,103 of JBEKOO010000127.1, forward strand.
GTAATCGTTCCCGCCCGGAAACAATGCATCGCCGATGTAAACCATCTCTTTCAATGAAAGGTGGAGAGTGTCCCGCAGCTTTCCTATGCCATAGGCTTTGTCGATGCCAGGCTTGGTCACATCGATTGAGGTTGCCCTGCCCATGCGAATAGAAAACTCCGGGATAAGCGTCTCCAGGATCGCGGTGATCTTTTTCCGTTTGGCAAAATCTGGATCCCACTCTTCCTTTTCCGCAAGAGGCGCCTGCTGACCCAACGCGGAGTATGTGACCTGGCTTCCGCGGTCCTCAATCACGTCTCCCCAAACCTTCTTGGCGCGATAGCCTGCCTCTCGAGCCGCCTTATCCAAGGAGTCACTGATCTTCTTTTTTTGTTCCGCCGTGAGATCCTCTGAATAAAGTTCTGCCCACTCCCCGTTGTATTGAAAGAATTTCGTTCCACAAGTTGGAAGCAGAGACAAATTCGTAAGGAGACTGTTCTGGGGAAGATCGGTAAGAAGCTGCATTTCAAACTGCTCCCACGCGCCTCCAGAGATTACTGCCACTTTGACGATGTCCAAGAGGTCACGCAGCAGAACCGCAGTCTGTGGAGTGAGAGACGACTTGCTGGGCGCGAGCGTGCCGTCCAAATCGAACACAATGAGCTTTTTCATTCATCTCCCAGTCTGAAAACCGGTTGCACGGATGATTTCTTGCGCCATCAAGGAATCACGATCTCCAGCAGGGCAACCTCTTCGCTGGGTTGAAATGCGCACTCTCCTGCCTCTGCCGGCGAGAGCCAAACATCTCCCTTTACAACCGCAATTCGATCAGGTGTTACTGTGAGTGCAACGGCTGCACCTGCCATGGTATTGCCAAATCGGTACGGTCGGTGAGGTTAGCCTCAATTCGCGGAACTCGCAGGCATCGCCTGTTGCCGATGGCCATTGGGAACCCACGCCAGATCGCCACTCAAAACATAGATAGCGAGTGCGGCAGCCATGAACACAGCGCCTATCCAGAAGCGCCAGTCACGATGCATGCGCCGCCATTTAGGCCCTGGATAGGGTTCGCCGGTGCTGTTGCTGTTTC
>JBEKOO010000128.1:0-4088 GCA_049521655.1 Candidatus Korobacteraceae bacterium
CGGCGTTTTGCCATTGGCAAGTCAATTCTGCAGAACTCGCAGGTGAAGGTATTTGCCTCAGGAGATCTGGACTTGATTGGCGATTGGTCCGTCGCCTTCCCCCGTTCCCTGGGTAGATTCCCGCTCCAGGGCTCTGGCAAGCGGTACGTCCACGGCGGCATCAGCCTGCAAGAGGTCGTGGTCCCAGTGGTGAAAATTCATAAGGCAAGAACCGATGACACGGGACAAGTCGAGGTGGAAATACTTCGGGTACCGTCCAAAATCACAACGGGGCAAGTCGCTGTCTCGCTGTTTCAGAACAAGCCAGCAATCGACAAGACTTTGCCGAGAACGCTCCGCGTTGGCCTTTACTCCAAGGACGAGAAAGTGCTGTCTGAGATCAAGACCTACACCTTCGACTCGAAGGAGACGGAGGCCCGTCAGCGTGAGGTCAGCATAATGCTCACACTCGCGCGCGCGGCAGACGCTTTCAACAATCAAGATGTCGATCTGCGGCTTGAAGAGACCGTACTAGGCACCAACCAAACCGTCGTCTATAAGACGCACACCCTGAGGCTACAGAAGCCCTTTGCGAGTGACTTCGATGAACTCTGAAACCACACCAATTGAAGCGACCGAGGCTGATGCGCCAGTTCCAATACAGCTGAGCGGGTTGGACCAAAAGATACTCCAACATTTCTCTGGTCTAGTAGTACGAAAGGACCTGACCCATGGACTCAAGCAGAACGCCGTGGTCCCGACGTATGTTCTTGAGTACCTGCTTGGGCAGCACTGCGCCTCTGACGACATCGAGGTGATCAAGTCCGGCCTCGCGACCGTTCAACGCATTCTCGCCAAGCACTATGTCCACCGCAATCAAGCAGAGCTAGTGAAATCCACGATCAAGGAGAAAGGCAGCCACAAGGTCATAGACAAGCTCACTGTTGAGCTGAACGAAAAGGGGGGATTCTATGAAGCCGAGTTCACAAACCTCGGCATTAAAAAGGTTCCCATCTCCGACGATTTTGTCCGCAGGTTTCCCAAGCTGCTGGTTGGCGGGATCTGGTGCATCGCCGACGTAACTTATGAAGTAGCGGAAGATCCAAAGGCCAGTCCGTGGCAGATTGACACTCTCAAGCCAATCCAGGTTGCGAGCATCGACTACGAGGGCTTTCTCAAAGCACGGGGCCAATTCACCACAGACGAGTGGATGGATGTCTTGATGCAGACCATTGGCTTTAACCCGGAGATGTTTAGCCGGAGGGCCAAGCTATTGACGCTGATTCGCCTCGTCCCATTCTGTGAACGTAACTACAATCTACTTGAGTTGGGACCTAAGGGTACCGGAAAGTCTCATATCTACGCAGAGTTTTCACCTCACGGGATGCTGATCTCCGGCTCCGAGGTTACGGCCCCCAAGCTCTTCGTCAGCAATGCGAGCGGGAAAATCGGCCTCGTGGGCTACTGGGACTGCATTTGCTTTGACGAGTTCGCCGGCAAGGACAAGAAGGTTGATAAGGCCTTGGTGGACATCATGAAGAACTACATGGCCAACCGAACATTTTCACGCGGTATCGAACAGTTGACGGCTGAGGCTTCAATGGTATTCATGGGGAATACGCAGAAGTCCGTTGCCTACATGCTCAAGCATTCGCATTTCTTTGAACCTCTGCCTGACAAGTACATTGACTCTGCCTTCCTTGATCGGATTCACGCCTACAACCCTGGATGGGAGGTTGCCCCCATCCGACATGAACAGTTCTCCAATGGCTATGGGTTCGTCGTCGATTATCTGGCTGAGGTGCTGAAACAGCTTCGCACCGAGGACTTCACCGGGGCTTATAAGACGCACTTCGAGGTCACCTCCGAACTTTCGACGCGGGACCAGACAGGCTTTGAAAAGACGTTCTCTGGCTTGATGAAGATTCTCTATCCGGATGGAAAAGCGACTTCTTTGGAGATCGGTGAACTTCTCAGTTTCTCGATGGAAGCACGTCGCCGCGTGCGCGAACATATTTTGCGTATCGACGACACGTTTACACGTCATGACTTTGCCTATCGGTCGATATTGGACGGCGCAACTACCGCGGTCCTTACTCCAGAAGAAGTGCAGTACCCGACATTCGCAGCACCTAAGGGAAAGACAACGGAAGCGGGGACAGGCGAGGCCGAAAGAGGCAGCGAAACGTCCTCCCAGATGAGCCTTTTGGAGAGTGAGCGAGGAGCGTCCACGGAACTTAGCTTGCCAGACTCTGCCCGTCCGGGGCATATCATCGTTCCAGAAAACACAAAGGGATGGAGCTATCGTCGCCTATTTGCCAATCATCTTAATGGCGCTCGTCGAATCACAGTGAATGACCCCTATGTGCGCGCCTTCTTTCAGGCTCGGAATGTGATGGAGTTCCTCCAAATGGTCCATGAGATCGTAGCTGAGGGCGACGAAGTCACGGTTGAACTTGTAACGCAGCCGGATAGGGAGACTCCTTCCAGGCAGGAAGAAAACCTGAACCAAATGGTCAGCGCCTTCGCAGGATCCCGCGTCGCGTTTTCATGGAAGTTCGACCCTAGTCCAAATTTCCACGCCCGCAGTATTACAACGGATACTGGTTGGAAGATCACGATCGATCGCGGCTTGGACATCTTTCAGCGATTTGAAACTGGTCCATTTTCTCTAGAACAGGCAGTTCAAGAGGCCAGGTTGACAAGAGGAGCCGAGGTTACCTATTTGCAAGTATAGGAGGATTTTCTCTCCACTCTGAGTGCAGAGGATAAGCAGGAGTGATTGAAGACGCTATTGCTTCCCTTCGCTCGGGCTCACCTTTGCGATCAGGCACCCGATGAAATACCACCGCTGACAACTTCAAGCCAGTCTTCGAAATCGTCAACGCTAAATTTATTTTTGGCGTAATTGCAGCCCAGATGGGTTATCTGGACGTTTTCGGTTCGATAGTCCACCTTCGTGCTGTCGATCCTGTCCGGGGAGGGCTGCAATAATCCGGGCACAGCTGGCATTGGGATTGGCCGTTGGCATAGGCCGCAGAACCCTTTCTGCTCTTCCCACTTTCGGAAAAGCATCTCCATCGTCTCAACTCGGGGATTTGCCTCACGAAGCGGGTTCCAGCGAGTCGATGCCGAATTGCTTGCTGCGGCCCGCTGTTCGATCAGAATTGCCCAGCGATAGACTTCCTGTTTAAGTTCCTTCGGTGCGTCCAGAAGTCGCGCCCTAGCATCAGCTTTCAGGCCGGCAGCCTGTTTTTTGAGTGCTATCGAATTGACTTCAAGTCCACCGATCGCCTCGCACTCTTGAGCGTCGATCTGAACAAAGCCGCCGAAGTTGGCTGGGTTTCCTAGCTGACGGTACGCGCGCGGCGTGTACTCGTACGCAGCCGGAAAGCCTTCGAGCGTCCACGCTCGCGTGATCGCGAAGGCGTACATCCAGCGATCACCATGCTCCTTTTGAGACCAGGTCCAACTTTCCGGCGGGATGAGATCGCGCGTCTTGTACTCGGCTCTCAGATCCATCGATACCAAGGAGAGAAGCCGGCTCCTGTGGGCCGGATCGGGCGTGTTGACCGGGTTGGTAGTGCCAACATAGATCACGAAGTCACGAGCCGGATCATAAATCCCTCGCATGCGCCGCCCCACCGACCGTTTGGAAAACGATACCGCTGGCCAGTCATCCGAGGCTGGTCCCCATTCGGATTTTAGGAAGAACCTGCTTTCCGTAGCGGCAACATCTTGAAGGAGCATGCCGCAATTATGGCAGACCGAGGGCAGGCAGTGAGAGGGTTCTGACTGCCAATTAACTGAGCCCCAAATTGCCCTGGTAGGCGGTGAGTGGGGCCAGCAGATGCGGGCCATTTCCTTGCAGCTTTGCCACTCGCCAGGCTTTCATATCTTCTGCCGGATATGTTCGAACGAGATCAATCGGAAGATGCGAGGGTTCGGCCGGTGCCAGCCATTGCTTATAGTCCTTCGGTTCGATGATGAGCGGGCAACGGTTGTGAAACGGCTCCAAAACTTCATTAGGGTCCGTCGTAATGATGCTGAAGCTTTCGACGACGATCTCGCCCTTCTTCTCGTCTAGGCCTTTCCATCTATCCCAAACC
>JBEKOO010000129.1:0-4053 GCA_049521655.1 Candidatus Korobacteraceae bacterium
GACCGCACCTTCGCTTCCGGCATGGTAATTGCCTTCAGCTCGGCGGGATTAATCCTGCTGGCGGCCCTGGCGGCGGTGTATGTGGCGCCACGCTTCTTTGTTGTTGCACCTGCGGATCGCCCGGTCTTCCGTGTGCTGTTGCTGCTTTCCGGAGGATCGGTCGCAGCTGCCTTCTTAGCGCAGATTCTCGGGACCTATCTCTTTGCCTTCCGCCGCTTTGACTTCTATAACTTGAATTCGAGTTTGATTGGAATCCTCCGCGCCATGCTCATCGTTGTTGCCCTGCGTCTACATGGCGGAGTGCTTGCAGTGGCGGCCATCACGCTGGGCTGCTCGCTGCTTTCGCTTCTCACCTCGTCTTGCCTTGTGCGCATCGCCGATCCGGCACTCGCCTTCTCGCTGCGAAGTATCTCCCGCAAACGCATTCGCGAACTCCTCGGCTTCAGCGGCAACGCTTTCCTGGGTACTCTTGGCGATCAACTCCGCTTCTTCATTGATTCGGTTGTCATCGGACGCGTGTTGGGTATCGCCTTCATAACACCGTTCGTCATTCCCGGACGGCTGATGGTTCTGTTTCGCGATTTGGGTTACTCTCTGGCCAGTCCTCTGGCCGGGGTGATGAGCGAACTCGCAGGCCGTGGGGACGAAGAGGCGCTGCGCACCAGCTTCCTGCGCGCCACGCGGCTCTGCCTGCTGCTCAGCCTCTTTGTCAGCCTGCAGCTTCTGGTGAACGGCGCGGCACTGATTCGCCTATGGGTAGGGCCGGGCTACGCCAGTTCGTATCCGCTGATGCTGGTAATGCTCTCGGGTTACTTCCTGATGATGGCGCAATTGTCATCGGTGGACTTGCTTCTAGCCCAGGGCCGCCACCAGCTGCGGGGCTGGTGGAACCTGGGTGAGGGGGCTGCCAATCTTGCGCTGAGCGTTTACTGGGGAATGCACTACGGGCTGATTGGCATTGCCCTGGGGACTGCCGCGCCGATGATCTTCGTGCAACTCTTCATCCAGCCATGGTATGTGCTGCGCACCATCGCGCTGCGGCCATTGCGATACGTCCGTGAAGCTCTGCTGAGGCCGGCGCTGGTGGCGGCGATTGTTCTGGCCGTTTGCGGAGTGCTGCGTCCATGGCGGCACGGCTACAGTGCGGGTTGGCTGCTGCTCTCTGTGGGATGGCAGGCAATTCTTTACATGGTCCTCGCCTGGAAGATTGCTCTCACCGCGCGTGAGCGCGAGCAATTTGCAAGCCGCGCACGTAACGTGTTGCGTTATGCGCAGCCGCGTTCCTCCTGACTAAGCGCCTCACTTCTTCCCCGGTCCAACTACGATGGGGCCAAGCTGGTTCCGTTTTTTCCGCTCATGATAGGTTATTGTCATGGAAACAGTGCAGGCGCGGGTACCTTCCTTGCTTCGCGTCAAGACCAAAGAGGAAGCTCGGCGCACGGTACGGGAGAGCTTTCTGATCGACCGTGGTTTCCTGCCTAACCGCCTTACTCTGATTGTCATAATTGCCGCGCTGGTGTTGTGGTGGGTAGCGCCGATCTGGTCAATGGGAGCGGTTGGCGTGCTGGTCCTTGACTACGCCTGGTTCGTGGTGCGGCGAAGGCGCGTCCTTCGCCGATATGAGGCCGGAGTGCCGCGGCTGAATACACCTAGAGATTTCGAGGCCGTGGCCGAAGCCTTCAAGCAGAGTGGCGCTGCCGAACCCAGCATGACAGATTGGCATGAGGCGGCCGGCTTTAGCGGCGTGGCGCAGTGGCGCGAAGATCTGCGGTATCGAATCGCCTCTTCGTACTATCAAAACGGGATTTTGCTGGACGTTGGATGTGGAGATGGACGCCTCTGCTGGAACTATCACATTTGTGATTTCGGTGACTACATTGGCGTGGATGTGGCGCCAACCTTGCTGGAGACGGTGTCCGCGAAAACACAGGGACGGGGACACACTGTGCTGGCCGTGGCCGAGGAGCTGGGATTACCAGACGGGAGCGTGGATATGGTGATATGCTCCGAGGCTTTTGAACACCTTCCGAAACCCGAGGCGGCTTTAGCAGAGTTCAATCGCGTTCTGAAGCCTCAAGGCCGGATCGTTATTCAATCACCTAACGCCCTGCGGCTAAGGAACTTCAATCCCTTTCATTTTCTATCCCTGGTGGTCGGGTATTGGTGTCCCAAGGTTCTCCTGGCCAAGATCATCCACCCAAACACCTTTGTTTACGCGTTCACTTTTCACTGGGATTTTACCCGCCAGGATTTTGCGAGGTATGCGGGCATCTGTCCGGGGCTGTCGGTGAAGTCCATCAAGGGTGCCACGTACCGCTTCAACCCCGAGGGCTCTTTGGTTCATCGACTGTGCGCGCGCCTATTTCGCCTTCCCATAGTCCATTGGCTGGGATGGGACCTTACCGTGCTGCTTGAAAAGCGATGAGCATCTGTTGAACTCGCGCTATTTGCGAACTTAGCCGCTCACAATCGTCGCCCAGTGGGCTTCTCTAGCCCGAATTTCTCACCAGGGTTGAGGGCGGATGATTTGGCTTTCGGTTTTTGGGCGGGAGGAAGGTTTGTCTGAGGGTTTTGAGTGCGAACCGGGAGTGCGTTGTCGTAGGCAGGAGTATCCGCGAAGGTTTCAGGCATGGGATGGCTGGGGTCTTGATGTCCGGGCTTGGATTTTATGTTTTGGCGGAGTTGTTCTCAGCAGCGCAATGCTGCACAGGCGTGAACAAACAGCGGTTTCCATGGATAGGCGGCGCTGTAGCGCAAACGGATGCGGCGGGCGCTGATCTGCACCTGGGCTGCAATCTTGAGAAGCCGGAGCCGAAGCGTATCGACTTGCGCTTCGGCCCATTCGGTTCCACGTAGAGCCAAGCGCCGCAATGCTTCCAGCAGGGTGTAAGCCATGGCCGACAAGTACAAACGCAGTTGGTTGGCGCGCATGGTTTCGGTGCTCAGCCGGTCGGCGAACAGGCAGAGCTGTTCCTTGATGCGATTCTCCATCTCGCCGCGCGCGCAGTAGAGCTTCTCGTAAAGCGCTTGCGGGGTGCTCTCACTCAGCGAGGTGACGACGAAACGCGGATTCTCTTTTCCTGGAATGTACTCGGCTTTGGCGAGGACGCGACGCCAGCGGCTCCAACTCTTGTGGGTGCGATAGGTGAACTCGGTGAAGACCCGCGCAGCCTTGCCGGTTGTCTCATATTGCTTTTGCGCCTCGCGCATCGGCCGCGCCAGACGCTTACGCAGGCGCTCGTTGCGCGCCAACCCAAGGATATAGTGGACGCGATTCTCTTCGCACCAGTTCATCAGCTCTTCGCGGCAGAAGCCGGAATCGGCGCGCACCACGATCTCGACGCGCGGCCAGCGCTGGCGGATCTGCGCAACAATGCGCTCGACTTCCGAGACCGCTCCCGCCGCGCCGTCCTGATCCGCCGGACGCAGCCGCGCACACAACAGATGATCTCCGGCAAAGATGTAGAGCGGCAGGTAGCAGTAACTGTTGTAGTAGCCGTGAAAGAAACGCCGCTCCTGATGCCCGTGCAGTGGAATGTCGGTCGAGTCCAGATCGAGCACGATGCGCCCCGGCCTCGTGGTGTGCGACCCCAGAAACAGATCGACCAGCAGATGATCGATCTTCTCCGGTGAGTAGCTGATCTTGTGATAGCGCGTGGAAACTGGATCGGCTGGCGACAACTCCAAACGGTTCAGCGTACTCTTGCCTGCCAGGGGCGAGTCCAACTCGCGCTTGCCGGCCAGCACAGCCAGCAGCGGATCATGACGCAGTTGCTCGTGATCGTTGAGGTCCTCATAGCCCAGCGCCAACCCATAGACGCGCTGCGCGACCATCTCGGCTACCGAATGCTCGATGCGCGACGAATCGCGGTGGTCGAGAAAACACTGCGCGAAGCGGCGCAGTAATCCGATGCGCCGGTCGACCTGGCGCAACAGCGGAGAGCCGCCATCGGTGGTGAGCCGGTCGGCAGAAAACTCCGCCATCACTTTGCGTGAAAAATGTGCTGCAAACTCGAAGGTTTCTTGACTACACTCTGTCATTAGAAAGGCCGT
>JBEKOO010000130.1:0-4039 GCA_049521655.1 Candidatus Korobacteraceae bacterium
GGGCGCTCGACAATCGATGATTAGAGTTTTTGAAGGACCGTCGGTCCCGTTTGATAGTGTACGCGATCTTGCAGCTGTTTTCTGCCTTTTCTGGGCCGCGCAGGTTAATCTGGAAGGGGCGGTCATCGAATCACAAACCCCCGGAAGCGGCTTCGCAACAGGTTTTACATGCTCCGGCGATTCAGTGCCGTTCGGGCTGGCTGCGGCTGCCTGCGACCGGCTTGAAAGCAGCTTCCATGCATTGTTCCAACGGGTGGAGAGATGGGTATCACAGCGTTCATAATCGACCATCCGCGAGGTCTCACCTCCGCCCCCGATCCGGAACCGATTGTGGATTTGTCGATTGTCCTGGTGAACTACAACGGCTTGTCGTACCTGCCTGCCTGCCTCGAATCCCTCCGGCAATTCTCTCCTCCAGGCACAGAAGTGATCATGGCCGATAATGGCTCATCGGATGGGTCCGCCGACCTGGTAGCCCGGGAATATCCATCGGTCCATTTGATCCGGAGCAAGCGCAACCTGGGCTTTGCCGGGGGGAACAATCTGGCTGCAATGCGGGCCAGGGGGAAATTCATGCTCCTCCTGAATACGGATACCATCCTGCTGGAGCCGATTGCTCCAGCGCTCGGCTGGCTTGAAGGGCACCCGGAATATGGGATTCTGACCATTGGGATGGTCGATGCGCAGCGCGTTCCCCAATCCTGTACAGGACGTTTCCCCACTCCGTTGCGGTTGGTGCGCCTCAGGACGATGATGGTGCGTCCCCAGGCTTACGACGGGAATCAGGCTTACAAGGTCGACTGGGTACAGGGATCCTTTCTGTTGATCCGTGCTGCCACCTGGCGAGCGCTGGGCGGTCTCGATGAAAGGTACTTTATGTATTCGGAAGACGTTGACCTTTGCAAACGAGCTCGCGATTCCGGCCTTCTGTGTGCTCTGCTCCCTGGCATGCGCTACGTGCATATCGGAGGATACAGCCCCGTACGCTTTCCGGAGTGGGTCACCAGCCTAGTCCTCTACATCGACCAGCACATGGGAGCTCGGAGGATCTGTTCGAGGGCCATCCTCCTCTTCGGTTGTATGGCCCGATTCGCGTGGTATCGCCTGCGGGCAAGTCTTCTGCGGGATGAAGCAAGCCGCACCGTCGCGCACGCCTGCCGTCAGGCACTGGGAACTCTTCTTCCTGGACAACGGCGCGCCAAGGCGCGACAATCAGGAGTGGGATCGTGACGGAATTCAGTCTGAGTCCCATCGGGTTTGTAAAAGTGAGGACGGACGGGCCACCGCGTCTCCTCGCAATTCACAAATACCTTCCGATTGCGATCCTGTATTTCTTCTTCAACTCGGCCGGTCTGCCCACCGGCCTTTTTTACACGGGCATTCTCGCACCCCTATTCTATTTGTGGCTCATTCTCCAGGGGCGGCGATGGGTCACTGTCTGGTTTTTGGCGCTGCTGTTCCCGTTCTTTGTCGCCCACGGCATCCTGGGCATCGACTCTCCGCTCTTCTATGCACGATCGACCGCGCTGCTCTGGACTGCGTACGTTACGGGGTATGCTTTTTGTTGGGCACTTCTGCGGACGGAGGACCTGGAGCGCCTGTTCGATGAGCTGATCGTCGCTAATTTCCTGGCCACGATTCTTGCTCTCCTTCTGTTACCCACACCGGCGCGGAGCCTGCTCTGGAATAGCGAAGCCGATACCATCAGCGCAAGCCATCTCTATCGGCTGCGATTGTTGACCTCGGAGCCTTCGGTTTATGGCGGCCTGATGGTCCCTCTGGTCGTCTTTGCAACACTGCGCCTCATGCGGGCCCCTACAAGACGCAGCTTCATGTACACCCTCATGATTGCAATCCCCTTCCTCCTTTGTCAGTCCTTCGAAGGGATCGGCGCCTTCTTCATCGGCATTGGCCTGGCCATATTGGTGAGTTTTCGCCACTTGCTGAAGCAACGCCGGACGGTCCTCGTTGTGGCCCTGCTGACGGTCGTTGTGGCCGCGCTCGTCCTGATTCCGAATCCGATCTCGCAAAGGCTGACTCAGGTCGTAACCGGAGGGGATTCTTCGGCTCACTCGAGGACCATCTTTTCCTTCTTTGTGGCCTATACCGTCGCCGCCGGCAAGAGCCTCTGGTGGGGAGTCGGCCTGGGTCAGGGCAAGCTCGTCGACGTCTCCAATCTCGGCATAGGCTTCACTGTAGGGATCATTCCTAACGCTGTCGCTGGAACGTTTGCCGAGTTCGGTATCGTTGGCGTGGTCCTGCGCTTTGCCGTGGAAATTATCCTGTTTTTCCGCACCCGCGTCTCTGCCAATCCATTCAGGCTCGCAATGTTTGTTGTCGCGTTTGCTTACCAGCTGTCGGGAAGCTATCTGGACAATGTGCAGGAGTACCTGATGTGGTGTTTGGCGTTCGCTCCTTTCTTTCCGGAGATGGATTCGCGGAAGTCTATCCCGTGGAAGGCGTAATGTCCGATCACGGTGCGACTGGCACAAAGAGGAACCCACCTGGAGGTGCATTGCGGCGGCCCCGCATAGGCCTCGATTTACATGTTGTTGACGGAATCTATCAGGGATCGCGCACTCATTGTCTCGAACTCTTTTCGCGTGTCATTGAAATCACGCCGGAATGCGACTTCGTCCTGTTTCTCGATCAGCCGTCGACGCTGCTGCAATTCTCGGCGAGCTTCTCCCGGGCGAACGTTCGAATCGTGAGGCTGCCGCATGCTCCAGCCATATGGCGACTGCTTCGCCAGCTGCCGCAACTGGCGCGGAAGGAGCGGCTCGACCTGCTCCATACGCAATACATTGCACCACCGTCCTCTCCATGCCCGACCGCCGTAACGGTTCACGACATCCTCTTCGAGTCCCATCCTCAGTATTTTGGCAAGCTTTTCAGAGCCCGGTCGCGGTTGCTCGTTCGCCACTCAGTGCACAGAAGCGCGGAGGTGTTTACGGTGAGCGACTTTTCGCGGAATCAGATCGCCGCGACCTATGCGGTCAGCCTTGACCGAATACACACGATATTCAACGGAGTCGACCAGACGCGGTTTTTCCCCGGCCAGCAGGGGTCAGAGATGGTTCGTGCAGCGGGCCTGGAACCGGGCAATTACTTTCTGACCGTGGGTCGACTTGAGCCGCGCAAGAATCATGCCGGTCTCCTGCGTGCATGGGCTACGCTGCCCGCTCCGCGACCGCGACTGATCATCGCAGGCGAGAGGCACTTCGGATACGATGAAGCGCTCCTGCTGAGGGAAAAGCTCGGCCTGACGGAGGAGGTTACTTTACTTGATAGAGTATCTGACGAACTCCTGCCTGGAATTTTCCGCAATGCAAAGGCATTCGTCTACTGTAGCTGGGGCGAAGGATTTGGAATGCCAGTGCTCGAGGCTATGGCGTCGGGCGTTCCGGTCATTTCGTCTGCAAACACAGCACTGCGGGAAGTTTGCGGAGAGGCTGGTTTACTTGTCGATCCAGCGGACATTGGTGCGATCCGTGATGCGATTACCGCGGTCGATTTCCAATCCGATCTTCGGGACCGACTGATCCGGCGAGGGCTGGAAAGGATCCAGAGTTATACATGGATGCGAGCGGCAGAAACTGTGCGGCAAGTCTATCTTGGTTATTTCGGAACATGATCATCTCCGAAAGCTACCTGACTGTCTGGCTTTCGAGCAGTTCTAAGTAGCTATCGGCGATCTGGCTCCACTGGTAGCTGGAGCGAATTCTTTCGGTTGCCCGGTTTCGGAGTGTTCGGACGTCGACCTGAGCGCTGTCAATTGCGTTGATGGCGGCTGCAAGCTCCGGACGGGTGGTGAAGAATAGTCCGGAATCCTGAAGGACTTCGCGGTTGAAGGGATTGTCGTGGGCGATGACCAGGTTCGAGCAGGCCATCGCTTCGAGAAGGGAAGGGTTGGTGCCGCCTACGCTGTGGCCGTGCAGGTAGGCGCGGGCATAGAAGCGAAGCGCGGCGAGCTTCTCCTTGTCATAAACGGTGCCGATGAATCGGACGCGATTGCTGCGACGCTCAAGAAGCGCGCACA
>JBEKOO010000131.1:0-4038 GCA_049521655.1 Candidatus Korobacteraceae bacterium
CTCAGCTTCTGTTTGGGATTAGGCGTCGTGGATGAGTTGGGAGTAATGGAGATACGGGCGTCTCCTGATTCCTGCTGTTCCCAAAGCTTGGTCAAGGTAGTTTCGAGATAATTCGTCAGCGACATGGACCGCCTCCAATAATCTCCCATCAGAGTTTAGCGGTTCTGCGGCCAATTGCACGTGCGAAGCGGCCGCGCCTCAGTCTTTCCTGCCTGGGTTTCTGGCTCAGGTAAAATACGGCGTCGGCTTTCTTGCAGCCTTAGGTCAGGAATCTGCGTTGTCCGCGGCCAACCGTTTCACAGCCAACCCGATCAGGTCTGTCGAGCCGGTACCAGCGGTTTGCGGGAAATCCCTGCGCATCACCTTGTGGCCATTGGTCGCCGCCACCTTCTTCATGGTCTCCGGCGGTGCGTACGGAACGGAGGATGTCGTGGCCGGCGCGGGCTACGGCGGGGCGATACTCATTCTGTTGCTCACTCCTGTGATCTGGAGTTTGCCGACAGCTTTCATGATTGGTGAACTCTCCAGCGCGCTGCCCGAGGAAGGCGGGTACTACGCATGGGTGCGGCGCGCAATGGGCAACTGCTGGGGATTTCAAGAGGCCTGGTTGTCGCTGGTGGCCAGCGTTTTCGACATGGCCATCTATCCCACTCTGTTTGTCCTTTACCTCTCGCGTCTTTTTCCCTGGTTCTCGGTCGGACATCGCGGTGTGCTCGCAGGATTGGCGGTCGTAACGGTCTGCGCAGGATTGAACATCGCAGGTGTCAAGGTCGTCGCGACCACCTCAGTCTGGCTCTTCTTCTTTCTCTCCGCGCCGTTCGCAGTTATTGTGCTGCTGGCTCCCTGGAAGTACGGAGCGCTGGCGCACGCGGTGACCACGCCGACCACCTCGCGCGTCGATCTGATCGGCGGACTGCTGGTGGCGATGTGGAATTACATGGGATGGGACAACGCTTCCACGATTGCGGCCGAGGTGGACCAGCCCCAGCGAACTTACCCCCGGGCCATTATGGCCGCGGTGCTGCTGGTGGCCATCTCATACGTTCTCCCCGTTGGCGCGATGGCGTTGACGCGCCTCAGCGCGTCGGCGTGGGAGACGGGGTCGTGGGCGGACATTGCGAACATGCTTGGTGGACCGCTGCTGCGGCTTGGGCTTGTGTTAGGTGGAATGATGAGCGCGTTCGGCATGTTTAACGCGCTGGTAATGAGCTATTCGCGGTTGCCGTACGCCATGGCGCAGGATGGAATGCTCCCAGGAATTTTCGCTCGAGTGACCAAACGCGCCAAGACACCGTGGGTTTCCGTACTCGTGCTGGCCACCGGCTGGGCGCTCTGCCTAGGCTTGGGCTTCGAGCGCCTGGTCACGCTCGATATTCTTATCTATGGGGCAAGCTTGTTACTTGAGTTTGTGGCGCTGGTTGTGCTGCGCTTCACCGAGCCCGATCTGCCCCGGCCCTTCAAAGTTCCTGGCGGCATATTCGGAGTGGTCTTGACCGGCACACTTCCCATGTTACTGTTGGCTTTCGCCATCGTGCGCAGCAATGGCGAACAGATTCTTGCCATGAACAGCTTTGTCTTCGGTGCATTGATGATCCTAGCGGGCTTCGTCGCGTACTGGTTTGATAAGTTGTTCGCGAAACGTCTGGGTTGAAGTCCGAAACATTTAGCGTTGAATGTCTGTTTCAGCCCAAGGGAGCTTCAATCTGCCCTATGTTCTTGGCGTTTTGTGTTTTCTGCCGCTCTGGTTTCAACCCGGGTCGGCTGTACCTTCGTCAAAGATCTTCGCCCTGGAGTTGATATGCTTGCTGTGCATCCAACCGGGCGGAAAGCCTATTGGTAAACCTTCAGAAAGGTGTGGCTAGGACCGCCGAATGATGGGCGGAGTCCAAAAATCAGCGAAGACAAACGTAAATCTCTCCCCCACTTGAACGTTGGTCACCAACACCGGCCGAAAACACGCGATGCAGGTTCCACCAGAGCGGCGGACACTGGGGTACACAATTCCCGCGGAGCCGGCCTCCAGAAGCTGGGCAGCGAGTGCCTGCGAAGCAACATAGCTGCTGGGAGCTAGGCAATCTGCGTGCTTCTTCGTTTCTCGAATGTCATGGAATTCGGCACGAAAATCCGCCCGATAATCGACGTAATCTGCTACTTCTTCTTCGTTCCAATCCGTTTCTTGCAGCCAGAGCTGCTTGTGGTAAGCAACTTCCGCCTGTGAAGTCTCCACTTCAAAGCCCGCATACCACGCGCCCCGATCGGCGGAATTGAACCGGGAGCCATCTGGTGCCGGGTGACAGAAGGCTGCATTGATGATCCGATAGGAAGGAATTCCAAAGACCAGTTCCCTGGCATCGATCCCTGGCAACAATCCGGATTCTGCCAAGAGCCGATCGTTGGTGGCGTTATCGAGTTCAAAGATCCCGTCCAGAAGTCCTCCGTCATCTGTGAGCCTGGTCAGCACAGACGCCCCGCCCTCTGCGTATTGAGCGGGAATCAGCCGATGCGTATCTCTTTGATCAACTTGAACCGTGGCTAGCAAGGCTTATCTTCCGCCCCGACGACTGTCCAGCAATCGACGGACACCCAACATGCCAGGCATTCCACCTTGGATTAGAAATACAAGAGGGGGCTGGTTCTTAAACATTGGGTTGGTGTTCGGCCGTGACACCCACTGGTTCGCAAGTTTCTCACTGAACAGAATGTTGAGAGCTTTGAAGATTCCGATCAGGAGTGAGACCCGAGTCAGCTCGTCCTGCGTCAGGATACCTTTTCGGCTCTTCTTGAGCCCGTAGTACCTCCCATTGGAAATCCCTCCAAGCAGTAACATGGCATCGGCGCTCTTCAGGCCCCATTTCTCGGAGATGGTGAGGACCGCTTCGATGGCTGCCGGACTCAGTCGCTTGCGGGTGGCGGAGTCAGTCAGATCAGGCAGCTTTCTTAAATCCAGGCCTAAGTCGCGAGGGATTGTCTGAGTCGCCACTGGACTCCTCCACTTCTGTAGTATTATGCCTCCATATATGGATTGCCGTCAAATGACTTGGTTCTCCAAAAAGCCCCAGACTTATTACGAAAGTAACCAAAAGTAACATCGTGGATTTTCTTGTCCCAGCGAGTGGTCGGGGAGGGCGTCTACTGCGAACCACGCTCCAGGTGTGGGTGTGAAATCTGATCAGGCTACTTGGCAATTCGGTTCCGCAACAGATCTAGAAACGCCTGTGCCGCTTTCGAAAGATGCTTGCCTTTGCGACAAACAGAGAAGTACGGAAGCTCGGTATCAATTCCCGACAAGCTGACGCCTGTAAGTGATCCGGCGGCGATCTCCCGCTGAACCACGCAGTGCGATTGAATCGAAACCCCCAAGCCCTCCTCGACCGCGCGCTTGACACCTTCCGTGTTTCCGAAGTCGACTACCTTCGTCAACACGATGCCTTTGTCTCGCAGTCGCTCTTCGACAATCGCCCTCGTGCCGGCTCCTCTGGCCGCTACTACGAACGTCTCTCCCAGCAGTTCGTGCGGCTTGATCTGCTTCTTGTTAGACCACCGATGTTTGCGCGGGGCAATCGCGATTAATTCGTCGGACATAAATTCGGTGGCCATCAGGCGGGGATCGTGCGTGGCGCGACTAGTCAGGCCGAGTTCGAGTTTGTTGGCCAAGATCTTCGCCACAATCTTCTCGCTCAGCGAGATGTCGAGCGTCACTTCTACCGCAGGATATTGTTTCCGGAAGGCAGCAAAGATGCCGGGCAAGACATAGATCCCGATTGGGAAGCTGGCTCCAAGGACGAGATTGCCACCGCGCAAGCCTTTCAGATCCTCGATGCGTTGTTCAGCCGCGGCGATCGAAGCCATGATTTCCAGGGTTGCTTCCAGAAGAATCTCGCCTGCACGGGTGAGCGCCACCTTCTTACCCATCCGGTCAAATAAGTGGACACCGAAATACTCTTCCATCTGCTTGATGTGCTTGCTAATGCCCGGCTGGGTGAGGTGCACCATTTCGGCTGCGCGCGTAAAGCTCTTCGACTCCGCTACCGCCCGAAA
>JBEKOO010000132.1:0-4031 GCA_049521655.1 Candidatus Korobacteraceae bacterium
AAAGCTACGACTGGCGAATGGCCATCACTGACCGTTCTTACGCCTGGACCGGCGCAATTCCAGGTAATCGCGTTCTGTATCTGTGGGGAGCTCCCACTGGTCATCCTTCGCTTTGGAGCCGCACCAAACTCAGTGCATACCGCTGGATTCGTAATGAATTCGTAATTGATAGCTTCCATCGCAGCCCTGGTTTTTGGCACGAAGTAATAAAGACCGTGGACGCTGTCGGTCCGACTGCGATCGTCGGTTACACCTCCAATATTGAGGAACTATGTGCATTCGCGCATGAACACGGCCTCAGATTCCCCTCGGTGAAGGGTGTCGTTGCTGCGGCCGAGACCGTGTATCCCGACCTTCGCGAGCGCGTGAAGGAGACCTTCGGTGCGCCTTTGTTTAACACGTACGGGTCTCGCGAGTTCATGTCCATCGCCGTAGAGTGCGGTCAGGGCGGTTTCCATGTGAACATGGAGAACATCTATCTGGAAAATGATGAGGAAGGCCGGCAGTCAGACTTTCTTGTTACAGACTTACACAACTATGCGATGCCCTTCATCCGTTATCGAATAGGCGATACCGGGTTGCTCTCGCAAGATCAATGTATCTGTGGCCGAGGACTGCACGGAATGGCCTCTCTGGGGGGTAAAACGTGGGATATCCTGCGGACACCTTCTGGCGGGACGATCCCGGGCATTGTAGTTCGCCATTTTCTGAAAGATGTTCCGGAAGTCCGCCAATACCAGGCGGAGCAGACGGACCACGATCGCATTGTGCTACGTCTCGCTCTGCAAAAGCCCCTCAGCAGGGAGAGTCATGAATTCCTCACTCATGAGTTCCGAAAGTCGTTTGGAGCTGAGCTACAACTAGAAATCGATTTAGTGGCGGAGATACCCCGAGGTACGTCAGGCAAATTGAGATGCGTAATCGGGCTGCCGATGCACAAGCTCCGTTCTTCAACAACGACGCCAGATGTGCAAGTTATAGCCACACAACACTGATGCCCGTCATTCCTCGAGTGCGCTGCTGTGTCTTGTAGGAGTTGCTTTACGGGTACTCAGGCTGTAGAAGGTCAATACTCAAACAGCAAAAGTCCAGTTCAAGTTGAGAAAGGTGAATCAAATGGCAGAGCTCGTGATTGCCGGCGACTTGGCGCCTCTGGGCCGTAATCAGCATGTTTTCGAGTCGGGGTCGTTCCCGAGCATTTTCGACTTGGAACTGGCCCCCTCCGGCGCAATGGTAGTCGCAAACCTCGAATGCCCGCTTTCCGGCAGCGGTGCTGCCATCGTTAAGGGTGGGCCAGCTCTGCGTGCTCCGGCGGGCCTTGCAAGTGCACTCTGGCGCTTCGGAATCTCCGCGGTGAACCTGGCCAACAACCACATCATGGATTACGGCGATGACGCGCTCGAGGAGACGATCGCATGCCTGTCACGCGAGAAAATCAGCGGTTTTGGGGCTGGCAGATCGCTGCAAGAGGCACTTCAACCCCTAAACCTCACTTTCCAGAATGAGCGGTTCCGGTTCTTCGGTTTTGCCGAGAAGGAATACAACATCGCCACTGATCGGTCGCCCGGAGCGGCGCCACTTGAACTGTCGATCATGGTGCGTGCGCTCAAAAGCATTACTCGCGATTCCTTTGTTGTGGTGCTATTTCATGCGGGCAACGAGTATTTCGAATATCCGAGCCCCTGGCTGCGCGACACATGCCATCTGGCCGTCGAACTTGGGGCAGCTGTTGTCGTGTGCCAGCACAGCCACTGCATTGGCTGTTACGAACGGTACGCGGGCGGACTTATAGTATACGGACAAGGGAACTTCATCTTCGATACTGTAACCAATAAGAAGTGCTGGTGGCAGGGCGTGTTGCTGCGGGTGCGAATCGAAGACGGAAGTCTAAAGCACTTCGATTTCATTCCCTTCCGGCAGGCGCCGGGAGCGGGGATTGTGGAGCCGTTGGAAGCGGAATCTCGCGCGACTTTGCTCAAGTCCTTTGAAGATCGTTCAAAGATCCTGCTGGACGAGGAGAAGTTTCTTGGCGAGTGGGATCGTTTTTGCGAGAGCAACCGACGCCAATACCAGTCACACCTCTTTGGCCTGGGGAGAATTGGCCGTCGCGCGAACCGCTTATTGGGATTCTGCGACCTGGTTCCTGGCAAGGGGCAGAGGAATATCGGCAATGTACTCCGCTGCCAGTCGCACCTCGAGGTGTTAAGGCAGTTGTATTCGCGCGAAAAGACATGTTGAAGGACTGGAGGCTTGCCCCACGGTCCGGTTGCGCGGCTGGCGGCGCGGGCCCTCGCCATTCTAACCCAACTGAAGCCTAGGAGACTGACATTTTCAGGCAGACGAAACGCAAGTCGCTGAATTTCCGGCTTGGCAGCTTGGGCGATACGATAATCGCGCTGTCCAGCCCTCGCCCTATTCCCCGCTTCATCCCCACCGCGCAGCGCATCATGTTGACCAACTCGAAGATTCGCCGATGGCCGAGTTTGCTGCACAGAACTGGCCCAGCCACAAGGTGAATTTCCGACGTCACTGAGCGCAGTGCATAGGGCGGTTATTCCCTTGTGCTCAGTTGCAGCTTACCTTTCGCCAGCAAGCGCTGCACCGTCATAAGAGACCCAAACCGGTTTAGATGGTCCGTGTCGGACATTAACGGTATGGTATGAGCTGCGTCTGCGAATTCAGCGCAATCCTGCCCATCGCAAATCGCCTGATAGATAGAAACGTAGGGCACATGCCACTCGTCCCTGGCTTTGCGCTCCATCTCCGCATCCAAAAGCGCTCCGCCGGCTAACAGATGCTGTTTTGCCAGAGTGGGCTTGCTCCAGGCCACGGAGTATGCGAGCAGGCGCGGCAAAGGTGCATCGTATTCCGGCACGGGGCCAAGAACAATCACGGGAATCTGGTGCATTCTCGCCCAAGATACGGTTTCGGCGAGTCCGTCCATGAATCTCCCCTGCCATCGCGCTTCCAACAAGATCCCCTGAATCGGTTGCTGGGCAAGATAGGTTTCATAGATAAAGTCCATCATCTTCCTGCAGTCTGCTGCACCCGATTGGTGCACCAGCGGCATACAACCGCTCGTATTAGCCTGCATGAAATGAGCGTTCGAAACATAAGATTCCAGGGGCGCCCAAAGCATCGCGGCGTGGCTGTCCCCCAACAGCAGATAATTCCGCTTCGCCTGTTCCGGCCGCAGGCAGGTATCAACCTTAAAATCCTCAAAATGTCCGGAACTATCGATGAAACACGTCCCTTCGCGCATGGCAATGTTATCTTGCGTCTCATCCAGATAGGACGCGAGCCGGACTGACTCGGGAGGGAAACGATTCTTTAAACCGCCCAGCCAAATGATTCCCGCGGAAAAGGCCACAAAGGTAAAGACCACCGCGCCTGTAAGTGTGAAAAGCGGTCTCCCGCTCAGCTTCAGCGGACCGACCCGGAAAGGTCGTTCCACGAATCTCCACGACAATGTTGCGAGCAGGAGCGAGGCAGCAAACTCAACCAACATATCGAGTCGGGCTTGAGAGATCATCATGGAGTATCGCGCCGGCACGATGTCATTCACACTGACGAATACGCACATCTTCTGAAAGACGATGACCGGCCAATGCCAGAGATAAAACGAGTAGGAGATCAACCCCACAAAGACGACAGGCCTCCAGGACAGCACCGCTCCGACCAGTGACCCTCCCGATTCCCCAGCGCCGATGATGAGCGCTGACCCAAGGCAAGGCAGAATCGCACTAAATCCAGGAAAAACTGTTTCTTCCGTATAAGAGCCAACGGAAATGGTGATGAGTGCCAGCCCTGCAAAGGAGAAGAGATTCCTCTGCCACGCCGCGCGGAGGCGAGGAAACATGCTTAAAGACAGGAGCGTCCCCATCAGCAACTCCCATGCGCGCGTATACGGCATATAGAATGCAGAGGTCTTATCCTTCAAGACGACCACTTCGCTGATAAGCAGAGAGGCAAAGAATAAAACGACCACGGCTATCTTCAGCCGCCGAGGAAACCACTTGCGAACAAGCACG
>JBEKOO010000133.1:0-3977 GCA_049521655.1 Candidatus Korobacteraceae bacterium
TCGCTTCGCCCGATCCGACATTATATGTCTGCAACTTCGCGTTGGAAGGGTTTGGGAGCAACAGCATCGTCCACAACCAGATGGCCAGGTCGGCTCCATAGAGATAGGAGCGAAGTGGTGTGCCATCGCCTTTGATCGTGATCTTGCGATTGGCCAGTGCGTCCGCAATGAAATTGCCAATCGCAAAATGCTGGTTTAACGGTAGATGCGCACCGACAAAGGCAAAGCATCTTGCAATGGTGAACTCGATGTCAGAGTCTTGTGCATAGAGGGCGCACATCTGTTCTGAGACCCGTTTCCCTTCCGCATATGCGGCTGTTGGATTGAGCCAATCGGGGCCGCCGAGAAAATCCTCAGGAATGTGGCTCAGGGCTCCTGGCTGCGGTCCGTAAACGGCCCCAGAACTGATGAAGAGGAACTTCTTCGTCCCACGCGATTTTGCGAATGCGAGCGTTCGCTCAGTGCCCTTGAGCAGCGTGTCGAGCAAGTCGAGCGGTTGGCGAGCCGCATCTGTCGAAGTGGAGGCAGCAGCGTGGAGAATAAAATGTGCGTCATTCTTTGGAAAGGCAAAACTACGAATGTCGCCTTGCACGAACCGGAGGCAAGGCTCGTTGGCGAGATGGGGCATCTTTTGTGTGAATGCTACGGGATTGCGGCTGAGAACTGTCGCGCGGATCCCAAGGCCCAGCCGGCGATTGCAGAATGCGAGGCTCTCCAGTAGCCATGCGCCAAGGAATCCGGTAGCGCCCGTGAGAAAGATCTCGTGCTCGCGGGCCTGCTCCCAGAGCGGATGCGTCTCCCCAAGGATCTCTTCCAGATCTCTTAAGTCCAACGGTTTCACGCAACTAGCATAACGTACCGGCCCTCGTTTGTTCGTCTTTCTTGTCTCGAGGTGAGAATCGGGGAATCCGCTTAGAGTGCGAGGTTTCCGTCGCCGAACTGTTATGATGATCGCTGGCCATCTGGGTCTTATGGATCGTTGGATTCGGAATTCCGCGGCACGGGCCAATGTACCGCGCATAGGAGCAACTTCATGGGTACAGTCAGAATCGCTGACAGATTAGTCGGCGACGATCAGCCATGTTTCATCATCGCGGAAATCGGCATTAACCATAATGGCGACATCGACCTCGCCAAACGGCTAATCAGCGTTGCGGTCGCTGCCGGCTGCGATGCAGTGAAGTTCCAGAAGCGAACCGTCGATGTCGTGTACACGCCCGAAGAGCTGGAAAAGCCGCGCGAGAACCCGTTTGGCCCAACCAACGGAGACCTCAAACGGGGTCTCGAATTCGGCCAAGAAGAGTATGAGGAGATCGACGCATTTTGCAAGTCAGTCAAGATGCACTGGTTTGCTTCGCCATGGGATGAGGAATCGGTGGACTTTCTGGCACAGTTCAAGCCACCCGTCCACAAGATCGCATCCGCTTCGCTAACGGACGATAACCTGCTCCGGCATATTCGCAGGACAGGCAAGCCGGTCATTCTCTCCACGGGAATGAGTACCTATACTGAGATTGATCACGCTGTCGAAGTACTGGGCAAGAATGACCTAATTCTGATGCACGCGGTAAGTACCTATCCGGCAAACTATGACGAGCTGAACCTGCGTGCGATTCCATTGATGGCACAACGGTATGGTGTTCCTGTCGGATACTCGGGCCATGAAACCGGCATTCCGACAAGCGTGTGCGCTGCGGCGCTGGGCGCCTGCTGTGTAGAGCGCCACATCACGCTGGACCGTGCTGGTTGGGGCTCCGATCAAGCCGCGTCGCTTGAGCCAAACGGCGTCACCCGTCTGGTGCGTGACATTCGGCTTTGGGAACAGTCCAAGGGCGACGGCATCAAGCGCGTCTACGAGCGGGAATTTCCAATCATCAAAAAGCTCCGCCGCGTTGGCGCAGCGGTCTAGGGCGGCATGACGGAGGTTCACGCCAACAAATGCGGGTTGGAGCGCATCCGCGCTGTTTTTCTCGATGTGGATGGTGTGCTCACCGATGGCGGACTTTGGTGGGGGCCCGGCGGCGAAGAGTGGAAACGTTTCTGCTTTGCCGATATCATGGGGCTCTCGCTCGCACGGCGGGGAGGAATTGAACTCGCACTGATCTCCGGCGAGGACAGCCCGCTTGTGGACCGTTATGCGGAAAAAATGCATATCCGCCACGTCATAAAAGGCTGCCGTGACAAGGCAACCGCGCTACGCGAGATTGCGGCATCGGCAGGGATCGAGCTCGCGGAAATCTGCTACATGGGAGACGACTTGAACGATCTCCCCGCGATGCGGATTGCCGGATTCTCCGCGGCGCCCGCCAACGCTGCGCGCGAAGTTCTTGCCGAAGTAGATTTCATTGCCAAAAGCTTCGGCGGAAACGGGGCAGTGCGCGAATTAATCGAGGCTCTCCTCGCGGCACGTGGCCTCCGGGCGCAGGAGGTCTTTTCGCGACAATGACCTATTGTCGAAGTGATCGACGGTTAAACTCATGAAACTTTCTGACTATGTCGTTCGCTTCATTGCCGAGCAAGGCGTGAGGCATGTGTTTCTTGTAACCGGTGGCGGCGCCATGCACCTCAATCAGTCGCTCGGAGCTGAAACTGCAATCGTGCCTGTTTGTAACTCGCACGAGCAGGCCAGCGCGATGTGCGCTGAGGCCTACGCTAAGGTGACCAACCATCTGGGTGTTTGCATGGTCACAACCGGTCCGGGAGGCACCAACGCTGTTACTGGAGTTGCCGGTGCCTGGCTGGACTCAACGCCGATGCTGATCGTTTCCGGCCAGGTGAAGCGTCCCGATCGCATGTTCGACAAAGATGGACGGCCTCTCGGTATGCGCCAGCTCGGCGTGCAGGAAGTCGACATCGTCTCCATCGTGAAGCCGATCACCAAGTACGCTGTCACGGTCCTCGAGCCGAAAGACATCCGATACCACATGGAGAAAGCCGTCCATATTGCGCTCAACGGCCGCCCAGGTCCGGTATGGATCGACATCCCCCTTGATGTGCAGGCGTCGCCGATTGAAGATCCCTCCTCTCTTCGTGGCTTTGATCTCGCCGAGCTAAAAGAGCATCCCGGAAACGCGGATCTGAAGCAGGAAGTCGCCCGGTTGATTGAAAAGCTGAACCACGCGGAGCGCCCGCTGCTGTTTGCCGGCAATGGCATTCGCCTGGCGCGCGCCGAAAGGGAATTCGAACAACTCCGGGCGCTGCTCGGTATTCCTACGGTGGCTACATGGTGTGCGGCCGATCTGGTGCCCAGCGACGATCCGACTTTTGTCGGCCGGCCCGGCTCCGTTGCAGCGCGCGGCGCTAACTTCGCGCTGCAAAACTGCGATTTCCTGCTCGCCATCGGGGTCCGTCTCGACTTCGCCATCACCGGCTACGCTCCGCACAATCTCGCACGAGAGGCTCATAAGGCCGCAGTGGACATCGACGCTGCAGAGTTGGGCAAGCTGCATCCGCATTTGCAGCAACCCATCTGCGCGGACGCGAAGGCATTTCTGCATGAGCTACTGCTGCAAAAGAACTCGATCAAAATGCGCGGCCACGATTCATGGGATGCGCGGTGCGCGGACTGGAAGACGCGCTACCCCATAGTCACCGACGAGCATCGGAAACCCGACAGCAAAGTAAGCATCTTCCATCTCGCTGAGGTCATCGGGACCGAATCGAACGCAGATGACTTGCTTGTCTCCGGCAGTTCGGGAAGCGGAATTGAGATCTTTCTTCTCGCCTGTCCAACGCGCAGCGGCCAGCGAATCTACCACACCGCGGGCCTTGGTGCGATGGGCTATGGCCTGCCGATGTCCCTTGCGGTCTGCATCGGCGGTGACCGCAGGCGCACCATCCTGGTCGATGGCGACGGTGGCTTTCAGTTCAATATTCAGGAGCTGGAAACCGCCTCACGGCTCAAGCTGCCGGTAAAGTTCTTCGTCCTGAATAACGATGGGTACGCGTCCATCCGTGCCTCGCAGAAAGGTTATTTT
>JBEKOO010000134.1:0-4788 GCA_049521655.1 Candidatus Korobacteraceae bacterium
CGGATGCTCGCTTGCTTTCTCAAGGCTGGCCACAGACTGGAGAAGGTAAGTCGCATCGAAGCCCTCTGCCGGGATGACCTCCGTTAGGCGCGGCTTGCCCTCGGTGAGTGTTCCGGTCTTGTCGACAACAAGAGTGTTCACCTTCTCAAAGATCTCCAGAGATTCTGCGTTTCGGATGAGGATCCCCTCGCCAGCCCCACGGCCTGTGCCGACCATGATGGACATCGGCGTGGCCAGCCCCAGAGCGCATGGGCAGGCAATGATGAGCACCGCTACCGCATTCACCAGTGCATGGGCATAGTGAGGCTGAGGCCCAAAGATAGCCCACACAGCAAACGTGATGGCCGACGAAACCAGGACCGCGGGCACGAAGAACTTTGCGACCCTGTCGGCAAGCCGCTGGATGGGCGCGCGTGTTCGTTGCGCCTCGCTCACCATCTTCACGATCTGCGCCAGAAGCGTATCGGCTCCTACCCGCTCCGCCTTCATGACAAAACTTCCGGTTCCATTGATCGTGCCGCCGACTACTTTCGCGCCAGCCGTTTTCTCGACGGGGATTGGCTCGCCACTCACCATCGACTCGTCGACGCTGCTCCGCCCTTCGATCACGGATCCCTCCGTCGGAACCTTTTCCCCTGGGCGAACACGGATGCGGTCACCCACCTGAACCTCGGTGAGCGCCACATCCGCTTCTTTTCCATCCTGGGAGATACGGCGTGCCGTCTTCGGTGCGAGACCGAGGAGCGCCTTGATCGCGCTGCTCGTCTGGCTGCGAGCCTTCAACTCCAGCACCTGACCCAGCAGCACCAGCGAGGTGATCACGGAGGCCGCTTCAAAGTAGAGCGAAAGATTGCCGGACATATCGCGAAACGTCCGGGGGAAAATTCCTGGCGCAACGACGGCAGCAACACTATATAGATAAGCGGAACCGGCGCCGATCGCGATCAGCGTGAACATGTTTGGACTGCGATGAACGACGGAGGCCCAGCCACGCTCAAAGAACGGCCAGCCAGCCCATAAGACCACTGGCGTCGCGAGCGCAAGCTCCAGCCATGCGAGCCACTGTCCCGTCAGGAGATGCTGAAGCAAGCGGCCAGGCAGAACATCTGAGAGCATGACGGCGAGCAGGGGAACCGTAAGGGCCACGGCAACCCAAAAGCGTCTTGTCATGTTGGCTAGTTCAGGATTCGCGGAGTCGACCGATACGTCGCGGGGTTCGAGTGCCATGCCGCAAATGGGACAATTGCCCGGCTGATCGCGGACGACCTCCGGATGCATGGGGCATGTGAACTCGGTACGGTCAGTCACAGAGGAGATATCAACCGGTTCAAGAGCCATCCCGCACTTCGGACAGGAACCTGGTTTTTCCGCCTGCACCCTAGGGTGCATTGGACAGGTAAAAGTCGTTCCAGGAGAAGAAACGGAAGTAGTCGCCATAGGTATTGGTGATCTCACTGAAGCAGGAAGCGCTCTGATTTATATCGTCGTGGGCATACGCGGCGGCCGGTAGGCCTGTACCTGTTGGAGCGAGCCCAAAGACTTTACCGGCTGTGATGTAGATTCACGCCGTGATCGGTACAGCAGTTTGTGACGCATTTCTCTCCTGCCGGCGACAGCTTCGGTGCAAAATGCCCAAGCTTAACTGTTGATGCTCACAGGCGCGCGAACGATTTCTACGGAGCATCCGGCATGGCGAGCGACGAATTCGGCTACACTGCAGCAGGAATCGCCTGAGTCCACTCTGCCCGTGAGAACCGACGACGATCAGGTCGGCGTGCCACGCCGCGGCGGCGTCAATGATGCTCTCTCGAACATCGCCCGTCTCGACGGCAGTGTCTGTCGTGAATTCCGCGCTGCGCAGCTCCTTCGCGACCCGCTCGACGAGATCATGGGCGGGCTTTTCTTCGCTCTCCAACTCGGGGACATATCCGGCAGCCATTTCCGGAGGCGCCGAGAGAGCAACCGGCTGCAGAACATGCAGGACCCGGACCTCGGTATCTTTCGGGAGAAACTGATTAACAACGGCCCGGACCAAATCAGCAGAGAACCGCGAATCGTCAACTGCAAGCAATATCTTCATCATTCCACTCCTTCATCATGGAAGCGGGCGTCCGGCAGCAAGGGTGTCGGGAAATTTGGCGTAAATCAGCATCGCCTTCATAATTCACTTCCGAGGGAAGGAACGCTGGAGAGCGCCGGCAGGGAGCGGCTACGCCGATCTGCAGCAGCCCTCTCAACATTCTGGAGGGGAATCTCGGTGCGTGCAGGTTGCGTTCGATACGAGCAAGCCCGAATGAACGTACGCATGTAGGAATGGGCCACCTGGTTCCACACCATGGGCCTTGAATGGAGGTAAGCACGTTTGCACATCGAATGGCGCGCAGCATGGTTGTCCAGTAGTTCGATTGCCGCACGGGCGATCGCGCCTGGATCCTCAAAAGGAACCAGGGTGCCGCGTCCATTGTTCAGAAGTTCGGCAGCGTGCCAGTATGGCGTCGAAATAATCGCTTTCCCGGCGCCCAGAGCATAGGCAAGCGTTCCCGATACCGCCTGCGCCTCGTAACGGTAAGGTGTGACGTAAACGGAGGCTGAGCAGACCAACGACGCCATCTCCTGAGGACTGAGGAAGCGATTCTGAAAGATCACGTGCTTCTCCACGCCTAACTCTCTCGCGAGGGCCTGTAGCTGGAGCAGATACCGATCGCCTTCGACCAGCCGAACATGTGGGTGGGTTGCGCCGGCGATGATGTATACAACGTCGCTGTGCCGAGAAAGGATCTGTGGCAGCGCGCGGATTACATTTTCAAGGCCTTTGTTGGGAGACAGGAGCCCGCACGTAAGCAATACCGTCGTTCCTTCGGTCGGAGACAGCTTCCTGAAGAACGCTGGTTCCTCGAAGGGCAGATTGGGAATGCCATGAGGAATCATTTCGATCTTTTCCTTAGGAACGCGGAATACATCCTGCAGAAAACGGGAAGAGTGCTGGCTCATGACAATCAGGCGGTCGGAGCGGGCGGCAATTTCCTGCATCACGACGAGCTGGTCAACATTTGGCTCGCGAAGAACCGTATGCAAGGTTGTGACAACCGGTATGTTGAGGTGGCCGAGAAGATGCAGGATATGGCTGCCGGACCTGCCACCAAAGATTCCGTACTCGTGCTGCAGAGAAACGACATCGACGCCGCTGGAATTGATAAACTCGGCTGCTGCCCGATAGGAAGAGAGATCGGCCTCGGTTAGTTCGAACCTCACTCGCGCCGGATAGCTGTAATGAGAATGCGGATCGTTCACGGCTACAACAAAAACACCGGCGTCCCCGTACGCAGCAACAATTGCATTGCACAAGTCAGTCGTGAATGTGGCAATACCACATTGTCGAGGAACGTGGTTGCCGATCATCGCCACCCCTGGAATCGGCGGAGCGGTTGCCCCAAACATTGCCATCGATTTTGTTTCGAACACACGAGGACGCGCTGCACTCGGCAATGCGAGATTGCGGCCTGAAATCACGGAAAACTCATGTGC
The DNA here is from genome assembly GCA_049521655.1 of Candidatus Korobacteraceae bacterium. GTDB lineage: Bacteria > Acidobacteriota > Terriglobia > Terriglobales > Acidobacteriaceae > TOLSYN. The sequence continues at coordinate 3,526 of JBEKOO010000134.1, forward strand.
GCTCAACGTAGGTTCCTTTCCGGAGGATCCAAGTGACATAGAACGCTCCACAGCGTGAAGGGGGAGCTGACGCTGGTTCGAAGCAGCTCAACCGGCTGAAATCCGAAAGGGCGGATTCCGCTGCCTGGTTTTCGTTCACGCGATCCGGATGAAGTCCGTCCCGCCAGCCGCTCGTCCCCCGCGTGGCACTGGTAGCTGTCAGATTGACAACTCGTCACCCACACCGAGCGAAGCCCGCTCCCGGATGTGCCAGAGGTGAAGAGTTGCTCTGGCAGTCCGGAAGCCCGGATACCTCGAGACCACGTATCTGCCCCAGCTCCGCGGCGCTGAACCTGCCTTCAATCTGGCTCACAGCACGACATCGCGTCAGGGCCAATCAGACGGAGAGGAGTTTTCGGATTCTCCTCCACATCTGCCTGCTTACCGGAAGCTCCACTCTCCGCCTCGGCTACAGTATCCGGCCGGATCGGGGAGGAAAGCGACTGCGCGCTTCCTGTGAAGATCTGACTCTTAACATCCGATTTTGTATTGAGGCTCATAGAGGCTCCAGTCTTCCTGTTGCTTACCTGAATTTGCTCGTCTGAAGCTAGGCATGAATGGCTGAAGGCGAGTACGGAAAACTCACGACAACCTCCTGAGTATAGGCGGAAATAACTTCGACAAGTGAGCAAAACAGAACAGTTCGTTGTTAATGCGCGTGCCATGCTGGTATCGCTGGCAAGTATAGGGGCGCATGATCGCGTGACTCACACATCTCGCCCCGCTGCTTGCGATTCCTTGCACCGGAGGTGCCTTCCCTGAGGAAGACAATGTGCCTCTCGAATACCGCAACGAACGTTGAATATGACCGGTGGAATCCCCAGCTGCGTCTATCGCTCTGCTGACGGGTGACATCGGCCTTTCCCGAAACGTCAACTTGATTCCGATTTGCGAAAGAAGCGCCCGAGTCCAGCAACCTGCCCATCAACATGGAGGCTGAGATGGAAGATCATCGGTGCAAGATCGCGGCTGCCAAGACGGAGGACCCTCGGTGTGGCAGCTTGCTCCGTGGAGTGACGATTCAGATCGAAGACCCAAGGTGCAGGAGCCTGCTCCGTGGTGTAGAGATTGAGGTGGACGATCCTCGGTGCAGTCGCCTGGAGATTGAGGTGGAAGACCCTCGGTGTAAGGCCATGCTCATGACGTGGTGACTTAGGCTTCAGGAAAATCTCCGGTCCCAGCCGAATACTGTTCGCAGTTGAATGCGGCCAGAAAGAAATCGCG
>JBEKOO010000135.1:0-3842 GCA_049521655.1 Candidatus Korobacteraceae bacterium
AAGCAGCGCTGGCGCGAAGTTCTTTTTCAAGCCATCGGGAGATCAGAGCAGCGGTCGCAATGGTTTGCCATCGATTGCCGTCCTGTTCACCTGCTCTACTTAGCTTGCTCTCAGCACGCGAAAACGCCGATCGAAGGTGCGTTATGTTTACGCCGAGTTCTGTGCTGAATTCTGCACTGAAGTCGAGCACAAGACCGGCCAGCATTAGACGCAACCGTTAGAATCATGTCGGCAAAACCTCCCGGAGCTTTCTCTGAATTTTCTTGACAGGCCACTTTGGCATCCCCATACTTGCTCATCATTTCTTCCTACCCCGTCGTGCGAGCGGGGTATGGCGTAGTTCAATATCTTTTTCATGTTCATAGTGCGGGAAGGAAGCGGCGCGTTAGTCTTCATCTTCAACGTGAGTCTAGCGTCCGGGGCAGAGATATTCGCCTCGGATAAAACATGTGCCGGGATATTCCGGCCGTTCCCGGGGAACAGATCTGACGGTCTGAATTCGCCCGTACAGCATAAAAAAGGGTAAACAATGAATCCAGAAAATAAGTTACTCAAAGAAGAAGCTGCTGTGGAGCAAAACACATTACCGACGCGCCGCGAGTTTGTGAAGACTGCGGCCGTGGCAGCAGCCTCGCTAGCGGCTGGCAGCCTGATTTCGTCGTCGCGTTCAATCACCGCCTCTGCCGCATCTCCCCGCCTGATCAAGGTTGGATGGGTCAGCCCGAAAACTGGGCCGATATCAGGCTTCGCTGCAGCAGACGATTTCGTGCTCGCCGGTGTTCGCAAGGCAATTGGCGACAGGGTTGTTGTGAATGGGGTCAGTCATCCGGTCGAATTCATCGTGAAGGACAGCCGGTCGGACCCGAATCGTGCCGCCGAGGTTGCCTCTTCTCTGATCAAGTCCGATAACGTTGATCTCATCATAGCTGCCATGGCGCCGGAAACGACCAACCCGGTGGCCGACCAGGCCGAGCTTAACGGAGTGCCCTGTATCACCTCCGGCACTCCGTGGCAGGCGTACTTCTTCGGTCGCGGCGGAAAACCTGACAAGGGCTTTGAGTGGACTTACCATTTCTGCTGGGGCCTGGAAGACGTAATCACCTCCTACCTCGGCATGTGGCGCGCCGTTCCGACAAATAAAGTTATAGGTGCTCTCTGGGGTAACGACGGCGATGGTAATGCCTTCTCCGACAGGGAGCGTGGACTCCCGCCGGCGATGCAGGGAGCTGGATTCAAGCTGGTCGATCCCGGGCGTTTTGATCCTCAGACGAATGATTTTTCGGCCCAGATCAGCCTGTTCAAGAAAGAAAATGCTGAAATTCTGACCGGAAATCTTCCACCTTCGGCCTTCTCCACCTTCTGGAGCCAGGCCGCGCAGCAGGGATATAAGCCCAAGATCTGTACGATGGCCAAAGCGCTGTTGTTCCCCACGACACTCGACTCCTTGGGCGAACTCGGCAACAATCTGACTTGCGAACTATGGTGGAATACACATTTTCCATTCAAGTCCAGCCTCACCGGTCAGCTTCCAGCCGAGCTCGCTGCCCAATGGGAGGCGCAAACAGGAAAACAGTTCACCGAACCGATTGGCTTCCAACACTCCCTCTTCGAGGTTACGGTAGACGTTCTTCGCCGCACCAAGAAGATCGACTCTCCCGAATCGATTCTGGAAGCTATCCGCACCACAGATTTGGAAACGATTATGAGTCGCATTAAGTTCGGCCAGCCGGTGAAGAATGTTTGCCGCACCCCGTTAGTCGGCGGGCAGTGGGTTCGAACTCGCGGGAAGAAGTTCATGTACGAATTTCTGGTTGTGAATAACGACAACAACAAACTGATTTCGGTACAGGCGCCAATGAAGCCAATTGTTTACAATGGCTAATGCAAGCCGCACCCGTTCCAGGAAAATGGCCAATGACTTGCTGCTCTCACCCCATGTGAAGCAGATGTCATTGGCCATTTAGAAGTTTTTGGCATTGAAATTGATGCAGGCATCATTAGCACTCTGCCCGAGTGTGGTTGCGGTGGACTATGACGAATGCTGACGAATCGTCACCAGCACGAAAGTAATCCGCCTCACCATGACGGGCTTTGTCTTGGTGCAACACCAGCGCAGCAAATCCCATTGTTTGCCGGTCAATTCCCGGCGGCCATGGGTAGGCGAGAACGGGGTTCTAATGCTCGCGCGAGCTCCCCCACCAAATGATCCGCCCCAATGACGCCTGTTGCTCATCGCTCTGTTCCGCTGCCCCCCAACTCTCATAAACAGAAGGACTTTAGATTAAGCTTGACAGCTTAAAGGGAACGGTACTACCGTTCCAACCATCCTTGAATTCTGCGTGTTGCAGGGCGCAAGCTGCCCATGACGCCGATGACGCGGTCGCCGAATCTTCGAGCGTGCCCGCCAGTGCCAAGTAGAGGAATTCAGACGCAAAGAAAGAGCAAACTTAGAGGGGGGAACCACATGACGGTAGCAACGAAAACGACTCAAGAGCTACTTAGCGCGCGCAAGGAGCGGCTCAGAAAAGCCATTGCCTTGGAAAAATCCGACAAGACGTGCTGCATATTAATGGCCGATGCTTTCTGTGCCAGGCACATGGGCGTGAAGATGGCAGACTTCTGTAAATCTATGAAGGCAGCCAACCAGACCATGGTCGATTCCGCAAAAGCATTGGGTGATTTTGAAGGCATGAATGCTGCGTTCGGCCCAGCGTGTGTATTTCCCCTAATCTTTATGACCCATGTGGACATTCCTGGAGTGGAATTGCCCGAAGACGATCTCTGGCAGCTTCACGAACGGGAGGTGATGACCACTGCGGATTATGACACCATCTTGAATAAGGGTTGGCTGCCCTTTATGGTCGACTACTTGAAAAATCGCCTGCATTTCCCACTGGATGAGACTTTCGCCGAGTTGGCGGAAACGCCTCAGCTGGTGAAGAATTTTGAAGATGCCGGCTACCTAGTCTACTCTCCCATCGTCGCCACGGCCGTGCCTGAACTCCTCGGCGGCGGACGCTCGATGCCCAAGTTCAATCACGATTTGTACAAGATGCCCGACAAGGTCGAGGCCGTTTTAGACGTAATCCAAAAAGAAATGCTGGAGATATTGCGCCAGCAGATTCGGGCCACCGGCTCTACCGTCGTATTTCTCTCCCCCGCCCGCGGTGCTAGCGAGTTCTACGCCCCAAAGCTTTGGGAACGCTTCGTCTGGAAGTATTTGAAGGAAACCGCCGATGTAATCATCGAAGAAGGCGCGGCCATGGACTTCCACATTGACTCCAACTGGGAGCGCGATCTTGACTTCTTCAAAGCCATGCCCAAGGGAAAATGCGTATTCCAGACCGACGGCGTCACCAATATTTACAAGATCAAAGAAAAGCTCGGCGATCGTATGTGCATCATGGGCGATGTGGGAGCCGTTATGCTCTCACTCGGCACACCGGATGATGTATACAACTACAGTAAGAAACTGATCAAGGACATGGGCCCAGGATTTATCCTGTCGACCGGTTGTTCCGCACCACCCAACGCCAAGGTTGAAAATGTACAGGCGATGATCGCGGCCGCACAAAACAATTAGCTCTCTTTCATGCTTGAGGCTTTCTTCGAGTAAGCACTCTTAGGTAAGGCGTGAAGATGTCGAAGCTGTAAAAGTGTGGTTGGCTTGGTCGTACATCCAGCCACGGATATCGAGATCGCTCCACGTGTGGTAATTGATCGCGCCGAAGCAGCAGCTTACGTTAGAGCAGCTTGTGAATTAATTGTCGTGAATAATCCAGTATTAGGAGGGCGGAATGCCCAGTTCGGAAGAAATCAAGAATGCGTTTACTGAGCTGAAT
>JBEKOO010000136.1:0-3820 GCA_049521655.1 Candidatus Korobacteraceae bacterium
AAAGAAAGAACGGTACCATGCTGAAGCGCTGATTTGGAAACACTTGCCGGTTCAGGCCCTACTCGGAATCTGCTGCTTTACCAAAGAACTGCAGCAACAAGTTCAGGCGCAACTGGATAAACGAGGATTGGCTGTTGAGACTATGATGAGGAGGGATTGGTACTTCAAATGATGAAATTTCTCCAGGGAAATCTCCTCGATGCGCGAGTCGAAGCGCTGGTCAATACCGTTAACACGGTTGGTGTGATGGGAAAGGGTATCGCACTTATGTTCAAAGAGGCGTTTCCAAACAATTTTCGAGCCTATGAGTACGCATGCAAACACAATGAGGTTCGGATTGGGAGGATGTTCGTCACGGAGAACGCGGCATTTAAGGGCCCACACTGGATTATCAATTTCCCAACGAAGGAGCATTGGCGGCCACCATCCAAAATTGAATGGATTGTCGAGGGTCTACAGGATCTGCGGCGGGTTGTGGAGGAACGAGGCATTAATTCCATCGCTCTGCCTCCGCTTGGTTCTGGCAACGGAGGTTTAGATTGGCGAGATGTGCGGCCCGAAATAGAGCGGGCTCTGGGGGGGCTAGAAGGCATAGAGATTCTGGTTTTTGAGCCAACTCAAAAGTATCAGAATGTTGCAAAGCCCACCGGCGTAGAAAAGTTGACTCCGGCGCGGGCACTGATTGCGGAGATGGTTCGTCGCTATTGGGTGCTTGGCATCGATTGCACCTATCTCGAGGTTCAGAAGCTTGGCTGGTTCATGGAGCGGACAGTGTATGCGCTTGGGATAGATGATCCGTTTAAGGGTCTTGGATTCACGGCAGATAAGTATGGACCTTACTCGGAGCGTTTACGTCACCTTCTCAATGGTTTAGATGGGACCTACTTGCATTGCGACAAGCGATTGGGTGATGCAGGGCCAACGGACACGATTTGGTTTGATGAGCATAAACGAAGGTTTGTCGATCTTTTCTTACAGCAAGAGGAAAATCGGCATCTCGGGATGGTTCTGGATCGTACAGCGGAAGTCATTGACGGGTTCGAATCTCCGTTTGGAATGGAGCTGTTGGCAACAGTCGATTGGCTCATCGAGCGTGAACACTGCGCGCCTAGTGTTGCGGGTATTCGAACTGGGTTGAAGAATTGGCCAGCGGGAGAAGAGGCTGCGGAGCGCAAGTTGAGGCTCTTCGATGATCGGTTGGTTGGATTGGCGTTGGATAGAATTGTCGCGGCTACTGGTAATTTGCGTGTGGAATCTTAACGCCGGGTAGCCCAGGTACGGATTGTCGGATCTGGGCAGTAGGTGCTACCAGACTTCCAGCTCGAACTCCCTGTACTCGCGAATCAACTCGAAGTCGATGCGGTTGCTGGTAATCAGCTTGGCGCCGTGGGAACGGGCGGTGAGCGCGATCAGCACATCGAATTGCAGATCGCGCAGCTTTTTGGGCTTATAGCCTTTATCCGCGTAAATCTTCGCCAGAATCCTGCCCGATTCCAGCCAGTTCTTCTCCGTCGGCGTCAGGATGGGATAGTTCCTTGCAATTTCGTGCAAGAACTCCTGCTCCTCTGCGCGTGTGGCTCCGCGCCACAACTCAGCCAACACTACGGAACTGAGGCGCACCACGCCGGTGATATTGGCCATGCGTTGAGAATGGCGGGCCGTCCGCTGATTGTCGATCAGCACAGAGGTGTCGAAGACAACAATATTACTCATCGCAGCCGGCAAACGTGAGCTTGCCTTCGTATTTCTTGATCGTCGCTTTGAATTGATTCAGTGCGACAATCTCCCTGAGCGCGATATGAACGGCCTCGGTGCGCGACTTGGCTCCCAGGGCGCGTACGGCCTCATCCGCCAGTTTCGTATCCAGTCGAATCGATGTGAGAGTGCCAGCCATTCTTGCTCCTTCTGTATATATAAATCTTGATCTCTGTGTATACAATTGTCAAGGCCGGGCTCCGGGCTGGTTGCCTTCGCAGGCGGGCGGCCAAACTCTACTCAGTCACCCACAAGATGCGCCAGGTAATCGGCCGGCGAGAGCACGGGAACCCCATTTCGCATGGTCTCCGGGAAGTGCTTCAGATTGCCCGTCACCAGCCAGGCTCCTGCCGTGTGGGCCAGCGCAAGGAAGGGCGTATCTTTCGGGTCGGGGCAAGAATAGGGCCATGAATCTGAGTCTGGAAGTTGCGTGCTTCCTTCAATCAAATGGTCCAACCAAAGAGGTGGAAAGCTGTATCGGATGAACTTCGCGCGCCGGACAACCTCGCGGTACTCCACCACGACTCGCGGACTGGTCACAAGATGCACCGCACCACCCAATACCCAACCTGTAATGATCTTTGCCGGCGGCCCGACAGGACTGATGCTGGCCGAGACGATTACGTTGGTATCGAGAACCACTAAGCGCATACATTCTCCCCGCGCTCATGGGCCTCCTTGCTCTCAGGGGATCTGCGGATGCGGTTGATTTCCGCTTCGATCTCTTCTTCGGTTGCCAGGTTTGCTCCCGACGCTTCGGCAAGACGCCATCCCTCCCGCAAGCTGGCCAACGCCATCGCCCGCCGGAGTTCCCGATCTTCCTTGATGACATCGCCAAAGACCGGGACCAGGAAGAATGCCGGGCCATTCTGACCCACGAGCAGAGTTGTCTCTCCGGGAGGGACATCGGCCAGAGCCTTTGCCCCGCGAGTCCTGAACTCGCGCAGTGAAACATGACGCATGGAACACCTCTACAGCCAGTGTAGCCGAAACGGCTACGCCAGGCAAACGATGGAGGAGGGCCAGACTCACTGAGTGCCACGAACCTCAAGCGAGCGGATAGCGAGCAGTTGGCCCCACCGCAGGTGGCGCAGGTGGTTACAATAGCAACTGTGCAACCCGAAGAGTCTTCGCCCATCATTCTCGCCGAAAAGCTGACTAAGGTTTACGCGGCGGGCCGTATCCCGGTCACTGCGGTGCGCTCTGTTTCGCTGGCCGTCGAGCGCGGAGAGTTTGTCGCCATTGTCGGCCCCTCGGGCTCGGGCAAGTCCACGCTCTTTTACCTGCTGGGCGGGCTGACGCAGGCCACTGAAGGCCGCGTGGTGATCGACGGAGTGGACTTTGCCTCGCTTTCGGATGGCGAGCGCACGCGGTTGCGCAAGCACCGCATCGGCTTCGTCTTCCAGAAGTTCAACCTGCTGCCGACGCTCTCGGCGATGGGCAATATCGAAATTGCTTACGCAGTGAGTGGGCGCGCCAAAGGGAAGAATGGGCAGCCGCTGGACCGCAAGTATCTCGACCACCTCTGCGATCTGCTGTCGATCCAGGGGCGGCTTGAGCATCGGCCGAGCGAACTGAGCGGCGGCGAGCAGCAGCGCGTGGCGATTGCCCGGGCGCTGATTTGCCGGCCGGCGATTGTGCTGGCCGACGAGCCCACCGGCAACCTGGACACCAAAAGCTCGGACGCGGTGCTCCAGATGCTGCTGCGCTCGAATCGCGAGCTGGGGCAGACGACGCTGATGATTACCCACAATCCCGAGGCGGCCTCGATTGCCGGCCGCATTCTTCACATGCGCGACGGAGAGATTGTGCGCGAGGAGAAGGGTTCGCGCTCCTAAGCGGCCTCGCCGGCGGCGCTCGCTGGCAGTCTTTTCCAATCGAAGGATGAGCCTGAAGGAAGCGAAGGCTAGGCGAAGCCGGGTTTTGTCCTTTCGGGTTTTTCAGGATGAATTCTATGCGTCGTCAGCCGATATGCTTGCGGATGACGGCGCCGTTTTTGGTCTTCACCAGGCCGTTGCCGCCGCTTTGCCGAGGCCGGCTCCTGGTCTGTTCGACGCGCAGTTTA
>JBEKOO010000137.1:0-3795 GCA_049521655.1 Candidatus Korobacteraceae bacterium
CCGGCAACCACTATTCGCAATCCAAAGCTCTTCATCGTATCCTCACCTGCGGACTTTTCGCTTCGCAGTCATTTTTGCCGCAAAACTCCAAGCCCTAATTTCGGTTTTCAAACTGACGGCCTCACCAGGCGCCGTCGCATTTCCATCAAATTCCGAAGGGTTCGCAACCATGACAATAAGCGGCGCACAACATCGTGTCTTTGTGGTCACCACATCAGAAGCCGGGGCTTCGATTCGCAACTGATTTCTAGTCGGTACCTCTAAATACCATCCTGTCTTCTGAGAATCTTTTCACGCCATCCTTCCAGGCTTGCACCGCTATAACAATATCCCCGGACTCCGTTGGAGCCTTGAATGCGATCTTCACGCTTCTTTGTTCGCCCAGAGGCACCAGCACTGGAATAGTTCCACGACGTAAAACACGAGAAGGCGTTCTTGCTTCCCACTTTACAGTTACAAGTTCTCCTGACAGATCATCATTAAAGACAGTCAGAGTTCGCCTGACTAACTGGCCTGCGTGGAGTTCCGGCTTTACAACTGGCCAGTCTCCGTTCTTGTTGCTGGCGGCGTTGAGCAGATCGAACTCAAGGTCCGCGACCGCGACCGGGGCATAGCACTGCTGAATCAGTTTGATGTTCGGATTGGTCCACGGATCGGAGATCGCCGGCAGAATAAACCAAGTCGCCGGCGCGCCGCGCTTCTTGACCTTTCGCTCCAGTATTTCCGTTGCCGCGCTCTCGCCGGGCACGTAGTTTGGCCATGCATTATTCAACACATAGTTTCGTAAATCGGCATTCCCTTTCGCGCGTCTTAGCCGAATGGTCGTAGCCATCCAAGCAAATCCTTGTAGCGTATTATCTGCGTCCCAGATTGCCTCGGTTTCGCCGTAAGGCCGATCAAGACGCGCCGAACCACCTGTCAGCGGAAGGCCGCCAAGGTCGTTCACATAGTGCTCCATGTTTATGATCCCGTGTCCCAGGTCCTCATTCACACCGTCTGCAATGATCGGCTTGGTCCCATCCACTTGCTCGATCGCGGCGATCGCTTCCTGCATCGGTTCAGACCATTCGTTGGCGGCGCTCCACAGAACAATTGCAGGGTGGTTGCGATCCCGAAGAACCATTTCACGGTCCATTGCCAACATGCTGTCGTGGCCGGCCCTCCAGTCTTCCTGCCCTCCCTCGGAGCCCCGCAACGGGCTTTCTCCTACCAGCATCAACCCTTCTTCGTCCGCAACATCGAGCATGTACGGCGTTGCCGGAATCTGGTGGATTCTCATCACATTGAAGTTCAGTCGAAGCAGATTATTCACTGCCTCGGGCCATCCTCCATTAGTCTCGGTCGGCCTTCCGAATCCCCTCTTGACACCGTATGCGTCGGTTCCAAAATTCGCCTCCTGTTGATTGTCGCCACGCAGGTTTACATGAACACCGTTCAACTCATAGTGGTTTCCGACCACCCTGAACTCCCTGAAGCCAAAGCGCGATTCCTTGCTCTCAATGAAATGGCCCGATGCGTAGAGTTGCAAAGTCAGGACGTGCAGTTGCGCCCTGTAACCACGGCGATAAGGCACGTTTGGCCACCAATAACCTTTCGGACCCAGGGGCCACACGATGGAAGCCAGGCAGACGCTCATAGTTCCATGCGCGGGTATCGTCGCTGAAGCAGAATGCACCTTCGGATAGCGGACGAAACCCTTGTTCCAGGACTGAAGCTCGCCAGTAATATCGACCGCTTGCGGATGGTCTTCGGCGTTTGATATCGATGCGGTGATGGACAGGAGGTCAGGATTGTGGTTGGTTATGATGTGCACATCTTCGATATGAATGCGCGGCAACACTTGCAGTTCGACCCCCCGGAGAATTCCGTCCGCAATATCCGTGGACCACGACGCTCCCTCAGCGATGGCAAAGCGTCCATTTGCCAAACGATATTTCTCTCTGCCGTTCACTTGGACTTCCACCAGCAGTTCGGATCCAGGCTTGGCTACAGACGTTAAATCTGCCGTGAAGGGCACCCAGCCGTTCAGGTGCTCAGCGACCTTCTGCAAATGAGACTCATCCGGACCAGCCAACACAACGGCCCCGAAGTTCACTGCGGCAAAGGCCAGACGAACAAAATGCCCGGTGGCAAATACCGGAACCCTGATGCGCGTGCGATACGTGCCAGCATCGGAATGGAAACCCTGAGTCTTCCATCCCCTCTCGGGCACTCTAATCGGCTGCCATGCTCCGTTCTCGGGACGAAGCTCCCAGTTATATCCTGCCGAACTGGACAGATTTATTGAACGCGATCGTTCAGGGAGCTCAGCGCTGCGCGCAACACTTGCCCCTGCAGAAAAGGATTCTGGCGGGGTCGGTCTTTCGCTCGATTGCGCGGCAATTCGGTTCACGACGACGGCAAGCACGAATAGAGTGAACACCATTCCAATATCGAAAACCGGCGTGTTCCTTTTTTCAATACCCACAGCGCGCGGGCCGTGTCCTGACCGACCTTTTAGCTTCAAGAATCCTCTTTCCCACCGCATCCTATTGATACCCATTGACTCTGTCGCACCGCAAGGTCCGATACGGTCTTTCACAGAACGTTAAGACCCTAAGCTATTGAATCGCCAAAGGGAAAGAACGATTTTCTTCACCGTATAGCACCGCCAAGTGTGACCCGATCCATTGACAATCACCTGAAAGGCAAACTATAGTTCGACTGAATCACGATGGATCAGCGCTAGAGAGTGGCCGACTTCACCCAGAAACAACGGGAAATTGCACTGGAAGGGCTCGCAAACATCCTGGAGAGCGAGTACTTCCGTGGCAGCCAGAGGTGTTGCCATTTTTTGGAATATTCTGTTCGCTACGTTCTTGACGGGAGGCCAATTGATGAGCTCAAGGAGCGCACTCTTGGCGTAGAGGTCTTTCACAAAGCCGGAGATTACGATACGGCGCAGGACAACATTGTCCGCGTCACCGCCAATGAAGTGCGAAAGAGGCTTGCCCAGTACTATGGAGACGATCATCGCGATCGAAAGCTAGCCATTCAGCTTTCCTCGGGTTCATATGCAGCCAGTTTGCACTGGACCGTGGAGGATACGCCTGCACAGGTTCCTGCCGCTCTAGCAAATGAGGCAAAAGCTCCAGTCCTTGAAAAGAATCAGACCGGTGGTATTCGCCGGTCCCGGATAATCTGGCAAATCGCTGCGGCGTGCTTGCTTGCGTTTGGCGTTGCAGCTGGTGCGATTTTCTACTGGCAGATACGCTCAAGAGATATGCTCCGGGGTGTCTGGTCCCCTGTCCTCGAGAGTCCAAAGGTGGCAGTCATCTGCATTTCGCAGCCAGTCGCTTACCGCCCAATGTCAAACATGGATGTTCCAGTGGGATCTGGGGACCGCATGACGCCGGTGCCGGATGCGTTTGTCGGCACTGGCGACGCATTCGCTCTGGCCGATGTCGCCGGCCTCCTGAGCAAGCTTGGTAAAGATTGGCAGTTACTCCCTGGGAACTCGACACCTTCCAATACGCTGTTAGCAGGCCCGATCATTCTCATTGGCGTTCACGCAAATAGATGGACCCCTACCATCACGAAGAACTTGCGGTTCTTTTTCGGCGTCGAGAACGCAATTTATGATCGGTCGGATCCAAGAGTCAAGTGGTCGCTGGACCAACTCACTCCGGACTGGAAGACCAACGAAGACTACGCCTTAGTATCGCGCTTCACCAACCCCGGTAGCGGCCAGCCTGTCATTGTAATTGCCGGCTTGACAAACTTCGGTACCCAGGCAGCTGGAGATTTCCTTACAAA
>JBEKOO010000138.1:0-3737 GCA_049521655.1 Candidatus Korobacteraceae bacterium
CAGGTCCAAAGAAGACCGTTCCGTGGATCGTGGTTGTTGAACCCGTGCCGGCGTTCGCATTTGGGACGCCATCGTCGTATCCGCCAATCCCCAAGCTTCGCGAATGGCAATCAAACATGACGTTTTACGGCTCCGGAAACTGGTGCAATCTCCTGACCCGCACCGGAAGTCCCTGTCTCCCCGGCTACGAACAATGCAGTTGGTACTACGACGGCGAACGCGTCTTCTACCAGATCGGAGACTACACCAAGCACAAGAAGTGGGAGACATGCGCGCTGAACTCGCAGGCCAACTACCGCGATCAATACGTGCTGGCGCGCTCGACCCCTGGGGCAATCGGCGGTTGGCGTGTCTTTCCCGACGGCATTTATATGAACTACCTGCGTACCGGCGATGCCACATCCAAAGCCGCCGTCCACGCCCTTGCCACAAATGCGGCGGGAGCAAAGATGTGGACCTGGCATGTCCCAACCGGGTTGATTCGCGAGGCAACATATATGCTCACCGCCGACCGGCTGGACACCAAACTGGGTAACGACCGCAGCCGCCAGATGCAGCAGATGGTTTCTGTCGTTCTCGGGCACATCGACCAGATCACCTCAGGGCAGGCCGACTGGAACCAGCCCTTCATGGATGGGCTGGCAGCCGAAGCTCTCATCCACTATTACGAAGACGGCCATCATGACGATGTCCGAGTTCCGGCCGCCATCCAAAAACTCGCTGACTGGCTATGGGCCAACGCATGGCAGCCAAACAACGGAGCTGGATTCTTCTACTACAACTCGTATCAGGCCAGCATCGGCTTGCCGTCGGACGGAATACCGCGCAATCTAAATCTGATGATTGCGCCGATGTACGCCTGGCTCTTCAAGATTACCGGGAACGCCAAGTACCAGTCGGAAGGCGACCAGATTTTTGCTTCGGGTGTGGATTTCGATCCCGCCGGAACCCTTGGTTGGAGCGGCAAGAACTTCATGCAGCAGTACCGCTGGAGCTTCGATTACGTAAAATGGCGGAAACCGTAAACTCTGACCCAAGGATGCCATCTCGAAACGAGGCCTTCTTGTGCTATGCAGACTGTCGTCTACATTTGTGATAGGCGGAAATCACTGCACGCCAGACCGGCGCTGCCAGGAACAGATGTCGTCGATAATCCGTTGGTAGAGTTCAGGCTCGCCGCCTTGAGAACTCGCGTATTGCTGTCCAGCCAGCGCTGTACGTCGGCGGAGATCGTCATCCTCCCACGCGCGCCGAATCATTTCTGCAAGAGCTTTGGGGTCCTCGGGCGGCACTATCAGTGCTTCATCCTTGAACAGGTCGGACATCCCCGGCCCCTCGGTTCCAATCACGCACTTGCCCGCGGCCATGGCGTTCAGGCAGGTTCCGATTCCGGCACACACCAAATTTGACCGAAGGGTAGTTAGAACCACAATCTTCGCCGCGAGAAGTATCTGTTTTGTTGCATCCTGAGTGTATGTGTCCGGTAAAAGACGAACATTGCGCGGCAGCGCACTAAGTTTGCGGGTGAAACGAGCTCCGTTGGCGTTCAGAGCTTCAAAGTTGGGTTCGGGAATTGCGGCAGGATAGGGGAGTGTCTCCACGGCATCGAAAAACGTGTCGAAATCGCGCAAAGATCGGCCAAAACACAAGATGTACTCACCGCTTCCATCCGCCGGAGGTTGAGGCTCAAAATGCAAATTCGCTTTGAATGGCACATGTGAAAAGCGGTCGGCGGCAATCGCATAGACCTCACCAAACTTCGATGTATCCCGGAAGTAATGAATATGATGTTGAAAACGGCGGAGCAAGAGGCGTCGAAGAGGAAGCAGAAGCCGACTCTTCATCCCCGACGGCCTGCGCAGAACAAAGTCAACAGAGACCAGAGCGGGCGACCTCCGCATCCAGAGTGCAGCCGCGAGACGGTAGCCGAGTCCGGGATCACAGTCGACGACAAAAACAGCATCTTTCTCGTCCCTATATCTCAGAAACTCGGACGGAGTGCTGGCGATCACGGATGTACCTTCCTCGCCGCACGAGCAGCGCCAGTTCAACGGAAACCGCTTTGTATTCGTAACGATTAGCATAGATAAGTGCTTCCCATCCACAGCGATGAAGGGCCCAGTGCCGAGGCGCTTGAACGACCTGCCCTCTGCTCCTGTTCACGAGTCAATACCAAGACCTGGTGGGCAACCACATCTTCAAATCGCTGGCTTTCACCCTCCACTCGGTGGAACCGGCACCCCGGGCTTCCGAAGTACCGCGATTATATTGGTTCGGCGAGATGACATTCCTTCACGCATCGTTGCTCGAATCCACAACAATTCTATGCAGGCGATCGGAGGAACACGCACAAACACGGCAGCGGTGGGAATGTGCTGAATCAATTCCACCTCAAATCCACTCGCCCTCGCAGCTTCCGTAATTGCACCTTCCGAATTACATCGGTAGTAGGTCGGATATACATCTTCCTCTTTGCGTCCGTCCAAGAGCCTCGCCGCCACTCGGCTAACCGAATGAGGCAATAGCTTAGCAACGGCGACGATATAGCCCTTTTCGTTCGGGGTATGAAAAAGAAACATTCCACCGGGACGCAGCACGCGAAAAATCTCCGCTAATGCACCCGCTGGATCTGATAAGTGTTCTACAACCATATTTGCAGTCACAAGATCAAATCTGCTGGGCGGGAATGGAAGGGCTTCGACGGTCCCGACATGTATGTTTGAAATAGTGCGATGTTTGTTGATGGCAGCAGCGTCCGGGTCAACTCCAGCACAATAAGCGGCTCGGCTGACTAGGTCACGTTCAGCATCGAGCCTCCATTCGGACAATACCTGGTGACCGCACCCTACATCGAGCCAGTGAGTCTGTGCCGCAACAGTGCGGCACAATTTCTCCTCATATACGTTTTGAGAATAGCGAAGACCCGGAGCAATAACATCTCGCATGGTCCAATACAAACGTAGAGGAGACCAACCCATCCTGAGGAACCTCCTAACTCCTAACTGCACCTACCGACACTGCTCATAAAGAGATTCATAGGCACGGACCATTGCCTCTACAGAGAATCCCTCTGCCAGCTTCCGCCCTCGACTTCCAAGCTCTTTGGCTCTGTTCGCATCGCTTAGTAATTCGAATAGGGCGTTTGCGAACGCACGTTCGTCATCGGGGTTCACCAGCAGCCCAGTCACTCCCTCTTTCACAATCATCGGAAGATCGCCAACGTTTGTAGCCACCACGGGCAAACCTGCCGCCATCGCTTCCAGCACCGCGAGGGGCAGGGCTTCACGAGTGGAGGACAGGAGAAAAACATCGGAAGCGGCTAGAATCTCCGGGATGTCGCTGCGGACACCTAGCAGAGTTACAGACCTCTGAAGGCTGAGACGTGCGATCTCGGTTTCAATCGCACTTCGCTCTGGGCCATCTCCGACTAATAGGAGACGCGAGTCCAGCTTCTTCTGCACTCGAGCGAATGCCCTCAGAAGCATGGAATGGTTCTTTTCAGGGCTGAGGCGCGCAACCGTGACTGCGACTAATCCATCAAGAGGTATTCCCAGCATCCTCCGAGCCTCTTCGCGCGAAATGGCGCATGGGGAAAGATCCACGCCCCCTGGAATCACCCGCAACTTTCGGCGCGAGATTCCGACCTTCTCGATCATGAATCGTGCCGCATCATCACCTACCACGACAATCGCGTCGCAGAACCAGGACATCACTCGCAGAGCGAACCGATATCGTGA
>JBEKOO010000139.1:0-3708 GCA_049521655.1 Candidatus Korobacteraceae bacterium
AGCGCGCGGCTGGTGGAGGAGGGCCTGCGCCGCACCGAGTTTGCCTTCATCGACTTTCGCGATACTCCGGCGGGAAGGCAAGCCTGCATCCAGGCCAGTTCGCTGGCGGTGTGGGAGATTATGCAACTGGTGCGCAGTTACAAGGGTGACGTTGCCGCCGTGGCCAAGCACCTCGGCTGGCCGCTGGTGAAGATTCAGGCCGCGGTCCACTACGCGGAGGCCTACCCCCAGGAGATCAACGAAGCAATCACCGAGAACAGTGAGACGGAATTTGCGGCTCTGAAACAGATGCTGCCGCAGACCGTCGAGTTCGTTCCCAAGAGGCCGGCGAAGCGCTGATATGCTCAAACTGCTCCTCGATGAAGAGATCTCGCCTGCCGTGGCCGCCGGCCTGCGCCGCCGCAATGGCGCGCTCATTATCTCCGCGATGACGGAGTGGGAGGGCGGCAACTTCGTGGGCAAGGATGCATCCGATATCCTCCGCGAAGCCGCCGATCAGGAATTGACGCTCGTCACCTATGACCGGCTGACAATTCCTACCATCCTCAAAGCCTGGTCGGAGGAAGAATGCCTGCATGGCGGGGTCATTTTTGTGGACGAGAAGGCCATTTCACCGGCGGAGACCGGCGAGCTGGTGACAGCTTTGGCCAGAGTGCAGGATGAGGCCGGAAGCTGGGAGTGGACCAACCGGGTGACTTTTCTCCGGTAGCCATGCAACGTGGGCAATCCCAGGCCTGAAAATCCAGACCTGGGGCACCCAAGAATTCACTCCTGCCGCGCAAGCGGCGGCTGCCGCACCGCAGGTGCTTACGCGCGCTCGTAGAAACGGAAGAAGAGCGAGGGCTTGCTGACCGGCTCGGCGCGCTTCACCAGCGCCTCTGTCTGATTGTCGCTGAGCGGCGTGAACTCCCGTGCTAGTTGCACGTTCTCTTCCAGTTGGGCAATCGAATCGCAGCCGATGATGACCGTGCTCACCGGGCGCGACAAGGTGTAGTACATCGCTTCGCGCATGGTGAGCGTACCGGGCGTTGTGGTTTGGATGGTCATACCTTCCCAGGAGTGCTTCTGCTCCTCGATCGACGGCGGCGTCCAACTGGAGAGCAGGCGGCTGCGGCCCGGAATCTTCATTCCAATGATGCCCATCTGCCGCTCGACAGCCAGCGGCAACAGCTCCTGGTTGAAGCTGTAGTGGTGCGGGTCGGCGGCGTTCATGGCCATCAGAATCGTGTCGAAGGGATGGCGCCGGATGCACTCCATCAGCGCATCGGGCCGGTAATGGCCGGTGATGCCGAGGTTGCGCACCACCTTCTGCTGCTGCATCTCGATGAGCGCCTCCATCGCGCCGCCCTTGGCAAAGATTGCGTTCACATCGGTCATAGTGCCAACATCGTGCAACTGCCAGAGGTCCACGTGGTCGGTCTGGAGCAGTTCGAGCGATTTCTCGATCATGCGCATCGAATCGTCGCGCGTCCGCTCCTTGGTCTTGGTGGCCAGGAAGGCCTCGTTGCGGCGGCGCGCCATCACTTTGCCGACGTACTGCTCGCTCCAGCGCGGCGGGCCACCGTAGATCGATGAGGTGTCGATGTAGTTGACGCCCAGGTCCAGCGCACGCTCGATGATGGGCACGGCCACGTCGAAGTTGCTGGGGCGCTCCAGCGCGGCCTGGCCGCCCAGCGAGAAGATGCCCACGCGATAGCCGGTCTTGCCCAGGTTGCGGGTAGGCATGGCCGCGGGCGTTCTGGGGTTCGACGGCAATGCGGGAAGCGCGGATAGCGCCTTGGGTGCGTCGGCCAGCGCCGCGGGCGCCAGCAATGCGGCGGTAATCGCGCCGCCCGCCTTCAGGAATTCACGGCGGCCCTGCTTGCGCGCCGCCAACGGTAAATTGTCGCTCATAATGACCTCCTCGCCGTTCTGCTTGCCTCGTAGGATTTCATCATAGTACGGACCGGCTGCGAATGGGAACTATTTTCCAGAGCCCCGAGACGCCCTCCCGTTAGCGGATTCAAATCTCTACAATAAAAGCGACCGCTGTTCGTCTACAGAAATGGGTGGATAGGACGTTGAGAATCACCTCGATGATCGAGCAAGACCTGCACATCTCCGAAGTCATCGCGGAAGAACGTGCCCGGCTGCGCAATTTCATCCGCAAACGGGTGCCCAACGAAGCCGACGTCGAAGATCTTTTGCAAGAAGTCTTCTACGAACTGGTGGAAGCCAATCGCCTGCTGATGCCGATCGATTACGTGACCGGCTGGCTTTTTCGCGTAGCACGCAATCGCATCACGGACCTCTTCCGCAAGAAGAAGCCTGTGAGTTTTACCGATGCCGCGTTCGAGGACGAAGAGGGCGAATTGCTCGAGATCGAAGACCTGCTGACCTCTTCCGATGCCGGACCGGAAGCGCTCTGCCTGCGCAACATGCTCCTGGATGAGCTGGAATCCGCGCTTGCCGAACTGCCCGCCGAGCAGCGTGAAGTTTTTATCGCGCACGAAATGGAGGGGCGCAGCTTCAAGGAGCTGTCGGCGGCAACAGGCATTGGCATCAACACGCTGCTGGCGCGCAAGCGCTACGCGGTGCTTCATCTGCGCAAGCGTTTGCAAAACATTCACGACGAGTTTACGAGGAAATGAGGAACCAGCATGGAAAACAATTGGATCAGGAGAAACAAGTGGATATTCGCTGCGGCACCGCTAGCGCTCGCGCTCTTCATCTGGATCGGCGGCGAAGTGGTGATGCATCTGTGGAACTGGCTGCTGCCGGTGTTGTTCGGAGTGCGGCTGATCACCTTCTGGCAGGCTCTCGGACTGTTGGCTCTCTGCCGGATTCTCTTCGGAGGCTTTGGTGGCCGCGGCCACGATCACTCCAAATGGCAGCGGCCAACGGCCGAGCGCTGGGGGAAGATGACGCCCGAAGAGCGCGATAACTTTCGCCAGGATATGCGTTCGCGCTGGTGCGGCTCTGCGGAAACAACCGGCGGAACCGGCGAGCCATCCTGATAATGGATGCGAGAGAGATCTGAATCGAGGAGCGCACGATGAAAGCGATTGTCTACGAAAAATACGGACCTCCAAATGTCTTGCAGTTCACGGAAATCGCGGCGCCCGCGCCCGCGGACGATGAGGTTCTGATCCATGTTCGTGCGGCTTCGGCCAATCCGCTGGACTGGCACTTCATGCGGGGCGAGCCATGGTTCATGCGCTTGATGATCGGGCTGCGCAAACCCAGGGACAAGCGGCTGGGCGTAGATGTGGCCGGAGTGGTGGAAGCAGTTGGCAGGAATGTAACTCAGTTCAAGCCGGGCGATGAGGTCTTCGGGGGTTGCCGAGGAGCCTTCGCTGAGCACGCTTGCGCCAAGGTAGATGATTTGGCTTTGAAGCCGGCAAATCTGTCGTTTGAGCAGGCGGCAGCCGTGCCGGTGGCGGCGCTCACCGCTCTCCAGGGCCTTCGCGACAAGGGACGGATTCAGCCCGGCCACAAGGTTCTGATTGATGGCGCCTCTGGCGGCGTGGGTACGTTTGCAATCCAGATCTCCAAATCATTTGGGGTTGAAGTCACCGCCGTTTGCAGCACAAGGAATTTGCAGACAGCACGATCCCTCGTCGCGGATCATGTCGTCGATTACATGCGGGATAATTTCACTCGGAACGGGCTGCGATACGATCTGATCCTGGCTGCTAACGCCTATCATACGATCTTCGATTACAGGCG
>JBEKOO010000140.1:0-3495 GCA_049521655.1 Candidatus Korobacteraceae bacterium
AAGCTGCCAATCAAAGCGCTTGCCACAGGTATTGTCCTTGCCGGGATGGCACCAGCAGTCGCGACCCCAGTCGCGGAACGACTCGATCAGAACCTGCAGATCGGGCCGATTAGTAAGTACGGCGCCGCCTTCGCCCATGGTTATGTGGTGCGCGGGATAAAAGCTGATGGTTGAGATATCACCAAAAGAACCGACGCGGTGACCCTTCCAGGCAGAACCGAGCGCATCGCAACAGTCCTCGATCAGCCACAGGTTGTATTTTTTCGCAAAGGCGCCGACCACATCGAGGTCAAAGACGTTTCCCAGGGTGTGGGCCGCGAAAACAGCACGGGTTCGTTCGCTTCGCGCTGCCTCAAGCTGGCTGACGTCAATCTCATAATTTCCGAGCGTAACGTCGACAAATACAGGAACCAGCCGGTTTTGCAGAATTGGGTTAACTGTCGTGGGAAATCCCGCAGCCACCGTAATCACTTCGTCGCCTGGTTGAAGCCGGCGGTCACCAAGCTTTGGCGAGGTGAGCGCGCTGACGGCAAGAAGGTTGGCTGACGAACCGGAGTTGACGAGCGAGGCGCAGCGGACACCGACGAAGCGTGCCAGCTGGCGCTCGAATTCCTCGGCAAATCGGCCTGTAGTAAACCAGCAATCAAGGGCCGAATCGACCACAGAACTGAGATCGGCGCCGTCGATCACCTTACCCGACACCGGCACGGGCGATTGGCCAGGGATGAACTCGGCCGCTGGAAAAGCCTCGGCAAAATATTCCGCAGAAAGATCGAGGATTTGCTGCCGCAGGTGTGCTGCTTTTTGTGTCATTCAGGGTCCGCAAGTTAAGGATACACAATCAAGAGTCGGCAGTGTACCCTAATGGCATGGGAACACAGGTTACGGACGGAACCTGTAGCTCATTTGCCGCGGAAAGCGCTCGTCCAAAGGAAGCTAAGAGACTAGGATGAAAGCAGTTATTCTGGCTGGCGGGTTGGGAACGCGACTGAGCGAAGAAACCAGCACACGCCCCAAACCGATGGTAGAGATTGGTGGCCGGCCCATCCTGTGGCACATCCTTAAAATCTATTCTCATTACGGAATAAACGACTTTGTTATCTGTTGTGGATACAAGGGTTATCTGATCAAAGAATACTTCGCCAACTACTTCCTCCACATGTCAGATGTGACCTTCGATATGCGGGAGAACCGTACCCAGGTGCATCAAAGCGTTGCCGAACCCTGGCAAGTGACTCTCGTGGATACCGGGGACAATGCGGGCACAGGAGGCAGACTGCAGAAGGTGGCCCGCTACCTGGAGGGTGAAGAAGCCTTCTGCATGACGTACGGAGACGGCGTTAGCGATGTCGACGTTTCCGCGTCGATTGCATTTCATCGGAGCCATGGAAAACTGGTGACGGTAACGGCTGTTCAGCCGCCCGCGCGCTTTGGCGGTCTGGTCGTAGAAGGAACAGCCATTTCCGAATTCCAAGAAAAACCAAAAGGCGAGGGCGGCTGGATCAATGGCGGTTATTTTGTCCTCTCACCAGCGGCGTTGAGCGAGATCCACGATGAGGCAATCATGTTTGAAAGGGAGCCCATACAAAGCCTGACCATAAGGAAACAGGTGCAGGCATATTTCCATCGTGGTTTCTGGCAGCCCATGGACACTCTGCGAGACAAGCAGAGGCTGGAGGAACTTTGGGCCAGTGGGAGAGCACCGTGGAAGACGTGGTGAATCCATGGCAGGGACGGCGAGTTTTCCTGACCGGTCATACGGGTTTTAAGGGCGGATGGCTCGCCCTTTGGCTCGCTGGCCGTGGCGCAAAGATCAGGGGCTATGCGCTCGCACCTGAATGCGAACCGAACTTATTTACCGCGGCATCTGTGGCGTCAGCCCTAGAAGATGTCCGCGGCGATATTCGGGATTACCCAAAACTGCAAGCCTCGATAACGGAGTTCCGTCCGGAGGTGGTTTTTCACCTGGCCGCACAGCCTCTCGTGCGGCGTTCTTACGCTGACCCACTAGGCACTTACGCCACAAACGTCATGGGCACGGCGCATCTAATGGAAGCGGTAAGGCAGACTCCTGGCGTGCGGGCGGTGATATGCGTCACCACGGACAAGTGCTACCAGAATCAGGAGTGGGTTTGGCCGTATCGAGAAACAGATCCCCTTGGCGGATACGATCCGTACTCTTCAAGCAAGTCCTGTGCCGAGGTGGTGACCGCGGCGTACCGTAGCTCGTTCTTTCCGGTCGACCGGCTGCACGACCACCAGGTGGCCGTGGCCACGGCGCGCGCTGGCAACGTTATCGGGGGCGGCGATTGGTCCGAGGATCGGTTGATTCCCGACCTGATTCGCGGGTTTCTGGCTGCGCAGCCGGTGCTGATCCGGCGGCCAAAGGCGATTCGCCCCTGGCAGCACGTGCTGGACCCGTTGCACGGTTACCTCAGGCTCGCAGAGCAACTGCTTGCGGGGAAAGCACAGTTTGCGTCGTCATACAACTTCGGCCCCGGCGATCAAGACGCGTGGTCCGTCGAACAGATTGCTATGAAACTGGCAAAGCTATGGGGCGATGGAGGTTCATGGACTTGCGATACCGCCGCCAGTGTGCATGAAGCTCACTTTCTGAGATTGGATGCCAGCAAAGCTCACATGGAACTAGGATGGCAACCGCGGCTCAAGATCGAGAAAGCGCTGGAATGGACAATAGACTGGTATCGCGCGTGGCAGCATGGCGAGGAGATGCAATGCGAGACCCAAAAACAGATCGCCGCCTACGAAGACCTACTCGGCTGAAGCCCTCTGGAATCTATTGTATCCAGATTCCGCTTTCGTGGCTTTCCAATCTATCGAACCGTTTGCCGGGAACCAGTAAAATATAAACACAGTCACTTGCTGTGAATTATCAAAGAGTTTCACGGCGAGCCCCAAACTCCGCATGCCTAGGTGTGTTTAATGCCCGAGACTTACGAAAATGCAAAAAGGCTCGGCTGGCTTGCGCGTCAGAGGGATTACTTTGGGCGCATTTTGCGGCATCGACTTGGCGTCGACCGGGCGATCGGCTTCACGATTCTCGCGCGAGGATGGGCCAGTTTCGCTGGATTGATTACGGTAGCTTTGATCGCCCGCTTCCTGACGCCAGCGGAGCAGGGCTATTACTACACCTTCGGCAGCCTGATTGCCCTCCAAATCGTCTTTGAGCTTGGCTTCTCTTTTGTCATTCTGCAGATGGCCAGCCACGAACGGGCTCATCTCACGTTTTCCGATGACGGCGCCATCTCGGGAAGTCCTAGCGCTTACGCTCGCCTCGCTTCGGTCTTGCAAAAGACCATCCGCTGGTATACGGCAGCAGCCGCCCTCCTGGCGGCATTTCTTCTTGCCGCCGGTTCGCATTTCTTTTCGACCTACCGGCACGGCGGCGAGAATGTTTCTTGGCACATACCCTGGATCGCGGCCGCTCTCACCGCCTCGCTGACATTCCAACTGGATCCGATCCTTTCTTTTATG
>JBEKOO010000141.1:0-3136 GCA_049521655.1 Candidatus Korobacteraceae bacterium
GACGCGTTGACGAACAGCGGTAGGCACAATAGTTTGCCATGTCAGGAGGAATACACCGAGAATTACCAGGAGTTTACGGTCTTTCAGGATGCCGAGAACGAGGACGCAGACGAGAACAGCGAGGTATCCTCCGCGGGAGAACTGGAACATTGTTGCGTACAATGTGATAGCCACTAACCCGTAGCCAAGCAGCTTATATTTCTTTGCCCTGATAAATTGCAGGAAGCCCCAGAAAAACATGGCGAACAGGGCCAGATACGCGGCCGTCAGGTTTGAGCCAAAGACAAGCGGGCCGACGTCGCGCTTACTTTCATCGTAGGTTCCCCAGGCATGCTGTCCGATCTCCATTATGCAGCTTTTGTCGATAAATAAAACGGCAATGGCCGTAATGAGGATGACCATCCTGACGGCCTTCCGATCTTCGACGACTAAAGAAGTCGCTACGAACACCAGCGGAATAATCATATAGTCTTTCCAAACTCCGAAGTTCAAGTCGGAAAGCCAGAGCGGCGCCGGAGCGTTTCCAAGCGCAGCGCCCAGCCACATGGACAAATACAGGTAGATTCCTATCACGAGCCAGATGATGTAAAGCTTTGATTTGGGAAGGCGATTTCCGTGGATGAGGGCTCCGATGATCACGGCAACGATGAGGAAGAGCGGCACATGCTCACCCAGGGGCCAATCGAGAAAGTGATCCCGCATCGAGCGGTAGGGGAGAAATGGAATCAAATAGTAAAGACCCCAAAGGGGCCGCTTGACCAACGAGACGAGACACATCACCCAGAAACCCAGGTACGCCACCAAGGGTAGGTAGTGTCCAAGCCCGGTGCCCAAATCAAAACCTCCATGACGTCAGCCGGGACACGAATATGCTCCGCTGACAGCGACTGCGCCGATCAACCATTGGGTCTATCCCGAGATATCACTCAATTCTACAGACTGCCTCGTATCAAAAAGACCCAAACTAATCCTAAGTTGAGCCTTTCGACGTCATTCAAGACCATTCCACTTCCGTTTGACCCATCTGGCACGATAGTTCCGATATCGAATGCCGTCATTCAGAATTGGGCCAGAACGGTGCCACGATCACTCTATCACGCAAGAGAATTCGAGCGGCTCTTAAGCGAGGTGGTACCCGGAAGCCTAAAGGGTAGAATGTTGTTGTCACAGTCCAGAATCGGCGTTAAGGAGTCCTGTTTGCAACTGCGTGCCAGGCACATTGCGCGGAGCGTTTTGTCAAATTGGTTCGCAATGGCGGCCGGCATGGCAGTCGGATTTTTTCTGTCTCCTTTTCTTGTCCATCGATTGGGAAACGTCGCCTACGGGGTCTGGGTCCTGGCAATTTCATCTATCAATTACTTTGGACTCCTGGATCTGGGCATGCGGAATTCCGTGACCATGTTCGTTGCCAAAGGGCACACCACCGGGGATCACGAAGGGGCTTCCGAAGTGCTTTCGGCGGCACTTTGGGTGCGCATACAAATCGCCGCACTGGTGATGGTGCTTTGTGGAATTCTCGTTGTTGTGTTCCCGATCATCTTCAAGGTCACTCCGGCAATGGCCGCTGACGCTCGCGTGGTCGTTCTTCTCATGGGGCTGAACACTGCAATTTATATGTCGATTGGAGTCTTCGGCGGGATTCTGTCGGCTCTGAATCGATACGACCTTTATACGCTTGTGGTCCTTACACAGTTAACACTGCGAGTCATAGGAGTTGTCGCGGTATTGCGTAGCGGCCACGGTATTGTTGCGATCGCCTGCTGTGAACTCGTTGCAGCCACCGTGGGCAACGTGCTCTTTGTCTATGTTGCGCGCCGGATCTACCCCGAATTGAAGATCCGTTTGAAGAAACCGAATCGGGAAGTTCTGCAGAGAATATGGAGCTATAGCGCATATGTTTTTCTTCTCATGGTTGCAATTCAGCTGGTTTACCAGACAGACAACCTCGTGGTCGGTGCCTTTGTATCGGCTACCGCGGTAACATTTTACTCCATCGGAAACTCATTATGCCGTTACACGCAGCAGCTTGTTGGCGCGATGACGGCTACGTTTACTCCTGCGGCAAGCACATACGATGCGGCCGGCGATACATCGAGCCTGCGTGCTCTTTACTATCACGGCACGCGCGCAACAATGGTGGTTTCGCTGCCGATACTTATTACCCTTATTTTTCGGGGTGATAACTTTATCGGCGTATGGATGGGACCTCAATATTCGCGAACATCGGGAACCGTGCTGGCGATATTGGCGACGGCGCTCTTGTTTTCACTACAGAATACTCCTGCCACGTCGATTGCCTTTGGCATTGAGAAACATAAGACAATTGCAAAGTGGGCAATCGCTGAGGCAATCGCAAACCTGACACTAAGCATTGTTCTGGCCCGCAAGATCGGCATCTATGGCGTGGCGATTGGAACCCTGGTGCCGAGTTTGGCAGTGAATCTCCTTCTGTGGCCGAGGTATGTCTCCCAACTCGTAGGCATTAACTATCGCGAGGTCTTCTTGAAAGTATGGGGGCCAGTCTTTCTCTGTGCGGTACCGTTTGCCGGCGCCTCTTGTGTGGTGGATGCATTCTTCCCAGCGCGCAATATGCTCATGTTTATTCTTCAGACGATCGCGCTATTGCCCACTTTTGCTGCCCTAGTCGGCTGGATATTCCGAGACAATCTCAAGCGCACGGTACTTCCCCAGATCAAGTCGTATTTTCATGCGGAAGCAAAATAGGTTGTCTATCCGGCCTCTGGCTACCTTCAGGAGTTGCATCATTCCGTCGGGAGGCCGTGGAGTGTACACAGGCGGCGATTGTGCCGCCCTAATGAAGATTCCCGTTCGGGCTCCTTCCTGCAAACCGGCTCAGGAGCCCTTTTGAGCGGAGCGCAGAGGAATGGACGCCTCAGGAACCTCTGCCCTGCCGATCAATGCCTGCCTGCGGCCATTATGAGCGACCAGTGCTGCGGTTGTGGTGTTCGGCTCGACGCCAGGGGAATTGGAGCTTTGGCGATTTGAGGTCCGATATCACAGCTGTCCGGTTAGAAGTCGAAGAGAATCAACTGATTGCTGGAGTCGAATAAGTCGATTTCGGAGTCGGAGGGCTGAAGTGCCTGTAAAATGGGGGTTTTCTCGAAAAGGGTTAGGC
>JBEKOO010000142.1:0-3059 GCA_049521655.1 Candidatus Korobacteraceae bacterium
GAAGCTCCAGTTGCTGATTTGGATCGAAAAGTACAACTCGAATCCCAACCTTGAGGAATATCACCATGCATTGAACTACGTTCGCAAGCACCTGGTCCACAAGCCGTACTACTTCCGTTATAAGAACAAGCCGATGGTGTTGACGTACGTGAATATTTCGAATCCTGTGCTCGATCAACTCGAAAGGGAGACCACGGACTTTACCTTGCGCCGCGTCCGTGCCTATGACGGCAAAGTGTACTGGTCGTATTGCAACGAGTGGCCACAGCCCGCGAATCGTGAATGGATGCCGGTATCTCCGGGCATCGATCCCTTCCTTGAAAACGCTTATCTCGCAAGAAAGAAGGGGCAGCCGATTCCAAAGTGGACCAGATTCGACCGCGAGAATGGTGAATACTTCAAAAAGCAGTTCGCCACTGCTCGCGAAGTCGATCCCGAGTTTATTTTTCTTTCCGGATGGAATGACTGGCAATATGGCTTGGAGATAGAGCCAGCGGTCGAATACCGGTTTAAGTACGTTGACATGGCGGCGAAATTGTTAGGGCGCGAAGAAGAGACCAGGCCTTATCGAGACGAAGACTAATCTAAGAAATCGCCAATGACAGAATGAACCCCGCAATCATAAGGTGTGGGTGGCCCAGCGGAGTCGTGCATGCACCTGATGTCAACGCGGCCTGGGAGCGAGTTGCTGCATCGCGCCACAATACATGGATGTCGAGCAGCCGCTCTTCCCCAGGAGCAAGCCAGAAGTCGTTGCCGGATTGGTAGAACTTCCGCGGCGTCCCGTCGTTGTTGACCTCGGTATAAAAGGCCGGGACCGTTTCGGCATGCGAACCTGCGCCTCAATGGCGCTCTCATTCTCGCGCCCGGTGATTTTGTCCCAACATGCGCGGCAGGCGCGGTGGAACAACTGTGGCCTGCCGGTAACTGGGGCCTGGTTACCGCAGGCACTACTCTTCCCTATTGCGAGAAATTCACCTTTTCAAAAGGCCTTTTGCGCGCTACACTCGCACCTAAGTCTCAATTGGCTCTTACTCTTGAGAAGCCGTCGCGATCGATACGCAGTTTGGGTCTGCAACCCGCGATCGCGGTGGCAAACACTTCCCCGACGAACAAGGAAAGACCGCAAAATTTTAACTTAATTCAGCCGATCGAGACCATCGCGTTTAGACGGCTTTGATTCACTTCGCGGAACCTTGCGCCTAGAGGGTCCAGGCTCATTCACCTGCAGTTTCGATTCCCCAGGAGATCGAAAACATGACCGAACAGTCGGCTGGTTTGGCTTCCAGAGTGCGCTTCGCAGGATTTCAACAACGCCTGATCGTGGCTCTGTGTGGAGCGGCTTTCGCAACGCTCTCCCCGTGCCATAGCTTGGCCCAGCAGGTCAGCTACTACGATTTCAACGGACCGGCGACCAACTCCGGCCAGACATCGGCGGCCTGCCTTCCGAACTCAGCGCCGTCCGGCGTGCTTTTCTGCCTCAATTACGCCGCCAGCATCACCGGGAACGTTGGCCCCAGCTTTATCCAAGATTCATACCCACCGTCCATCGATCCCAATGCGAGCAGCGACGGAGACGCAGGCAGCACGAATTATGCGCTGCAACTGACTGAGAATGCGGGAAGCCAGGACTCGAGCGTGTGGTACTCGACTCCTCTGAATGTTGCGAATGGCTTTAACCTCTGGTATGCCGTCAAACTGAACTATCAATATGCGCCACCGAACTACTTCACTGCCGATGGTCTCGCCTTCGTGATTCAAAACGCTGCCGGGGGCGGTACGGACTCCATTACAAATTGCTCCGAAGCTGGCTCGGGCCTTAATGTCGTTGGCGGAGGCGGAGGCTGCCTGGGATATGGAGGCATCGACAACAGTATCGCTCTGGAAATGGATACGTTCTACGATGCCCCGTATGACCCGGATGACGGTGTCACGTACTTTCCAGACGACCTATACGATGACAATCATATCGCGCTGCAGAGTTGTAAGCTTGGTAACCCAAACTCGCCCGCCCACCTGGGTACGCCCAACTGCCTCATAGCGCTCAGCGGCACGAGTACGCTCGTTTCCAATCCGTATACTTCTGCTGCGCCTCCTGCTACTGCCAGCGCCGTCATCCTCGCCGACACCAACCCCCATCAAATCGCCATGATCTACAACGGCCCCACCGATTCGCCGGCAAATTACCTCTATGTTTACCTCGATCCGGCTTTCAACCCGGGGACGCACGCGCCCGTCGCAGGATCGGTACCCCTATTCTCAGGGCCTTTCGACATTACGCAGTACATCAATCTGAGCAATGGGACTGCCTACTTGGGCTTCACTGCTGCAAACGGCGGAGACTTTGAGCAGCATGAACTGATGGGCTTCAGTTTCGCGCCGCACAACTTCGGCAACGCCAACGTCTGCCCCGTGGGAGCAACCGCACCGGCGCCATGCAGCAATACGTTCCCGGTGACCGTCAATGTGACGTCGGGTACGGCCATCGGCTCGGTTCAGGTGGTCACGCAGGGCACGACCGGCCTCGACTTCTCGTTGAACAGCGCCGGCAGTTGCACTGGGACTATTTCTGGCAGTTCTTGCACCGTGAATGTCACCTTCACGCCGAAAGTGTCTGGATTGCGCACAGGTGCGGTGGAACTCCTCAGCGGTGGCACCATAGTGGCGAGCCAGCTAATTTATGGCATTGGCCAGGCGCCGGTGGCTGCGTTGAGTCCGATTCCGCCGGATGTGACCCTCTACAACGGATTGAACCATCCGCAGGGCGCGGCGGTCGACGCGGCAGGCAATGTCTATATCGCTGATACCGGCAACAACCAAGTGCTGAAGGTGGCGCCGAATAGCAGCGCAACCACTTTGGCAAATGGGGCTGGAGGGAGCTACGCGGTCGTGAACCTTCCGGAGAGCGTGGCCGTCGACGGAGCCGGGGATGTTTTCATTGGCCAATACGCGGGTTCTGTGGTTGAGATTCCTGCCGGCTGCACCTCCCCACTGAGCAACTGTCAGCAAAACCTGGGCGCACTTCAAGCGGCGACGTCGGTGGCCCTGGATGCAGCCGG
>JBEKOO010000143.1:0-3991 GCA_049521655.1 Candidatus Korobacteraceae bacterium
TCTCGACCACTCATTGAGGGCTGGGGATTCGCTGGTCGGACTGACTCGAAAGCAGATTGCCGCATTCGACTGGAACCCGTCTACGCAGATGAGTCTGCTCGAACAGCGGGTCAGGCAGAAGATAGATACCGTCAGCAACTATCGCCAGCAGATTTTTGCGGCCAGGGACGATGTGCCATACGCATTATTGAAGCAGAAACTGGATGCGGCGGAGGATGCGCTCAACCTTCCCCGGCAGATCGGGGACGCAGTGATTGCGGCATTCTTCGACGCCGAAAAGGCTAAGGATCGCGAGAATATTCGCATGCAACTGAGCGATCAGATCACGAACGATCTTAGGGATCATGGCTTCATCACGTTGAATGGGCCAGCCGACAAGGCCATCGCCAAACTGAAGACGGGAGCCAGGAAGATTCACCCTTTCCACTGGGAGTTGGAGTTCCCCGAGGTCTTTGGATTGAGTGAGCACGGAGATCAGACGGGCGGATTTGATGCCATCGTTGGAAATCCACCCTTTCTTGGAGGAACCCGGATTTCAACAGTTGCCGGGATGACGTACTTTAGTTGGATCACGAGCAGATTTGAAGGTTGCGGGCATCTGTGCGATCTGGTGGCCTATTTCTTCCGTCGCGCGTTCGGTCTTCTGCGACCTAGTGGTGCATTCGGCTTGATTGCCACCAATACTATTTCGCAAGGCGATACGCGAGAAGGCGGCCTACGTAGGATTCTCAGCGACGGCGGAACAATCTATGCCGCGACTCGCCGTTTCAAGTGGCCAAGTGCCGTCGCAGTCGTCGTTAGCGTGGTGCATGTAGTGAAGCAGCGCGGCTCGATTTCTTGCATCCTCGATGGAAAGAAGGTGTCGCGCATTAGTGCGTATCTGTCGGAGGGAGAAAACGATGAGAGCCCCGCTCGATTACTGACAAACCCTTACTTCTCGCTGGGTAGCAAGATTTACGGTCAAGGATTTGTCTTTGCCGATGACGATCCTGAATGCACACCGCTTTCAGTTTTTGCCAGAAGGAACTGGATGCGTGGCCTGATCTACGAGAAATTGTTCGAGAGAAAGTAAAACCCGGACGAGACATTTTGGGAGACAATCCAAATAATATTCCGCTGAAGCGAAAATGGTGGGCTTTCCAAGCGCATCGGCCAGAACTCTACAGGCGGTTGGCTTCAATGACCCGGGTTCTAGTGACCTCTCAGGTTAATCCACGCTTTGGGTTCTCGTTTATGAGTGCGGATTACATTTTCTCGCATCGAGCGATAGTTTTTTGCATTGATTCTTACTCGGGATTTGGGATTATTCAGTCCAGTGTTCACGAACTATGGGCTCGCGCTTTCAGTAGCACCTCAATGGAGCTGATAAACTACGCGCCTTCGGATTGTTTCGAAACCTTTCCTTTTCCAAAGGGCTGGGAGAGTCAACATACTTTGGAGGTGGCCGGGAAAGCCTGCTACGACTTCCGTGCCAAACTCATGGTACGGAACAAAGAGGGGCTCACCAAAACCTACAACCGTTTCCATGATCCGAACGAGGACTCGGCTGACATCCGGCACCTGCGAACACTCCATGACGATATGGACCGCGCGGTTCTCGATGCATATGGCTGGCAGGACATTCAGCCCGTATGTGAGTTTGTTCCCGACAACGACGATGAAGACGACGAGGAGGAGAGCGGCCCCACGAAGCGCAAGAAGTATCGCTATCGCTGGCCTGAAGAGATTCACGATGAGGTGCTGGCTCGTCTTCTCGACCTAAATCGAAAGCAAGCTCTGGAGGAAGGTCAATTGCTGGCAGACGACATATCTTCAACCGTCGCGACGGCACCGCCCAAGAGGCGACGTGCAAAGAAGAACAGTGGCGAGAGCGAGAATCGGGCACCGATCAACGGGCTGTTTGCTGTAGAAGAGGAAGTGTAGACCATGCATGAAGAGATGACCTCTTCCGAGATTCGAAGCAAGCTCGTCGAAGCCCTGCGACTGGATCTTGTCGGCCCCGGAGTTAACCTCGGGGACCCGCTGGAGGTGCTGCCGCAAGCTCCCTCCCGCTGGTACCTGACTGGCTTCCTGGTTCCGCTGGGGGCGAAGCCTGAGCAGAGAAAGGACGAAGCTGCCGAAGATGATTTTGACAACGCCGGTGAAGCTGGCGGTACCGACGACGATGCGGCTGACGACAAGCCCGCAGCCCGGCCACGTTACTTCCCGTCTTCGATCGGTGCCAGCATCCTGGTGCCTGCTGCGGCAAAACGTCTGAGCCTTTGCGTACGCTGGGGTGATTACCGGCGCAAGCCTGAGTCGGCGGAAGAGTGGGAACGAAAGCCCCGGGAAGAGATGGTCGAGGTTGACCTGACCAAGGTGACCGACAAGCCACGCGAAGACAATGTGCCCAATAGTGATGGTCTGGTGGTCGCGTACCTATCTCGCCCCGTAGGACTGCTGGCCGTCGGCTCGGACGTCCCCGCAGGAGCCCGCACGGTTTCCATCTTCGTGGTGAATCGCCGGGCTGAAGCTCCGGACGACTCCCGCGACGAGGCGTTCGCCTTCCAGGTCAACCTGGAAATCTCCGGCGACACCGAGTTTCTGAGGCGTCCCGACCTGCGCGGCCTGTCCAGCGATGACTGGGATGAGAAGGTCGCCGACCTTCAGTACCGCGACGAAGGAGAGTATTCGGTCGGCCACAACGTCGCTACCGAAGCCGTACGCGACGACGGCGTCTGCTGCAAGGTAGTCCGCACCTGCTGGGTTCCAGATGCCGAGGTGGAGAAGGTGGAACCGGCCACGATCCCTGGCGTTGAGATTTCCATGGACGCGCTGGCGAACCTGAAGGATGGGGAGGATGCCAGGACCAAGCTCGGCCCGCTGGTGGTCGAGTATCGGAAGTGGATCCAGACGGAAGCCGACAAGGTGCCCAAGGCACCCGCGAAGCGCTATGAGACGGGCCAGGAGCTGGTCACAAGGGCCAAGGTGGCCGCAAGCCGTATCGAGAGTGGGATAGAACTGCTGGCAACGCAAGATTGCCTTGAGGCCTTTCGGATCGCCAACAAATGCATGGCAGAGGCGGCTCGCCGCCGCATGGGCGTCATGCAGGGCAAGCCGCCGGAGGACGTCAAGCCGCAGTGGCGGCCATTCCAGTTGGCGTTCATCCTCATGAACCTGCGAGCGATCGCCGAGCCTGGCAGCGATGACAGGGATGTGGTCGACCTGCTCTTCTTCCCGACCGGCGGCGGCAAGACGGAGGCCTACCTGGGCCTGGCGGCTTTCACCCTGGTGCTGAGGAGACTTCGGAATCCTGGCATCGCCTCGGCGGGCCTGAGCGTCTTGATGCGGTATACCTTGCGACTTTTAACCTTCGAACAGTTGAGCCGGGCTGCGACGTTGATCTGTGCGCTGGAACTGGAGCGCCAGCAGGATGCCGACAAGCTCGGCGACTGGCCGTTCGAGATCGGACTCTGGGTGGGCCGGGCTGCCACGCCAAATCGCATGGGCAAGAAGGGTGACAAAGACCAAAACTGTGCCCGGGCGCGGACGATCCGCTTCCTGAACGATGACCGAAAGCCCTCGCCGATCCCGCTTGAAGAATGCCCATGGTGCGGCACTAAATTCAGCAAGCTTTCGTTTCGACTGATTCCGAACAGCGACAACCCGCAAGACCTGCGGGTCTCCTGCATCAATAGGGAGTGCAAGTTCACTCGGGGCACTCCGCTGCCAATATTAGCGGTCGACGAACCCATCTATCGGCGGCTGCCTTGCTTCCTGATCGCTACCGTGGACAAGTTCGCAGCCCTCCCCTGGACAGGACATGTGGGCGCTTTTTTTGGGCGTGTGGAGCGCGGGGACAAGGATGGCTTTTACGGCCCATGCGACCCTGCGAAGGGCAACAACTTACCCGTGCAACGCCTGTTGCCGCCAGACCTCATTATACAGGATGAACTGCATCTGATCTCAGGTCCGCTGGGAACGATGGTTGGATTGTATGAGTCCGCACTGG
>JBEKOO010000144.1:0-2995 GCA_049521655.1 Candidatus Korobacteraceae bacterium
ATCATGAAGGAAAAGAATACTATCCAGAGAAGTATCCAGAAAAACCACCAAAACCAATGCATTCCCCAAAAATAGTACATAGCCAATCTCCTAAAGTGTGCGGGTTATCGTTTCCCGGGCTGGCGCCGATGATTTAGGAAATATCTTCATCGGTCAGCGTGAGCGTAGTGCGAACTACTCCATTGGCGGCCAGCCGATCTAGCTTGGGTCCCGCTCAGAACCAGTAGCCGGGAACCCGTGTCCAGCCCCACCACCGCTCGCTTCAGTGGCCGAGCACTCACGCGGCATCCATCCACGCGTTATCAAGCCAATAGCCGTCAGCCCATTGCCAGTTGCCGCCGTCCCAGTAGTAGTCGCCGGACACCCAGCTGGAGTTTGCGTGAGGCGCCGTCGGCTTCTACCTGCCGTAATCGCGCAACTCCTGAATTAGGCCCATCGCCGATTTTGGAACTGGGACCTTACCGTCCAGGATGTCGTGCCTGTCTACGTTGTCTCCGTACAATGCTTGATCCCCACTCTTGTCAGCCTGAAGGACGGCGCCGTCTAGACTGACCCCGGCAAAAATGCCCTTGCTGCGCGAATAAGACAGTATCTCTGCGTTCAGCTTCAGGTCCGTTGAGGCCGCAGCCTTCCGCCCGACAGGCCCTGCAGCCACAGAGGCGTCAGCTCCCAGTTTGAACTTGTCGCTGAGAAGGCTATGCAATGCATGGTCGTTCATGAAGAGCATGATGAGGTCCGTAGAAGAGCCCCCAATCTGGTATCCAACGCTCCCTCCTTCGATGGCGACGAACATCGGAGCGCTCCATCCGTGCGCGGTGCGACAGGATGCCACTCCGCGGCCGTAGCTACCCCCAAAAATCAAAGCAAACTTCACATCCCCCGGAATGATGGCAATACACTTTGCCGATTCCAGCAGATCATGCGGTATGCCCCTATCCGGCGTATCCATAATTTCCTTGAAGACCTGGGCAGCCTTGCGGGTCCGGCTAACATCGTCCCCACGGTCGGACGCGACCGCGACTTGAGCCGCAAGCAGAACAATCGTTGAAAAGATCAGAACGCGCTTCAACATATATTCCTCCTCTTTCGCAGTGAAGATTCACTTCGAGATGGTCCGATGCGCATTTTTCTTACCAGCGCTCCTCGGCGGGATTGCCAACTTGGTTGTAGTCTCATGTCCAATGGACCTGCATCCAGAAGAGCCTGACTTGGAGTCCAACGGGTCGTGAACACCTCACTCGCTGGTCAGTAGCCACGAAACAAGGCCGCCTTCATCCAGAACCGATCTCATTACCGCCAAATCTTAGACAAGAGACCCGCATGAACACTGTTCATAATTGACCGGACTTCTCGGCGCATTATCTCGGATAGTACTGGTGGCGGCCCCGCGCCGAAAAGTCGCAGCCGCTAGCGTTGAGCATTTCTGTCTGCGCGAGCGGAGGGATAAAGAATGAATCCATCAGCAGTTGAAAAGATCACCCCTCATCCAAATGAGCCACTCCGAACTGCATGGCGGCTTCTGCCACCCGCAATCAGCGTTCTGCTGAGGTGGGGCATCTTTGCCCTGATTGCAATTGTCATCGTTCTGTCGCTCGTTCTTGGCCTTGTGCAAAAGTGGCTTTGGATGCGGCAAGTCGACTACGTGGGCATATTCTGGACCCTTCTGTCTGTAAAGTGGGGAATCTTTGGCGTAGCTTTATTCGTTTCAATTCTTTACCTATGGGTCAATCTCCGCTTCGCGGCGAGGAACATCGACGTGTCGGAGGGAAGCATCTTCTTCAGCAAGGCGATTCGGCACCCCGCCGACACCAGCAGGACAATCAACATCGATGTCAGCTCAAAGCTGCTGGTACTTGCTATCGATGCAGGCATTGTAATCTTCTCGCTGCTGTTTGCGCTTAGTGTTTCGAATCAATGGGACACATACCTCCGCTTTCGCTATGGCGGATCGTTTGGAGTTGCGGACCCTCTCTTTGGTATCGACATTGGCTTCTATGTATTCCGCCTCCCTTTCTATGAATTGCTGCACGGAAGCATTACTGTTCTAACGGTGCTGGCCCTTGCGATCCTTACCTTCTGCGCACTGTTCGGAATGCGGCAGTCCAAGTCCACCGAAAAGATCACGCTGCGCGATGGCATTGCTCAACACTTTATCGTGCTGCTCTTCATACTCGTGGCCAACTTCGGATGGGGCTTCATTCTGGATCACTACGAGTTGGTCTATTCAACCCTCGGCGTTGTTCACGGGGCCGGCTATGCGGCAGCGCACGTCACAAGAGCCGCCCTCTGGGCGATGACCGGCACCTCGGCGCTGGCGTGCGTGCTTTTGGTATTCGGCTTCTTTCGCCCGCGGGCCAAGCATGTGGTCGCCGGCATCGTGGTTTACGCAGGGCTGTATGTGGTTGGAGTAATAGCGCTACCTTACCTCTTTCAGGCATTCGTGGTGAAACCCAATGAGCTAAGCCTTGAGACGCCCTATTTGAACCATTACATCGACTTTACGCGCAAGGCTTATAAGCTGGACGGTATCCAGGAAACCGCTTATCCAGCCCTCTCAGATCTAACTCCCGAAGTGATCGCGAGGAACCAGGATACGATCCAGAACATACGTCTATGGGATTCACGGCCGTTGCTTCAGACTTATCAGCAGACCCAGGCAATTCGTCTCTACTACCAGTTTTATAACGTGGATGTCGATCGATACCATCTGGCGGACGGCTATCACCAGGTGATGCTTGCATCCAGGGAGCTTGCGTCGCAACTTCCCGCAGAGGCGCAGACATGGGTCAACGAGAACCTTGAGTTCACACATGGCGAAGGGCTAGTGATGAACTTCGTGTCGACGGCAACTGGAGGAGGGCTGCCGCAATATCTTCTTGAAGACATCCCTTCCGAATCGCAGTACGGCATGAATATCAGCCAGCCAGCTATTTACTTCGGAGAAGTGGCGCCCGGGTACAAGATCGTCTCAACCGGGATCAAAGAGTTCGACTAT
>JBEKOO010000145.1:0-2895 GCA_049521655.1 Candidatus Korobacteraceae bacterium
CTCAGGAGTCCTAATGTTTTGTCTATTCGTCCAAAAGAGGGAGGTTACATTGGACCCGATAACAGACATCTTCAGAACGATGCACGTAACCGCTTACGGTCAGCACAGGCTCGAAGCCACAGCCCCGTGGGGCTTCCGACAGGAGAAGCAGAGCGAAGAAAAAGTCCCGCCTTCCGATAAAAAGATTTCACCCACGGATTTGGCGCACTTCGCCATGCTTTCGCGCGGCAACTGCTGGCTGAGTGTGGAAGGGATTCCGGAGCCGATGCCCCTCACCGGTGGTGATTGCATTTTGCTGGCCCGGGGGATTTCGTTTGTTTTGCGCGATAGCCCGCGAACACGTCCGGGGAGTCCCCGCGAGATCGCTCTCAGCAACAATGTCGCTCATTATGGAGGTGGCGGCGCGCCGACGACAATCGTCTGTGGGTCCTTCAGTTTCGATCGCGCCAGCCTGAAGCCGATCACTCAGTTATTGCCGAGCTTCATTCTGATTAAGGCCGAGCGGGCCCGCACGCTCGCTATTCACAACACAATGCAAGCGCTGGCGTCAGAAATGGCAGAACAGACCCCGGGCTCTGAAGTAGTCGCGACTCGGCTAGCCGAGGTCCTGTTGATCCAGATACTCCGGGCGCATATCGCGTCGGGACCGGAGCGCAACAAAGGATGGCTTCGTGCGATTTTCGACCCTCAAGTGGGCACTGCCCTGAGTGCCATTCACGACAGTGTGAATACACCCTGGACGGTTGAATCCCTGGCCGAAGCAGCGGACATGTCTCGCTCCGCATTCGCGGCCCGTTTTAAGGAGCTGCTCGGACAAACGCCACTGGAATATGTAACCGAGTGGCGGATGCAGAAGGCGATGCAGTTACTACAACAGCGTGACGCAAAGCTCATAGACGTTGCTCGGTCGGTCGGTTACGAGTCCGGCGCTGCATTCAGTAAGGCATTCAAGCGAGTTGTCGGGGCCAACCCTGGTGAATACCTCAAACGCGGTATTTGACGACCAAGGTCACGCCGGAATCGCGGAAGGGTTTTGAAGCGGAGGATTCTCACTTTGGCGGCGCGCCTGGGTGCCATGGAAGTGTGTTCTTCCAATGAAATGGGTGCCCCAGGCGCCTCGCTGTCAAGTCTCGGGACATGGTTTACAGATTGTCTCCGGAGATCCTTTACATATTTGTTGAGAGGTTTTGTTCTTCAACGAAGCGGTCGACGATCGTCGACCGCTTCGTTGCCGGGTCCAGTTCGCGGATCAGAGTGTTGCAGTAATAGACCAGATAGCGGTCTTCGACGGGCACGATGCGGACGCGTTCTCCGATGAGCGATTTGGCGATGCGATAAGGCTGCTCCTTGATGTCGATGGTGCACCTCCTGGGCTCGGGCAGAATCAGGCTTGCGCGGAAATGCAACTGGCCGCGGATGAGCCGTTCGACGACAAGCATGATGCCGGAGCAAGCTGGACAACGCAGGCCTGGCGGCTGGGGTGGATCGACGCTGGCCGCGATGCCGAGCAGGGCGCGGCAATGTTCAAGCGCAGCACTTCGTCCGCGGTTGGCGAAGAGACCGAAGTGTCGAATGCGAACCAGGCCGCCGGGCAGAACGTGAAGCAGGAAGCGGCGCAGGAACTCATGAGCGGAAACGGTCATGACCTTGTTCTTGCCGCCGTGGGCGTAATCTCGCCAGCGGAATGACACGCGATCGCTCTCGAAGGCCACGAGGCGATGGTTGGAGATGGCGACACGATGGGTGTAGCGGGCCAGGTAGTTGAGCACATTTTCGGCGCCGCCGAAAGGCGGCTTGGCGTAGACGACCCAGTCCTTCTGGAATAACTGCCGGAGGAAAGTGGGAAAGCAGCCGGGAGCGGCGAGATGCTGCTGTGGGCCATGAAACTGCAGCTTCTGCTGCGCGAAGAGTTGCTTCAATCCAGCGACGAACTTGCCGCGGAAGACTTGGCTGAGTGCTTCGACAGGCAGGAAGAAGCGGGGCGAGGAATCGATCCATCTGGAACCGTCGAGAGCCAGGCCGCCTGCGGGAACGATGTAGTGGACGTGGGGATGATGCTCAAGGTTCTGTCCCCAGGTATGGAGTACGCCGAGGAATCCGATGTCGGCTCCGAGGTGCTTCGGATCGCGAGCCAGTTCGAGCATCGTCGCAGCGCTGGTGCGGTAGAGCAGATCGTAGACGAGCCGCTTGTTCTGCAATGCAAGAGCAGATAGCTCGTGCGGCAAAGTGAAGACGACGTGGAAGTACGAAACGGGCAATAGTTCAGCCGAGCGCGCGGCCAACCATTTTGCGCGCGCGTTCCCCTGGCACTTCGGGCAGTGCCGGTTGCGGCATGAGTTGAACGAGATGACCTGATGGTTGCAGCGGACACACCGATCGCGATGGCCGCCCAGTGCCGCAGTGCGGCAGCGGACGATGGCATCGAGCACCTTGCGATGCGGCCAGGCGAGATGCGACTGCTGCTGTTCTAAGAAACTGTTGCCCGTTCGTCGGACGATGTCGGCCACCTCGAGGGTGGGCCGGCTCATCGCTTCATCCGTCTCCTGGAGCGTTTTACTTCGTCGGGCCGTGATACTTCGATGGCTTCGAGCGGACTGGGAATGGCTTGCAGGTGGCGTCGTGACAGGTGCAGATAGACGGTTGAGTGTTCGAGCTTGGAGTGTCCGAGAAGCACCTGGATGGTACGGAGATCGGCGCCTGCTTCAAGCATATGCGTGGCGAAACTGTGCCTCAGCGTATGGGGAGATATGTGCTTCTTGATGCCGGCCTGCTCAGCGGCCTCAGCCACAGCTGCCCAGACGATCTTTTTCGTGATGGGCACATCAGCCCGCCAGTTGTTCACCATACCTGGGAACAGGTAGGTCCTGGGCTTCATCCAGCGCCAGTACTCACGCA
>JBEKOO010000146.1:0-2787 GCA_049521655.1 Candidatus Korobacteraceae bacterium
CATGATCTACGCGAGATGCGGCAGGAGCCCTACATTAAGGTCCACAATCCTTGCCTACAGCTGGAAAACCTGGGAAACCCTGTCCTATGCAGACGTAGATTGGGGCGTAAGTCAGTGCGATGCTCCGGGGTGCGGATGCCTTACACATCTCTATCGCGGAAACAAAATCGGGAAGAAGACTTGCCGTCGGTACGGCAGCGACCCCGTCCGGAATTGATGACGAATCCTGCTATAAGTGCGACTTGGAGACTGCGTTTTCCACATTAGACCGCGCGAGACGGCAGAGAGAGCACAGCCGGGCTGACCCCCATAAACACGTCGCCCAGGATGGATCCCCAAAGACTCCATTGTCGCTGGAGGATTCTTGATTGACGCGTGATCTCTGCTTCGTTCTGGGAGCGCCTCTGAGTCTGTTTTCAGCTAGATTCAAGCCTTTTGCGATTACGGAACGGACTATCAGGAAACTGGCAGACCAGAGCCTATTAATCCCGCAGTCGAAGGAGCCGGAAACAGTGATGCCGACAGGGCGAATCGGGGCCAGACTATCGGTCCGTTTCTCTCCGGAAAGCTCAGCACGCGGGAACGCAGGCCATCCCCGATCCACTGAAGCAATTCCTCGGTCGTCGCGGAGATCACTACCGGCTGGCAACCGATGCCGTCAATCTCCTCGATCCTCTTTTTTCCCTCGACGATCCCAAGGATGTGGTCTGCCCATGCTGGATCGGCGGGCAGCCCCAGGAAGCTCACCAGCGTGGCCCACGCTTCCTCGCGGCGGTATCGCAACAGGATCGTCTGCCCCGCGCTCCCATTGGTGTGAAGATGCTGGGACACCGCCAGCAGATGGCGCACAGGATGTTTCCGGCCCGGCAAAGTCACGGCCCCTTTGTAGCAGGAGGCATGTTCGCCGAGCGTCACGTCCTTTACCGTACCGTCCGGAAAGGTCAAGTTGAAGGCGGCCTTCTCGTGAACAGCCGCCGTGATTGCGCCAACATCCGAGTCGTTGCCAAAGACGCTCAGAAGATGTGCCTGCCGATCCTCCCCAATATAGCGATCGACCCGCAGGCGAATGCGGGTCGAGGCCTTTTCCGTCATGCGGACGTATTCAAGCAGCCCGAACCGCAAGTGTGCATTCTCCATCGCCTTCGTCCTCCTTCTTCGCAGGCGTCTCAGTGAGTTTCAGCGTCCTCCCATCGGCGTAGACCAGATACAACTCATTGGCCCACCGCTCTCGGTGGTGAATGATCTCGGCGTCTCCGTCCTGTTCGACGAACGTCGTCACATGCTTGACGGAACGCCAGCGGGCTATGTGCCGGTCGTCTCCCTGGCCGAAGACGCCGTTCAGGAGCCCCGCGGTACACAGAAGCCCAACATGGCCGCCATGCAGCGGAGTGATGGGCCGGCCGGTGGCAACGTCCTCATGCGGCATCAGCAGCGGAGCCGCCTGTTTCCATGCGCCCGATTGCGGCAACAGGTCTTCCAACAGGTCGTAGGGAAGGCCGCGATAGCTGAGCGCCGATTCGGCCGAAGGAGGAACGGAGTAGGGCGGGCACGCGCCTCGCTGCAACTCAGGAAGTCCAAGGAAGCTGCCATACAGGCCAACGCTCAGAAGTTGCCGCTTGTTGTTTTCAACGGCCGCTCCTCTGACATCGCGCCGCAGACCAAGCACCGCGATTTGCCGGTACTTGACCGATTCCTCATCTGTCATGCGAAGAACGGCGAGCTGGGTGAAGTGGGAAGCAAGGATGCCGGCGCAGTCATGCAATCGCTCGAACGGGATCACCAGGATGAGAACGCCTTCCATCGTCAGCCAGCGGTAGGTGTGTTCCAGGAAGACGGCCTCCATTCTACGATTCGCGTAGGAGCCGATCTCGGAGTCATAGGGAGGATTCAGGTATAGGAGCGAGAAGGACTCGGGTCGCGCAATGGCGTCGAAAGCATTGCCCTGGATGGTCTCGATGCCGTTGGCGCCGGCAATCCGCGCACGTTCGGCGTCGAGCTCGACCCCATAGCGCCGAACCTGCGCGTTGCCTGTGATGAGATGTAGGGCAGTTCCTTGCCCCACGCAGGGGTCGATCACCGAAGCCGGCCCTGCGAAAGAGAGCAGAGAGCGGATCTTCACTCCCTCGGCCTCTGGCAATGGGTAGTAACCCATTTTCAAGCGCGCGACATTCCGCATGGATTCACCTCACCTCGTAGGATGGAATTCTTAAAAAATGGGCTAGGTGGGAGCTTTCCGCTTCTGATCTGGACGACCGCTTTGGCCTGTTACCAACACCCGACATTTCACTTCCGTCGAGCCACCGGGCGGGCGTACAGTGGTGGAATCCCATGAACTTCCACAGTAAGACGATCGGCGATAATCTTCTCGAAAAGCTTTCCCAGGCTACTAAGGTCCAAGTCGCTTCCGCTTTTTTCTGCCCGAACGATTCTCTTCTGGACGCACTGAGGACTGTGCCGCGTGTAGAACTGATCGTATCGGAAGAGTTCACCATCAACGACCCATATAAGCTTGAGCAGTTGAGCAAGGCGGATGTGCGCTCAATACCGCCAGATCATGCAGACGGAAAGCTGCACGCGAAGGTGTTCATCGTGACACTCCGTGACGGCACTCAATGGGTGCTCCTGGGATCGGCCAACCTCACCTATCAGGGGCTGTTCGCAAACCAAGAAGCCTGTATCGATCTACATTCCGAATCTACTGCTGAAGAACTGGTGATTGTCCACATCCGACGATGGTTTGACGCCCTGTTCGCAAAGGCGCGGTGTCCCGACTTAGCTCAGGCGAAA
>JBEKOO010000147.1:0-2591 GCA_049521655.1 Candidatus Korobacteraceae bacterium
CTTCCGCCCGATTACGGGCCGGATTACATTCGCTCATTCGACCGGATGTTTCGCGATCTCGCAGCCAGTCATCGCGTCAGCCTGATTCCCATGCTGTACAAGAACCTGATCAACGTGCCCGAAACCATCCAGAGCGACGGCATTCATCCCACGGCAAAAGGCTCTGAGATCATCGCCGATACCATTCTTCCTGTGCTGAAGCCGCTGCTGCGCAAGGAACCCTAGTGTCCCGTAATTGAAGTTCGTAACATGAATACCGCGGTCATCCTTCTATGAAAAGGGCCGCACCTGTCCATAGGTATTTGCGAATAGTTGCCGACAGACTTCTATTCGTGCTCGTGGCACACAAGGGTGATTCGAATCCCGGCCGCTCCATCTGAGAAGGCCCTCCCGGGGTCTTACGTGTATCCCCGGTGGACATAGGATGAACGAGCTGGCCGGGTTCTCCTTGCAACCGTCGCAAACACCTTTTGCTCGCCGCCGTCGTCGTGGCCGTGGGAAAGTGGGAAGCGCTTTTCAGCTTGCCACTTTTCCATGGCCTGCTTTCAGCCGCGCATAAACAAATCCTCGTCAAAACAAACTCCGTGGCGCAGCAGCGCCCACACCACGGTCAACATCTTCCGCGCCAGCGCAATCTTGGCCACCTGTGCCGGCTTGCGTGCCCGCAGCCCCGCATAATAACTCCGCGCCCCGGGCGAGCATCGCGCCGCCACTTGCGCCACCTGCAGCATGATCCAGCGCAGCGTGTTCGAGCCCTGATGGGTAATACCGCCCCGCTTACGCTTGCCCGCAGACTCACGCACCATCGGCGTCAAGCCTGCATAGCTGGCCAGCGCGCGCTTGCTCTGAAATCGCGCTACATCGCCCAACTCAGCCACAATCACCATCGCCGCATACGGACCGATCCCCGGCACCGTCTGCAACCACCGCGCCCGCGCATCGGCCCGCGCCATCCGCTCCAGCTCCCGTGTCTGTTCCGCCAACTCAACATCCAGATGGTCCACCTCGCGCAGCCACGTATCCACAACCAACCGCCCCGCCGGGCTCAACTCCAACCCTGTCAGCCACGCCCGCCCTCGCTTGCCAAACACGTCGCTCACCGGCTTCTTGAACCCCTCCTGGTGCAACACCGCCTGCAACTGGTTCTTGGCCCGCGCACGCTGCCGGCCCAGCGTAATCCGCAAACGAACCAGCAAGCGCAACTGCTGCGTCGCTTCATCGGCCATCCACGCCTCAGGCAACAGATCGCACCGTGAAAGATGCGCCAGCGTCTCCGAATCCACCCGGTCGTTCTTCAACTTCGCCGATGCGATCGCCTTCACGCGTTGCCGATGAACCATCACCAGCCGCTCCGACTCAGGCCAAACCGATCGCGCAAATGCAGGCCAGAAACCGCTGGCCTCCACCACCACCTGGCGTGGCTGCTCCAAACTCCGCAGCCATGCGCGCAATGCAAAACCCTCGTTCGCTACCTGCCCCTGCTTGCACGTCTTTCCACTTGCATCTAACGCCGTTAAGTAACAAAATCGTTGGTGAAGATCTACTCCAATGTGGGTCTTCATGGCGTACCTTCCTTCTCTGTAGTCTCTGTGCCTCGAGCACGTATTAGGAAGGTACGCCCCTTTTCATCCCATCTGAGCGAAGGTCGCCGTGGCGACCGGAGTCGAAGGACCTGAGGTTGTTTTTCGGCGAACTTGAGATTCGCCGCGCTCGCCAACGCTGCGCCGAAATGACGCGCAACCCGGG
Source organism: Candidatus Korobacteraceae bacterium (assembly GCA_049521655.1). GTDB lineage: Bacteria > Acidobacteriota > Terriglobia > Terriglobales > Acidobacteriaceae > TOLSYN. Next base: position 1,747 of record JBEKOO010000147.1, read on the forward strand.
CTTCGCCGAGGGGCTGGATCATAGCTTCCCGGCCAAACACTCAGTTCGCTACTTGGTCTTCGTCAGGTGCCCGAGCATGCCGTCCGGCGGCCCGCTGAGCGATCCATCGCTGTTCAATGTGAGTTGCTCGGTATCGCCTTCGCAGATGAGCGCGATGTTGTTGCCGCTTTGCGTGTAGGTACAAGCCGAGGACATGGGCCCCATAATCGCAGTCGCTTTGCCGTCGGACTGGAATGAGATCTGCACCATGCTACTCGGGCCAGAGTAGGTATGGCCTTTCACGCCGCTGCCGCACGCCGCGGCGCCCAGGCAGAGCAGCACGGCCGCCGCTGCGGTCAAGACACTTCCAGAACTCACTCTCATGTGACCCCCTGGTTGGAGTTTGATTGATTGGTCGGGAATACCTTCCTGAGACTCTATCCACTCCGGGAGTCCGCAGGCAAGAGATTTCTTTGCCAGATTCGCGACGGAGCGGCCATCAAAACGGCCAGCGCTCAGCGGCGGAATTTGCCTTGCTCCCTCGCTCCGACAAACCACGCAGCCGCTCCCGGAGGGAGCAAGGAAAATAGCCCAGGATGGAGTCCGCCGTAGCGGACGGAATCCTGGGAAAGCAGCAGGAGATTGGACGAGCCCCGTAGGGGCGGCGGAACGGCTGCAGGTGGGAGACCTCGCTCCCTCGCCCAGTGCCTTACTAAAGTAACCTTAATCACGTTGCGCGAGCAGAACACCTGCACCATAATGTGGGCAGGGATCCGCAAATTATGAAAAAGCTGTCCGTATTTGGGTTGTGCTGTCTCTCGTTTGCCTTGCCTTGCGCCGCGCAGAATCTCGCCTCCCACTTTCAG
>JBEKOO010000148.1:0-13648 GCA_049521655.1 Candidatus Korobacteraceae bacterium
ACTCCGTGCGTGGCTGCTGACCCATCATCGGCGGCGTTCCTCCTGCATCTCTGCTTAACACATACAGCACTCACCGCCAACAGAAAGAATGAGATTCCGAGCCGAGTTTTTCAACAGTCTCAACAGTTTCTGGAACGCCTCACAACCGTCGCGGTTCTTGTCCGGGTGCGTGATGTTCCACCTCATACAGGAGCATATGCGCACAACGCCGTTCACTTTGTTGGTGCTTGATTTGCTGGTATCCACAGCCCCCTCATCATGTCAAGCAATTCTTTGCTGAGTGGTGACTGAAGTGCCCCGAACAAAACGAAAATTACCTGAACGAAATTCGTATCTTCGCAGGCCAAAGGTACTGTCCAAAACACTGGACTTGAAGGCGGGTTCCTGCCGAAAGGCGAAATCCCAAGCGAATACGGCGACTCCCCTTTTCACACACCCGATGTCTACGCCAGCTCGCAAGTAATCCTGTGCAGCGCTCGAGGCAGTGCGGGGATTTGCTCTCTTCAGATTCAACGATGGGAAGATTCAACCGCCGTCCTTTGAGTATCTGGTCCGAAAATCGGACTCCAAATGCCCCCTCTCACCGGCCAGATTCGCTTTCCAGCCAAGGCTGACGTCGAGCGTAGTCAGTGCGCGACCGGTTGCTGTGCCGCTTCCATCCGCCTTTTGGCCGCGGGTAACCGTTACAAACCCTGCGAAACTTGTGAGCTGACTTCCAAAAGCAGACCGTGTCGCAATAACATCCACGCTCATTGGAGGTTCTGCCGTGCATTCCTCACCGCGATTTTCAGTCGCATTGCAGGTAGCCTTACTTGCTTTCTTATTTTCGTTGGCGCGCGCCGTAGCAGTTGCGCAAGCTGCCCCTCCCTCGGGAGATGTGATCATCTCCAGCAGCGCAACCTGGCCCCAGGGAAGCTACTCCCTTGACAGCCTGACGGTGAACAGCGGAGCCACCTTGACCATTGCCGGAGGCTCAACCCTGGCAGTCACCGGAGCCGTTGACGTAACCGCAAATTCATCGATCGTTCTGCAATCTGCCAATAACTCTGCCCAGGTGAATAACTTGTGGTCTGGTGTTGGCGTAACGATCACCGCAGCCACCGTCGAAGTAGATGCAGGTTCGACGATCAACGCGGACGGACAAGGTTATACCGGAACCTGCACCAGTCCGGGTAACGGCCCCGGTGGAGGACTCAACAGCGCAGGCGGCGGGAGCTATGGCGGAGTAGGGGGGCAAAACACGGCAACATCAGTTTATGGATCACAGTCAGCCCCGGTCGATCTGGGCTCAGCTGGCGCAGGCGGAGTTCCCTTTCCAGGTGCTTGCTCCGGCGGCGGCAACGGCGGAGGAGCAATCCGCCTGGTGTCTACGGGAAGCCTCACCAATAACGGTGTCATCTCGGCCAATGGAAATTCGTCGGGCCCAGCTGGTGGCGGCGCGGGCGGCTCCGTCTACGTCACTACGGCCAGCCTCTCTGGTAACGGAACATTCACCGCTAACGGCGGGACAGGAGTCTATGGCGGCGGTGGCGGACGCGTGGCCGTTTATTACACAAGCAGCACCTTCACCGGCTACACAACATCGACGACCAAAGGCGGAGCCGATAGCGGCGACACCTCCAGCGGCGGGACCGGAACCGTGGTGTTCATCAACAGTTCCAACAGCGGTGGCAACCTCTATATCTACCAGCCTTTCACCATCAGCCCTGGCACAATCGCAACCTACAATTCCATAACCGTCAGCAACGGCGCCACCCTGACCATCGGCGGCGGCTCAAGCGTCACTCTCACCGGCGCGCTTACCGTCACCGGAAATTCTGCTGTGGTTGCGCAATCGGCCAACAGTTCTGCCCAGGTCAATGGCTTGTGGGCGGGCGTTGGGGTCACCATCAACGCCGCAAGCATCCAGGTGGATACCGGCTCATCCATCTCTGCTGACGGACAGGGTTACACGGCTTCCTGCACCAGCCCCGGCAACGGCCCCGGCGGAGGAGTCAACAGCGCCAGCGGCGGGAGCTATGGTGGAGTGGGTGCGCAGAACGCGCCAACCTCGCTTTACGGCTCGCAATTCCAGCCGCTTGATCTGGGATCAGCAGGCGGCGGTGGAGTTCCTTGGCCGGGTGGCTGCTGGGCTGGAGGCAACGGCGGCGGCGCGGGCGGCTCGCTCTACCTGACTGCCAACACGGTTGCCGGCAGCGGAGTCTTTACGGCCAACGGTGGTACTGGTGTCAACGGCGCTGGCGGTGGAGCAGGCGGCCGCATCGCCGTCTTCTACATCAACGACAGCGGAGTCACGCCCGCATCCCTGAGCGCCGCTGGCGGAACTCCCAGTGGAGGCGCAGGCAGCATGCTTCTTTCCAACACTCCGCAGTACCTCTGGCTCAAGCCCGCCTCCAACATATTTCATGACACCGTGGCCCTGCAGTGGACCGCCGATGCCGTTGACCTGACCTCCACTACTACCGACGTGGTGATTGCCGGCAAAGACTCGCTCTCCCTGGCTACTGGCCTCTTCCCAATTTCTTCCATGAGCTGGGACACCACAACCGTGGCCGATAGCCGCTATGACTTGCAGCTCGTCTATAGCAATGCCTCGGGAACGGTACTGACGCAGTTGCCGCGCAACATTCTGTTGAATAACTCACTCGCGTGGCACTCCGGAACCTTGCAGAGCAACCAGACCTGGACGGCGGATCGGGTCAATGGAGTCGATGATGACGTGATTGTTCCGTCAGGCATCACTCTCACGATTTCGCCTGGAACCATCGTCAAGGTTGCCGCCGGAGTGAAGATCGTCGTACAGGATGGCGGCGTGGTCAACGCCCAGGGCACTGCGACACAGAAGGTGATTTTCACCACCCTGGAAGATGACAGCGTTGGTGGCGACAGCAACCTCGATGGAAGTGATTCTGTACCAACGCCGGGAGAGTGGCCGGGCGTCACAACCCAGGGCAGCGGCCAATTCAATACCAACGCCAACACAGAAGTGCTTTATGTAGTGGCGGGCGAGGCTGCCGGGATCATCGCCAACCAGACCTGGGTTGGCTCGCAGCTCTATCACATCACCAGCACCGTTACCATTCCCAGCGGTGTAACCCTTACCATCCAGGCCGGAGCAATCATCAAGTTCGATCCTGGTACGAGCCTTGTCGTGGGACCGGGCGGAAACCTGGTGGCACAGGGAACGGTAGCTCAGCCCATCTACTTTACTTCTATCAAGGATGACTCGATTGGTGGAGACACCAACCGCGACGGCAATGCTACCTCTCCGGCGCCGGGCGACTGGCTGCAGATCTATGTCGACGATCAGGCCACCGCAACCCTCGACCACGTCGTGATGAGTTATGGTGCTGGCAACCCCAATAGTTGGGATGCCATGTTCCGCACCAACGGATCGCCTACAGTCAACATCTTCAACAGCATCATCCGGCAGTCTCTCTACGACGGCATCCTCACCATGGGTGGCACGCTTTCGCTGACCAACTCCATTGTCACCACGGCAGACCGCGGCGTTAATGCGCAGGGGAATTCGGTAGTCCAGGTGCGGAACAGCACCATTGACAGCAACAATACCGGCGTCTTCGCCCATGGTGGCACTGTAACCGTCACCAACAGCATTGTGTCGAATCAGACAAGTATCGGCATCAATGTCTGCTGCTCCTCCCCAACTCCAACTGTCACCTACAGCGACTTCTGGAGTCCTGCGGCAAACGCCATCAACTACAACGCCATGCCCGATCCCACTGGACAATCGGGCAACAAGTCGGCCGATCCGCTCTTCCGCAACCAACCGCAGGGCGACTATCGCCTGAACTACCTTTCGCCTGCGATCGATGCCGCCAACGGTGAAGTGGCGCCGGTGAGTGACATGACGGGCGCATCACGTTATACCGATCCTCGGACCACCAATCCCACCGGTGTTCCGGCGGCCAACGGCGCATACCCGGACATGGGGCCTTACGAGTTCGTCGAAACTGCCACTTCCGATATCGACTTCATCGTAGCTTCCGTCAATGGTCCGGTGACCGCCATGGCCGGCGACTCCGCCAGCATCGCCTGGACCATCACCAATGTGGGCAGCGGATCTGCCGTCGGTCCGTGGCATGACGCCGTCTACCTCGTGCGCGATCCTGATACAAACCCGGTCAAAATCTTCGCCGCCGAAGTCATCAGCGGACTGGGCGTGACGCTCGGGCCCGGACAGAGCTATCAAGGTTCGGCAATCATCCGTGTGCCTGGTAGCGTGGTCGGCAACCATCGCTGGGAGGTGAAAACCAACACTCGCGGAGAGATCTTCGAAGGACAGAACACCAACAACAACACGGGAATCTCGCTCAACGATGTCTTCCTCGACCTGCCGCAGCTGGTACCCGGTGCCTCGCCGATGCCGTACACCTTTGCCACGATCGGCCAGTCGTGGTGGTATAAGCTCACCGCCACCGCGGGGCAGGCCGTCGAGACAGACCTTGCGCTCTCCGGCGGAGCATCCGGCAGCGTGCAGCTCTTCATCGGTCAGGGCTACCTGCCGACACCTTCAAACTCCGACTTTCAACAGAGTCAGTTCGATTCGCCGGTGGTCAGCGCGGTGATCCCGAACATCTCCACCCAAACTTACTATGTCACCGCCTATGCGCAATCGCTGGCTGGCAGCTCTGTGCCATTCACCATCGCGGCCAAAACGCTGCCCTTCTCGCTGAATTCGGTCAACCCTACCTCCGTTGGCAATGGCGGCGCCGCCACTATTGAATTCATCGGCGCCCAGTTGAACAGCGCTGCCACCTACCAGATCACATCTCCGGATGGCACTCCGCACTCCGCCAGCTCCGTCAATGTGCAAGACGAAGGCCACGTCTTTGCGACCTTCTCGATGGTGGGTTGGCCAACCGGAACCTATTCTGCCAGCGTCACCGAAAATTCAGCAACGGTCAGCCTTGCCGACGCGGTCGCCGTCTCTGCCGGCACAAGCCTTGCCGCAAACTCCGGCCCCATCCAATACACACAGGACGTTCCGCCTTCGCTCCGCGCCGGCTATGGCAGCGTGGTTACCATCCACTATCAGAACATCTCCAGCGACGACGTGGCCGCACCACTAATGTGGCTCACTGCGGACACGGCCAGCCTCGGACTGATTCCGCCGGCCTGCTCCGGTTGCTCCTCGAATTTCCCGGCGCAGTATCAGAACAGCGCCGCCGCAGGATACCTCCTCGGCATCAATCAGTCTGGCCCGGCAGGCATTCTGCCCGCCGGAGCCTCGGGCACCCTGACGCTTTCCATGCTTTCAAATACCGGAAGCAGTGTAACCAATTTCACATTGCTGAGCGTCACTCAGCCGGATGACATCATCGACTGGCCCTCGGCGCAGAGTTCTCTACAGCCCCCTTACGTTCCCGATGATGCATGGGCCGCAATCTATTCCAACTTCATGGCGAACGTCGGTACAACCGCGGGCCAATACAATGTCGCGCTCGCCCAGGATGCGACTTACTTCAGCCAGCAGGGAAAGTATGAATACCGGAGCAGCGTCCTCTTCGCCTACGAGATCGAGAAGGCAGGTCTCACGGAAATAACTCGTCGTTATACCGTCGGTGCGATGGGGCGCGGCATGAGCCATCCCTTTGACATTTGGGCCGACGTGGGTGCCAGCGGCTTTGTTATTCACTATCCGGTAGGAAAGGTCCGCGCATTTTCCATGGATCCAACCACCGCCAACCATTACATCGGCGCAACCGGTGATTACGGCTCCTTGAATCTGAACCCCAACGATGGTACCTGGTACCTCACCGAACACGATGGCAAGATCTTCCATTTCATCCCTAATCCATACACGGCGGGCCATTACCTGCTCGATTACATCAAAGACCTCAATGGCTATCAGATGAGCATGGCTTACACCGGCAGCCAGTTGACCAGCATGACTGACTCCAACAATGACACCCTCGCATTAGCCTATAACAGCCAGGGCCTGCTGACGCAGATGACGGACCAGGTGGGGCGGACCACCACTTATACCTACGACTCAACCGGTAATCACCTGCTGACAATGACTAACGCGAAAGGCACCACTACATTAACCTGGATCACCGGCCTGGGCGCTGCGGTCGAGCATGCCATCAGCTCCATCGGCTATACCGACGGAAGCCACACCTATTACGAGTACGATGCCCAGGGCCGGGTCGTTCACATCTATCGCGACGGCAATTTGAATTCTCGAACCATCGCCTATGATTCGTCAGGCGGAGCGACGATTACCGATGCCAACGGGAGTAGCTACTCATTGGCCTTCAGTGAAGTGGGGCAGATCGCGCAACTCACTGACCCGCTCGGCGCCGTGCGCCAGATCGGCACGGACCCGGAGGACAAATACAGCAGCTATATCGCGCCTGACGGCTCCGCGTCGTTCGCCAGCTACGATGGTCAGGGCAATCCATCCGGAATTCGCGACCAGTTAGGTAACGAGCTGAGTGCCTCATACGGAACGAATGGAAGCATGCAGTCATTCTCCGACCGCTTGGGTAACCCAACCAGCTTTACCCGCGATGCCAACCAGAACGTGATTGCGATCACCTACGCCGACGGCAGCACGGAGCAGGTGACGCGGGATACGCGCGGACTCCTCTCCAGCTGGACCAACCGGCGCGGCCACCAGGTCACGATCACCCATGATGCAAAAGGTCTGCTGACCCAGAAGACCTACGCGGACGGAACCCAGATCAGCTATGCGTATGACGCCCATCGCAACCTCACCGGCACCACGGTGACCGGCAGTGCAACAACATATGTTCGCAGCGGCCGCGCCGTCAGGCGGATGCAGTTGAGGCCACAGGCCATCGAATCCACCGCAACTCCGAACGGCGCCACCACCTATACCTACGACTCCGCCGACAGGGTGACAAGCATAAGAAACCCCAGCGGAACCTCGCTCCAGTACACCTACAATGCCAACGGGCAGCGCGCCAGCATGACAGACCAGGCAGGCAACACCGTGAACTATGCCTATGACCAGACGGGCCGACTCAGCCAGCTCACTAATGCAAGCCACGCCCTGATCGTCAGTTACACCTACGATGCATCCGGAAAAATCTCCCGCAAGAACCTCGGCAACGGCGCATACGCTACCTACGCCTATGACGCTGCCGGCCAACTTCTGCACCTCGTGAATTATTCCCCCAGCGGTGCCGTGAGCAGCCGCTACGATTACACGTATGACTCCAATGGCCGCAAGCTTTCCATGTCAACTCTCAACGGCCAGTGGACCTACCAATATGACGCGAAGGGACAGGTTGTGGCTGAGAACCTGCCCAACGGAAGCAGCATCCTCTACACCTATGACGCCGTCGGCAATCGCATCAGCGCCAACTACTACGGCCGTTCCACCCAGTACAACGTCAATAACCTGAATCAGTACACCTCTGCCACCAGCAGCTCTTTCACCTACGATGCCGACGGCAACATGACCTCAAAGGTCGACGCAACCGGAGCCACAGCCTACAGCTATGACGATGATGGCAATATGATGAGCGCCACCACTGCCTCGGGCACCACCAGCTATGACTATGACGCATTTGGCAATCTCGCTGGACAGGCCTCTGCCGGCGCCAGCGCTCAGTATCTCAATGACCTCGGCGCTATCGCCGGCTCCGCCGCGCAGCTGGCTGGAATCACCGACAGCGCTGGCAACGCGACCCAGGTTGTACAGGGCCTCGAGCCTGCCGCGCTCGTCGCTGCGGGTGGAAACTCCGACTACTACCAAACCGACAGCACACCGCAGAATGCCCAGGGCAATGTCGTCCAGCTCACCGGCCCCAGCGGCAATGTTCTTGACAACTACACCTACAACAACGAGGGCGTGCAGAGCAGCTCCGTAACCACACCCCAGCCCTTCGACTACCAGAGCACGGTTGACATGGGCAACAACACCAACGCCACCGGCTCCAATGTGTATAGCCAGCAAATGGGGCGGGCCTTCCAGCCCAGCACCCTCGATCCGAACGCCGAACCTTATAACCCTCACTTCGCGGACCCGGAGAACCACGTCGCCTCTTCGTACTCGTGGGAGACAACTTCCAACACCATCGAAGCCACCGGCGCAATGCCGCTCGCCACCATCGAGCATGGCCTGTTGCAGGAGCAGGCCCCCGCATTCCAGACCCTCGTGCAGCAGTGGTACCACGGAACCGCTGGTCACAGCGTCGATGTCTTCAAGGAAACCTCCGGCAGCAGATTCGTCAAGGGTGTAGGCACCTTCACTTCGGTTGTAGGCATGGGCACCGATAGCGTGAACTTGGTTACCACCATCGCCAAGGGGGACGGCTGGGGATCCCTCCACAACGGAGGCTTCGTAGTGTTGGATTACCTGGCCATCGCCCAGCCTGAAATATTCGTTCCGGTTCAGCAGGTCGCCGTCGGCCTCGACTTCGTAACTCAAAAGTACGCCAACTGGCTCTACGGAGTGGACCAACAAGTACCGGAAGTATGGAAGGCCTATCGTCAGGCCAGTTTCGCCCAGACCAACCACCCTGCCAGCGGCGATCCGAATGGAAAGCTGACCGTCGGATTCGGCGACCAGGGATTCATCCCGCCCAACACACCCATCACCTACACCATCTATTTTGAGAATCAGCCAACCGCCACCGCGCCCGCCGAGAAGGTCGTCGTCACCGATCCTCTGGATACCAACCTCGACCTATCTTCCGTCCGCCTCACCCAGATCGCCTTCAACGGTGTCACCCTCAATCTGCCCGCGAATTTACAGACCTATTCGATCCAGACCAATGTCTCCACCGATCGCAATCCTGTAACCGTCAACGCATCTCTTGACCCCAGCTCGGGTGTGCTCACCTGGACGATTCAGTCGGTTGACCCCGCGACAGGAACTCTCCCCGCCGATCCGCTCGCCGGATTCCTTCCTCCTGACGATTCATCCCACCGCGGCGAAGGCTCTTTGACCTTTACCGTGATGCCGAAATCCGGTCTCGCCGACGGCACCACAATCACTAACACCGCCAGCATCATCTTTGACTTGAACTTCGCCATCGCCACCAACACGGTGACCAACACCATTGATTCCACCTATCCCACCAGCGCCGTAAACCCGCTGCCTGCAGTCACCACTACGCCCACTTTCACCGTCAGTTGGAGCGGCAGCGATCCCAGTGGCTCAGGCATTCAGAGCTATGACATCTGGGTCGCCGTAGACAGCGCTCCGTACGCGCTTTGGCTGCCCGCAACAACCCAGACCTCGGCGGCTTACAGCGGCTCCATCGGACACACCTACTCCTTCTACAGCCTGGCAACCAGCAACTCAGGACGCAAACAGCAGGCCCCGGCCGCTGCCGCAAACACCAGGGTCAGTAGCACACAGCCCAGTCAGATTTTGCTGACGGCCAGTGCGAATTCTGTAAACTTCGGCGTGGCCATCACCTTTACCGCAACCGTCAGCGCTACCACCAGCGGTGGAAAAACCCCGGCTGGAACCATCACCTTCCTCGACGGTGCGAGCAGCCTTGGCACCGGAACCCTGAATGCCACCGGCATCGCAACTTTTTCGCTCGCCACTCTCGCCTCAGGACAGCACTCGATTACCGCCAACTATGGCGGTGACGGCAATTACTCCGCAAGCTCATCTGCGGCTGTCAGCGTAACCGTCAACGCAGCGGATTTCTCTCTGACAGCGTCCTCCAGCGCCATAACCGTACCCCGCGGAAGCAGCGCCGCGATGGCTCTCACCATTGCTCCGCAGGGCGTCTTCAACCAGGCCATCACCTTCGCTTGTGCCAACCTGCCGGCTGGTGTGACTTGTAGCTTCACACCTTCCAGCCTGACCCCAAACAGCACCACCAGCACCGTCACCTTGACTTTGTCCGCCAGCAAGAGCGTGGCGCGGGAGAGACAACGAGCATTGCCGTGGCGCACGGGGACGCTCTTTGTGGCTTCGCTTCTCGGTCTGACCTTTGGGCGCAGCCGTCGCAGCTCTCTCGCCCTTGCGCTGGTGACAATCGCCATCGCAGCCGCAATGTTCGCCGTCGCCTGTGGCGGAGGCAGCGCACCCCCGCCCGTGATTTCAATCGTCCAGGTCTCGGCCACGTCTCCAAGTGCACAGCACTCCGTGAATGTCACCGTGACGGTGCAATAGCAATCGGCTCGCACAGCCGGCAGAACGGAAAAGGCGGTCGCCCTCACCAGACGACCGCCTTATTTTTTCGTCTCTCGCTCAGAAGCCGGGGTCAATGGTCAGGGGATGGTGTGCGTTGTACGGCCCTACCAGGAAGCCAACTTCACCGCCGTTCACCCGGAATGCAACCTCCACCGGCACGCGCACCCCGTCAATATCCTGCCACGCTTCTGGAGAAGACTCCGTGACCGGGTGCCCGGCAAACTGCAAGAGCAGCGTGCCGTTTGCCTGCAGCTTCACCGGAACATCAAAGTGCAACCGGATCTGCGAGGCGTCGCCGCCTGCGTCCACCAGGTACGTGGCTTCGCAACTGCCCTTCGAATTCAGACTGAACCGGAGTCGAACTCCGGGCCAGAGATTTTCGTACAGTGCCTTGCGCGAAGCATACAAACTACCCGCTTTCACCTCGACCAGCGTTCTCGGCATCACTCCCTTTGTGTCCAGGAACTCTACGGTAAGGGGCTGACCCCCTGCGCTGAAGTATGCCTTTCGCGAGAAAAACAGTGCGACGTGGCTCCCTGATCTGAGCTGGAGAATCGGTGATTGGCTGCGAACTCCATGTTCTTGCTCCCGTGCAGTGCTGTGCCCTGCCTGGCAAAACGTGAAAAAACTGCCGAGTGCCAGCCACGCAGCCAGAAGGACTTGAAGATAAACTTTCGGAGGCCTCATGCATTTTCCTTCTAACGAGCTGTGAATACACTTACTAAAACACCGAGGGCCGGGTCATTCACAAGTTCCTCTGGGTAACTAACCGTTTCCGGTGCTAGACTTCTTTTCTTATTGAGAATGCACCGCTATGGAGCCCGCAGGTACAGGCACCCAACCTGTTCTACGCGCGGCCTCTCCCGCTGAGGTCGAAGCTGAACTGCGGAAAATTCTCGCCTCCCGGCGCTTCGAGAAGTCCGACGCCCTCAGAACCTTCCTTCGTTTCATCTCCGAGCGCACCCTGCAAGGACGTGGCGACGAACTGAAGGAAGCCGTTGTTGCCATCGATGCCTTTCAGCGTGGAGCATCCTTCGATCCCCGCCTCGATGCTTTCGTCCGGGTTCAGGCCGGGCGGCTTCGAGCCGCGCTCTTCGAATACTACGAAACCGAGGGTAAGGACGATCCCGTCGAGATCAAAGTCTCCAAGGGCAGCTATACGCCGGTGTTTTCTCTGCGCCCCGCTGCCTTACCGGCCCGCCAAGCGCTTGCACGGGCAAGATCGTGGCGCATGTGGGCCGTCTCTTTGTTTGCCGTCGCGTTCATATTCGTTGCTTTCCTCTGGCTCTTTCACAGTCGCGTGGCCAAGCGCTCCGCCAACAAGAGTCCGTCCCTCACGCAAGAAGATTCGATCGTGGTGGCGGGCTTTGAGAACACCACTGGCGACCCCGTTTTTGACGACACCATCAGGCAGGCTCTTCTGATGGACCTCGATCAGTCGCCGTTTCTTAACATACTTCCCGAAAGCACGGTATTGGACACCCGCCACCTGATGGCGCGTCCGCTCTCCGAACCATTCACTCTGGAAGTTGCGCGCGAGGTCTGCCAGCGTGCGGGCGGCAAGGTTGTCCTCTCAGGCTCCATTGCCAGCATGGGGCGCCTTTACGTGATCGGAATGACGGTGACAAACTATGCAACCGGCGAGGCGTTTATTCGGGATCAGGTGCGCGCTGAGGGTAAGGAGCACGTTCTGCAGGCGCTCGACGATGCCGCCTCCGATCTTCGCTCCAAGTTGGGCGAGTCCTTTGCCAACGTGCAGAAGTACAGCGTGCCCCTCGAGCGCGTCACAACCCCTTCTCTGAAGGCGCTGTAATCCTATAGCGAGGCAATGCTGGTTCGAAATTCCCAGGGAGACATTCCCAGCGTGCCGTATTTCCAGAAGGCTGTCGAACTCGACCCCACCTTCGCCATGGCCTATAACCGCCTCGGCGTCGTCTACTTCGACTCCATGCAGTTTGACGCCGCCAACCAGATGTTTCGCAAGGCCTTCGATCTGCGCGAGGGCGTCAGCCCGCACGAGCGCTTCTATATCGAATCCCGCTACTACCACTTTGTCACCGCCGACATGGAGAAGGCGCTGGCCGTCTACGAAGCATGGCAACACGAGTTTCCCCATGACACCGCGCCATGTACCGGCGCGGGAATGATTCACAACGCCTCCGGAAACTACGAAAAAGCGTTGCAGGATTTTCAGAATGCGCTCCAGAAAAGTCCTGACCTTGCCTACAACTACACCAACCTCGCCGAGGTACCGATGAGCCTTGATCGCCGCGCCGACGCCCGCCTCGTATTGAGCCAGATGCAGAGCCGCAAGTTGGAGGAGGTGGACCAGTACCTTGTCGCCTATCAGCTCGCCTTCCTCGATGGCGACACCTCGGAGATGCAGAAACAGCTTGCCGCTTCGGCAGGCAAACCGCTGGCGACTGAGTTCCTCTTGCTCTTTCAATCGCAGGCCGCCGCCGGCCGCGGCAGAATCCATGAAGCGCGGCAACTCCTCCATGAAGCAGTCAATCTTGCCCTCAGCCTTCATGACAAAAGTCGGGCCGCGATTTGGCAGGCACAAAGCGCGCTTTTTGAAGCCGAAATCGGCAACCAAAGCGAGGCTGTTTCAAAGGCGCAGGCTGCGCTGCGCCTCTTTGAAGGCGGCAGGGTGCGCGTTTTTACCGCATTGTCGCTGGCGCGTACTGGCCAGATCAGTCGCGCCCGCGAGATGGCTTCGCAGTTAAAGCGCGAACATCCCGACGATACCATCCTCTTGAACTACTGGCTGCCATGCATTGATGCCGCAGTAGATCTGAACGGCGACATGCCTGACCACGCCCTTTCGCGCCTTGAACTTTCGCGCCCTTACGAACTCGGCCTGCCGCCTCCCTTTGAGGTCATCGCGCAGGGCCCCATGTACCCGGTGTTTTTGCGTGGTTTGGCGCTGCTTCGCTCCGGCAACCCAGCCGAGTCGGTCAACGAATTCGACAAGTTCCACCAGCATCCCGGGATCATCCAGAGCTTTCCGCTGGGCAGCGTGGCTCAACTGTACCGCGCCCGCGCCCTTGCCGCCTCCGGTAACAGCGCTGCTGCAAGTGAAGCGTATCGCGCCCTCCTCACCCAATGGAAGAACGCTGACACGGATTTTCGCCTGCTCCCCGAGGCGCAGCGCGAGTTTGCGAAGCTTACGAAGCAGTAGCTGGCGATAGGCAACGGTCATGTGCTGGACTGAGTCAGGCAATGCTCATGGGGCCCCGCACTGTGATGCGACTATCAGAGTGTCCAAGCCAATCGATGTTTTTGATGGGAAACTCGATCTTAGCGTCATTGCAGTTAGCCCTGCTTGGAGAAACGCCGAGTGGTGATGTTGCTGCCTTCATTCGTTCCAAAGACACATGAGACTGTTGAAAAACTCGGCTCGGAATCTCATTCTTTCTGTTGGCGGTGAGTGCTGTATGTGTTAAGCAGAGATGCAGGAGGAACGCCGCCGATGATGGGTCAGCAGCCACGCAC
>JBEKOO010000149.1:0-3020 GCA_049521655.1 Candidatus Korobacteraceae bacterium
CTGAAAAGGCTGGCGTCGGCGGTTCGATTCCGTCCCTGGCCACCATCATTCCAAAACACTTAGCGGCACAGAGCCGAAATCTCCAACCCACGATCCAACCCACGATTCGCAGGTTTGATCCAACATTTCTCACTGCACCTTCTCCGTCAGCAGGTGAATCCTGTCGCCCAATAACTGCTCCAGAAACTTGCCCTGCGCATCGCGCATCGCATCCATGTCGGACTGTGCGTAGAGCTGCATGGTCGTCCCGAAGTCCTCGTGACGCAGCATCCCCTGCACCGTTTTCGCATCCACTTTCAGCTTCACCAGCGCCGTCGCAAGCGCATGCCGGAAGTTGTGAAAGCCGAAACGCACCTTCTCGCCTTCCTTGATGACTCCCGCTTTCACCGCCGCCGGCCTCAGGTACTTTTGCACCATGATGGAGGCGGACAACGGCTTCTTGCCTTTGAGCCTGATGCTCGGGAACACGAAGTCGGTGTCCTTGCCGTAAGGCGTCTTCTCGCGCCAAGCGAGAAGAAATCCGGCTAGGATGAGGATGCATGGGAACCGGAGCCTTCGATGCCTTCGACTTCGGCACCTTGAACCTTCCCCACACATATGCACGCCTCACGTACATCACCAGATCCTCGAAGTCCAGATCTGTCCACGTCAGGGCCAGCAACTCCGACACTCGCAACGCCGTGGCCGCATCGCTCAGGGTGAGCGTGCGCCTCGGCTCCGGAATGTTGAGGAGAATCTCGAACGCCTGCGTCGGCGTCATAGGGATCGCCGTGTAATCGCTGGTGGTTCGCTGGCTCACCCAATTCATGGGATTCCCCTCTTGCTGCCGCGGCAAGAACTCGTGCCGCTGCCCATGCTTGTAGACCAGATGCATAATGCGCCGGATCTTGTCGATGGTTGGATCGGCGAACGGCTTCACCTTCTTCTGCGGGTTTCCCTGCCTTAGGTCGCGAAACCATTTCTCGACCTCCGTCGATTTGATCGCCAAGGGTGCCAGATGTCCCCAGCGCGGAATGATGCGCTTGACGAGGTGTCGCTCGTAGGTCTCGACGGTGGGAAACTCCTTGGGGCGTGCCGAATTCGCCTGGTCGATCCTCAACTCGTTCTCGATGTAGTGCTGACAGAGCTGACCAAACGTCCTCGGCTTTCCCTTGAAGGGTTGTGAATAGTTGATGGTTTCGCGCAGCTTCTGCCGATCGGCTTCCCGGGACGCATCGGCTTTCTTGGGTCCGATGTCTTTCACAAGACCGATGGCAACCGTGTGCTCGACTCGTTTGCCGTCGGCTCGCGTTGTGTAATAGCGAAGGACCCATGTCATCCCCTCTGCGCGCTTTACCTGGCGAATACTTCCTTCCTGATACCTGGGCATCAAACCCTCCTTGATGGTTTGGGTGCTCCAGGTGGCCGCTGATCGCAGCTTAGCATGTACGCGTGAAGCTCCGACAGCAGGAATCTCCAGTCCTTCTTCTTTGCGTGGGGATCAGGCGGGTGGCCAGGGATAAGCCCCTCGCGCACCAGCTCCAGCACGTGGCGACGGGTCGTCTGGAGGTAGTTGGCGGCAGTGTCCGGATCGACGAAAGGTTCGAGATGTTCAGGCAGCGTAAAAGGCGTAGGTTGAATCGACATTGTAGCTCGCAACCTTTCGGCAGTCCCGCACCACCAGACGGCGCTAAGGCTTCTCCCGGAGCCGACCGGGACCACCAGCAGGTTCAGTTGACTGCGCTTGTATTAGGCGAAAAGTGACGAATCGTCAAACGGGAGAATAGGCGAGAAACGCTGCCCAACATACTCTCAATCCAAAGCGACGGTACTCCGGATGCGAAAGCTACGTGGCTCGCCCTGGAATCACGGTCGTCGATAGATTTATTTCACCGATTACACTTTGACTGGCCAAAGCAGCTGGTGCGCAGGAATGCGCCGCCAAATTAAATGTCACAAAAGTGGGCGCGCATGGGTCCGTGGTTCACTCCGCTGCGGCCGTTGCAAAATCAGTTCCCTCCCCTACGCGCTGTCTGACCTCCTTGAGCCATGCTCTTGGATTCGTACCATGAATCACGCGCCCCAGAAAGCCCAGCCGCTCGGCTGAATTGTTACGGTTTTTCCGGATGTCGTCCTTTGTGACCTTGGTGTAGAGAGCGAGAAAGCTATCCGTGCTCCGGGGCTTGGCGAAGACGTAAGTCGCGTGACCAAGCTGAGGGGTTTCGACGACGACAGCTTTCTCAACGTCGAAAATATATTCATCCCGAAACAGATAGATCCGGCGTGCCCGGCGTGAGAGCTGGCGATAGAAGAACGGATCATAATCAGGGCGCCAGCTGATCTGAGAAACATCGAAGTCACCTGGGATACGCAGTGCGGAACATATTTGCTGCAGTTCCGCTCGCTCGACCGCCCGATGTTCCAGGTGCAGCCGGATCTGATCCAATGCTCGCGAGTACTGGCCGAAGCGATGATACGTAGCTTTGGCAGACTCCATTTGCTGTTGAAAATCGGGTGGCAGCTTGACCTCCAGCCGGCTCGGCAACGCAGTTTCCCATGTAACGAGCTCCCACTTCTCACTACGTTTGCGGTTTTTGCCGCTCTGTACGAACGTGCCCTCGACCTCGATCTTGGTTCCCAACAGATGCTTCCACTGATTCCAGGTGCGGTCCCAGAGTGTATGTAGGACGGCTGGATCGAGCCAAAACTCCAGCTTGCGACGCACGTCGCGACACAGTGCCCGGTCGTCATAGAAATCGCATCTGCGCAGTGGCACATGGAACCGCCGGCGGCGGAGATCTGGTGAAAACGCGAGGATGCGGCGGACAAAGAACGTTTGTCCGTCACGGGAAGGCTCGCCGGCGACGAGAAGAGAACCGAACCCACCATACGGAAATATGGCCGGTGCTTCGGGATCAGCCAGCAGCGCGTCATAGCAAGCGCGCAGTTCCGGCTGACCAACGATGTTGAATGCCCGCTCCAGTACCACTCGCTCTCTGTGAAGAACGCCCGCAGCTCTTAGCTCCAGATCACGCAGCTTG
>JBEKOO010000150.1:0-5299 GCA_049521655.1 Candidatus Korobacteraceae bacterium
GACGTTCGCGGAAGCCACGGTCCTCCGTCCTCCCGAGCTCGTACTGGAGCGATTCCACGCGATTGTCGGACCTCTTCTCACCGAAGCCGAGACCCTGAAGCGGACGAGCACGGTCGCGTCAAGCGCCCGCGACCTCCTCCTCCCGCGCCTGATCTCCGGCGAGGTCGACGTTGAGGAGCTAGACATCCCCATCGGTGAGGCTGCCGCGTGAGGGTTCGCAGCCGGCCCTTCGGGGAGGATGAGTCCGTCGAGCAGCCGACCATTACGCTGTTCAAGGAACTCGGCTGGGACTACTGCGGCGCCTGGACGGAGACGCTTGGAACCGGGGGCACACTGGGTCGCACCAGCAAGAGCGAGATCATCCTGGTCCGCGATCTGCGGGCTGCCCTCGAGCGGCTCAACCGGCACCTGCCCCCGGAGGCGATCGACCAGGCGGTCACCGAGATCACCCGCGACCGCACCGCCCTGCACTACGCTCGGGCCAACCGCGAGGTCTATGAGCTGATTCGGGACCGCGTTCCAGTGAGCATCCGCAAGCCCGACGGCAGCCGCGAGGTGGAGCGGGTCACCGTAATCGACTGGGAAGACTCAGGCAACAACGACTTCCGGGTCGTCTCCCAGATGTGGATTCACTCCGACCTCTACCAGCGCCGGCCGGACCTCATCGGGTTTGTGAACGGCATCCCGCTTGTTTTCATCGAGCTCAAGGCCGCTCACCGCAACCTCAAGGACGCCTACAACGATAACCTCACCGACTACCGCGACACCATTCCGCGGATCTTCACCCCCAATGGGTTCGTCATTCTCTCCAATGGCGCCGAGACGCGGGTGGGGACGATCAGCTCTCAGTGGGAGCACTTCCTGGAGTGGAAGAAGATCAACTCCGAGGGGGAGCAGGGGCGGGTCTCGCTGGAGACGGCTATCCGCGGGATGTGCGAGCCGACCCGCCTCCTCGACATCGTTCGTAACTTCACCATCTTTCAGGAGCTTCCGGGCGGGCTGGTCAAGATGGTCGCCCGCAACCACCAGTACCTCGGGGTCAACAACGCGCTGACCCGCCTCAAGGAGCTGCGCGGCGCCCCGCCTGAGGAGCGCGGCAAGCTGGGCGTGTTCTGGCACAGCCAAGGCTCGGGCAAGACCATCTCCATGATCTTCTTCACCCAGAAGATCCTGCGAATCATGCCGGGCAACTGGACCTTCGTCATCGTCACCGACCGTGAGGACCTCGATGACCAGGCGCACCGGGAGTTCTCCGCCGCGGGGATCGTCGAGGAGCACGTCCGAGCCACCTCGTCGGCGCACCTCCGCAAGCTGCTCAGCGAGGACAGGCGCTATGTCTTCAGCCTGATCCAGAAGTTCCGGACCGAGCGGGGGGAGCGCCATCCCGTGCTGTCGGATCGCGACGACGTCATCGTCATCACCGACGAGGCCCACCGCACCCAATACGACGTATTGGCCATGAACATGCGCGCGGCTCTGCCCAATGCCGGCTTCCTCGGCTTCACGGGGACGCCCCTTATTGATGGGGAGGAGAAGACCAAGGAGGTCTTCGGCGACTACGTCTCCATATACAACTACACCTCGGCCACTGCCGACGGTGCGACGGTCCCGCTCTACTTCGAGAACCGCAGCCCCCAGTTGCAGCTCGTCAACCTCAGCTTCAGGGAGGACCTGACCGACCTCATTGACGAAGCTGACCTCGACGAGGCACAGGAGCGCAAGCTCGCCACCCTGCTCGGCCAGCAGTACGAGGTGATCACCCGGGATGACCGCCTCGACACCGTGGCCAAGGACATCGTCACCCACTTCCTCGGCCGCGGCTTTGCCGGCAAGGCGATGGTGGTTTCCATCGACAAGATCACGGCCGTCCGCACCTACCAGAAGGTGCTCGCGGCCTGGCAGGAACGGCTCGCCGAGGATGAGGCCAAGCTCGCCGGCGGGGGCCTCGGCGAAGAGGCGGCGGCGCTTCTCCGCCAGGAGGTGGCTTTTCTCCACTCTACGGAGATGGCGGTGGTGATCTCCCAGTCCCAGAACGAGGTGGCGGAGATGCGCGAGCGCGGGATCGACATCAGGCCGATCCGTAAGCGCATGGTAGAGGAGGACTTGGAGGGGCGCTTCAAGAACGCCCAAGATCCGCTGCGCATCGCCTTCGTCTGCAACATGTGGACGACGGGGTTCGATGTCCCCTCTTGCTCGACGATCTACCTCGATAAGCCGATGCGTAACCAGTCCCTGATGCAGACCATCACACGAGCCAACCGCGTCTTCCCGGGAAAGAACAACGGCCTCATTGTCGCCTACGTCGACATCCTCTCCAACCTCCACCGGGCCCTGGCCATCTACGCCAGCGCGGGGGCCTTCGGGCAGGGACAGTTGCCGGTGGAGGAGAAGACCGCGCTGGTCGAGGAGCTGGCCAAAGCGGTGGAAGAGATCAAAGCCTTCTGTGCCGCCCGCGACGTCGACCTGGAAGCCATGTCGAAGCTGCGCCAGTACGAGTGGATCGAGGCCATCAAAGATCTCACCGACCGACTCCAGCTGTCCGACGATGAGACCTCGAGCTTCCTTATCCGAGCCGGCCAGGTGGAGAAGCTCTTCAAGGCCATCCTCCCCGACGAGCGGGCCAACCAGTACGCGGGGATCCGCAAGGTCGTCCGCATGGTCATGGACCGGATCGCTGCCATTGGTGAGCGGCCCGACATCAGCGGTGTCATGGCACAGATCGAGCAGCTCCTCGACGACAGTGTGGCAGCTCAGGCGTACTTGATCGGCTCCGACGAGCGCAAGCAGCTCATGGACCTGAGCGAGGTGGACTGGGACCGGGTCCAAGCCATGTTCAAAGAAGGTCGCAAGGCGACCGCCGCCCAGAAGCTGCGGGCCATGCTGACCGCCCGAGTGACGACCATGGTTCGCTTGAACCCCACCCGGATGGACCTCTACGAGCGCTTCCAGAAGCTCCTCGATGCTTACAACGCCGGTAGTCTCAACGCCGACCAGTACTTCCAGGAGCTGCTCCGCTTCAGCCAGGAGCTCACCCAGGAGGAGGGCCGCCACGTCTCTGGAGGGTTGACCGAGGAGCAGCTGGCGGTCTTCGACCTGATCACTAGGCCCGGTCCCGACCTCTCACCCGAGGAAGAGCGCCAGGTGCGGGCAGTAGCCCAGGAGCTGCTTGACATCCTCAAGCACGAGAAGCTGGTCCTCGACTGGCGCAAGGAGCAGCAGACCCGCGCCGCAGTGCGCGTGGCCGTGGATGAGACCCTCGACCGGTTGCCCGACAAGTTCACCCGGGCGATCTACGCCGACAAGTGCAACTTGGTCTACGAGCACGTCTTCAACTCCTACTGGGACGACGGCCGGTCCGTCTACGATCAGGTGGCGTAGTTGCAGCAATCACCCGGGCGACCATCCGGCCGCAGGCACATCGGTGGAGCAGAGACGGGGATTGCACAAGCTAAGCGCCAACCATCTGCTCGGCTTCGTTCTGCGCATATGGAAGCACGACGACCCTAGAAGCGCAGCCGCTCGTGTGCACGATGCAGTTCTTCGGCTGCGGGCGAAGCGCAACAACCACCGGAAAGGGTCTTCCGTTGCGTTGCCCGTAGGGCCGCCGGAGTGATGATCGCGGAGCGATTAGCTCTGGGGATGAGTGAATCAGGTGTCGGTGAATCACGGGCGATCGCGCGAGCGTTTGCGATGGGCGCGACTCCACTCCCCTTCGTCCACTCCGACCCGACCGAGGGTCGCTGAGTATTCCTGCAGAAGGCTTTGAGCGAGGAACGGTCGAAGATCGGCGAGCCACTGAAAACGCCTCGATGTCCCTTCGGAGGATTCGAACACCCACTCGCGACACCCGGAAAGCACCCTCCGCCGAGCCGCGACAACACCGCCCTTAGTCGGGCCAAAGGAGATGCCCTTCACAGCGAACGACTTACGGGCCACCTCCAGATGCAGGAAGCGGCCTTCCGAATACTCGACGGCGATGTCGAACTGATCTGGCACTCCCGTCGAAGTGCGCGCGGTCAACGGGAGGAATAGGAATGTCATCTCTCTCGTCACGCGCACAGAATCGCAAGAGGGTTGGACGCAAAGAAAATGCGTTGCAGCCGCGACGGGATGCGAGTTAGGGGCGACATCATCCTTGCTCGCTTTGGTTAACGGCCCAGAGCCCGGATCCGCAATCCTTGCCAAAATCGTTCCTAGATGCAACACCGGTGCGGGATCGGCCTCACGACGGCTCGCTCGCGAGGTCTGAACGTGTGTGAGATGCGCGAAGCGGCTATCCAATTCGTGGGTGTCGGTCGTGTGCTCGAAGACGCACGTGAGCGATTGCTTACTGTTCTTCTTGCTCCAACCCGGCACCGGAGGGGAAGGATCCACGTTCGGTCGTCCGAGACGGATCAAGCTGTCGACGAAGGGCGCGGTAAGCGGCGTGGAGGTTTGGGCACCAGGAAACGCAAAGCCGGCGGCATGTTTGGGGATGCGGAGCCAGGCCTTTAGTGAACGCTCATTAACATACTTGCGGAGCTCGACGACATCGAGCGCCGTCTGAATATCCTGCTGAACGAGCGACAAAGCGAGGTCCTCGGACTCGGCGGGATAGTCCCGGATGGACCTGTCGGAAACGAAGGCAGCATCCATGCAAGGATCGAAGCGTGCGAGAAGGGGGTGAGTCCCCTCCCGCAGCTGGCCGAGGGCGGCAATAGCCAGGTTGCTGAGCAGGCCCTCGCGGAGAGCGGTGAATTGGTCGATGAGACGTGCCGCCACCTCTCCATCGTCCGCAATCACGCAGGGCTGGTAGTCCTGGGGGACCCCGCCTACCCCTCCGGCCTTTCCCAAAACGACGACGTCAAGCTGTGGTGACGTCAGGACGCCATGCGCAACCTGGTGCAGTCCCGTAGGAATCCGGAGGTGGGCGAGTACGGCCGTCTCAACTAGGTCAAGGCGGGGCTCGTCCGTGTAAATGCCGATCAGCCGCGTTCGGCCGGTGCGGACGTCGTCTCGAACGATATGGTCCATTATGGCGAGCGTTCTGTCCCCGCCGCTTCCGCCGAGCCGCCAATCGAGCACCAACAAGTCAGCGCGACGCGCTGTCGCGTAGAGACCGACTTGTGCTGGATCTGCTGAGGGATCGGGGGGAGCACTTTCAGGCGCAAGAACGGCGCAGATGATCCCGCGGGCCGCAAACCCGGCGGTTAGGCGGTCGACCACTAACGGTGTCTTCCCCACAGCGGCGCTGGGCGGGACGAGGGCCTCTGGTGCAGGTGGAGGCGAAATCGCCGGTGTCGCTGGTGGAGAATCGTCT
>JBEKOO010000151.1:0-4410 GCA_049521655.1 Candidatus Korobacteraceae bacterium
TGGCCCCGAACCACTAGCTACTGACTTTCGCTGGCAGGAATTCCAAAATCGTTTACACCGTCGTTCTAAATCGACTATCAAAGCTACGTTACTTGATCAAACAGTCATTGCCGGCATAGGTAACATTTACGCCGACGAAAGTTTGTGGGCAGCTAAAATTCATCCCAGCCAAAGAGTAAACGAGTTATCGCCTCAAGCCATACATAAATTATTTAACGAGTTAATTGCTATTTTGAAATTAGCCATCGCCAGTGGCGGATCAACTGATCGGAATTATGTTAACGCCGAAGGGAAACAAGGTAATTATTTAAAATTCGCGCGAGTTTTTCGACGCGAAGGACAGTTATGTTTGCGTTGTAGTCAACCTATTATTAAATTAAGAGTTGCTGGCCGGGGGACACATATCTGCCCTTCTTGCCAACGGTTAAGGTGAATCATGATAACAACGATCGTTGGTACCAATAGCTATACCCGAAAGCAACTAATCAACAGCTTTGTCGCCCCATTTATTAAACAATATGGCGATTTTGGCTACGAATCGATTGACGGCGAGAATGTAGCTTTTGATCAACTGCAAAGTGCTTTACAGAACCTGCCGTTTTTATCAGTCAAAAAACTGATTGTGTTGCTGAAGCCGAGCGCCAATAAGGAGTTTGTCAATAAAATTGACCAATTATTGCCAACCATACCTGACTCAAGCGATGTCATTATTGTCGAATCGAAAATTGATAAAAGGTTGCATTACTTCACCACGCTGAAAGACCAGACAAAGTATCATGAGTTGCAAGACCCGATCGGTTCGGACTTAGTCAATTGGCTGATAACCTATGTTCAGGACAAAAACGGTCATATTAATCCGCAATTAGCTCGTCAGCTTATTGATAGGGTAGGTGGCAATCAGCTATTACTAGCTAATGAACTCGATAAATTACTCCTATACAGTTCCGAAATTTCCGATCAAAGTATTCAACTGTTAGTTGAAATCACTCCTCAAAGTACAATTTTTGAAATGCTTGATAGCGCCTTTGCAGGTGATAACCAGCGAACGTTAGATTTGTATAAAGAACAGCGCGATCTAAAAGTCGAGCCAGCTCAAATAGTTGCTATGTTAACCTGGCAACTACATATCCTAGCACTTATCAAGACAGCTACTAATCTGACTGCTGAACAGATTGCCAAAGAAGCTCACCAAAACCCGTTTGTTATCCGTAAAAGCCTTGGTTTGGCAAAAAGGATCGAACAGCGTACGCTGCAGCGCATGTTAAAAGATTTATTGGCGCTAGATATAAAACTTAAGACTGAAGCAATTGACCCGGATGAGGCTTTAAAATATTACCTGTTAACACTCCATTAAACAGTTTACTTTTTAGGAGTGGACTTTTTACTGGCTGGCTTGGTAGTCGGTCGTTTCTTAGTAGCCACTGGTGTAATTTTCCGACTGGCGTTAGCTTTGGCAGCTTGCGCTAATTTGCTTTGCTTACGAGCAACTTTGTGCTTCGACATAAGTTTTTTCTTGTATGCTTTGTCAAGCTCGCTTTGTGCTTTCCGTTGGGCGGTCACGGTTGCTGCTTTGGCCCCACTAAGTGATCGCTGGAATGTTTTTAAGGCCCGATTAAGCGACCGTTTGGATCGACTGTTGCGCACTGCTGCCCGTTGGGCAGTTCGAACGCGTTTTTTGGCTGATTTAATGATAGGCATTTAAAAAACCCTTCAGTTATATTGCTTTATAAAACAACTATACCTGGGGAGGGAACAGTTTGTAAAGAAATTTGCAGTATATTAATCTGTTAAAAAACCAAACAAAATTATCGACACGCTTAATCTTTCATGGTATTATTTAGTCCAATAGGCTATAAAATAAAAACATGGATAATCCCAGACAGCAGGTAATCGAACGTTTGAAACAAGCCAGTAATGTACTGGTTACGGTTAGTAATAACCCGTCAGTTGATCAGTTAGCTGCTTGTATCGGATTAGCATTGATGTTGAATAAAATGGGCAAGCACGGTACTGCCGTATTCAGCGGTGAAGTGCCTTCTACAATTGAATTTTTACAACCGGAAAAAACAATTGAGAAAAATACTGATAGCTTGCGAGACTTTATAATTGCTCTCGATAAATCCAAAGCCGATAAATTACGCTATAAAGTCGAAGACCGAGTTGTCAAAATATTTATTACGCCATACCGGACGACCTTAAGCGAAAAAGACCTAGAGTTTAGCCAGGGCGACTTTAATGTTGATTTAGTCGTTGGTTTAGGTGTCCACCAGCAAAGTGAACTCGATCAAGCCATAACCTCCCATGGCCGGATACTGCACGATGCGACTGTAATTTGTATAAACAATACGCCCAATGGTGATTTGGGAAATATAAATTGGATGGATTCGACTGTTGGTAGTTTGTGTGAATTGGTCGTCCAACTTGGCCAGGAATTAAGCCAAAACATATTTGATAAGCAAATAGCCACAGCATTACTAACCGGGATCGTAGCAGCAACCGATCGTTTCAGTAACGATAAAACAACTCCGCAAACTATGAGCGCCAGCGCTAAGCTTATGGAGGCAGGCGCTAATCAACAATTAGTTTCAACCCAGTTGGAAATCCAACCGGTCATTCCACCAGCGCCCCCAGTTGAACAGGCTTCACCAACGCCAATCCCACCTGTCACAAGTACACAGCCACCGGTTAACGACGGCACATTGTCAGTTGACCATAATCAACCAACCGATGTCCCTCAGCCACCGGCCACCCAACCGTCCGCCGGACAGATTCACATTGATAACGAAGGTTTGATACATGATATTGACGCCAAGCCCGAGTTGCCGGAAACAGAGGTTAGCACGGCAGACACGGCCGTCGAAAACATCGAATCCACATTGCCGTCGGACGACAACCAAAATATGTCAGCTAGTGGCGTACCGGCTTATACATCAAATACGCCTGCCATGAATAATTTATTTGCTGCATCAACGTTTGATAACTTATCAACTCCTACCGCCAATCCGGCACCAGCCGAACCAATGCCACAGCTTAATCTTCCGCCTGTCGATACTAACCCTGTTCCCCAGAGTACATTGCCGGAAAATGATGCTACGAGTAAGCCGCCAGTAGCGACAATTCCCGACGAAACTCTGGAACAACTGGAAGAAGACGTCCAAAGCCCACATCTTCGTCAGGCACCGATTAATTTAACAACTCCGTCAACTACACCGGTTGCCACACCAACTGCTCAAATATCATCATTACCGGACATTGAAGCCGCTCGCAGTGCGGTTAAAGAGGCCGTCAACAGTCAACCCAGTCCACAACTTGAACCAATCGCCGCTTTAAATGCTCAGACTGCCTTTGACAATATTCAAGGGACACAAACTGTTACGCCGACTATGCCGGCAAATGAGAACCCGTCACCAGGCCAAAATCCGCCGCTGGCACCGTTAGATTTTCCATTGCCGACTCAACCAGTAATGCCTACAGCTATTAGCAATTATATTGAAGCTCCCAGCGCACCAGCTGCTCCACCAGTACCGCCACCAATGACTTATTTACCACCAGCCATGGCTCCGCCGACCGAAGGACCTAATTCTATACCAGATATTCCACTTTAGTAAGTTAGTATTCCACTAAAATTAAGGTAAGATGACTTTAATGAATGGTATTTTATTGATTGATAAACCAATTGGCTGGACAAGCTTTGATGTGGTCAATAAAATACGGACAATTATTGAAGCGGCTGAGATAGTAAATGGCCGAAAAAAAAGATATCCGGTCGGTCATAGCGGGACGCTTGATCCGCTGGCGACCGGATTGTTAATTATCTTAATCGGCTCAGCCACCAAACAATCGGCCGTAATTGGTAAATTTGATAAAACTTATCAAGCGACAATGAAACTGGGATTTACTAGTACTACGGGTGATGAAGAAGGCGATAAAACACTTCAATCCAGCTTCCAACCACCAGTTGAACAGATTAACTATGTTCTAAAGCGCTTTTTAGGCCCGATTGAGCAACTGCCACCGACTTACTCGGCGATAAAGATAAAAGGCCAACCGGCTTACCGTTTAGCTCGGAAAGGTCTGCCTGTTCAGCTGAAACCGCGTCTAGTACAGATCAATTCATTACAATTAGAAAGTTATCATTATCCATTAGTTAAATTGTCGGCAAGTGTCAGCAGCGGCACTTATATCCGATCATTAGTAGAAGATATAGGGAAAGCCCTATCAACCGGTGCCTATACGGTCGAACTTAGGCGGATCAGCATTGGTCAGCACCAAGTGAGTCAGGCGGCCAGTCCGCAAGACCTGACTTTTAGCGATATTTCTCGGCGGTTGATTGGACTGTAATGTGGCAACAATCAATTTAATAGTTGCATCTAAGAAGCAAATCTGTTATAATCCCCGTTAGCGTGGTCA
>JBEKOO010000152.1:0-4295 GCA_049521655.1 Candidatus Korobacteraceae bacterium
CTTCGGGAGCGCAACAATAACGTCGCGGATATTGCCAGAAAGCTCGGCATGGAACGTATGCTTCGGCGCTTTTGAGAAGTGACCCGGGTCTGCTTTCCAAAAGTGACCCACCTGTCCGGTAATCAAGGTTGCATCTGAGGATCGGGTCAAGGCGTGGTGATGATGGTTCATCATGCCTGTTGCCCGGAAGCGTCCCTGTTGTATCTGCCGTCGCTGGTTCCGTCCTGACAACCGAGTTGGCTCCCGACAACAGGCTTGTAGTAAGCCGGAGTGTCAGGCCATTCGTCGCCGGAAGCAGCAGGCGGCGTGGCGAGCGCGGAATCCGGATTACTTTTCCGGCCGGCGCATCCAGGCCCGCGGAGCCAGCGACAAGCCGCCGGAACCGCTCCGATTACCCTCACCGTTGAATCAACTTCCCTGGGACATCGCGCAATCCGAGTTCGGGGTGCAAGGCGCTGATTTCATAGGCGTTATGGGCGCACTTCTGGTTCGCTCCGCGCAATCCCAGTTGAAGTCTTATCTTATTGATTCCAAGGCGGATGCGACGACACTACTCGGGCTTGCCGCGCAATCCCAGATCGAATCTGGTGCAGAGTTGAGCTGTCGAGGGGATGCGTTTCATGCGTCTGGAATTCCATCAACTTGAGCGGCGTCTTGAGCATCTTCGCGTGCGCCGGCCAGAACGGCAGCGTCGGTTGCTGGCGTCGTTGGCGGCCAGCGGTCAGCAGACGCCGATCGTGGTGGTTCCCGCCGAGCAGCCAGATAAATATCTGGTGATCGACGGCTATCAGCGGATCGCCGCGCTCCAGCAACTGGGCCGTGACACGGTGGATGCCGTGGTCTGGTCTCTGAGCGAAGTGGAGGCTCTGCTTCTTGACCGGTCGATGCGTTCGGGCGATCACGAGACGGCTCTGGAAGAAGGCTGGCTGCTGGTTGAACTGGAGCAGCGCTTCGGCTATGGGCTGGAGGAACTGGCGCGGCGTTTTGATCGCAGCACGAGCTGGGTGTCGCGGCGTATGGGCCTGGTCGAGTTGCTTCCGGAGAGAGTGCAACAACAGGTGCGCGACGGCGCAATCTCGGCCCACGTGGCAATGAAGTTCCTGGTTCCGGCGGCCCGTTCGTGCCCGGAAGAGTGCCGGCGCATGGCCGAGGGGTTTGCGCGTTACCGGTTGAACAGCCGTGAAGCGGGACAGTTATATGCGGCCTGGCGAACGGCGACAGCCGCGGTTCGTGAGCGGCTTCTGGATGAGCCGCAACTGTTCCTGAAGACGCAGCGGCAACGCGAGGCAGATCCTCCCTTGCCGGCGATGGCGGCACTCGATCGGGATCTTGAAATCGTGATGACGATTGCACGGCGTGCCAACCGGCGCCTGTCCGGCGCCACGGTGGAACTGGATACGCCGCAGTGCGCTGCGACGCACAGCAAGATCCATCGGGCGCTAGATGAGCTTGGCCGTCTGGCGGCAAAGATCCCCCATCAACCCATCTCAGACGAACCCATCCCACACCAACAAGGAGCGGAGGATGTTGAGTCAAAGTCAACGAGCCGCGATTCTGGAACTGAATGCGCAAAAGGTGAGCAAGCGCGAGATAGCGCGTGTGCTGAAGATCAGCCGGCTGACAGTGCGCGAAGTGCTGCAGTCCGGTTCCGCGGAGGTACCGGCACTGGCCCGGGCGGAGATATGCGAGCCCTACCGGCAGCAGATCCTGGAGTTACTGCTCAGTTGCAAGGGCAATCTGGTACGGGTCCAGGAAGAGCTGTTGGCCAGTGGAGCGAACCTGTCGTACCCGGCACTGACCGCCTTCTGCCGCCGGCATGGAATCGGGCAAGCGCCGGTGGTGGCAGCGGGACGCTACCACTTCACTCCGGGAAGCGAGCTTCAGCACGACACATCGCCGCACGAGGTCCAACTGGGAGGCAAGCGGCGCAAGGTGCAGACCGCGTCGGCAGTTCTGTGTTACTCGCACATGCTGTTCTTCCAGTTGTATCCCACCTTCAATCGTTTCGACTGCAAGGTCTTCCTGGTCGAGGCTCTGCGCTACTTCAACGGTTCGACCGAACGCGTAATGATCGACAACACTCATGTCGTGGTGCTGCGCGGCACCGGACGGGCGATGGTTGCGGTGCCCGAGATGACGGCTTTTGCAGATCGATTCGCCTTCCGCTTCGTCGCTCACGAGTTGGGTGACGCGAACCGTTCGGCCCGGGTCGAGAGGCCGTTCTGGTTTATCGAGCGGAACTTCCTGGCGGGGCGCAGCTTCGCCAGTTGGCAGGATATGAACCAGCAGGCCCGGCAGTGGTGCGACCGCGTCAATGCAACCTACAAGAAGCATCTCCGCGCCGTGCCGCGGGAGTTGTTCGCGATGGAGCAGCAGCATCTGCGCCCGTTGCCGGTCTGGGTTCCGGAGGTCTACCGTCTGTACGAACGCATGGTGGACGTGGAAGGCTACGTGGCGATCAACACCAATCGCTACTCGGTGCCGGTTGACTGGATCGGCCGCCGCGTCGAAGTGCGCGAAACCAGCAGCAAGATCGAGATCCAACTCGATGCCCGTCATCTGGTAACTCATCAGCGTATGGCCGAGGCGGAGCATCGCCATGTCATGCTGGCCGAACACAGCCGGCCGCGGTGCATCAAGCGCCCTGACCTTCATCCCGAGGAAGCTCTCATCCTCAAGTCCGTGCCGGAAATCGCCGGCTATGTCGCGGCTCTGAAGCAACACAGCCGCAAGATGCTCATCCTTGCCCTGCGCCAACTGCTGCGCATGGTGCGCGAGTATCCCAGGGAACCGCTGCTGGCCGCCGTCGCCGAAGCCGCACGCTACGGGCTCTACGACCTGGACCGCGTCGAGCGCATGATCCTGCGCATGGTGGCGCGCGACTACTTCCTGTTGAACAAGAATCCGGAGAGTGAGTAATGAAACCGAGTGACGAGTTGGAGCAACTGCTGAAGAACCTGCACCTGAATCGCATCCTGGATATCTACGGCGAGCAGTTGAGCGCCGCCGAGAAGGAGGATGTCTCTTACTCCGAGTTATTAACTCGCTTGCTGCGGGCGCAGTGGCATCATCGACAGGAAACCGCGCTGGCGTGGAGAATCAAGCGCGCCAATCTGCCCGAGAACTGGTCGCTGGCCAGCTTCCCCTTCGCACGTCAGCCCGGCGTCAACCGCAAGCAGATCCACACCCTGGCCGAGTTGGACTTCATCGCCAAGGCGGAGAACCTGGTTCTCGTAGGTCCGCCCGGCGTGGGCAAGACAGGACTCGCGTCAGGCCTGTTGCTGAAAGCCCTGGAGAACGGATACCGCTGCCAGTTCATCCGTGCCCAGGACCTGTTCGATCAGATGTATGCCTCGCTGGCCGACCGTTCCTCGCGCCAACTGCTGAACCGCCTGGTGCGGCTCGACTGTCTTCTGATCGACGAGCTTGGATATCTGACACTAAAGCCCGAACAGTCCAACATCTTCTTCAAGCTGATGGAGGAGCGCTATCACCGCCACGCAACGATTATTACAACGAATTTAAGCTATGACGAATGGGGCAACTTCCTCGGTAACCCAACCATGG
This sequence comes from Candidatus Korobacteraceae bacterium, assembly GCA_049521655.1. GTDB lineage: Bacteria > Acidobacteriota > Terriglobia > Terriglobales > Acidobacteriaceae > TOLSYN. The sequence continues at coordinate 3,568 of JBEKOO010000152.1, forward strand.
TCGATGCGCTGTTGAGCCGCGTCCGTCATTACTGCCACACCATACGCATCGATGGACCGTCGCTGCGCGATCCGCAAGGCTGAGGAAACGGCCATGGATAAACAACCATCGGGCCGCGAAGACTACGTGCGCAAGGTTCTCGAAGCCTACCGCAGCACACCCGGAACCTGCGGCAATCTGCGTCGGACAGACCGTGCACTGGCCGTCCAACTCTATCAACGTGGCGTTCCCTTGTCCAAGATCGAGAACGCACTCGTGTTGGCCGCGGTTCGCCGCTTGATCCGGCCCGTCGATGCTCCGCCTCTGACCACCGTGCGCTCCCTGGCATACTTCCTGCCGGTTATCGAGGAAGTACTTGAAACGGAAGTTGGAGAAGAGTACTTCCAATACGCACGGCAAAAACTCCAGAGGCTCCGCTCATCCTGACGCCGCATGCAGAGCGCATGCCGCAACCACGCCTTCGGCGTGGGATGACACTTAAAAGCAAAACCCAGCCGCACCTGCGGTGCGGGATGATGCTCTATATATCCCTACCTCTCTTAATACTGTTCCTGCCCTGGGTCACTTCTGGCGAGCACAAGTGGGTCACTCTTCCTTAGCGCCGAAGAAAGCAGCCCCTTTCTGTTGAGATTATGCGGTTCCTCCTGGTTTCCCAGTTGACCAGAATCCCCCATTTAGCTATGTCGTCCCCTTCGCTCCCCGCCCATTACAGACGCTTCAGCACTACT
>JBEKOO010000153.1:0-3010 GCA_049521655.1 Candidatus Korobacteraceae bacterium
GCCATCCATTCCAGGACCTGGCGGCGCCAGGCAAGGCACGGCGTCTCGCCCCGCACCCCCTCTCCGCTGACCGGTTCACCGCGCGAGCGGGACACCTGATTGGGAGGGATCGATCGACCCTTACTCCTCGGGCTCCTCGGGAACAGCCGCCTTGCGCAGCCGGCCTAGCGCCGCGTCGACCAACTCGCCGTACCTGCGGTCCCAGGGCTCCACCAGCGATTCCTCAAGCACTCCGCTCAGCCCGAGTAGGGCGAACCACTCTGGAGGATCCGGAACTAGCCGCTCAAGGTCGCCATTCTTGATGATGCGCTCCAACCAGTCATAGAGCACGAGAGCTTCATCAGAGGAGAGGGTGATGGTTACCCCTGGGGGGTCGGAGGGTGTCATGTCGCGGAACGATACCTGAGCGCTGCGGAGTTCATTTCCCGAGGAGGCGGTGCCGGTACCACCGCCGGGCACGGGCGGGCGTAGGAGATGGCCGCCACGGTGCGTGCGCGGGCGTTCTTCTATGATTCCCGGCCGTGGACCAGATTCCCCCAGACGTTGCCGAGCGCTTCAGGCGGGGCCGCATGGAGAGGCGGCGCCTCTAGGAGGCGTACACGGAGCTCTTCGCGGAAGTGAACACCCTGATCTTCCGACACGACCCCATCGGACTCCGGGCTGCCGGGTGCCCCGCCAATGAGTACGAGCCGGAGATCGGGACGATCCTGCCGCGGCTTCACGAAGCCCGAGGCCCGGACGACGTCGAGAGGATCATCCAGCAGGACTTCGGCCGGTGGTTCGGCAGTCCGGGGGGAAGACCGGCGACAACCCCCTGAGCTACCCGCCTCTCGCCCAAGCAGTTTGGGAGCTCTGGGCCCACTGGAGCGGTCGGCGGCCCTAACCGACGCCTTCACGGTGGTTCAGAGAAGGCAATGCGGGGTTTCGGATCAGTTACTGCCTCAGGTTCAGATTGTCCCGAATGGATCGTTCGGCCCGGACGCCGGAGCCTTCGAGGAGTGTGCTCGCGTGGCGTCCCATCGGGGGGTAATTGCATTGAGCGATACTCTCGCGCTGATCGTGAGAGTGTCGCAGCGCTTGGGGACCCTTGGCCGTCCCGTGTCGGCCAAGGTTACGGCCAGACGGGCGACCGACAGGTTGATCTGCGAGGTCGAATGAGAAGATGCCTAGAGTCGACGCCGAACGGCTGCGCTACGAGATGGCCGCGCGCGGCCTCCTTGGCCGGGACCTGGCGCGTTTGGCCAACCTCGACGCCAACACGATCAGCCGAGCCCTCGGTGGCAAGCCTGTCACGACGCGCACCCTTATGCGCATAACGTCCGGTTTACTGACTCAGCCCCAGCTGAAGTTGGTGACGGACATCATCGTCAAGCCGTCGCCGCGGCGATCCGACGTCGAGAAGTTCGAGTGATGGGCAATCAGAGCCGCGACAGTGGGGCTTTGGCGGGCTCCAACCAGGGCCCGAAGGCCCCTTCGCTTGACGACTGAACCCACTCCGTCGTCTTGACGGGCGGCCTACTCAGCTATCGGTTGCCGAGCCCGGCAAAGGCGCAGGCCCCCACGAGCGAGTGGTGAACGACGGTGTGGGGGATCGAGAAACCTGTCGCCGACCACCGCAGCGAAGACTGCCCAGGGCGGGGGAGCGGTCGCCGGTGCTCGAGGGCGGGGCCATAGCGTGCGGCGACGAGACGACGGCCGTGTCTCAAGTGCCGATAAGCATCCCTTCTTGATTGACGGCTTGCGCCGAGGAGGCTGCCGGGAGACCGCGGCTGAAGCCGGACGGTTTGCGAGCGCCCGGAAGTTCGTCGCCGTCGAGAGACGTGGCTGCGGTGACTCTCGGAATGTCGCCCTCAGCTCAATCGGGGCTGACTTCCTCGTCGGCAACCTTGAGGAACCCCATTGTCTCCACGGCCGGATATGCCGCCTCCCGCAGCGCGATCACCTTCGCATGCGGGACGTCGTAGACCTTCATCACCTCGTCGCCGTAATGGTTGATCACCTTTACGGCAATCCTCCCGGTGCTCGGCAGGTCAAACGGACGACTCACGGTTGAGTAGAGGCTAGCCCAGGCCTCCTCGTCGATATCTGCCTTTAAGGCAGCCTTGAGCGACTTGTAGGGGTCACCGCCACCTGTGAAATAGGCGTGCCGAACGAAGAAGCTGTTCCCGTCGTATGCGGTATCGATGAACCAGCAGGCAATGTCGCCCGTCGTGTGCGCCCGGACCTGACCGGTGGTGGGGTCGTAGACGTCCAGGCCCTTGATCTCCACCTTGACCTGGCCATCCTCGTGCCTAATGTCGATGTCCGGCTCGCCAAACACCATAAACAGGTTCCCGGTGCCCGTCTTCTTGAGCAGATCCCCGCCCATCGAAAGATCCGGGTTCATGTTGGCCTTGAGGATGGTCAAGTTGCCGAGTTGCTTGAACTCATTAGCAATGTACGCATCGAAGGCGAAACCGCACACGATGAGTATGTCAAAGAAACCAGCCGCCTCCTTGGCAGCAGCGCGGACCAGATCCGCATCGACCGTTCCGTATTGTGGGCCAATCGTTACAGCGGCACGTCGAGGTCTCGCCTCTTCCGAGTACTCCCCGACGGCGTTGATGTACCTGCCGGGCCAGGCCTCGAGGCGATCGAACTTCAGGCGCTCCTTGCGAACGGTATTCTGAACCCCCGCAGCTCGGAGATTCTCGATAATAGCGTGCTCGAAGTCGTCCGCAGCCACCATCACGGACCGCTCGGACGCGGATTCTTCAGCCTTCTCCGACCACGCTCCGAGCAGTGGCGAAAGCGATTCGACGGTGAAGGGCCCCGCAACTCGAACGACGGACTTCTCGACCTCAGGTTGATCGTGTAGCACTTCTTGATCAGCATGCCGAGCAATAGTGGCGTCTATCTCTGAACGCCCCATTCCCTCCCGCAGCTCCGGATTGTTAGCGATTGACCTGAGAGTGACGTGGGATACCATCTTGCAGACAAAGCCACGCCTCAAATCCTTCCCGCTGGGGTC
>JBEKOO010000154.1:0-4427 GCA_049521655.1 Candidatus Korobacteraceae bacterium
TTCATCTTCCGCCCCAGCCTCGCAGCGATCGCGGGCCTATCGGTGGCCCACCTCGTCTACAAGAATCACACTTACATCGCGGGAGCCTCAATTGGCGGGCCGGCGCGAAGTTGGGTATCCCTCATTGTGGCAAGGGCCGCGGAAGTGGCCGTTTTCCGGGCGCGGCATGTGCGGCTGATCTGCCCCCGAAAAACTCAGCCAAGGAAAACTGGAGTTCTCCCGTAATCTGAAAGGGAGGACTGCGATGAAGAAAAGCCGATACACGGAAGAGCAGATCATTGCGATTTTGAAGCAGCACGAGGCCGGAGTGAAGACAGCGGATCTGTGCCGGGAGCATGGGATCAGCGCGGCGACGTTCTATGGCTGGAAGTCGAAGTATGGCGGGATGGAAGTGGGCGAGGCACAACGGTTGAAGCAGTTGGAGGATGAGAATCGGCGACTGAAGCACCGGGTGGCCGATCTGAGTCTGGACCGGGAAGCGTTGAAAGCGGTGATCGGAAAAAACGGCTGGAGCTTGTAGGTTTGCGGCAAGAGGTCTCGTTCGTGGAGCAGGAAAAGGGGCTGAGCGAACGACGGGCCTGCAGGCTGCTGGAGTTGGATCGCAGCAGCTACCGCTACGCGGCGGTGGCGGATGGCGATGCCGAGCTGCGCGGGAAGCTGCTGGAGTTGGCGCGGCAGAAGCCACGCTATGGCTATCGGCGATTGCATGTGCTGTTGCAGCGCCAAGGCCAGGCGGTGAACGTGAAGCGAATTTACCGGCTGTATCGCGAAGAAGGATTGAGGGTGCGGCGGCAGCGGCGCAAACGGCTGGTACGCTCGATGCCGGCTGAATCGCGGCTGCGGCGGGCCAACCAGGAGTGGGCGATGGACTTCATCATCGACGGGCTGGCTAGCGGACGGATGGTGCGCATCCTCAGCGTGGTGGACGCCTACACCCGGGAATGCCTGGCGCTGGAGGCCGACACCAGCCTGGGCAGCGGGCGCGTGATCCGCGTGCTGGAGCGGCTGATAGCTGAGCGTGGAGCACCGGAGAGTGTGCGCTCCGACAACGGACCGGAGTTCACCTCGCGGAGAATGATTGGCTGGGCGGAGAAACACAAAATCACGTTGATCCATATTCAGCCGGGCAAACCCATGCCGAACGGACATGTGGAAAGCTTTCATGGACGCTTGCGGGATGAATGCCTGAACGCGCACTGGTTCCGCACGTTGAACGACGTGCGTGCCACGTTAGAGAAATGGCGGCAAGAGTATAACTGCGAGAGGCCGCACAGCGGCTTGGGCTACCGAACGCCGGAGGAGTTCCGGCGAACCCTGGACCGTGGAAAAGACGGCGATAGAGCTGCCTTGGAAAAGGCTACGCGTTTCCCACTTTCCCACCGTCCCGACGGCTGCGAGATGAACTTAAAGGCAAATCAAAACCGGGAATCTCTAGTTATGAATGGATGAGAGTTTGGGGGCAGGTCACTTGTGAGATCATTTTTCGGATGCGAATGTAGCAATTCTGCGTGCATAAGAATTTACCGCGCGACTGCGCCTGCGCAGCAGTACGCGATTCCAAGGTAGGGAATCTCGACGGTGGAGATCAGGTACAACTTAGATTCGCTCGGATGGTTTCAGTTCGAATGGCTTGTGCAAAGCCTTCTAAAGGCCGAACTGGGCATCGGTGTCGAGTCTTGGGGTGGGCGCGGGGACTGGGGTCGCGACGCTTATTCTGTCGGTCCACTGCCATTCCCGATGCGTACTGTCCCTACTGATTTCGCTACTCTGATCTGGCCCACTTGTGCGCGTCTGATTTGGCCCACCTTCATCGACTAATTGGCTACTCTGTCGGCGGAGCCGACAGGGAGGCCGATGGACAGGAGAACGAAGGTGGAGTTATTTGAGGCGATCAGACGGGAGTATGTCTACGGGACCGGGACGATCCAGGGAGTATCCCGGAAGCTGGGGGTTCATCGGCGGATGGTTCGGCAAGCCCTGGTAAGTGCGATTCCGCCGGAGCGGAAGCAGCCAGTACGAAGCCATCCGAGTTTGGGGCCGGTGATGGAGTTCATCGACGGGATTCTGATTGCCGATGAGCAGGCCCCGAAGAAGCAGCGACACACGGCACGGCGGATATGGCAGCGGATTGGGCAGGAACGCCCGCAGGCGAGTGTCGGCGAGGCCACGGTACGCGGTTATGTGCGGCGTCGCAAACAGGAACTGGGGCAGGTGCGGCGGGAGACTTTCATACCCCAGGTCTACGACTGGGGAGTGGAAGCCCAAGTGGATTGGTACGAGGCGATGGCTGAGATTGGCGGCGAGATGCGCAAGGTGTATGGCTTCTCGATGCGATCGATGGCCAGCGGCGGCGCGTTTCATGTGGCTTATTACCACGCCACGCAGCAGGCCTTTCTGGAAGCCCACGAGTTGGCGTTTGCCTACTTCGGTGGGGTCTTCCGGTTGCTGCGCTATGACAACCTGAAGAGCGCGGTGAAGAAAATCCTGCGCGGTCACCAGCGGGAAGAGACGGAGCGACTGATCTGTTTTCGTTCGCACTGGGGCTTTGAGACCGACTTCTGCAACCCGGCCCGCGGCAACGAGAAGGGTGGGGTGGAAGGCGAAGTGGGCTATTTCCGGCGCAACCACCTGGTGCCGGTTCCTCGCGTACAGGACTTGGCGGAGTTGAACGCATTGTTGCTGCAGGGCTGCCAGCAAGACCAGCAGCGGAGTATCGCAGGCAAGACGATGCCGGTAGGCGAGGCGATGGAAGTCGAACGCCAACATCTGCTGCCGCTGGCGAGGGAAGGCTTCGAGCTGGCGGAGATTAGCTTCCCGAAAGTGGATAGCAAGAGCTGCGTCAAGGTACGCACCAACTGGTACTCGACGCCGGTGAAGCCGGGCCTACATGTGCAAGCGCGACTGCTTCCAGCCTATGTTGAGGTCTGGCAGGAGCGGAAGCTGGTGGCGCGGCATGAGCGCAGTTTTGCTCGTTACGAGCAGGTGCTGGCACTGGAGCATTATCTGGACGTGTTGCTGCGCAAGCCGGGTGCGCTGGCAGGATCGCTGCCGTTGCAGCAATGCCGCGAGCACGGGCACTGGCCGGAGAGCTTCGATCAGTTGTGGCAGAGTCTGCAACGCCGCGAGGGCAAGCAGGCTGGAACCCGAAGCATGATCGAGTTGTTACAGCAGGGCAGCCAACATGGCTGGGAGAAGCTGAAGCAAGCGGTCCGGCAAGCCCTGGATATCGGCTGTACGGATGCGGCAGCGGTACGGCACCTTCTGGTCTTTGGAGAACTGGCGCACGCTGCAGTGGAGCGCCTGGCTGTGGGCGGACTGGAACGCTACGAACGCCCGTTGCCGGTGATGAGCAACTACGATCTTCTGTTAGACGAAGTGGCGGAGGTGGCGCGATGAAGCCCGCCACGGAAGCTCTGGAACATGCCAGCGTAAAGCAGTATTGCAAGGCGCTACGGATGCCGGTGATCGGCGCTAACTTCGTCCCCCTGGCGGAACAGGCGGTGAAGGAGAGGCGTAACCATATCGGCTATCTGGAAGCATTGCTGGCGATGGAAAGCGAAGAACGCGACCGGCATGCCGTGCAGGCACGCCTTCACGATGCCCGTCTGCCGCGCATGAAGACGCTGGAAGAGTTTGACTTCAACCAGGCCGCGCACATCCCCGCTCCCAAGATCCGCGAGCTGGCCGAGGGAGGCTACATCGAACGCGCCGAACCGGTGGTTCTGATGGGCGAATGCGGCACGGGCAAGACCCACTTGGCCACGGGGTTGTGCGTGGCCGCCTGCCGCCAGAAACGGCGGGTGCGTTTCACCACCGCCGCCAACCTGGTGAACGAGTTGGTCGAAGCCCAACAACAGGGCGGGGTGCGTCGGGTGCTGGCACGATGGATGCGCTACGACCTGATCGCTCTGGATGAGGTGGGCTATGTTCCGCTGGCCGAGATCGGGGCTGAGTTTCTGTTTCAGGTCATCGCCGAACGGGCAGAACGCGCCTCGCTGATCGTGACCACGAACCTACCGTTTTCGGAATGGACACAGGTGTTTCCCAACCCAAGACTGTGCAAGGCGCTGCTGGACCGAATCACCGATCGCGCCCACATCATTGAGACGGGCACTGACTCCTATCGCTTCCGACGAACCCTGGAGGTGCGCAAGAAGAAAGGGACCCGAGGCGGCGACGCCGTCGTTCCTGCCTCCGCTACGACCTAAACGCGCTGTCCTGCGGACCGCGCAGGTCTCCGCTCCGGCAGCAACGCCGCTCACCCGTTGCCGAGCAGAGAGTTATTGACTAAGGGTGGGCCAAATGAGATGAGCACAGGTGGGCCAAGTCAGGTTGTCAAAAGCATGAGATCATTGACGACCAGATCGCGCTGGAGAAGCACCAGGTCAAGAACAACATGCGGCCTGAAGGCATACAATTCAGCCGCG
>JBEKOO010000155.1:0-4642 GCA_049521655.1 Candidatus Korobacteraceae bacterium
TGGAACAGGCTTTTCCAGGCGCTTGCCGACCATAACCTCGACCTGGCTCAACCGGCGCTATCCGATGCCTCGCACTGGTCCCACCCGATCACGCTCCGCGATAAGGGCTCCCGGTGCCGGTACACAAATTTTGTCGAAGTGATGATGCCATTTTTCTCCTTGAGGGCCCTGGGAACATGCCTGCCGACCTTCCGGCTGAGCCCCTCGGGGTGGGGGATCGATTGGCTCTGGCCCAAGCTCCTAAGGCCACAGGGAATGGTCATGGGCATCGTCGACGAGATCGCCGTGGACCACACCCGGGCGGTATCGAGCACATCCGCCACCAGTAACGGCGACGAGACAGCGATACGTAACTTCCTTCCTCATCCACCGCCGATGGACCTGGCCTTGGTGGCCGAGATCTTTGCCCTCGCCACCCCAGACCCGATGGTCTGTTCCGCGGTCCCTCGGCCGCCGGCGGCCGGCGAAATGCGTCCCGTGACCTTCGTGGCCTGCCTGGCCGGGTTGAACGAGGATTGTGAGACGACGCTGGCGACGATCGCCAAGGCCTTGCACGGGACCGGCGACGACGTGTTACTTGTCGCGACGCCGAACGTCCCCATATCTCCCGCTACCAAGGCCCTGGGCGACCTCGCTCCCGTCAAGCTGGCCTACGTGCCGTGGGGGACGGACCTGGCCGCCCAGTACCATGCCGCCCTGGCGGCGGCGTCCCACGAAGACGTTGTGGTCATAAGTCCCGGGTGTGAGCTGGGACGCACGGCACTCGACGAGCTCCGCACGTTGGCAGGCCAGGGGCCGGCCGACGTTGTGGCGGCGAAAGTCGGCTCCGGGCTGGGGGGCAACGGCCCCGTCGTGTTGGTGGGACGACGGGCCGAGCTTTGCGCCGCCGGCGGTTTCGCCAGCGCTAAGAGCTCCTTTAGCAACGCCAACGGCACGGTCGGCTCAGTCGGCGCCCGACAACTGATGGAGCGGGTGGCCCGCCAAGCGGCGGGTGCAGGCCGCCGCGTGGCCACGGTGGTGCTAGGCCACGGGACGGGGCCCTTGGCGCCAGACCTTGCTCCCCCGACGGTTGATGCCACGCCCGCGACCGGGGCGCCTGTTCATGTGACCTCCGGCGACCCGCCGGCACCTCCGGTACTCCCGGACGGTGCCCCGGACCGCCGTCGGGCCTCGATGAACTGCTCAGCAGTTCATCATGCGGCTTTAGCGCCTGAAGGGCGCGAACTGGCCGCCTTTGTCTGTCCCTTTGTCCCCGCCAGCCAGGCGGGGCAACTGGAGGCCTGGTTTGCACCGCCAGCCATCGCGCCGGTCGGTGCCGACCGCCCCTGGGCGGGTACCGCTCGCCACATAACTGCCAGCGGGCACCTCAACTTCGCCGCCGCGTTCCTTGTGCACGCCGACCTTGGGACACTGACCGAGACGGCCGACATCGAAGCCGCCGTTGAGATCCTGAGGGCGGCGGGCGCCTCCGCTGAAATGGTGGCCAGCAAACTGCCAAATGCACCTCGGGCCCTGGCGGCGCCTTAGCGAAGACCGGCGGGCCCTCCCCGGGGAGCGAGGCCCGCCAGCCGTCTGAGGTCGTTTGCGCCTGCGTCGGCACGCAGCGCCAATGGCGGAGCGGAGCCGAGCGGAGAGGGGTGCCCAACCCAGATCAGCTCGGAAAGGGCCCCGCCGGCACCATGGAGCGCGCCCCCGTCGACGACGGGGACCACGTGGACGTCGGCCACTTCTTCAGGGGCCCGCCCGCAAGCGAACAGTACCTGTTCTACCTGCCGAAGGGCGTCCGGGGGCGCCACGGTGGCGGGGGCAAAAAGGAACAGCTGGGCTGGATCTCCAGCGTCGAACGCTGTGGCGAAAACCGACACGCTGCGGGCCAGCTCTTCGCTGTCCCCCCACCGGGGCAAGGCGGCGAAACCAGTGACCCTGCCCCCCTGCAGTTGCCGGCACCGCACGAGGAAGCCGAGCCGGTTCTCGTAGTCCATCACGGCGTTGAGAGCCGCCCACAGGACCTGCTCAGCCGTCGTCGGCTGCCCGTTTAACGTAGCGGGCAGGCAGGACAGTGCCTCGAGGGGCCGGGCTGAGAGCTGATCGATGATGTCCTCGATCGCGGGGAGCAGCGGCGCCTGCTCACGAGCCCGCTCGGCGGCGTTGTCCGCACCGAGCAGGCCCGGGAGATCGGCGTCGGCCAACCGGGCCAGGACGTCGGCGCCGGCCATCCCGAGCGTGCGGGCGCGCGAGCGCAGTTGGCTGATGGACAGTTCGTGGGTCATGTACTGCACCGCGTTGCGGGTGTACCAGACGCTCAGCCCGACGTGACGCAACCGGGCGTTCAGGTCCATATCCTCCAACCACCGGCCGCGCGGAAGGGCACGACGGAGAAAGGCCGTCTTGTAAGAAGTCCTCCCTCCCCAGGCGCAGTGCCACGGCACCTCGCCTTCCTGAAGGGCGGGGTAGGACATCAGCCGCTGACCGCTGACGAGAGCGAACTCCATCGCCGCGTTGAGCTGCACGTCGGGGTGGAGGGCGGTGAACCCGAGCACAGCGTCCGTCTCCCCGGGGTGTTGGGCGTGGGCTTCGAGATGGGCGGCCAGGCAGTCCGGACGGGGGACATCGTCATCGTCGAAGAACAATGTCACGTCCCCGGTCGCCACCTCTACGCCACTGCGGCGCGCTTCGCCCAGGCCCTCGTTCGCCGTCTTGCGGACCAGCCGGGCGCGCAAGATCCCTGAGAACTCGGCGACGATATCCTCTACCGGCGTCGCCGAACAATCGTCCACCACTACGACTTCGAAGCGGTCGCGACCAAGCGTCTGGTGCGTGAGCCCGATCAGGCACCTCCTCAGCTCCTCGGCCCTGTTGTACGTGGCGACCACGACGCTCAGGGAACCCTGCTCCGGGATGGCACGGGCACCGCACAAACGGTCGTAGACAGCCTCCCAGGACGCGCCCCAGCGGCGTACTTCTATCCGGGCCCCAGCCCTGCTGTACTGGGCTATGAGAGCGGCCTCCGGGCGCGACGGGACCGTCACCAGGTCACAGAACGGCAACGCCTGGACAGCGAGCACATGGCGGGCGGCTACAAGTCCGTCCTCGGAACGGCCCGGTGACGAGCCCCCCGGTAACGGGCCAAGAGCCAGTACGACCCGGGCCCCGCTCAACCACGCCTGTTCTATCAAGCGCACCGGGAACCCACCGGAGAGGTAATGGAAGTGGACGACGTCTGCGTGCGCGTCCCAAAGCAGTCGTCGCAGCGAGGTCTCGTCCGTACCGCCCCCATCGCCCGGCGGCCCGTTCGGACCGAACACCACCACCTGGTGGCCGTGGCCCCTCAAGTTGCGGGCGAGGTCGGCGACATCGTTGACCGTGGTGCCAGTGACTGTCGTGCCAGTGACCGTGGTGCCAGTGACCGTGGTGCCAGTAACCGTGGTGCCAGTGACCGTGGTGCCAGTGACTAGGCAAACAGATAGTCGTCGCGCCGCCGAGGCACCTAGGGCCGGGCCGGGGGTGGCCGGCTGTGGCCTGCGGCCCCCGGCCCGCGGTCGCGCCAGAGGGGCAGCAGACGTCTTCATGTTGATAGGTCTATCGGCGGAACTTAGGGAAAGCTAAGGGATGTCCTTACCCAGAGCACAGCACCATGATCGTGGGCACCTTCGGCTGGGCGCGTCGTTGGCGGTAAATCGCTCAGCTCCCGCCCGGCGCCGCCGATGAGGGCTGTATGCGGACCAGATGGCTGGTCGTCGGCGCCGGCCTTAGCGGGGCGACGCTGGCGGAGAGGATCGCCCGCGGCCTCGACGACCCGGTCCATGTCGTGGACCGGCGCGACCACATTGCCGGGAACGCCTTTGACGGGACCAACGAGCACGGTGTCATGGTCCACCACTATGGCGCCCACATCTTTCACACCGGCTCTTCGACCGTTTGGCGGTACCTTTCCCGCTTCACCGATTGGCGTGAGTACAGGCACCGGGTGCTGGCCGAAGTGCAAGGCGCGCAGGTCCCCCTGCCCTTCAGCTTCGACAGCATCGACTGCCTCTTCTCCCCCACTGAGGCCGAGCTGATCAAGCACGAACTTTTGGGGGCATACCCGCAGGGCACCAAGGTCCCGATCTTGAAGCTCATGGAGTCCGACCGACCGCGCCTGCGGTCGCTGGCCGAGCTCATCTACCGGTATGTCTTTCTCGGTTACACGACCAAGCAGTGGGGGTGCCGGCCCGAGGACCTCGACCGGGCTGTGTCCGGGCGGGTCCCGGTCATTGTCGGCCCCCGGACTGAGTACTTCGACGACACCTACCAGGGGATCCCCTCCGAGGGCTATACCGCCATGGTGGCTCGCATGCTCGACCACCCCAACATCACGGTGAGCACGGCCACGTCGTTTGACCAGGCCCGCGGCACGATCGACTTCGACCGTCTCGTCTTCACCGGCCCGCTCGACGAGCTGCTCGGCTACCGCTACGGCGCCCTCGCCTACCGTAGCCTGAGCTTCTGCCACCGTACGCGGCCGGGCTCGGGCCTCCAACCGGTGGCGGTAATAAACTTTCCCAACGATCACCCTTACACCAGGACGCTCGAGCACCGCCACCTGACCGGCCAGATCGCGGATGTTTCCACCATCACCGAGGAGCACCCCCCGGATCACGAG
>JBEKOO010000156.1:0-4167 GCA_049521655.1 Candidatus Korobacteraceae bacterium
GAAAAAGTTGCAAGCAAAACTTAAACGGCAAGCCAAACAACTGGGCTACGAGCTTGTTCCCATTGAACCCCAGGCCGCATAACTAAACGGTTCAGCACGCACGGCAGTTCCTTGGAAGCCACTCGCCATTGCACTCAGAACCCGTCCAGAAGTCAATGAGTGCTATGGGGATTTCTCGTCAGTGAAGCGCCCGATCGAAGGCCAAGGAGCGCACCTAACGTGTGATCTCCCAGACCACGCCGTTGTTGCCATTGCCGCCAGCACGGGCCGTACCGTACAGATTGCCGCTGGCGTCAAGGGCGAGAGCGCCGCCTGGATCGTATCCATCACTGAAGGTGAAATCATGGAGGTCCGTAACCACCCACGAGCCTCCGGAGTTCGTTAACTCGAAAATCCAGCCGTAACCGTGAGCGCCGCCACCAGCGCAGGTTCCATAAAAATTGCCGGCTGCGTCCATGACTATTCCGCTTTCTGGGTCGCCGCAATTAGGAACAATCTGAAGGTTATAGAAAATCCAGCTTCCGTCCGCCGGCGTCAGTTCAAAGACATTGGCGGGAATGGGAGTTCCATATCCTGTGGCTATGCCATACAGGTTGCCGGATTGGTCCATGATCAGGTTCTCTGGGTCAGACCCATTTGTGAGATTGAAGTCGTGCAGGATAGATTCTGTCCATGTCCCGGCGGAGGGCGTCAACTGGAAAATTGTCCCGTACGCGCCAGAGCCTCCCTGCACTGTCGTCCCGTACAGGTTTCCGGCAGGGTCGAAGATCACGCCAACTCTTGGATCGTAGCCGTCGACTCCGTTGTCAACAAAGCTATGAAGCAGACCCACAGTCCATCCCCCGCCCGACGGGGTTAGCTCGTACACCACGCCGTCGTTGGTCGAACCCCCGGCCCCTGTCGTGCCGTAGATGTTCCCAGCTTGGTCGAAGATTAGACTTCCGTACCACGGAGTGTCACCATCGTATGCTCCGCCCTGAAAGCCATGGACCAAGCTTGCGGTCCAATAACAGACAGCCGTTTTGCAGGATGCAGCTGGCGGCTGCAGCTCAAAAACCGTCCCTTTACCGGCATTACCGCCGTCGGTGGTTGTGCCATAGAGTGCGCCGTTCGGGCCTATGATTACAGGCGCCTCGGGATAATATCCAACGCTGTCGTCCTCAGTGAACGAGTAGAGAGATTTGAAGGTCCAGCCGGAGTTCCGGTAAGAGAGCTCGTAGACCGTGCCGCACTGTTCGTAAGGACAGCTTCCGTTTCCACCGTTCCACGTCGTTCCGTAGAGGGTTCCTGAACTGCTTATCGTTACCCCGCCTAGGGGATCCCAGCCATCCGCTCCTCCGGTGAAGGCGTGCAGGATGGTGTAAGTTTGCGCTAGTGCTGGCGCCGTCGCGAGCATGGTCAGCATACCAAGCATCGCGAGCGCGAACGCGGGAAGTGGCAGGTGAAAAGTGAATCGTGGCCGGGTTGTCATGAGGATCTCCTTTACGACCGTTGGGGTTACCATTCTGACGTTGGTCCCCTTACCCGTCTTTGTCGGGCACAAATATCACGCCACTGGAAAGGCGCGTCAACTTAAATTTTGCATCACGGTGTAAGAAGCTGACGAGAAGAGACTTAACTCACTTGCTTCACGACCGATGAAATCAAGCAATCCTGGCTGTGAAATGCCGGTTAACGCCAGTGATCCTGGATGCAAGGCACCGCTTGTTAGTTTGTTGTAAGTCAAGAACGAGTCGGTCCGCTGTTCTCCAACACGCAAACTCCGCCCCACGGTTTGTCAGGCTTGCGGCCTGCGGGATCGGGCAAAAGCGACAGCAACCGCATGCCAAACGACAGCCGTTTCAACTTGGCTGCAGCCTGTAAGAGCGAACGCGCCTCGACCACCTTCCAGCCATACCTCGCGAAGAATTCTGGACCCTCATCCGGCGCGAATTTTAGCGGCGAACCGGCCTCAACGAGCGGTCGACCAATGGCCTTCTGCAGCATCTTAAGGAGCGCAGGGGACGCAAGGTCGGTGACCCAGAGCCGAAAGCTGAACGGGGCTGACAGATCGCGGGCCAGTTCGGCAACCCCATCGGCTTGGAGGTAAATGATGAGCCCTTCGCTCACCACCAACACCCGTTTCGCTTCCTCCCCGAGCCGCTGGAACAACGCGCGGCGTGCTGCAGTATCTCTTAGATCGAGCGGCACACGCTCAACCGTGCAGACCGGACATTCAGCGGCGAGCACTTCCTGCTTGTAGCTCAGCATGTCCGGCAGGTCGACCTCGACCCATCGAAGCGAAGCGGGAAGCTGCATCCGGTACGGCCTGGAATCGAGCCCGGCAGCCAGATTGATGACCATGTCCGTGCCTTGGAGCACCTCGCGTTCGATGATTTGATCAACCAGCCAGGTACGGGCGACATAAGACCAGGAATGCCGCTTGGCGAATGGCATGCCAGCAGCGATCTGCAGGCCGCGATCCCCGGCTAGTTTGCGCGCATACGGGTCGCGGAAGACAGCATCAGCGCGCTCGCTCTCTTGTGCACGGTACACAGCTACCCACAGGGCGGTGTCGGAAATATGGCGAATTGGATTTGGTGAGCTCATGGCGGGAGAATCATACCTGTTCGCAGGGGACGAAGCATGCGACCACCGTTTGGCTGGGATCGTTTCGACACCGAGCCTGTCCGTCGGGTCCTGCTCAATGCAATCAAGGGCGTTGCTAGACTGGCGCTCTCTTGCCCAATCACCCTACTGAGTAAGTCCCGCTAAGTGCCTGATATTGGTAGCCGAGAAATTGCACTTTTCACTTGCCCAGCAACACTGCCTTGTTTCCAGTTGGCCGGCGCCGTTCCAAAACCCGGCCGCCGGGAGCCGTCTATGTTGCTGAAAACGGTCAGCCGTTATCATCGAGTTTGCGTGTTCCGTAAAGATATGTTTTCTGGAACTACGCTCCTGATCGTGGCTGGTGCGCGACCGCGGCGGCAAGCTGCAGGTCGTCAGCTCGGCCAACCAGGACAACCCCATGAGCCAAGGCTTCTACCCCATCATGGGCAACGACGTCTGGGAGCACGCCTACTACCTGAAATACCAGAACCGCCGCGCCGACTACCTGAAGGAATGGTGGAACGTGGTCAACTGGGCGGAAGTCAACAAGCGCTTCCACGAGAGCGGAAAGTAGAGCGCGAGAGTACGAAACGCAACTCGAACCGTTGTTGAATACGAAAGGGTGCCGTGAGCACCCATTCGTATTTCAATTCCAAGTTGCGAGCGGCGAGGATCTCGCGGTCACGGAGCACATGTCGCGCACGTGCGAACCACGCCCAGGCGGTAGACCGTGCCATAGTTATGGGCACCGCCTTGCTGCGTTGTCCCGTAGAAGAACCCGTTGGGGGCTTGCACCAGTCCTCCGTACGGGGAGGCGCCATCCCCGCCGTCGAAAGTGTGCAGCGTGGTTGGGACACCGTCCGGGGTGATTTCGAAGACCGTGCCATCGCCATCGGCGCCGCCCAAGACGGTTGTCCCGTAGAAGTTTCCGTCGCTGGCTTGTACCAGCCCGGCGTAAGGCGCCTCGCCGTCAGAGCCGTTGAAGCTGTACAGCGTGGTCAGCGTGCCGCTCTAGGTTATTTTGAAGACCGTGCCATAGCCTCCAGGCGGGCCCTCGGAGGTTGTGCCGTAGAAGTGCCCGTCACTGGCTTGCACCAGCCCGGCGTCAGGCGCCCCGCCGTCCGCGCAGTTCGGTTGAGAGCAGAAGCTATACAGCGTGGTCAGCGTGCCACCGGGGGTAATTCTGAAGACCGTGCCAGAGCCTCCACGCCCGCCCGACGTAGTTGTCCCGTACAAGTTCCCGTCGGGTGCCTGCATCAGCCCGGCGAAAGGCCAGGCGGCGCCGTCTGTGAAGTTGAAGTAGTGCAGCCCGGTCAGGAAGCCCGTGGGGGTAATCTTGAAGATCGTACCCCAGGTTTCATTTCCGCCGGAGGTTGTCCCATAGAAGTTGCCGTCGCTGGCTTGTACCAGTCCGGCGCGAGGGACAGCGCCGTCGCCGCCGTTGAAGCCGTACAGTGTGGTCAGCGTGCCACCGGGGGTAATTCTGAAGACCGTGCCAGAGCCTCCACGCCCGCCCGACGTAGTTGTCCCGTACAAGTTCCCGTCGGGTGCCTGCATCAGCCCGGCGAAAGGCCAGGC
>JBEKOO010000157.1:0-2864 GCA_049521655.1 Candidatus Korobacteraceae bacterium
GGGACGTTGCACGCCGAGGACTGTGACGGTGTTGCCGGCGGCTTCGGGATCGCGGTCGGTGGCGAAGGCGTGGTTCGCGACCGCGGCGATCCGCTCGAGGTTCGCCCGACCCTCAACGGCGCTCACCCCGCTGAGCAGGCGCACGAAGACCATCTCCGGGCCGTTCAGGGTCGGGTCAGGATTGAGGAGGGCCCGTTGGAACGCCAGCGGTGTGCTGGCGAGCGAGAGGAGTGCGCCGGTGCCCATCGAGGTGTGGTCGGAGATGAAGCTCGTGAACCCGACTGCGGGAAACGTTGCTGACCCGACGATATGCAGGACGGTCGGCGGGACATAGACCGGCGCGTCGTCGGGCGCTCCGTAGGTAACCGTCACCGTGTCACCGACGTGGGTGTGGAGCGCCGCCAACGTGGCGGCGCCCAACACGATCTGGTTGGCGGCATCGAGCCCGTGTCCGGACAGGATCGGTGGCTGGACCCTCGGGCGCGTCTCGTTGCTCACCAAGGCCGGGACCGATGTGCCGTCGATCTCCACGTTCGACAGCAGCGCCCCGCTCCATGCAGCCACGTCGGGGTCGCGGTCGAGCTGCGTGATCGCTTGGGGAGGGACGTCACTGCTCGGGTTCAGCAGGTAGGTCCAGTTCCACCCGTAGAGCGCGGGTCGGGAGATCAAGGTGTGCAAGCCGCTCGCGAACGTGAAGGTCCCGACCAACAAGGTGACCGCGAGCGTCGTGCCCATGAGTGCCGAGCGCACCGGCACCGCGGTCCGACCCCGCCCCGGTTCGAGTGCGAACCGCACCCCGACGGCCCCGGCGACCGAAACCCCTGCAGACAGTGCGCCGCGGACGATGCTCGAGCCGCCCGTCGTCGCATTCTGGATCCGAATCCTCCGGGACGGCGCTGCGCGCCACCCAGTGGCGACCGCGACGGCCCCGAGGCCGCCGACGAGCACAGCGAATCCGATCCCCAATACCGTCCAGTCCACTGCGATCCCGGGGTCGGGATAGACGGGCCGTACCGGTCCGAGTGGCGCAAGCGGGGAGAGACCGACGGCGACGCCGAACGCGAGGGCCGAGCCGAGTACCACCGCGGCACCGACCCCGATGAGCCCGTCGCTACTCGTGAGTAGGGGGCCGGCCCCTAGCGCGCGCAGCACACGGCGGTCCTCGTTTCCCCGACGGAGCTGGCGGGAGATCGCCTGTGCGCCGAGGACCAGGGCGACAAGTCCCGCGATCGCGCCGAACGCACCGAGTGCGATTGACTCTGGCTTAACGGCCAGCTCCACCTGTGCCGTCACCCGGGCAACCTGGTGGAACTCATAGGCCGAGCCCGGCGGGATCGTGGTGACGAGCTCCCGCTCGACGGCCGGAACCTCGCTGCTGCTGCCGCCGTTGAGCTGGAGGCCGAACTCGACGGGCGCACCCGCGGCGGGAGAGATAGCGACGATTTCATGGAGGAGCGCCGGGGTCACGACGAGAAAGCCGAACGACTGGTCTATGTCGTCTTGGACGACTTGGTCGTTCACCACGACGATCCCCACCAACCGCGCACGGATACGGAGCGCGGGCATCACCTTTGGCGTCCCGAAGTCGGAACGTTGGGTCTGGGCGTTTGTATAGAAGCCGAGAGGCACGGTCTCTCCGAGGTGTACACCGACGAGCCGGGCAGCGTTTGCCGTCATGACGATTTCGTCGGCCTGGTTCTGGGCCGCCATCTGACCTCGCACCACGGCCAGCCGGTCCTGTGTAGCGAACTCGCCGTCGAGACTGCCGAAGGACGCCAGGTTGGCCCCGAGAGAGAGGCGGGGCGCCCCGTCGGCATCGAGCGGAATGATCGTTGGGGCGATCAGGTCGCGCACCCTTCGGACGCCGGGAAGGTGGGCGATCTTGACCGCCAACGCGTCGCTGCCGAAGGAGGCGCTCGAGTTGGGTGACCCCGTCGAGACGGTGAGATCGGACGGGTTCGTCGAGGCGAGGAATCTCGGGTACGACGACTGGGTCCGGCGGGCACCGGCGATGGCGCCCATGGCGAGCCCGCCGACGAGACCGACGAGCAAGATGATGGCGAGGTAGCCCCCCCACCGGCGACCGAAGGTTGCCCGGAAGCAATACCAGGCGACGCGAAGAACCTGATTCACATCACGAAGGGACTTCCGACAATGTTGCGGTTGAGGAGCATTGCAGGGAGTCTGGAGTCGCTGCCGACAATCGTCGAGGTAGGCACCCATACCCCGGACCTCGTGCCAGCACCCCCACCACGGAATTGTAAGCGCCGACGGTCCTGAACAATCGGGATGGTTCGCACGGCTGCGGCAACGACGGTGAGGTCTTGGGGGGCCGTCTCGAGCGTGGCTTAAGGCCAGCCTCGCCCTTCAGGCGGTAGCGCCTGAGCAGTGTGTAGACCCAGCTGCGGTGTACCCCGTGAGCCCTCGCGAGCTCGGCAACTGCTCGGCCCTCTTTCAAGTGCGCTTCGACGACGAATCGCCCGACCTCCACAGGAGACACGCCTTGTCTGCTTTCCGACCGCGACACAAGGCCGCGGTTCGAGTCCTTCGGCGCCCTGACACTAGGGAGCACACGCACCCCGAAGGCGGCCGAAAACGGGGCGAGCTTTGCAACGGCAGGGCCACGACCAGGACCGGAGTACGCGAGATGGCCGCAACCGAGCGCATTGTCGTCGATACCCGCTAATCGGAGTAGGCGACGAGACATCCAGCAGAACTGGCGATTCGGGCACCGACCGCCTGGCGGCCCTTCCCGCGTGCGAGACTCGACAGAAGCAGATCGATTCGCGCCGTGCCCACAGACTTTGTGTCAGGTGCTTCGCTGACCGATGTCAAGCTCTGTCGCGGCGTCGGATCATGACCGG
>JBEKOO010000158.1:0-3077 GCA_049521655.1 Candidatus Korobacteraceae bacterium
GCCAACCGGGATGGAAATCACACCCTACAATAATCATGAAGGCTTCTCCTGACCCAGAAGGCTTGGTCCTCAACCAAAGCATACCGAGTCCGCTGAAGCCTTCGTTCTTATCCCATCAGCTTTGCCGAGCCCCGGAGTTGGAATTGTGCCAACTCCATTCCTTTACCCAGCGGTGCGCTCTGGATCGCATCGTCGCCTTCTTCTTTCTGGAAGTGGCAGACAAAAATGCCAATCGCTTATGGGGTGCAAAACCAAGAAACGCAGGAAGAAAGTGCAGGGCAAGGGAAAAACATCAGTTCAAATTCGAGAGAAGTATGCTACTCTGCTCCGATTCAAGCTGACAGGAATTAGTAGTGCATCGGTTCAGGACGGAGAGATTCGCAAGTTGAACGTCCAGGGACCGAAGCGCGTTAGGGAGAAGCAGGAAGGCAAGAATCGCCGTCCGACTTTCCGGCGGTTCATATAAGTGCGAAATACATTTAGGCAGGGAATATCGGTTGCCTATCTGTTCGGAAGGGCCTTATTCCCAACACATTACAAAGGGGTAGAGCATTATGTCCAAGCTTAAAGCATTGAGTTGGCTCTCAAATGTTTGCTTCGTGGCAGGTTTTGTTATCCCGCTTGTGGCCTCTGGCTACATCGGCATGTCTTTGTACAAACACCCAGGCATAACCATCATGAATGCCCTTCTCTGGGCGGCTGGCTTGATCATCTCTTACCTCGCCCATCTGGAGGAGAAGAAATATCCGGCCACGATTCCGGCCTGGATAAGGATTGCCAATTTCATAACAGCCACCCCTGCGACCATTGTGTTCCTGGGCCTGATATGGGGATACGTTTATTACCCCACCATGCAAACAAGCGTCTTTGTGACATGGGTCAACGTTCCGTTGATACTATCGCTGTTTGTATGCGGCATCCTGATTAACAAGTCACATTGGGTGCATATCGTGAAGCATCCAGCGGTGGTGGGATACACGGTGTTGCTGCGCTGGGTGGTCCCAGCCGCGATTGCCTACATTCTTGGCCACTTGATCTTATCCAGGTTCATGCCTCAACCGGCCGGCAATATTCTATCCATCGGCATGTTGGTTCTTGCCACGACGCCCACCGGTCCTGCTTCCAATACCATGACACTGATCAGTCGCGGCGAATTGGCGCTGTCGGTAAGCGTGACTGCGATCAATAACATCATCGCACCTTTCGTGCAACCGATTCTGCTCACGATATTGGGCGCCAGTTTCGTGGGGCATATCGATGCCAGCTCGATCTTTAAGGAGCTGATGGAAATAGCTCTGGCTCCGGTGATTGTCGGCTCCATTGTGGGAGGATACTTCCCCGAACAGGTCAAGAAGATCAGACCTGCGCTCGGTGCGGTCGCCGTCGTCTGTCTCACCTTCATCATGCTGGCTAATATCTCCAAGGGCTCAGGGACGCTACTGAAGCAGCTCTGGATTTTGCCGTGGATGTTGGGAGCGTGCGCCGTCCAGGCCGTGGGTTGCTTAACGGCAGGCTTCTATATCTCGAAATACCTCGGCTTCACGATGAAGGAACGCGTAGCTGCTACCTTCAACGTGGCCGTCGAAAACGCTTCTCTGGCGACCGTTGTGGCGATAAACCATTTCGGCGTGTTGGCAGCCCTGCCGGCAGTCTTTTATGGCAAAATGCAGCACGTGTTCGGGATTGGTATTTTTGTACGCAAGTTCCAGAACATGCCGGAACTCGCGGAAGAACAACAGCAAGTACTTGAACCGGAGCCTGAGCTTGCCAATGTGCGATAAGTCAGGCCGGAGAAGCTACCTGCTCCAGATGATACATTGCGCCCGGATGCACGGAACATTGCACCCGGACGCAATATCTGGAAGCATAATTCCCAGACGCTGTCAGGCCTGTCGAGCCACTCAGCTCGCGGCTTTCCCTCGACTTTCTGCACAGTGATGAATTTGTTGTCGCACAGCAAATTGGCGTGTCTCTCCAATGCAGGTAGCTGCCATCCCCCACTACTTGGCGAATCAGCTTACCAATGCGATTCGTGGCGCGTTTGACCTAACATAGGTTCATTACCCAAGTACTCTTGTGCTATCGCGCCGACCCTTCTAGTGTTTGATATCATTGCGAGCGTTTCAAACCTCCGGAGATTTTCCTTAAACCTCTTAATCTTGGGAGCGTGGCAATAGAACCACGCAGCGGCAGTCTGTTGAGCGCAATGACGAATGACCTGCACGCCCCGTTGGAAGTTGTGGTTTCCCGGTGTTCGATTCTCGACCGCCAACTCTGGTTTTGACGGGAGCCTGTGCGGAAGGTCTTAAATCTAAGTGAAGAGGGTTACGGTGCGTAAACAGAAAGGCTTCTCGCTAATTGAGCTTCTTATCGTTGTGGCTATCATTTTGATCATCGCCGCCATTGCCATTCCCAACCTGCTGCGCTCGCGTATCGCCGCCAATGAAGCGTCGGCTGTAGGTTCGCTTCGCGCCATTAACGCTGCGGAAACCATCTACGTCTCGACCTACCCAACCTATGGCTATGCAGGTGCGCTAATGTTCCTTGGACCGGGATCGACCGGCGTCTGCACAACCGCAAATCAGCAGAATGCTTGTCTGCTGGACAATGTTCTGGGCTGCAACGCCTCTGACGGCGTTGCATGCCCCAAGAGCGGCTACAACTTCATTGTCAACGTCACCTCCGCTACCGTCCCTCAATCAAACTACTTTTCCAACGCCAATCCTCTTTCCGCCCAGTCAGGTACGCGCTACTTCTACAGCGATTACACTGGCGTGCTCCGTTACAACACGAGTGCGATCGCCACTTCGGCGGACGCCCCGTTGCAGTAGCAGCAGTCAGATCATTGGACGGGTGGGCTGCCCGGGCAAACGCTGGCAGGTGGCCATCAGAGTTGGCTCTTTTCCAACTCTGGGGCCTTTGGCGGGTGGCCCGGGCAAATGTCGGCAACATAAACATCGATAAGAACGAAGGCGTTGTCAAGGCGAGATTTTCCTGAGCGGTGCGCAAGCACCGCTTGGTTTGCCGCCAGAGTTAAGTTTGAGGACCAAGACTCTGGAAACATCACTCGCGGATCA
>JBEKOO010000159.1:0-7888 GCA_049521655.1 Candidatus Korobacteraceae bacterium
AATTGCCGGTGTAGCCGCTGTAATCATGATTGTAATTGGTGGTGTTAGATTTATGGTCTCCGGCGGCGATCCGAGCTCAGTTGCCTCAGCTCGCAGTTCAATAATATTTGCGGTGGTCGGGTTAATAGTGATAGTCGCATCGGAAGCACTATTCCTATTTGTAATAAATAAATTTTAGAATATGATCAAATACCTTTTTAATAACTGCCGCGGGCTTACAAAACTTACCATAATTCTACTTGGAGTAATTTTTATTTGTGGGATAGGAGCAGTATCACCAGTAGCGGCTCAAGCTTCGAAGACAAATGTCTGTCAGGGCGTCAATGTGGCCGCCGGCGATAACGCTACGGGTAATGGCTGCTCGAATAGCGGCGAAAGCTTGAATAAAGTTGTTGAGATAGTCCTTGATGTTATAAGTGCAATCGCCGGTTTTATCGCCGTAATCATGATTATCATTGGTGGTCTACGCTATATCACGAGTGGCGGCAATGACCAAGCGGTAGCCGGTGCTAAAAACGCTATTCTTTATGCTATTGTCGGTTTGGTGATAGTAATTCTGGCGCAAGCAATTGTTCATTTTGTGCTTGGTCGTAGTGTATAAATTGTTGATAAGGTAGTAGAAAAAGCATGAACATCTTGATTATGTAAACTAAATGAACTATGGTATAAATGAAAATGACTAAAGAAAGGTAATAAAGAATGCTTCGTAAACTAAGAAACTTTTTAATAATTCCTATCTTCTTAGGAGCAATGATCGCTCCGGCTTTAGCACCAGCTATCGCCAGCGCAGATAATACTAACCTAGAGGCTACTATTAAAAATCAAGAGTGTAGTGGTAGCAACCTAGAGCTAAATGGTAGCAGCACCGCAGGCTGTAGTACTGATACCAGTGGCCTTAACTCGTTGCTGACTAAAATCATAGATATATTTTCAGTCATAGTTGGCGCAATTGCCGTTATCATGATTATCGTCGGCGGCTTTCGTTATGTCATCAGTAGCGGTAACGACCAAGCGGTTTCGGGAGCTAAGAATACAATTATCTTTGCCCTTGTGGGCTTAGTGATTGTGGCTCTGGCGCAGTTTGTCGTCCACTTCGTAATTGGCAGCATATAGTTATAGCTCAGGATATAACAAAAAATGGTCCGGCAGATTGCCGGATCATTTTTATTTAAGTTAAGTAATAAAATACTATAAACTACAGTAATTAGTTAAAATTTATCAATAAATTTAGCAATATTTTGGTTAACTTATTGAATCTGAATTTTCTTAACTGTATCTTGCTTGGCTTTAGTGAAACTGATCGTTAACACACCATCCGTTAAACTAGCTTCCGGATCATCTTCTTTAACGGGCACTGGTAGCGCGATGCTACGCGAAAACTCGCCCCAGTAACATTCTTGGACGAAGTAATTCTCTACATCATCTTCGTTAGCTGAAAGCGTACCACGAATACTGAGCGTATTATCAGAAATACTAACATCCAAGTCGCTTTTATTCACACCGGCAGTACGTGCTTTGACAACTAGCTTTTCCCTAGTCTCGTACACGTCAACCGCCAATTGACCTGGCAATACATTAGTACTATCATCTTCGTCCCACTCGTCTTGTGCGACAGCCGGCTGAGTTGGATCAGGCGTGGCACCTGCATCATCACCCAGGAAAGCGGCAGTCAGTTCGTCATCTTCCATAAGAAGATCATCGTCGCGATTACGTCGCGCCATAGTTGTTACCCTCCACGTGAGTTAATATTTCAAGACATTGAGTTTTTGTATTAAACACAGTATAACTTAGCACGCAAACTACCCGCAACTGTTAAGAGGTTATTTACAACACATTAAACACAACACATTTCGCGCTAGCGCAGTTGGCTGTTATAATTACCCCTGTTCTAACATATTTTGATGGCGCCAGAAACGTTGTGGTCATGTATGTTAGGTTCACAACAGTATTAAAATACATTATAAATGTGGGATCATAGGTAATATGGAAGGGTGTCCGAGTGGTTTAAGGAGACGGTCTTGAAAACCGTTGTAGGGCAACCTATCGTGGGTTCGAATCCCACCCCTTCCGCCAGATAGATTGTGAAACTTTTTCGATAAGGGAAGATAATATACCTATTTCAAAATATTCGCCTGAAATTTTCGTACTGCTGCTTCTGCCACTGAATCTCGTTCTTTAAATAATTTGTCAGTAATTTTTACCGTTACATCACCTGAGTATTTTCTCATAAAGGTCGTATGTTGAGCTAAATATGCATCCAGTTCTTCAATTGCCCACTTTCGATCAGTTTTTATGTAGAGATTCAACATAAAGTCTCTTGATAGCTCCATATCAATTAAACAGTACGCATAACCGGCAGCAGTTAGTTGGACTTTGATTTCCTGCCAACGTCGATCAACGCTCCCATCTTGAATAAAACTTTGTTTTGACTTTAATATGTCTTGGAATCGTTTCTGTCGGCGGTAATAGTATTCTTTAAGAGCGTCAGGATCATTAATATCGCCCACTAACAAGTCTTCTTTAACTTCATATCGAATATTATCAGTACTAAATATAGGCAGCGAAAAGGCTATGGACAAGTAGTAAGCTACGATACTTTTTGAACTACCCGGTACACCTGCGAAAGCAATAACATAGGGTTTTGTCATGATACAAAATTATACGCTTTCACTCTTGTTCATAGAAAGGGATTGGAACATGAGGACTAAAAACGGTCCTCCGTATCCACTAAAAATAGTTAAGTTTATAATTTTTATCGAACTAAATATTAAGTATCTACTACCTTCCAAACGATATGAATACTCATCCAGTAGTTCCAGCTTAAAGATAAAACAATCGCAATTAAATCAGCCAATATGTAATTTATGCCTAGAACTTTAAAACCCGTAGCAAAGATAACAAATGAAATTGCCGCTCCACCTAAAGCAATCAAATTATATTTACCCAATTTAATTAATATAGCTCGCGCAGATTCTTGCCGAGAAGATCTAGGCGAAGTAAAAGCCGCGCGAAAAGTATAATAATGGTTCATGAAAAAATTGGAGATAATACTAACTTCTATTGCCACGGCATCAGACAAAAGTACTATTTGGCGCAATAAATGGACCAGACAGTAAATGACTAGCAGATTAACAATGGTACCCGAAAAACCAACCAGGCCAAACCGGATCATCCGGCGGGCTCTTGAATTTGGATTTAACCGGTAAGTTATATAAAGAAATTCAATAACGTCCCGGACCCGCCTTTTGGATTTGCCATAGCGTCGATCACCAAAGTTAACCGGTACCTCGCTGATAGCAAAACCATTCCGCGAAAATTCATGCAGTAAATTAACCAAAAATACGTTGCCGCCGGCATGAATACCCTGCAAATTAATTTTTTCTAAGGCGCTACGACGGACCGCCCTAAACCCGCCCGTTAAATCAGCCACGTCTTTAATGTCAATAAAAATTCGGGCGATAATATTAGCTATCCGACTACTGATTAAATTAGTTTTCGACCAATTTTTCGTAATCTGGCTGCCAGATACATAACGTGAACCGATCACATAATCACTCCCTTTATCAATACCGGCTAGTAGAGTTGGTATAGCTGCTGGATCGTGCGAAAAATCGGCATCCATCATTACGAAAGCGTCATACGGTCCGTGTTTTAAACCGTACTTAAAACCGCGGATATAGGCCTTACCTAAACCGGCTCTTTGGCCTGAAATGAGGTATAAATCCTTAAATTGTTTTTGGGATAATTTAACGAGTTTGGCTGTCCCATCCGGCGAGTTGTCGTCAGCAACCATTACCGACAGCCGCCAGGATGACATCTTCTCAGATACTTTAAATATCTCAGCTACAATGGGCTGGATGTTGTCAGCTTCATTGTAGGTCGGAAGAATTACTAGCGCTCTTTTCATAGCTCATCGCCAGACATAATTATTTACAAGTATAACTTAGTTATTAACTGACTTAATAGTGAATGAATATTTATGTAGCACTGGGGATAATATTTATTGGTTTAGGTGCGATAAGTAAAACCGACTGATTGGCGTTGACCACTACTTCCCAATGCTGGTTTTCTAAGTCCTGGATCATCATGAAAAATTCAGAATCGTTTGTCACGATTGCGCAGCGGATGTTGTATTTAGCAAACTGAGCCTGTTGGACACTTTGGTTGCCAATTATATTCTCATAGGTGGTGAAGTATTTAACTCCGTTATTGTTTCGCCAACTTGGCATACGACCGTCAATATAGACAGGTTCACTGGGTAGTTTCCAAATCAAATAGCCACCGTAGTTATAAGCATTAAATAGGTTGCCGGAGCACGGATTGGCCGATAAATAAGCAACTGCTTGCATGGGATAGGATTGTTTATTTGGGGATACTACCCGACAAAAACCAATAATCGCCGCGCCTGCAAAAATGAAAATGATAAATATCATTATCCGCTTTCGAACACGATCAAGCGGTTTAGGTAGACGCTGGCGAATATCGTCCAGGTATTGTTTAGTGTCCTGGACGGAACTATTAATAAATAATGGGAAGTTACGAGTTGCCGACAAGGCCGCTACAAATAAAACCAAGCTAAACGGGAACAACTTCCAAAATCGCCGTTTGCCATAAAGCACATTGTAAACATAGCCAACTCCCCATAGCATTACAAAGGACATCGTGACGAATGGTATCGAGAACATATACCATTCCTTAATTTCATGATGTAGTGCCGGATCGGACAGCGTACGCCATATCTCAACATATAATCTAGGTCCATAAGGGTTACAAAAACTAGCTGCAATAGTTAATACCAATATTAGCCACCAGAATAATTTACGATCTTTGATAGCCAGATAAATGATATAAACAAAACCAATCACAAAACCAGAATGTAGATTCGCCCAGACTATAAATAATAACGGGATTAACCACCGTAAATAAGTTGATCGGCTAGTGGCCAAACGAATGAGTAACGCTAAGCATAAAATAGTCCAGGTTACAGCCCTGACTCCGGAATATGGCGTCATGGCTAGCGTCGCCAACAGTAATAAGCTAAACCAAGCTTTAGAATTATTTATAAATAACGAAACAGTCCAAATTAACGCAAATATTAACGACAACAACCAGTACTTGCCGAGTTGATAAATAAACGACACGATTACATCATTGCCCCATTCATGGTCAATCCACCGAAAATTATGAGCAGTATAAGTAAAAATATCATGGGCTGGGATACCATATTGACGAATGTAATTACCGGCTTGCAAATGCCAGCCAAAGTCCGGATCCAAATGCCACCAGGCCATCAGCCAAAATATTCCAAAAATCGGCAGGAATTTAACCAAGAACCTTATTGCCGGATGAAGACCGCAAAATTTTAGCCAACGAGCTAATAATGCATTGGCATTAGTTAGAGTTAAGGTTTTTGGAATTGACAAATAAGATCCTTTATAAAATTTTTATTCCCTTAAATAACCAATTCAATCTATTTTAGTATAACGTTTCTTAATTTTTTTAGGATAGACATACTCTTAAAGTGTAAACTTATAGTAAAATAAACAAGTCAGGAGAGGTACCCAAGAGGCTGAAGGGGGCAGTTTGCTAAATTGCTAGGGGGGAGTAATCCTCCGCGAGGGTTCGAATCCCTCTCTCTCCGCCAGAATAATTATCCCAGGTTTTATTCTTTAGTTACCGAAGCAATAATTGAGCCTAAGTTATAGCCAGTGTACAATATCGCTAGTGAAAGATAAGCACGAGCCCGATAAAATAGAGCCAGACGAAACTGATTCAGCGCCAACTCAAGCACCAGTTACTGGTTGGCAATTTGTAGCTGAAGATACTAAGGGCAACGAAGAAAAAGTTATTAACCCCGGCTTAAAGTCGAATGCGCCTTCTAAACCAGTAAATTGGTCAGAGGCTGAGTTCATTGCAAATCATAAATCTATCGGCTGGTTTCTATTACTTGGCCTAGCTGCAGTTATTGTCGCCACACTGGTCTATATTTATAACCATGATCTGGTATCAGTAATAGTTATTGGCTTAGCTGCAGTTTTTTTGGGCATAGTTGCCAATCGACAACCACGAAAACTAGACTACGGAATCAATGATTCTGGTTTGCAGATTGGCCAAAAATTTTATAGTTATGATACTTTCCGGTCTTTTGCGATCAGCAACGAGGAATCAGTCCCCAGTATAATTTTTATTCCGTTGCGTCGTTTTATGCCGTATATAACAGTCTACTATTCAGCTTCTAACGAGAAAGCCATTCTGGAAGTTTTAAACAAACATTTGCCTTTTGATAATCAACATCGTGACGCGATTGACAATCTAATGCGCCGGATACACTATTAAATGGATTGAATGATTAAAATAAATACTAAAAATTATTTTAAATGCTAACTAAAACTTACTCCAATCTATTAATTCTCAATAACTGCAAGGCTATTTTTAAGTTTTACAATAATTTTGATAGTATCGTAGTAGCTTAAGCGTTAACATGAAAAAACATATTGTCGAGAGAACCATTGAAGCCCCAGCCAAAGCTTTGGAATATGGTTTGGAGAGCGGCGAAAAACTAGCTAAAACTCTGCCAATATCTGGCCATCAGCCGCTTAAAAAAGCCAAAGATTACTGGTATTTACTTGGGCCGGGACTAACAACTGGGGCTTCCGACGACGACCCATCGGGGATAGCAACCTACTCCCAAACTGGCGCTCAATATGGCTTTAGCTTATTGTGGCTAGCTGCCTTTACTTTCCCGCTAATGGCGATTATCCAAGAAATGTGTGCTCGGCTTGGCCTAGTTACTGGGCGAGGCCTTGCCGGCAATATTCGAGTCCATTTTGGCCGAAAAGTTCTCTATATAAGCACTATGTTTCTATTTGCTGCCAATACTTTTAATATTGGCGCCGACATCGGAGCGATGGCTAATGCCGTCCAATTACTGGAGCCGCGTTTTAATTTCACTTTACTGGCTATCGGTATAATGCTGCTAATTTTATTACTCCAAATTTTCACACCTTATGTCAGGTATGCTAAATATTTGAAATGGTTAGCGCTAGTCTTATTTGCCTATATTCTGTCGGCCTTTTTAGCTCACCCTGACTGGCACATCATTTTTAAACATGCAGCATTACCGCATATTACATTTAGCAAGGACCAACTATTGTTAATCTGCGCGATCTTAGGCACAACTATTACGCCTTATTTATTTTTCTGGCAGACATCACAAGAAGTTGAGGAAGAGATTGCCGTTGGTGAGACAACCATAAAATCGCGAACCGGCTCTGGTAAAGCCGAGATCAAGAAAATGCGGATTGACGTTTGGTCGGGCATGTTCTTCTCCAATATCGTGATGTTCTTTATTATTGCGGCTTGCGGGAGCGTACTCTTTGCTCACGGCATAACCAACATTAATACGGCTGCTCAAGCTGCTCAGGCGCTTAGACCATTTGCCGGTAGCGCCACTTTTTGGCTATTTGCCGCCGGTATTATCGGCATGGGATTATTAGCTATCCCAGTAATGGCTGGAGCTAGCGCCTATGCTATTTCGGAAAGCATCGGTAAACACCAAGGGTTAAACTCTAAACTTAAACAAGCCTCAGCATTTTACGGTGTCATTATTATTTCGATGTTTCTCGGTTTAATACTGAATTTTCTTGGTATAAATCCTATCCAAGCCTGAATGTATGCTGCTGTTCTAAACGGTATTGTGGCGCCCATAATTATTGTCTTAGGTCTACTGTTGGCTCGCAGCCAACATATCATGGGTGAATGGAAAAACGGTAAAGCCGCAGCAGGCTTTGGTTGGTTATTGGCGTTAATAATGGCAGTTTCCGGTATCGCCGCAATTTATTCGCTCTTCCCTTAAAAAACAACTTTAGATTTTCGTATTTATTTTGCA
>JBEKOO010000160.1:0-4052 GCA_049521655.1 Candidatus Korobacteraceae bacterium
GCGTTCCAAAACGTCTACGAAAACCTGCGATCCATAGTGCAATTATTTCAACTCATAATCGATGACGAGAGAAAGCAGTTGCCCAAGCGTTCGCTCAAAGAAAGCACGAACAAAAGGAAAGCGCTGACGGAGAAATGGGATGTTCTCGAGTCAATCCGGAAGAAACTGAGCGTTCTGGTGGAGCAAGAAATCAAACGCATTCAGGAACAAAGCCCTAAAGCGAACTAGAAAATTGAGGCCTTGCAAACAGACTACTCTGCCGTCTCGCTGGTCAAAGCGGCCTACGAGTTTCAAAAAACTGAAAAGGGCTGGCTCGGTTCGGATAACCAGGTTTACGATTTTGGCAAATGAAGGACAGCCGGTGCTTTGGTTCTCATGACTTGCTTGAACCGGATTCACTCCCTTGAAAATTTGACGGGACTTGGCAGTGCCTCTACTCTGCCTCCCACACTGGAACCCAGTGTGGGAGGTCAAGGATGTTTGAGTCGTCCAAGCAGGTGCATCATGCGCTCTCTGAGGTCGGTTATCTCACCGACAGTGTGACCGCAACAGCCGTCTATCTGGCGGCTAAGCTGAAGAAACCACTGCTGTTGGAGGGGCCGGCAGGAAGCGGCAAGACGGAACTTTCTTACGCGGTGGCGCGTGCAGCCGATACGCAGGTCGAACGGCTGCAATGCTATGAAGGGATCACCGAAGACAAGGCCATCGGCAAATTCGATGAATCCCTGCAGCGGCTTTACGTCGAGATGGCCGCCCGGAGCCCGGAAGCAGCCGACTGGGCAGAGCTTGGTAAGCAACTTTCCGCCTTGGAATTCTTTGCTGCCGGTCCGCTGTTGAAGGCTTTGCTGTCGCCAAGCCCTTGCGTACTGCTGATCGATGAACTCGACAAGGTGGATCACGCCTTTGAGGCGACGTTGCTGGAGATCCTCTCCGTGTGGCAGCTTTCCATCCCACGCCTGGGAACGATTCCGGCATCCTCGATTCCATTCACCGTACTGACATCGAACGAAGAGCGCAGGCTGGGGGATCCCCTGCGCCGTCGCAGCCTGTATCTCCGCATCGAGCACCCCACGGCGGAACGGGAAGGCGAGATCGTTGCCCTGCGTACGCCCGAAGCCGGCGAAGCCACGCATCGGCTAATTGCGGGCTTTGCGAAGGCACTCCGCGCGTACAGTCTCGAAAAGCCGCCGTCGGTCTCCGAGATGATCGACATTGCCTTGTCGCTCGGGCACCTCGGGATCGAAGAGGTCTCCAGCGAACACCGGGATGTACTGCTGCCGCTGCTGGCGAAAACCGAACGTGATCGCCAGCGCCTGCTATTGCGAGATGGATTTGCCAGCGTTGTGTACGCCGCCAGGCACTATGCAGAAGCAATGCCCAGCGAAGAAGTGGGGTCTCTGCTTGCTACAGCTGAAGCCACCAGGCAGGAGTCGGCCGCATGAATGAAGCCTGGGCGCGTCTTTCAATCTTGCTCGCCGCGGGACTGCTGCCGATTGCGCTCTCGGCGGCTCCGCATCCTGAAGCCAGCTACTACGCCGACGCCTATGCGAGGCACTACCAGGTGCCGCGCGAGCTGGTACGCGCGATCATCCAGCAGGAGTCGAACTGGAATGACCGTGCCGTCTCGATCAAAGGCGCCTGCGGGCTGATGCAACTCATGCCCCGTACCGCTTCACGGCTCGGAGTGTCGGACACCTTTGACATGAAGCAGAACATAAGCGGCGGCGTCCGGTATCTGCAGCATCTGCTGAGCCAGTACCACGGCGATATACGGCTTGCTGTAGCCGCTTATTACGCGGGCGAGCACCGCGTACACGGTTTGCAGTACAGCAACCAACAAGTTGTTCAGTACGTGAAACAGGTGCGACGACGTTACCTCAAGGAACTCACATCGCACACCAGCTCTGAGGAGGGTCAACCATGAAACATAAATTCGCAAGCCTGATTTTCCTGGGCATTGTCGTGCCGGCCATGGCACAACAGGCCCCGTCCCATCTTCCAGCCACCAATGACGTCGCTCCGGTTATCTCGAAGCTGACCATCTCTCCGGACACGGTGACGGACCTGAGATTGAAACCGTTCTATGCCGCGACAATCCGGATGCCGGAACCTGTGTCTTCCGTGGTTGTAGGCGCCCCAACACTGTTTCTGGCCGAGCACAACGAACACGAGCCGGACCTGGTCGTGGTAAAGCCCATTACCGCGGATCCCGCAGTCAGCAACCTGTTGATCGCCACCAAGTCTGGTCTGGTGGTCAGCCTGCGCCTGCTTAGCGACGGATCGGCTTCCGGTGGTGCGAAACCGGTTGACTTCGTGCTGATCTACAAACGGCGGGGGAGTTTCCTGATCGGATCGGTGGACGAAAACTCAACGACGCCCGCGGCTGCAA
Source organism: Candidatus Korobacteraceae bacterium (assembly GCA_049521655.1). Classification (GTDB taxonomy): domain Bacteria; phylum Acidobacteriota; class Terriglobia; order Terriglobales; family Acidobacteriaceae; genus TOLSYN. The sequence continues at coordinate 2,390 of JBEKOO010000160.1, forward strand.
CGAAACCAGGGATGAGCGCTTATGAGTCGGCATTCCGGCAACAGACAGAGGTGTCCAGTCCCGAGTGGAACCAGAGCAAAGGCGCGATCGCTGCCAGCCTGGGCGCCGTGACCGGAAACGGTGATGAGATCATCGTGGCCTTCTCCGTTCTGAACGGCACAGGTCGTTGGGTCGAGATCCTGCCGCCGCAGGTGGAACTGGCAAATCCCACCGGTAAGGGGAGCAAGAACAACACGGAGGACGGAAAGACGAAGAAGGTTCTGGCGGATCAGGTCGCTGTCCTTGAGTTCCGCTTCACCCAGCAGAAGCTGGCGCCGGGAGCTCGCGCCGATGGCGTGGTGCGCTTTGAGCGTCCGGATTTCAAGCAGCATCAGGAACGTCTGCAACTGGTTCTGGCCACAGCTGATGCGGTGAACCGGCCATTGCTGCTCGAGTTGCCGTTCACGACCCAACCCACGACCGCCAATCTCAAAGCAGGCAACTAAGCGAGGAGCCAAATGTCTCAATTCAAACAGCGCACAAACAACAACGGGTCAAAAGCAGAAGGAACGAAGGCCGCAACACTGCACATCGCGGACCTGGCCCCAGATCTAAACCCGGGCACCGCTGAAGCGGATGATGCTGAGCGCGAGTCCCATGAACAGCGCCCACCAATAGCTACAACACGCAGTTTTCGCGTGGCCAAGGACGATAAGACAGCCCGGCTCGTCATCGGATTTGCCGGGGTCGTCGCTGTTGCTTGCCTGATGTTGGTTCTGTTCTCCCAGAAGAGCAAACCAAAACCGAAAAAGAGCGGAGAGGCCGGCCTTGGACGTCCGAAGGTGGCGGAAACAGCACCTGCCAGCAACGACTCCATCGTTCCCGGCGGCAGTATGCAACCGATGCAGGAGGACAAGCGGCAGCCCGGCCAGGTAAACGCACATGACGTGGAGAACACCAAGAAAGTCCGAACCGGTGCAAGCGATGCAGTTTCCAACGCCACGCCGAATGGAGGGAAGAACCTGGCGCAGATTCCTTCGTTTCCGCCACCTCCGAGCAATGGCGATAACTGGACTCCTCCGCCCTACGGGCAGAACCGCAATGAAACAACCACGGAGAAAACCGCCGCAGATGGCCTCGCCAAGCCATCATTGGTCTTTACCGCAGGTGGCGAAAAATTAAACCCAACGGTCACTGGGGACAACACAACTCCGACGCTGGATCTTGGCGTTGGGTCACGTCTTTCGGCCAGACTGGCCTCGGTGGTGACGACTGCCGTCGATCAACCCGTTGTCGCGATCATCGAATACGGCTACCAGCACGACGGCCAGATTATTGTGCCCGCCGGATCGAAGGCGGTAGGGACGGTTAGGCAAGCAGACCGCAGTGGCTACCTGCAACTGCATTTCGATCATCTGGAAATGCCCGACGGCTCAAGCGTCGGCATCGATGCCCTGGCGACCGACCCTGACTTGGGGCCTTTGCGAGGGAAAGTCACCGGAACGAGCAGGGGAAAGAACTTCGTCGTCCGTTCTCTCACTGGCGTCGGACAGATGAGTGCAATGCTGGTCGGGCAGAACAACTTGAACGGAGCGGTGAGTGAGGCCGACCTGATGCGCATGCAAATGTCGGAGAACGTGGGCCGCGCCGGCGATGAGGAAATCAATCGTCAGGTGATGATGGA
>JBEKOO010000161.1:0-2637 GCA_049521655.1 Candidatus Korobacteraceae bacterium
AAGGTCCCATCCCGCTCGCCCTCCTCGCACTCGAGGTACTGGAAGAGACGGCGGGCCTTGGGCTTGCGCAGGGACTGGCTCCGATAGATGTCCAGGTCGAGCTCGGCGTACTGGCCGGCCTGCATCTGACGGACGATCCAGTCGCCCAGCAGGACGGTCACCCTCCCAGACCCGCGGGTGCTGTCCGCCTCCATCGACTCCCGCTCCTCCTCGAGCTGGTACTCGTCGACGAGGCTGAAACCGTGCTCCTTGTACCGCTTGGTGTCCGCGTCCCACACCTTCCCGGTGATGGTCATCGCCTTCATCCGGCGGATGGCTCGCTTGGCCTCGATCCCGAAGTCACCGTTCCACGACACCCGCAACCCCCGGCTCAGCTCGCGCAGGCTGAAGCTCACCCGACCCTCGTTCCGCGGCGTCCACTGGCCGAGCAGCCACGCGTAGACATCCATCTCCAGGCCGCCCAACTGGCCCAGCGTGAAGGTCCGGGTGACCTTGCCGACGACGTCAGTGACGGTGACACTGCCGACGTCGGGCCCCCGCTTCCCCTGCAGCGCGAAGATGGCCTTGCGACCGAGGTTGTTCTCGATGCGCGCCCGATCGTGGCCCTCCTCATCGCGTGGAGGCCGGACCACCTCCACTGCCACCACGGTGGGGGCGTCGTCCTCGGGAGGCTCCGCCAGGCCCTCGACGACGACCAGTTCCACCTCGACACGAGCCTGCCCGCTGTGCCGGCGGACGGTCTCGGCGATGGCCCCCAGATACCGCTGTTGGATCCAGTCACAGGCCAGCTGGGTGCCGACCCCGACGACGTACCTCCCCTCCTCGGCCTCGACGAGAGCCGTGCCAGCAAGCCATGTGGCCCAACTCGGATGAGGAAGGGACGCCTTCAGGTCCTCGAGGCATTCCCGCCAGAGCCGGTGACGGCCCAACTCATCGAGAGCGACGACGGCACCGACACCAGAACCAGCCTCCACGGTGGCGGTCCCCGCGTCCATGCCCGTCTCGTCGATCACGGCTCCTCCAATGTCGCAATGCTGTTACTAAGCCGATCGACCCGAACGGTAGTGCGGCGAGCGGGGCGAGTCAACCGCACCGGGCGGGGCACCTCGACGGTGACCCTCCCACCCTTGTGATCTTGGAGGCGACGACGACGACGTCCTCGTGATCTCGGGCCCGGCAGGGTCAAAATCGGACGCTCACCCTCCCACTCGCACGACGTTCTGGCGACATGGAACGATCCGGAGCGATGCGAAGCGGCGCTGAACCGTTGCGAAAGGCGCTGGGTGGGAGGGTCACCGTCGACCGCTGGGGAGCAATTGTTGAGCGGCGACCCTCGGTGGAAACCATCGAGCAGCACTAGTGGGAGGGTGAGCGTCGAGATTCTGAACGGGGGTGGGAGGGGAATTGTCGAGTTGCTCACACCGGTTGCTGTGACGATACTCGCTCTACCAGATGTGGTGTCTCCCTCAGGGTTATTACCCCATATCTCGATCTCACTCTCTTTCTCCTTAAAGGAGGGTCGACGGCTACCCTCCCACCTGGCGTCAGTCCACCTCCCATGGAGGCGCCAGGAGCCTCCCGCAATAATGGTGGGCGCCTCCCAAGAGCTCGACGCTGAACCTCCCAATGTGGTGATCGACGCTCACTCTCCCAGCGCCGACGCCCTTCGTGAGCGTGGGCCCGCGTCGTCCGCCCCCAGCACCGTTGCGACCGTTGCGTGTGGATGATAGACTACGGAAAGGAGGTAGTCCATGCCCACGACGCTCACTGGCCCAGACGTGCGGGCCTGGCCCTCGCTGAGCCGCGCCGCCCGCGCCCTCGGCGTCGACAAGTCAACGCTCTCGCGCCGCGACGATCTTCATGGGGAGCGCGTGGGGCAGCAGGAGATCCGCCTCTCTCCGGCAACGGTGATGCGCCTGGCCCGCGAGTACCGCCGGCGCGTCGTCGATGAGGTGGCCTTCGACCTGGTCGAGTATGCCCGCGAGCAAGCGCAGGATCAGACCGAGGCCGTTGAGGCCGAGATCGATGCCTACCTGGCGGGTCACCCTTCGACCCCTCCAGACGTCGCCCAGCTCCTCGAGTTGGCTCGCCGCCACCTACCCGCCGACCTCTATCGGCAGGTCGAACGAGCCACGATGGGGACGGAGGAGCGGGGCATCATCGCCCGGGGCTAGGCAGCTCGTCGAGGCGGGGGGCGTCCTGCACCAGCACGACCTCGAGCCGACCCGTTCCGTGCGGGGCGGGCCGGAATCCAAAGAGTCGCTGGGCCTCGTCGATAGGGGCGCCACCGGGTCGGAGCCCGAGCTGGCCGCCCCGGCCAAGGTAGCTCCCAAGTTGGTGGAGGCAGGCCTTCAGCATCGGCACGCACGCGCGACCGACAGGGGCGGCGACGTCGATCCGAGGCGCCAGGGCGGTGATGAGCAATGGGGAGGAGCCATCCTCGGGGATGTGGTACGCGATGGCGGCCACGACCTCGTTGAGCGTCAGGTCGACAGCGAAAACCACACGCCCCTTCTCACGGTTCGCCTGGTTGATCTTCGCAGCCAGCCCGCGGGCGAAGTGCGATGGAGACAGCCGGGCGGTGAGTTCGGTCGTGAGCAGGAAACGGGGTCCTCCCGTTTGGCCGGCCTCGGGCAC
>JBEKOO010000162.1:0-3006 GCA_049521655.1 Candidatus Korobacteraceae bacterium
CAACGCGGTCCTGAAGTAGCTCCGGGGTCGAAACAAACAAACTGGCGCTATACCGCCAGTTATTCAATCACCAGAAACATATCTCAAGAAGAAAAGTGATGTTGGCTAACATGTATCTCACGGATCGTCGGTGGAAGTCAAAACAAAACTCCGTGATAATTCAAATCTGCGAGAAGGTAACACGGGGAGTTAGATTCTTACCTTTTCATTCGTAAACAGGAATACTTCAACAACTTCAAGCAGCTTGGAGCAGTTGGATGATGTTTTGGATGGAGTGATCGGCTTTGTGGTATGCGGCTTCGAGCTTGCTGGTGGGGCGTAGGGTTGCGGCGGGTTGATGATGGAAGAGGCTGTTGGCAAGCGGTCCACAGAGCTGCTTGTGAAAGAGGGTGAACAGCAACGCGACCTTGGTTCCTTTCTCTGTCAGGCGATAAGCGTAACGCTTCCCGTCTCGCTCTAGCAGCCCATGCGCTTTGAGTTTGCGCAGATCGTATCGGAGTTGGTTGAGTCCATAGCGGTTCGCGCCGATGCCGAAGGTGGTCAGGATGGTTTCGTGGATCTGGCGGGTGGTCCAGCCGGATACTACCGTTCCGCCGTGCAGCATCACTTCCATCAGGCGGATCATGCGCGTGTCGTGGATCTTGATGCCGGGATACTTTGCGGTTCCAACTACGATGGGCAGCGCCAGTCGTTGAAGCAGCGGAAATTCGACATGCACGTTCAGCCACTGGGCCTGGAAAGCGGCGAAGCGGTCGGTCACCGCGAGCAGGTTTTCGCGCACTTGGGCGAGATGGTCCAGCCCCTTCTTCAGTCCGAAGTCGGCCAGGTTGTTGGAGCAGGCCTCGTTGCGCAGATAGGTTGAGAATTTCTCGTACTGCTTGATGAATGCGTGGCGATAGTAGGCACGGAAGATGTGGTGGCCATGCTCGATCTGTTCGACGACCGTGCTCAGCTTGCCCTTCAGTTTCCTGGTGACGCGCTGCCCGAACACCTCGGCGATCTTGTTGGCCGTCATGCGCCACATGCCGAATTCACAGCCGCGTTCGAAGATCTTGTGGATGGGAAAGTTGCGCTTGAAGATGAAGTTGCGGCAGTATTCGATCTGGCTGACGGCATAGAAGCGGCGCAGGTTCATCGCCGCCCGCTCTCGTTTGGAAAACTTTGGCCCCAATATCAGTGTCCAGTACTCGAGCCGCTTGCGGATCGCGTCGGACGTAAAGCGATCTGCGGCTGCCTGCAAAGCCTCCGGGTCGGAGACGGCCAGGAAGGCGTTGTCGTTCTTGCGGAAGCCAACCTTCTCGCGGTTAAGTTCCTTCTCGATGAAGTTATGGCCGTTCAGATAGTAGGTGGTCTGAAAGGGAAAGAACGAGGCCACGCGCATCACCATCGGCCCCAGTGTTTCGTCGCGGATGTAAAAGTAGTAATGCGTGAAGCGGCTGCGCTGACGAGCCAGGATGCGGTAGTTGGGATCGGTGGTGGCAAAGCGGGGAACCGTGGAGCGAAAGGTCTGGCCCTGCTCCATGCTTTTGAGAATGAAGTAGACGCCGTGCTGCCCGGCCCGTTCCATGCAGCGCAAGGCTGGACGCACATAATCCTCCTTACGCGCCTTGGGCTCAGCCCATTCGATGGCGACACCGTGGTTGCGGGCAAACGCCTCCACCCATGCCTGATACTCGTTGGTCCGCCGCGACAGCACCTCCTTGCCGATCACCGGCTCGCCGACCACCGGCTCGCCGACCACGTTCTGAAAGAAATACGCCACCTGCCCGGGACGGGACAGTCCGCTCAGATAACCGTTGATCACCACACGGTCAAAACAGTGGTATACAAAAAGCAGCAGGCTGCCAAACAGCTTTGTGAATGTCTCCACCGGTCGCCCTCCTGTGTTCTCGTCCAGACAACAAGATCATCGGACAGACGGCCGGTGCAGGCAAATTTCAAATATCTTTGGCTAGACTTCAATCTTGCAGGGGAAGCATCGGGTTCTCCAACTAGTTTGCAATCGGGTTCCGCGCAAGCCTGGCGCCGCTTTCCATTATTTTCTTGATCGCCGGCACCAGTTCCTCTGAAGCGCAGTTCTTGTTTACATATTCGGCGGCGCCCGCCCGCAGGCAACGCAATGCATATTGACTCTCGGCCTGGACACTCACCATGATCACTGGGAGATGGGCGTAAGTATGCTTTACATCTTTCAGCACCTCAAACCCACTGCGCCCCGGCATATTGATGTCAAGCAATAGTACGTCGGGTTGAGAGTGGACCAATTGAGCAAGTACTTCATCCCCGTTGGAGGCCTCGGAAAAGAACGCGCCGGAGAATGCGTCGCACAAGATCTCTCTCAAGCCGCGCCGCACGTTCGCGTGATCGTCTGCTATGAGGATATTCATCAGTCGATTCGCCTTCTGGGCCACAACATGCGACCTGAAACTAGTGTAGGGGTGATGAAAGAGATTAGATATCAGAGTAGCCTGTGATTGCTGTAGGGTTTGTTACGTTGCTGTGTAGGGTTATTCCTACACCGGCAAGCCCCTTCTATTCGATCAGGCTGTGCGTCATGGCGTAGCGGGTGAGTTCCGCATTACTCTTCATTTGCATCTTTTCCATGATGCGGGCTCGATAGCTGCTGATCGTTTTTACGCTGACATGAAGCCTTTCGCCAATCTCCGTCAAGGGGACGCCCGCGGCTATCATTTTCATCACTTCGTGTTCCCGGTCTGAGAGCGACTCATGCAAGGGCTTGTCCGCGAACTCATCCAAATTGGAGATGAGCCTTTCAGCGAGGCTCGCACTAACATAACGACCGCCGCTGACTATCTTCCTGGTCGCCATCGCCAGTTCTTCCGGGGCGCACTCTTTGTTGATGAAGGCTGCTGCGCCGGCCCGCAAACAGCGGACGGCATACTGCTCTTCCGGCTGGCAACTCAGTATGATCACGGGCAATCGCGGAAATGTGTGCTTCACATCCCGCAGAATATCCATCCCGCTGCGCCCAGGCATATTGATATC
>JBEKOO010000163.1:0-12273 GCA_049521655.1 Candidatus Korobacteraceae bacterium
CGGTTTCGTCTGGATCCTCAAACCTTAGCTCCAACTATACCTACGACACCGCTGACAGATTGACTACCGCCACCATTGGCTCCAACACATACAGCTATGGCTTCGGTGTACAAAACTCCAGTTGTGGCGTTGGCAGCAATATGAACTCCGTTAGCGGCAATAGCAGCAACCGTACTAGTCAAACCATCAACGGCACTACTACAACTTACTGTTACAACTATGCCGATCAATTGGTGAGCAGTTCAGACCCGAGTGAAAGTGGAGATACCTATGATTCTCATGGTGACTTAACAAGAATAGGCACCGGTGCTTCACTAGTTCGATTCTACTACGACGCCGAAGACCGTAATACAGGCATTGAGCAGTACGACAATAACGGAAATGGCTATGGTATGTACTATGGTCGTGATCCTTTGGGTCGTATAGTCGGTCGCTACGAAAACAATATCGCTAACTGGAACTGGACGGATAGCGGCAACGATATTAACTATGACTATAGCGATAGTAGCGACAACCCATCCTATGCTAGAAGTAACTATACGTGGGCAATCACTGCAGAGTACGTCCAACTCCCCGGTGGCGTGACGGTCACCATCTATCCGCAGCAGAGTTCCCAAGCCAGCGAATATGGTTATAATCTTACTAACTTACATGGCGACACTTTCTTGACAACAGATGGCACAGGTAGCAATACATCAAGTGGAACTGGTCCGGCAAACGCCTTTATCTACGATCCGTTCGGCAACCCGATATCGGGCAATAGCGATCCAGCCAATACAGATCGAGCTTCATATGGCTATGAAGGTAGAAGTCTGAAAATAACAGAGACAGACTTCACTGGCACACCGATACAAATGGGGGCAAGAGTATATTTACCTGCACTCGGTAGATTTACCACTATGGACCCGGTATCGGGTGGGAATGCGAATACGTATATGTATCCTGCAGATCCAATTAACCACAACGACGTATCAGGGCAATGCATAGGGCCGTTTATCTTACTTCTACCCGCCTGCATAATGGTATTAACCGCCGCAGTAGACTATTTTGGAACCGGTGGAGGTGGTGGTGCAGTAGAAAGCGGTGCTGCAGACTTATCGGATCAACTTGTGATACAAGAGGTAAAGTCTAATCCATCAGTCGGAGAACAAATAATGAAAGGTTCTCTAAAAGATCCCGCCTTTCCAGAAACAGACGGATGGGCTAAAATGCAATACACACATGAACCTCTTACCCAAAATGCGAGAAGAGTCACTGTGCACTACTTCTATAACACTACAACTAAAGTAGTCAAAAATGTTAAAATTATGAGATAAGGGATATTATATCTAAATGAAAGTTAGAGCATTACACAACGACCTAAATAAACTTGACCCAAGTTTACAGAATTATGCTTACGGTCAAGGTTCTTCGGGCATTGTTGATTTAACCGAGGGGAAAGAATATACAGTATATGGCACACGAGATAATAAATTAGGGAAATTTTATTTTGTACTTACAGATGAAATTAATACGAAATTACCATGGTGGATGCCTGCAGGTTTTTTTGAAGTCGTAAATACTAAAATGCCCGATAGCTGGAAAAATCATTCATGGGATGGTTATGGAAAAGAAACAATAAAGGCAGATCCTATATACTTTGATGCTAATTTAGAATTTGAAGATAGGACTCAAAAAGGTTTTGAAATATTCGATAAAATGCGTAAAGATGCTGAAGAAGTTTAGCTGATATTAAAAAAAGCCACGATGGTTCAAAATAAGTAAGAACACCCCTAAATTAGTTATTAAGATAAAAAACTTCGTGGCTTTATATTGCTAGGTTGGTCTTGCGTGTAAAAAAGCCTTTGGAATGTACCTAACATGACTGCCTATTGTACAATTATGGGTAAGATGAAAAAGATAGAGGCTATTGATCTGTTCTGCGGAATCGGTGGTTTAACATATGGTCTTAGGCAGGCAGGTATTGATGTAATTGCCGGCTTGGACAATGATAAAACTTGCCAATACGCATACGAAACTAACACAAACTCAAAATTTATCGAAGCCGATGTGTCGGATTATGATTTCAACAATATGAAAGATTTGTTTTCAAAAGATAGCGTTAGGGTACTTGTTGGATGTGCTCCTTGCCAACCGTTTTCGTCTAACACATTCAAGGTCAACGTAAAGAAGAAAGAAAAAGATAAACGCTGGACACTTATTAACTATTTTATTAAAGCAGTGAGAATTATTGATCCAGATGTGGTTTCAATTGAGAATGTACGCGGACTGGTAAAAACCCAAGTTTTTAGTGATTTTATCAGTGAACTAGAAAAGCTAGGTTACATTTTAGATTATGATGTGCTGTACCTTCCCGAATACGGTGTACCCCAAAATCGGAGTCGACTAGTGCTTATTGGGTCTAGAATTGGTGAGATAAAAGTACCGAAGAAGACTCATATGAAGGGTAAATACATAACTGTTGGAGAGGTAATTCGTGATTTACCACAGATTGGTGCAGGAGAAATTAGCCCTGAAGATCCCCTTCATCGCTCAAAGAACTTGTCAGATTTGAACCTCGTGCGCATCAAACAATCCAAACCAAAAGGAACCTGGCGGGATTGGGAGCCGAGCCTTTTGCCAAATTGCTATCGTAAAGCAAGCGGCGCCACATATACAGCCGTCTATGGGCGCATGAGCTGGAATGATGTGTCGCCAACCATAACAACCCAGTTTTTCAATTTTGGTTCTGGTCGTTTTGGTCATCCGGAACAAGATCGGGCGCTAAGTATCCGCGAAGGTGCAATAATACAAACTTTCCCCAAGCATTATGATTTTGGTACCGGTATGGCTATCGCGACAGTTGCTCGTCATATTGGGAATGCAGTACCGCCAAGACTAGGCGAAGTGCTCGGTAATACGATCAAGGAACATCTTTATGGCGCAGCCTGACGAACAATTCCATTTCGATTTTTCACTTAGTGTACTAAATCATCTTGGGCGTAACTTGTACCGAAATTTTATAACCGTTTTAGGAGAAGCAATATCAAATGCTTGGGATGCAGACGCCGAACATGTTTGGATTGATGTCGATTTAGTAAATTCAACCCTGATTATTAAAGACGATGGTAACGGAATGACATCAAGTGACTTTCAGGATAAATTCCTTAAAGTAGGTTACTCCAAAAGAGATGAAACTGGCTCCAGTGTATCACCTGGTAATCGGCCATTTATTGGGCGCAAAGGTATAGGCAAACTAGCACTCCTTTCATGTTCCAGTGTAGTTATCATTGCTACAAAAGTTAGCAGTGCTGAATATGTAGGTGGAGTAATTGATAATAGCCAACTAGATGAAGCCATTGATAGGGACAGAGCAACACAAGAGTACCAACTTGGCAGACTTGATCTGTCAAGCATTAAAGGGTATACAAAAAATCACGACAAAGGTACAATTCTTTATTTTAGTGGTCTGAAAGATGGGGTGTCAAATACTGTTGAATACTTACGTAAAGCCATTGCACTGTATTTTCGTTTTTCACTTGTAGATAAAAACTTCACGATATACCTTAACAATCAACAAATAACGTACGAGGACTTAAAGGAACTTAGAGATAATACTCAATTTTTATGGGAGCTAAACTTTAACGAAGATCCTTATATAGATGCTCTTAAAACTGTGGTTATCGAACAAAAACAGTTACTGCAAATACCAAACGTTAGCGGGTTTATAGCATCAGTGAATAGACCTAGCCAATTGAAAATATTTGGAACAGGTGGAGAGAAAGTTGGTGTTGATCTTTTTGTTAACGGACGATTGAGGGAAAGTAATATTATCAAGCATATTCCAAGTGCCAGGATTCCTGAAAGTTACGTTTATGGCCAAATACATTACAACGCTCTTGATGATGGTAATAGTGAGGATAGATTTACAAGTAGTCGTGAAGGTGTACTGGCGGATGATGAATTGTTTAGGGATTTACTACGTCTATTGAACGGTGTACTTACAGATAAAAACGGAATATATGACGAATGGGACGCATGGCGTCTAAAAAATAAACAAGATGGTGATGACGATAATACAGCTCGGAAGTCTAGACGTGATAGAGCTTCTGCTAAATTATTTAACGAAACAGTGGAAGACTTTAAAAAAGAGCTACCTGACGAAACCCAGGGGAAGATTGATGAATGGGCCAAAGAATCATCTAGTGATGCAGAGTTTAATGTTACTGCTTACGCTGATTGTTTTGTATCAGAAAATTTAGTGAGGAAGTACATTGGTCACAAAGGTTTTACGATTGGGAAGCAAAACGACCTTGATCAAATAGCCAAACGCAGGAGGAGTGAAACTGATAAAAAGCGGCAGGGAAACCTTGCTATTGATATCCGTACAGACGACAATGACTTATTCTACTTAGATATGGAGCCACTAATTGATATAGCGGAACCAACAGGAAGAGGTGATGCAGATGCGCTACACCAAGACGAAAAACAATTTACTCCTATAAGAAACGCCGTAATGCATACCTCGTTACTTACTGTCGAGGCCAGAACGCGTATGGTAGCTATTCGGGACAATATAAGAGGGAAAGTAAAACGCCTTCTGTCTGATAATTAGATGCAGTTGTGGTTGAATTTTAATAAAGTCAAAAACCTATCCATTTTAATTGGTAAGGTAAGTTATGGCCAGGTTGTAAAAAAAGTCATTTAATTATAAGAGACTTTTAATAATCCAAGGTTTGAGTGTGTGGTTACTGACCAAACGCCTCAGCATTAAGTCGCTGTTGAGATTGGTAGATTATTCTAAGTAGAAACGACATTTTGGGCTCGTTTATGCTTCAGAGACCCCTGATTAACCACCCTCGCCGGTTTTAGTTGTCCCTTTGATATGTTCTCATCATTAGCCTGGCCCGACACTGCCTTAGCTTTTGGCTTCACATATTCAGTCGCATAATCTTTCCTTGAGGCTTCAATCACTTCATCTGCTCGTTCCTCGCTGCCTTGTTCATTTGATACGACGATCGTTTCACCGGATACCGGCTCCATCGGCTCTTCCGCCTTAACTCGTATGTAAAAGCTATATGCTTGCTGGTTAAGTAAATTGCGACGCTCTATCCATGGTTCAAACTTGTCCTCAAGTAGCCTAGCATCAGCCGTACTGCCCAAACCGAAGCAGACAATAGTACTTACGTTAGCTAGAATGGCCTCGGTTAGCCGTTGTTCTTCTTGCTGGGCGGTAGATTGCTCGGCGATGGTTAAGAATAGTTTGTATTTCCTGCTAGCAGATAGCATCTTTACAAATGGTGTGGTAGCAAAGTTCTGAAACTCGTCAACATAGACATAAAACGGCCGGCGCTCTTCTGCTGGTTGCTTTGATCTTCGCTCAGCGGCTATCTTCAGTTTAGCCAGCACGGTAGTACCAAATAGTGTCGAGGTATCCTCACCCATATCGGTAGTAAAGTTGCAGATTAAGATCTTGCCGGAATCAATAATATCCTCAAAGCTAATGGTTGACTTACTTTGGCTCATCATCCTATAAACCGGCGCAGAGCTTCTAAACCGATCTATCCTATGAGTTAAGCCTTTACTCATACTGACCCGCTGCATATTGCCGGCTTTTCCAAACTCTTCCCGCCAGAAGTCTTTTAGGTAGTCATCATCGAGCTTGCTAATAACACTGTTCCTATAATCACTATTTCTAAGCAGCTTTAGAACCGTAAACAAGGTAGCTCCTTCAACCGTATAAGCAGTCAGGATAACATTACGAAATATAGCTTCAATTCTATGGGCATTAGCATCATCATCAGCAAAGACTTTTCTAAGTACCGATATGGCCGCTTCAGTTACTCGTTCCTTTTCCAGGGCCAACTCATCCTCGTCAAGCCCTTCGGGTAGCTCTAACAGGTTCAACCCCATCGGATACTTAATATCCAGTGGGTTTAAGTACACCACATCGTTAATACGGGACTTTGGGATGTGGCGGAGTAGCTTCTGAGCCGCATCACCATGCGGATCAATAAAAGCTACGCCTTTGCCGTTATTAATGTCTTGCAGCAGTGCATATTCCAACATGGTAGTCTTACCGTTGCCGGTACCGCCAATCAGGTAAACGTGCTTTTCTCGTTCTTTGGCCGTTAAGCCAATTACCGTATTACTGCCATGGTGTTTGTTTAACCCAAGCATAACGTCATAATCTCCGGCATCGCTACGTCGCTTCATAGCCAGCGGGGCTGGCATAGTCTTGGTGATTGAGCTTACCATGTCTTCGGTCTGGATATGCTCTCCATAAGGGAAGTGATACAGAGCTGCTACTTCAGAAGCTCCTAGAATCGATGAATTACGGGTTAGCATAGCCGGTAAACGCTTTTGGAAAGAGTTTAACTTATGCTGCTCTCTACGATCCCGAAACAATCGGTTCCTCCTGACATGAAGCCCTTGGTAACCTGGCACTCGGAACATATACAGTGCGTTAATTAGCCCTTGGGCCCGCTTGTCACAGTCCGGCCCGACGATTAAAGCTCTAATATCTACGTTAAATAATTGTTCAGCCAGTTTATCCTGAATGGCCTGTGTAATCTTGGGATTAGCTTGATACCTAGCTTGTTGGTTATACCGGTAGTTTGATTCAGATTTATAGCTTGTTCTTATCCCCGAAAATTCGTCACCGAACATCTCTAAGATTGCCCCAAAGATGTTAAAAGCCATTTTAACCAGGCCCCACAGGATAATGAAGGGATAGTGCCACCACTCATGACTAGAGCTGCCTTCACTACCTGGCAACAGCTGGCTGCGGATCTTATTAGCAGTTTTCCTGGAAGTTGGCGACAGTACTAACTGTACGGCTATTAGTTCACCCTCTTGGGCTTTAGATAAGGCGTAAGCTAAGTAAGTCATCGGATCATGCTGTTGCAAGTTCTCGTGTGGGGCTAAACGGTAGCCGGCATGGTTACTCTGGGTAAATTCTAATACCTTATAGGGTTTACCGTTTAACTCAGCTGTTAGATAGTCCTTAACCTCTCTGAGCTGGATATGCGGTAGATATGGGATGACTAATTGCTCAAACAGTTCCACATCTCTAGGATCAAGCGCCGCCCTGAACCGAACACCGTTTGGGCGGTCGCCCACTATTTCCAGCGGTAAGACGTGTTGACGTCTCAGCAGCCGTTCTGTTCGGGTCAGGCTGTTAAGCATACCATGAAAGGTGTCTACCAGCTGGGTAGTAGCTAGTGGTGTTTTTGTGCTATAGCTGGGCGGTGTCAGCTCCAGAAAAACTAACCGTCTATCCCGCAACCGCCTAAAGTCTAAAACATCCAGCACTAACCTAACGATAGGCAGAATAATCCAATAAACAAAGAGTGAGCCGCCAATGACTATAATCGGGATATTAAAGATTTCTGACAGCCGTGAAGTACCGAGCAAGTAATGCTGGATAAAGTTTAGATGGGTGGCTGCCACAAGCATTGGAACTCCCCGCGCCCACCGCTGTAAGGTGTTACTAATTGTAAGGTAGCAGATAATAGTTATTAAAGCAACAATTTATTGTAAATGACAAGTTTCGTTTTTAGTAGCGTTCTCTAAATTTTAATTCGTAAAACTTTGACTCAGGCTTAAAACATGCTACACTTTCATTAACCCATGAGGTTAATTAAAACTTGAAAATTACTTTGGTAAGGCTTATAATGATAATAACTTACAGGACTGCGGAGGTAAAAGAGGCGTGCCATGATCTACATGCTGCAACTGAGACATTCGGTAAGCAGATCGCAAGAAAACTACATCGCAAGATAGCACTGCTCGACGCCGCCAAGAACCTAGCCCACCTGATGAGTTTTGACAATAATGCACATTGGCTACAAGGCAACCGGCAGTGGCAGTTTTCTATACCACTCGCCCAAGGCTGTAGCTTACTCCTTACACCTCTTGATCGGTCCACTCGGTCACCGCAAGAGATAGAGGCAATGGAAATAATAAACGTAGAGGATTATCACAAATGACCGACTACACACAAGCTACAAATCATGCGGTACATCCAAGTGAAATTTTGGGTGATATTCTTAATGATCGTGGGATTACACAAAAGCAACTTGCTAGTCGCCTCGGCATTAGTGAAAAGCACATGAGTGAGCTGCTTAACGGTGATGTATCGTTAACTATCAACATGGCTATGAGGCTGGAATTTGTGCTGGATACACCTGCAGAGACATGGCTCAAGCTCCAGGCAAATTACGATATGATAATGTCTCGGCTTAGCATAAAAGACCAAATGAATGAGCAGTTTGAGACCGAGAAAAATATTTTGACTGATTTCCGCTACTGTTATAACAATCTCCAAAGGTGGGATCTGGTTGCTAAAACGCTAAAGCCTAAAGAACGCTACAAAAACATATTGAATTATTTTGGTGTTCCATCTTTGCAGCTACTTTTAAATAATTACCACCCCGTGAAATACAGAAATAGTACAGATGAACCAGACCAGTATTGTGTTGCCGCGTGGTTAAGATTTGGCGAAAAACAGTACGAGAGTGAAGCGGTAAAGACAAATTTCGATGCTAGTAAATTCTCTGTATCGTTAAAGGATATTAGACAGCTCACAAAGGAACCAATTCATGCTTCTTCAAAGAAGCTAGTTAATATATGTGCCGAAAACGGGGTGTCGTTAGTGTTTACGCCTTATTTTTCAAAGAGCTATATCAATGGCGCAACTAGATGGGTTGCTCCATCTAAACCATTAATACAACTGAGTGAAAAGAATAAAAGAAGTGATGCATTATGGTTTACATTCTTCCATGAAGCAGCTCACCTTATATTACATAGCAGAAAGCAGAGTTACATTAATTGGGATAAGCCTAGTTTGACTTCTGGCGAAGAGGAGCTTGAAGCGGACCGTTATGCAAGGGATGTTCTAATCCCAAAAGAGAAATATAATCTATTCATTTCCAAGGGTGATTACTCCAATGCTTCAATTAGAGAATTTAGCAATGCATTGGGCATTGGAGCGGATATTTTAGCCGGTAGACTTGCGCATGAAAGAATAATTGATTGGACTATTGCGAGTAAGCACCAAAAGAAAATCATGCTCGAGAAGTCGGGCTAGAGGCATCGTTATTTATATAATTCACACCAATGTGCTAACTTATATATTTTATAAATTGATTTAGTATGAACGTGAAGAAACCCAACGCTGACCAGATAAAAAGAGCTACTAATGCTGGAATAGTAGGAGTAATTGGGTACGCAACCACCGTTGATCCAGGCTTAGGTATTGCCGTTAGTATGGCGTCAGCATACTTTGGTCCTGCTATTGTGAGGCGGCTATATAGAGCCAAGGAATTAGTGAAACATGTTCAAGATAATATTGCAGACTTTCCTCCTGTTGTTCTTGGTGACAAAGTTTTCCAAGATGGTTTTGTTTTACTCCTGGAGAAATACATCAGAGAACGGAACGATAATAAACGATTAATCCTTCAGAAAGTACTACAAGGATATGTAAAAGCGCCAAACTTGCTGGATTATCCGCTAGAAGAAATGACGGATTTGGTGAGTCGTGTTCGTATGTCTGACGTAGAAGTACTCCGTATTGCCCTAGAAGAGGAAGCGAAAGACGCAGTTAACAATGCGAACAGAGAGCTAAAATCATTTATGCTTCAACAAGACCCTAACGCCGTTAGCCGCTTAATCTATTTTGGCTTATTGCACGAGGATAGAACAAAAAGCGGTCCAGTAATAAGAGAGTATGACCAAAAAAGCTTTTTATATGTGTGGGTATCTCCGACCGGAAGAGAGTTTGCGAAATATATTAATAATAATGCCGGTACCGGTGCGTAGAAATTCTTTTATAACTCTGCGAAAATATCGGGCTCCAACCAAGTTTGATATTCCAGATGTATGTGGTATAAGTATGATAAAATACACCAGACATGACAGATAAATTGACTCTCGATATTGCTAAAGCGCTAAAAAACATTCGCCTAGATAAGCACATGACTCAGCTGGAAGTAGCTAAAAAGGCTGGTATAAACGTAAATTATTATGCCAAGCTTGAGCAAGCCATATCTACCCCATCAATAAAAATGCTGAAGAAAGTAGTAGTTGCTCTCGGCGCTCACTCGTCGGACGTTTTGCCGTTTTGATCATCTGACCTATTTTTGTAATCCCCATAATAATCTTCTAATTGATCTGGGTCATCCCATCCCACATGTCGATAGCCAAGTTTTATGTTAACAAGCATACCCCTTGCAAAGTCTAGGTTAGCATCCTCTGGATGAAAGATCTTAAGCCAGCGCGTCACGGCTGCTACGTCATTATCGGTTATTTCAAATCCGCTCATACTCATTTCAGTATAGCCCAACTAGTTTAGAAATTTATCAATTTCAACAAACCTAACCATTTGCCAAGCCAATTGGGTTGACTCAACTCTGCGCATCACTTCACTACTATGGTTCTGAGATAGTACATTCAAGATTCCCTCATAGAGAATGTGCCGGTCAATAATGACTAACTTACGATGGTGGCCAACAGTAAAAAGTACTTGTACCCCTAGATGTTGCAGGCTAGATATAGATTGGTGGGCCTCGTTGCGTAAGTACTCATCATCATGTTCCTGGGGGTCACGGGTATTGACGACTACTCTTACCTTACGATCCTTAAGTTTATGTAATGTAGGTAATAGTTGAGCCAAACGCCGATGAGCTATGAACGGCGATTCAATAATTACCTCATGTAAGCTATCGTTCAGATCTTTAGTAAACGTATCGTAAAATGTGCTCTCGTTAAAGAGTTTAGAGCTAAGTAACTCGTTCGACGGAGTGTGGCGGTTAAGTGGGCTAAACATTATTAACCTCCTCGTCCTGAAGCAAAACTATCTGACCATTAATTTCTATTAGCCCGAGTTCTTCTAACTTTTCACTCAAATGTATTAAACTAGGGTAGAGCGATTTCCAGGTAAATCCCGGGATGCGCACCAAAATCCTTATTAAATCATAAGCAAATTGCATGCTTGTAAACACTTAGTTAAAATAAAGGAACCATGTGGGGAATAAAAACTTTTCTCGGGATTAGTATGATGTTATTTGCTGCCTTTTCGGCAAGTAATACCTACATGCTTAATAGTTATAGTATCGGACCAGGCGGAACAAATAGCGCAACATCAAATACTTATAAGGCCCAATCTAACGCCGGTGAGATATCCGGCACTGCCAATAGTACAACCTATACCGTACACAGCGGAGCTGTTCAAACCGAACAGTTAAACGTTCCTTTAGCGCCGACCTTATCTAATGGTTCCGGCACTTACTATAATGAGTTGCAATTTACTATAAATGTCGGCATTTTGCCTACTGATACAACCTATGCTATTGCCGTATCTAATAACGGTTTTACGACAACTAATTATGTCCAAGCTACTGGGGTATTAGGTGGTTCACCAGTTTATCAAACATATACAGCTTGGGGTGGCAGTAGTGGATCATATATGACAGGTCTAAGTAACAGTTCGACGTACGAAGTTAAAGTAGCTGCTTTGGAAGGACTTTTTACAAATACCGAATATGGACCATACGCTACGGCTACAACTACCACGCCTTCAATATCTCTCTCTATATCTCCCACATCTTCAAATCTAGGTAGCCTAACGGCAGGGACTGTTATAACTAGCAGCACAAATATTACTGCTTCTCTAACAACCGATGCTGAATCTGGAGCAAATGTTTTTGTATTTGGGCAATACGGCGGTCTACATAGTCCCAGTAAAAGTTATACGATTGCCGGAGTATCAGGTAATTTAGCGTCTCTAACAGAAGGTTTTGGTTTACAAGGGGTTAGTGCAACCCAAAGCTCTGGTGGACCGCTTAGTCTTGTTAGTCCGTATAACGGTACCGCCAATAATGTAGGCATAGATTCAAATGCTCCCCATCAGATATTAACAACGTCACAAGAAGTTCAATCCGGTAGTAGTGTCATTGAACTTCAAGCCAAATCAGCCAATATTGACCCTGCTGCCAACGACTATCAAGAATTATTAACTTTCTCTGCTGCAGCGCAATTTTAGTGAGGTATACTAACTATATGAAGAGAGTCCCGCTATTGGTGGAACTAAGTGTTGCTGTAGTTATTATAATTTCTTTGTTCCCATTAGTTCCTTACAGAGTTTCGGCAGCAGGTGAAAATGTTAGTCTTACAACTTCCCCTGTTTCAGAAGTATTAAATTCAAAACCTGGATCTGTTATTACCACAACCTTACATGTTCAAAATAACAGTTCCTTACCTCTGCCAATGTCTATTAAGTTATATACTTTTGGC
>JBEKOO010000164.1:0-2869 GCA_049521655.1 Candidatus Korobacteraceae bacterium
GAAGTGAGTTCTGTCCTGCACATCCTGCATGGAAGGCCACGGAACTGTGTCCGAATTGTGGAATCGGAAAGTGCAAACAATGCATGACCGAGAAGAACGGCAAGGCAATATGTATTGACTGCGCCAACAAGATTGAAGGATTAAGCGCTTGAGGAAATAGCCATGCAAGTCTCGCTCACGGTGATCGCTGGCCCAGGTGTGGGAACCGTCATGGAGTTTTCCGAGCCGCGGGGTTTCATCATCGGGCGTGCCGAGGATGCAGATTTCAGACTTCCGGAAGACGATCTATATGTTTCCCGACGCCACGTCTACCTTGAAGTGTGCCCGCCTAGTTGCAGGGTTCGCGATCTTGGGGCCACAAATCCGCCTCTGCTGAACAACCAACCTATTCAGGAAGCAGACTTCAAAGACGGCGATATCTTGGAACTCGGCTACACCCGCTTCAAGGTCACAGTGACCGGAGTCCAGGCGCCACTTCCTCAGGTGAACTGTCTTAAATGCGGTCAAAGAATCGAAGTATTGCCTGATACTGAGATTCCCCAAATATGCGAGCAGTGCCTCAGAGCGCAATTGGCAGCACCCGGCCAGGCGATCTACAAGAAAACTACCCGTTGCATCTTCTGTAAGGTTGATGTTTCCGGCAAGGCGAACAGTGACGGTCGGGCAGCGGATCTCGAAGACATAGTGGCATATTCATGCGAAAAGTGCCTCCCTTTCGACGACCAGGTCCGCAATACCTCGATAGGCGACTTTGCCCTGGTGCGCCAAATCGGTGAGGGGGGAATGGGAGTGGTTTATCTGGCCCACCACTCGAAAACAGGACGACTGCTCGCCCTCAAGCAAATGAAAGAAATCAAGGACTCAATGGCGGTGAAACGCTTCGAGCGTGAGAGCCGTATTATGCAGTCCCTCGTACATAGCAACATCGTTCGCTGCCTATATACAGGCGCCCACAAGAACGGACCGTTTGTTGTCACCGAGTTCGTGGCTGGCGGGGATCTCGAGAATCTCGTCAAGAAATCGGGCGGAAAGCTCTCCACAGTCAGAGCAGTTGAGATTGTCCAGCAGGTCTTGGATGGAATTGGGTATCTCCACCAGCAGAAGATTGTCCACCGCGACATTAAGCCGCAGAACATACTCATCCGCATGTCGGAGGACAAGTCCGACGTAGTCAAGCTGACGGATTTCGGGCTTGCGAAGTGCCACAGTCGAGCTGGAGGGACACGGATAACAAAGAGGAATACAGGAATGGGGACGCTGATGTACATGCCTCCTGAGCAGATCAAAGATGTTGCTGAAGTGCGCGAACCCGCAGACCTTTATGCCGTTGGTGTCACCCTCTACTACTTGTTGACCGGCAGGTATACTTTCGATTTTCCAACTCCGAGAGAAATCCTTGAGATTCAAAAACAGAAGCCTGAAGAGTGGAAATCACCACAGGATGCGCTTGCTTGGATTATGCGTGTGAATCGAATTGCGCACCCCTTCCAGATCATCCTGGGTGAAACACCAGTTCCGATACGTGCCAGGGATGCATCGATCCCGAAGAGGCTTGCTGAAGTCGTCGATAAGGCGGTGCGGAAGAATCCCGATGAACGCTACCACTCCGCCGGCGAGTTCCAGACCGCACTGAGGGGAGCCCTTTGAGGAAACCAATGCATTGGCTCTGGGAAACTTTTTTGCATCGCAAACCCCTGCGTGAGACACCGGATCAGACGCCGAGTGAATCATCTTTCCAGTCTGCCGGTCGGGCGGCAAAGGGAACGACGTTTTCTCCGCAACCGCATATTTGCGCCATAACGGACGTCGGTCGGGTCAGGGATCACAACGAGGACCTGTATTACATCTCGCCTGACTGCATATGGTTTGTCGTGGCCGACGGGATGGGGGGGCATGAAGCCGGCGACGTTGCTGCCGCCTTGGCCATTGAAGCAATCGTGGAGCACTTGAATTTGGAGCGGCTATCGACAGCCACGAAGGGCTGCATTGGTCCGCTACTGTTAGATGCCGTCACGTCTGCGCACACGCGGGTCTGGGAAGAGAACCGGAAGAGAGAGAGCGGCAAGGAAATGGGATGCACGCTCGCTCTCGGCTACGTCAGCGATGGACTAGTAACCTGCCACGTGGGCGATGTACGGTTCTACATTCTGCACGAAGGCGCATTGTGCCAGATCACGCACGATCACTCAACCGTGGGAGCGCTTGTTAATGCGGGTGAGTTGACGCCCGAAGAGGCCCGCGTACATCCGAACAAGAACGAAGTCCTACAAGCAATCGGCATGCCACAAGGAGTGTTCCCTGAGGTCAATACCGCAAGGCTGGATCCTGGCGATCGTATCCTGCTGTGCTCTGACGGTTTGTGGGAGGCACTCTCTGACGACGACATTAAAACGACTCTGGCATCAGACGGCACTATGCGCCAACTCGCGACGCAATTGGTGGATCGTGCCAAAGCCGCTGGTGGATTCGACAACATCACAGCGATTCTCTGCGAGGTTCAGCCCTCTTTGCGATCTAATGTCCAGAACGGTGGCAGCGTACCATCACAAAACGTTGAAGAAGGCAACGCATGAATTGGTTGGAGAAACTGGGCGGGAAGAAGAGACCTCCGGACGCGCCTGCATCGCGATCGGAACAGCCGCCCAGTCCCCATGCCGGAGGCACGGTGTTGCGATCCGCTGCAAAACCGGCCCCGACCATCGCAAAGACTGGTCCTCGGTTCGAGCCCAATATGGAGGTGGCGGGCAACCTCCAAATCAAAACCCTTCTGGGCAGCGGCGGGATGGGAGAGGTCTACCTTGCGCGGCAGATACAGTGGGACGCAGACATTGCCGTCAAAGTGCCAAACGCCGAGATTGTTTCGGACGCA
>JBEKOO010000165.1:0-2682 GCA_049521655.1 Candidatus Korobacteraceae bacterium
GCTCTTCCTGATTATCGAGCGGATACGACGGATGTTTGACTTGAGTGCCGATTGGCAGCCCATCGCGGCCCGGTTACGAACCGACCCAGCCCTGGCGGGAAGAATCGAGAGTGTTCCGGGTCTGCGCGTGCCGGGTTGCTGGAACGGTTTCGAGCTCGCTACACGAGCGATTCTTGGCCAGCAAATCACAGTGAAGGGAGCGACGGCTCTGGCAGGCCGAATCGTCAGTGCGTTCGGGCGACCTTTCTCCGCGACTGGTAAGCTGGCTCATCTTTTTCCCTCTCCCGAGACACTTGCCGACGCCAAGCTTACCAGCGTGGGATTGACCAACGCGCGCGCCGAGACCATTAGAGCTCTTGCCCGTGCGGTTTGCGATGGGCGCATCAGCTTCGAAGCCATTGCTGAATCCGACGCTTTCCTCGCCCGGCTATGCGAGATACCGGGCATTGGACAATGGACCGCGCAGTACGTAGGCATGCGAGCGCTAGGGGAGCCCGACGCATTTCCGTCGGGTGACCTGGGTCTTTTGCGCGCACTGAATCTGGGATGTGCTCGCGATCTGGAACTCCGCTCCGAAGGCTGGCGGCCGTGGCGAGCCTACGCAGCCATGTACCTCTGGAATAGCGCCCGCGAGCGCAGCGCCTGCGGAAGCACCACTGTGCTATCCCGGAGTCGAAAGACTCCGATTGAAAGAAACCTGGTCCGCGAGCGTACCGTAATGAGTTACGTAACGGCTACTCTTCCACCATCTGCCAATAAAAGGTGAAGATTATGATCGCAGGCGAATCACGGGCAACCCTGAAGTTATGCGAAAGCTGCGTGCTTCGGTGCCGCAGAGCCGCGAAGTTCCCCAGGAGTCAGCCTTAGGAGGTTTCATCGGATAGATCCGGAGAAAACGCCCTTCTGGGAAAAAGCAGTGCTGAGTAAAAGCAAAAGTCAAGTTGGCTTTCGCGCTGTGTTCGCTTTGTGATCGCTAGACATTCGCCTGAGCGGGTTCTTGAAAGGGGACTACCAATGGAGGCTCCGGAGAAAAACCGCTGCAACAGGAGCGAACCGGCTCAGGGCCAAATTTTCTCTGGTCCGGTTGGTGGAGGAAATACCGCGAAAAGCCGGCCTTTTTCGCATATTTCAAGAGCAATGCAGCAGAATTTCTCTGCACTTGAGACTACGTGGCGGAGAGACAGGGATTCGAACCTCGTAATACACCGTAACCTAAACAATCTGCTGGAGCGGGTAGCAGCCTATACAGCCGATTGAAGCCTACCGCAGCCGTTATCGGAGTGCGGTGTGGAGTGCGGAGTGCGAGGGAAAAATGTCACCATCCGGTGAAGGCGGGACAAAGGGCCACTATCCCCTCGCAACAAAGAAAGTACCCACATAGCGCGGCTCGTGCGGAAGGTGACACCATAAGTCCTTTAGTGACAAGGCGCGACAATGCTGGCCCCACAAAATCCCCCCACAGTGAGGATTGCGGTGCCCGGCGGGTTCGCCACGTCGGCATTTAAGAACCACGTCGGCATTTAAGAACAAACTTCACAATCGTATTCGTCGAGAGGGTCTGGACTTCGCTCCAGGCCCTTTTCACTTTTCGGGCTGCGCTGGTATTTGACGCGGGCACTGCAGAACAACCGCATAACTCCATGGAACCTCATCGAGACAAATCGAGTGACGACGGGTCGCAACCGAACCGGCTTGTGACTTGTCGCGTCGAAGAGCTCCGCCCACACGCCGCTTACGAGCGACATCGGTTCGCGGTTTCTCCGTCGAGATTGTCTGCACTTGCCGAACGAGGGGAGTTCGCGTTTGACGAGCCGCTGATGATCACAAGAAACCGCACGATCATTGATGGCTATTGCCGCTGGGAGATTGCTCGGCGACAGGGCCGGGCGACAGTTACGTGTATCGAGTACGACCTGAGCGAGGATGAAGCTCTTCATGGGCTGCTATACAGGCACCGCCGGGTTGAAGGTCTCAACGCATTTTGCCGAATACTTCTGGCATTGGACCTTGAGTTGTGGTTCAGAGAGCGGGCACGCCTGAATCAGATGGCCGGCGGCCGAATAAAGGGTTCGTCAAAATTGACAGAAGCTGAAAGAGTGGACGTGCGGTCTGAAATTGCCGCTGCTGCAGGTGTGTCCGTCGGCAACGTGACAAAGGTCAAGCAAGTGATGACAACTGCATGTACGGACCTGCAGGACGCCTTGCGAAACGGAGAAGTCAGTATTCACCGGGCGTGGCTCTGGCGTGAGATGTCATCCGAACACCAGCGACGGGCGTTGATGCTATATCAAGGCGAGAGAGGCGTGAGGAAGACTATACGGCGCCTCGTCTCGAAGCACATGTCCAAACACCCAGCGTCAGCCGACGGCCTGGGACTTGCCGGCTTGGCTCGGCGTTTATCGCAGCTCCACGGCCCTCAGCTCAACACGGTTGTTGTAGCAACGGTAAAGGTCCCTGGGAAAGCTGTCTTTGTAACCGAGGAGTTGCTTCAACTCGTGCCAGCCCAGGAGGAACTGCCAATTTCATGCGTTGCAGAGAGCCACTAAAACAGATCCTAATCGACACACAGGATTACTGGGATCATCCTGGAACCCGACCTGCCGTCCGCGAAAACTTCCGTCGAATGATCAACTGCAGGACGCCTGCATTGGGAGCCGAGATATTCGGTTCGGAAAACGAAAG